>NZ_JAMYPA010000001.1:0-729635 GCF_040320105.1 Mesorhizobium sp. M0778 | reverse complement strand
TGCGCGCGCCGCCAGGGCGAGTGCGGCGCGCGCAGGACCGGTCCGCAAGCGGCGGATGGCGATGCCGGCGACAGCCAGCTCGTGGGCGGCCCGCGATGCCGGCGGCAGCGGCGAGGGATCGAAGCCGTCCAGCCTGCGCTCGGCTTCGTCTAGATGACCAATCAGCAGCAGGCGCCGAACTTCGAGGTTGCGCGCATGCGCGGCGTTGACGCGGTCGCCATGCTTTTCAAGCGTCGCCCGCGCGGTGTCGAGTGCCTTGGCCGGCCAGGCGAGGTCGCGCGAGACGAGCGCGATCTCGGCCTCGGCGACGATACACCTCGCGCGGGCCACGGCCTCCCTCGGGCTGAATGCGTGCGCCGCCCTCTTGAGAAGAACCTTCGCCCTATTCAGGTCGCCAAGCTGCGCCATCGCGATACCGCGCAACGCAAGGGCCGGCGCATCGTCGCGCAGCGCAACCCGTTTCAAGGCGCCGAGCGGATCGCCCGCCGCGAGCGCATGCGCCGCGGCCGTGATCAGCGAGTCCATCGGAATCCCGTCACACTTGTCACTCCCATGGCTTCGACATCCGGCGCTAAGTCCATCTCACCAACCAGTCGTATCGAGAATGGCGACTGTAGCCAACCTGAGTTGCGGCGCGCCTGAGTTGCGGCGCGATTGTGCACTGAGCTCGAACACAACGATAAGCACTAGGAGAGACGCAATGAAGATCGAAGGCACAACTATCCTGGTGACTGGAGCCAATCGGGGCATCGGTCGGGCACTGGTCGAGGAAGCCCTGAGCAGAGGCGTAAAGCGCGTCTATGCCGCAACCCGCCAAGCCATGGCTCACCCGGACCGGCGTGTGACGTCCCTGACCATGGATGTAACGAACGCTGCGCAGATCCGGGAGGCCGTCGAGAAAATCGATGCTCTCGATATCCTCATCAACAATGCCGGCGTATCGCCCTTCGACGATCTCAGCGACCGTCGCGTGCTCGAACAACAGCTCGCCGTAAACCTCTTCGGCGCGTATGACGTGACCCAGGCTCTGCTGCCGTTGCTGGCCCGGTCGCGGGGAGCCATCGTCAACATTCTGTCGCTGGCCTCTATTGCTGCCGTGCCGTTCAGTCCGGCTTACTCGATCTCGAAGGCGGCCTCGTTCTCACTGTCACAGTCGTTGCGCACCCTCTTGGCCGGACGGGGTGTCAGCGTCCACAGGGTCCTTCCCGGCCCCGTGGACACGGACATGACACGGGGCCTGGACATCCCGAAGGCCTCTCCGGAGTCTGTTGCGCGAGCGATCCTGGACGGCGTGGAGAACGGCGAGGAGGAAATCTTCCCCGATCCCATGTCGGAATCCGTGGCGGAGGGTTGGCGCAGCAGTGCGGTCAAGGCGCTTGAACGCCAGTTTGCAGGCTATGCGGAAGCAAGCCCGTCAAGTGAAGCAAGCCCGTCAAGCAGTGGGCACGAAAGAAGCAGCGAAACGACTACCCGAGAAGCCCATCCTTGCTGCTCGGCATGAAACTGCAGACGCCTGTGCAGGGGGCGGCAGCACCGCCGCCCTCGACGCCGGCGGTCGGCTGTCGCTGGCGACGGCGCCGACCTTCACGGTCATGGCGCGGCCTGGCGGAGATGCCTCGTTATGTCCCGGGCAAGTTGACGGATCAGTTGCGGTCGTCCGGGAAGCTGGGAATAGGCAAGAACTCGACGCCGTCGTCGGCGAGGCTCTTGGCCTCCTCCAGCGTCGCCTCGCCATAGATGCCGCGCGGATCGCTCTCGCCGAAATGGATTTTGCGCGCTTCCTCGGCAAACTTGTCGCCGACATAATCGGCGTTCTCGCGCACCTTCTCGGCCATGGCCTTCAATTGCGCCAGCGCCTGCTTCTGGGCCTCGCCCATGGCGAGCGCGATCTTTTCCTGGTTGCGCCCGGTCGAGACCGCGGGCGCCATCAGCGCCTTGTCGACCTTACGCGAGCCGCAGGCCGGGCAATCGACGAAACCGCGCTTCTTCTGTGTGTCGAAATCGTCGTTGCTGCGGAACCATGCCTCGAATTCGTGCTCGTGCTCGCAGGTCAGGGAAAAGCGGATCAAGAGGCGGCACCCCTGAGCGGCAGCGCGTCCACCGGACCGGCGTTGACGGCAAAATCGCGTGCGTTCTTGAGGTTCGGTATCTTCTTGCGCGCTGCGACCGACTGCGCCGGGTCGATTTCGGCGACGATCACCGCCGGCTCGTCATGCGCTGCTTCGGCGATGATGCGGCCCCAGGGATCGACGATCAGCGAATGGCCATAGGTTTCGCGACCGTCTTCGTGCACTCCGCCTTGCGCGGCGGCGACGACATAGGCGCCGTTCTCGATGGCGCGCGCCCTGAGCAGCACATGCCAATGCGCTTCGCCGGTCTGGCGGGTGAAGGCGGCGGGCACCGCAAGCAGATCGGCGCCGGCCAGCGCCTCGGCGCGGAACAGCTGCGGGAAGCGCAGATCGTAGCAGACGGCAAAGCCCAGCTTCGCGCCATCGATTTCGGTGACGACAGCCTCCGTGCCCGGCTCATAAGCGGCGGATTCGCGCCAGCTCTCGCCATTGTCGAGATCGACGTCGAACATGTGGATCTTGTCATAGGTGGCAATCGTGGCGCCGTCAGGCCCGAACAGAAGTGCGCGGTTGGCGAGCTTGCCGTCGGCGCGCAGAATGGCGGTCGAGCCGATATGCAGGAAGATGCCGAGTTCGTTGGCCAGCTTCCGCGACGTCGAGACGATGATGTCTTTGTCTTCGGAGGTGAACGAAGCGGCCCGGGCTTGGCTGTCGCGGATCAGCGCGCCGGTCATTTCCGGGGTCTGGATGTAGCTCGCGCCCAGGCCTGCCGCCTCGCGCACCAGCCGTTCCAGATCGACCGCATTGCGCTCCGGGCTGGTTCCCGAACGCATCTGGATCGCCGCCGCCTTGAAACCAGTCATCGTCATGTCCTTACCTGGCCGAGCCGTTGGCGAGCAATCTGTCCAGCCGTCCTTCCGCCTCCAATTCGTGGAGATCGTCGGAGCCGCCGACATGCGTGTCGCCGATGAATATCTGCGGAAAGGTGGAACGGCCGTGAGCCCGGGAGATCATCTCCTGGCGCAGCTCCGGCGAGAAGGAGGCGTCGTGCTCGGTGTAGGCGACACCCTTCCTGTCGAGCAGCCGCTTGGCCGCAGTGCAATAGCCGCACATCATCCGCGTGTAGATCGTCACATCGACCATCGGTCAGCAACCCTGCCTCGTTCCGCTGTCATATAGGCTATATAGGCGCCGATTCGTCGGCCCGAAAGTCCCCCGGCAGCACGCGCGCGAAGGTCAGTACGTCGACTGCGCCGGCACCGCCCTTTTTTAACGCCCTGGCGACCGCACGGACCGTGGCGCCGGTGGTGTAGACATCGTCGATCAACAGCACCCGGCGGCCGGCGATTTCGATCTCCGCTTCATCAGGCACTGTGAATGCGGCGCGCACATTTTCCTCGCGTTCCCGCCGCTCCAGCCCGACCTGCTGGCGCGTGAGTTTGACGCGCTTGATGGCTGATGGCGCGAAAGGCCGATCGCCGAGCTGCGCCACCGCCCGCGCCAGTTCCGCCGACTGGTTGAACTGCCGCCTGAAGAAGCGCCGCCAGTGCAGCGGCACCGGCACGACCACCTCGGCCTCGGCGATGAGCTCGGCACCGGCGCGAAGCATCCAGCGCGCCATCCACGGCGCCAGATCGGTGCGGTCCTGGTATTTCAGCCCTTGCACCATCTGGCGGGCAACGCCGGAATAGGCAACCGCCGCCCGCGCGCGCTCGAATGGCGGCGGGTCGGCTATCGCCTCCGCCGACAGGAACCCCTCACCCATATTGTGGGTGAACGGCGTGCCCATCACCGGGCACCATGGCCGTTCCAGCAGCCTGAGTTTCGGCCAGCAGGCGCCGCACAACACGCCGGGTTGCGAGACATGGCGGCGGCAGCCGGCGCAGACCGGCGGGAACAACAGGCGCGCCGGCCAGCCCAATGCCTTGCGGGCAATGCTCTTGATCGCAATACGCTTGATCTCCGGCATGGGATCGGCCACGTGGTTGGTCCTCCGCATCACTATATCAGAGAGCGAAGCACAAGGACCTGCCCATTGCAGCTTGTAATCGACACCTCGCTCTGGCTGGCGCACAAGCGTCGGGCACTGGCCCGCCCTATCGCCAGGGCGGATTTCCTCATGCGGCGGGCGGCCGAGGATCTTGCCGACCGGCTCGGCGCCGTCGAACGCAAGTTCGGCAAGGCGGCCTCATTGTTTTGCCAGACGCCGGCAGCAGCAGAGGTGCTCGCAGAAAGCGGCAAGGTAGCGGAAAACGTGCGCGTCGAGGCCGACGCCGCTTTCCTCGACGGCCGGCCAGGAGTGGTGGCGCCGTTGGAAACCGTGCCATTCGAGCCGGAAAGCCTCGATCTTGCTGTCTCGCTGCTGTCGCTGCAGGCGATGAACGACATTCCCGGCATGCTGGTGCAGATCCGCCGGGCGCTAAAGCCGGACGGGCTTTTCCTCGGCGCCTTCGCCGGCATAGGCACGCTCTCCGAACTGCGCGAAAGCCTGCTTGCCGCCGAGACCGAGCTCTACGGCGGCGCCAGCCCGCGTGTGATCCCGTTCACCGATGTCCGCGACGCCGGCGTGCTGCTGCAGCGCGCCGGCTTGGCGCTGCCGGTTGCCGACGTCGAGACGATTACGGTGCGCTACGATTCCCTCTTTGGCCTGGTCGCCGACCTGCGCGCAATGGGCGAGACCAGCGCGCTTGTCGACCGCAGCAGACGGCCGGGCACCCGAGCGCTGTTCGCGCGCGCCGCCGAAATCTATGCGGAGCGGTTTTCGGACGCCGATGGCCGCGTCAGGGCGAGTTTCTCGGTGGTCTGGATGTCAGGCTGGGCGCCCGATGCCTCTCAGCAAAAACCGCTGAAGCCGGGCTCCGCAAAAATATCGCTGAAGACGATCCTGGAAAACCCCGGCGGCCCCTGAGCATATCCCTGCGCAAAAGCTAGGCGTAGCCCTGCGCAACAGCCGAGCGAATCACTGCGCAAATGCGTTGGCAAGCCTGCTGCTGTTGTCGCTGAACAGCCACTCGATCGCACCGGCAGCCTGGCCGATGCCTGTGACAATGGAAAGCGACAGCACGGCCACGATCAAACCATATTCGATAGCCGTCGCACCCCTCTCGTCTTCTAAAAATCGTTGCAGCAAGATTTTCATGGGCGCCCATCCCTCTTGCCGGAACCTAGCGCCGACCCGTTAAGAAAGGTTAACGTGACAGGCTTAACGCGCGGTGAAACAGCTGCATTCCAATGCATGTCGCGCAAAAGTGTGCAGCGGTTTTGCGATAACGACATGCATCGAAACATAAGCGCGTCGCACGAGGCCGGTCGAACGCGACGCGCTTCAGATACCTGTTGAGGACGTCAGCAGTCACCGCTGCTTCTGCCATCGGCCCGAATGACGCAAACCGAACTGGGCAGCGGCTGCAGCACGCTCTTGCGCAGCGTATAGCTGTCGCGCTGGCCGATCGAGCCGGTGCTCATTGTATCAAGCCCATCGCGGGCAAACTGCGATCGGGTCCGGCTGTCGAGGTAGGGTGTCGCGATCAAGGCCAGAGCCACCGCGGCCGAGCCGAACAAAAGGGCGATGCGCAATATTCCCATGCCAGCATTGGCGGCGCCAGGAAGGCGATCGGGCCAAGGCAAGTCCCAGTCCTTGTCGAAGCTCATGCAAATCGCTCCCCAGCGGTGGAATCGGCGTAACCGCTTTGCGTCAATTTTTCACGGCCAGATAAATCTTTCATTAACGCTGCTGATATCGCTTCGCGGAGCTGCCCGGTTTACGGGAGATCGGCCGTTACAGCAGATCGATGAGGAACTGGATCAGCGGGGCATCGGCCGGCGGCATTGGAAAATCGCGCATCTGGCGCGGCCGCACCCATTTCAGCACCTGCCGTTCCTTCGGCTGGGCAATGCCGCGGAAGCGACGGCAGACGAACAGCGGCATCAGCAGGTGAAAATCATCGTAGGAATGGCTGGCAAAGGTGAGTGGTGCCAGGCAAGGGATATCGGTCTCGATGCCGATCTCCTCATACAGTTCGCGGATCAGGCATTGTTCCGGCGTTTCGCCGGGCTCGACCTTGCCGCCCGGAAACTCCCATAGGCCGGCGAGTTGCTTGCCTTCGGGCCGCTGCGCCAAAAGCACGCGCCCGTCGGCATCGACTAGCGCGCAGGCCGCAACCAGGAGCAGGCGCTTGCCGACCGTGTCTGAGCCGCTCATGCGCCTTGTGGCCGGCGATAGTGATAGCGATAGACTTCGTCGAATCCGAGCAAACGGTAAAGCGCCAGCGCCGGCGCGTTGTCCGCCTCGACTTGCAGCCAGGCTTCCCGCGCCCCGCGCAGTCGCGCCCATTTCAGCGCCGATCGGATGAGGTGGCGGCCATGGCCCTGGTTGCGCACCGATCTGTCGGTGGCGATCTCGAACAGCCCGGCAAGGTCGCCGTCATGCACGCAGATCAACGTTGCCAGCGGCTCGCTGCCGTTCTCCAGCGCAAACAGCCCGGCCTCCGGCTGGATGGCGCCAATGATCTCCGACAGGCCGGGCCGTAGCGACACGTCCGAACCGCTCACCTTGAGCGCTGCGCCGATGAAACGGCTGATGTCCTTCAACGGAATCTGGTCCATGGCGTCGTCGAGCATGGCGTCCGCCAGCGGCAGCCGCATGACCAGCGACTCCGCGAATGTGCTCCAGCCCTCGCCGTCGAGGTACTTTGAGAGATCCGGCCCAGACAGCGGCGAGACGCGAAAGGTCAGCGGCCTGCCATAGGCGTCGAAGCGACGGCTGGCGCGGCCGATGCGCTCGGCAATGTGCTGGATGTCGCCCGGATCGAGCGGATTGACCGAATTCAGCCGCTTGGCCGGATGGCCGGCCGTCAGCCGCACGACCCAGGTGCCGTCATAATGGACGGCGGCCGCCGGCCAGGCGCGAAAGCCAGCCGCCTCGTAGCGGCGCACGATCGCCAACACGCTTGCCGGATGTCTGGAAGCCAATGTCATCAGCTCCGATAATCGCCATTGATGGCGACATATTCCTTGGTGAGATCGCAGGTCCACACCGTCGCCTTGCCGCGGCCGATGCCGATATCGGCGCGGATGCGGATCTCGTCGCGCTTCATATACGCCGAAGTCGCCGCTTCGGAATAGGCGGCGTCGCGCTCGCCCTGATATGCCAGGCGGTTGTCGCCGAACCAGATCGACAGAAGGTCGCGGTCGGCCGGTTCGCCGGCCTTGCCGACGGCCATGACGACACGGCCCCAATTGGCGTCCTCGCCGGCGACTGCCGTCTTGACCAGCGGCGAATTGGCGATCGACAGCGCGATGCGCTTGGCCGAGCGGGCCGATTTGGCCCCGGTGACGGTGACCTCGACCTGCTTGCGGGCGCCCTCGCCGTCGCGCACCACCTGTAGCGCCAGCGACTTCAACACCTTGCCGAGGGCACGGCGGAACGCGCCGAGGCGCGCATCCTTGGGGTCGGAAATCGCCGGCGCGCCACGCCTGGCGGCAGCAGCTGTGGCGAACATCAGCAGCGTGTCGCTGGTCGAGGTGTCGCTGTCGACGGTGACCGCGTTGAAGGTCTTGGCCGTGCCGCGCGACAAGAGATCCTGCAGCGCCGGTGCTGCGATCGGCGCATCGGTGGCGATGAAGGAAAGCATCGTCGCCATGTCGGGCGCGATCATCCCCGCGCCCTTGGCGATGCCGTTGATGGTGACGTCGGCATTGCCGAGCTTGACCGTCGCGGTCGCCAGTTTGGGATAGGTGTCGGTGGTCATGATTGCCTTGGCGGCTTCGGTCCATAATTCCGGCTTGCCGTCCTTGATCAGCCCGGCCAGCAGGTGGCTGAACTTACCAGTATCGAGCGGTTCACCGATGACGCCGGTCGAGGCCAGGAACACCTCGCCTGGCGTGCAGCCGGCCGCCTTCGCCGCCGCCTCGCCCGTGAGTGCGGTCGAAGCGCGGCCCTTCTGGCCGGTAAAGGCATTGGCATTGCCGGAATTGACGACCAGAACGCGCGCCTTGCCCGCCGTGAGGTTTTGCCGGCAGAAGTCGACCGGCGCCGAGGGGCATTTCGACCTGGTGAACACCCCGGCGACGGTGGTGCCGGCGTCGAACACCATGGCCAGCAGATCGGTACGGTTCTTGTATTTTATGCCGGCCTCGGCGGTGGCGATGCGCACGCCCTCGATGGTCGGCATCTTGGCATATTTCTTCGGCGCGAGCGGCGAAACCTGTGCGGACATGGAAGACCCCGGGCGGGAAAATCGCGAAAGGAACGCCGGTTTGCCCGATAGCGCGCGTCGGCGCAAGCCGTTTTCACAGCCGTTACGGGTGCCGGACGCCTGACACTGCCTCATGCCGCAAGCAGGGCTGTTGCAAATTTGTTGGCATCGCTGCGGCCGATAGCGCTATGATCCTGCCCCATGGGCAGGCTTGTGGTCTTGGCACTGGCGTTTCTGGGCTTTCTGCTGCTGCGCGCGGATGCGCAGACGGCGCGGCGCGTGGCGCTTGTGGTCGGCAACGGCAGCTACGCCAAAGCCGGCACGCTGGCCAATCCCGTCAACGATGCGCTCGACATTGCCGACAAGCTGCGCGCCATCGGTTTCGAAGTGATCGAAGGCAACGATCTCGGCAAGCGCGAGCTCGAACGCAAGATCGGCGAATTCTCCGATGCGCTGCAGGGCGCCGGTGCCGGGCTGTTCTACTATGCCGGCCACGGCCTGCAGGTCGACGGGCGCAACTTCATCGTGCCGGTCGACGCCAGGCTGGACATGCCGGTCAAGCTCCAGCTCGAGGCCGTGCCGATCGACGAGGTCCTCGACATCATGGAGCAGCAGACCAAGGTCAGCCTGGTCTTCCTCGATGCCTGCCGCAACAACCCGTTTGCGCGAAGTCTCAGCCGCAGCGCCACGACGCGCTCGGCGACGGCTCTCGCCGGCCTCGCCCAGTTCCAGTCGACACGCGGTTCATTCATTGCCTTCTCGACGGCGCCCGGCGCTGTGGCAATGGACGGGACGGGGCGCAACTCGCCCTTTGCGGCGGCACTTTTGCGGCATATGGCGGAGCCCGGACAGAGCATCAACGACATGATGATCGCGGTGCGCCGCGATGTCGTTTCCGCAACGCGCGAGGCGCAGCGTCCCTGGGAGCAGGGATCGCTGCTCGAGCGTTTCGAATTTGTGCCGGGCGGAGACAGTGCCCAGCAACCGAAACCGGCCGTCACCCCGGCGCCCGCGTCTGAGGTCGCAGCGCTCGAACGCTCCGTCGGCGACAAGGGCGCCATCGAGCAGTTTCTGCGCCACGACTATCTGGCGCCTGATGCCAAGGCGATGCGCGAGACCGTCAAGCGGCTTTACGGTGCGTCGGCCACCATCTACGGCACGCGCTACGACAGCGAGGCCATCGTCAAGGTCAAGACTGACTGGTTCGCGCAATGGGCGTCGTGGTCGTTCGGTCTTGAGCCCGGCAGCCTTGAGGTGACGCCGCACGGCAAGGACCGCGCCGATGCGGTTTTCGCCATGACCTACGATTATGTGCCGAAGGACCACTCGGCGCAGCGGCTGACCGGCAAGGCACGGGTCATGCTGGAACTCGTGCTGGCCGACGGCGAGTGGCGCGTTGCGTCGGAAACGTCGCAGGCGCTGGAATGAACATCACCGGACCGCTGGGTTAATGAACCCGCGAAACGCCCGCTGCACGCCCGGAATCAGTCCCCAGATCATGATCGAGACCATCAGCGGCGCGATGACCAGTGTACGCTGCCAGATTTGCCACTCCTTGGTCAGCGGAAAAACCATGTACAAAATGGCAGTGATCAGCGGGTAGACGCCGAGCAGCACCAGCAGGGCGAAGCGCAAGCGCGAAAAACGCGTGGCGACAGTCGAGGTCATTGCTGTTCTCCTTATCGTTACGGAACGTTCCGTTACATATGAAACGGATCGTTTCGTTTCGTCAAGGGGCTGTGTATGATGGCTGCTGAGATCATCGGCAAGGAAGACGAGATGGGCGAAACCACCGATCCCGGGCGCAAATCAGCCGGCGCACGGCGCAGCCCCGAAAGCGCCGATGCCATTCTCGATGCCGCCGAAGCGGTACTGGTCGAAGCCGGCTATTCCGGCTTCTCCATCGAGGCGGTGGCGCGGCGGGCGCGCGCCGGAAAACCGACGATCTATCGCTGGTGGCCAAGCAAGGCCGCTCTGCTGCTCGACGTCTACCAGCGGCAAAAGCGTGTCGACAATCCCGACACCGGGAACCTTGAGCAGGACCTCGTCGGCTTCCTGAAGAGCTTGTTTGCGCACTGGCGCGACACATCGTCGGGCAGCGTGTTCAGATCGCTGATTGCCGAGGCGCAGTCGGACGAAAAAGCGGCCGCCGCCCTTGCCGAATACGCGAGAGGCCGTCGTGTCCACACCGGCCAGATGGTCGAACGCGCCAAGGCAAGGGGAGAGGTGGCAGCCGATGTCGATGCCACTGTCGTCGCCGACCTGATCGCCTCGTACGCCTGGACGCATCTTCTGACGAACCGCCTCGACGAGGACGAAGCGACGCTGCACAGGGCGGTCGGCTATGTCTTGAAAGGCATCGTCGCTGGCGATGCCGGCGATGCCACGGCGGTCCGGCGGCGGCGTCGACGCATCATCGTTCGCCCTACCAAATAGAAGCGACAGGGCGGCAGCGCGCCCTGTCGTAGCTCAATCTGGCCTATTTCGCGCTTTCCAGTGCGTCGACCGTCTTCTTCAGGTTGGCATCGGGGATGTCGACCTTGGCGTTGGCGCGCAGCGACTTGACCAGCGCGAAATACTTGTCGCGGATGACCGCCTGGCGGGCCTGGTCCTTGACCTCGTCGAAGGCCGGCGGCTGCTTGGTGCGCTTGTCCTCGACCTTGATGACGTGCCAGCCGAACTGCGACTGTACCGGCTGCTCGGTGTATTTGCCGACCGCCAGCGCAAACGCCGCCTTGTCGAATTCCGGCACCATCTGGCCAGGCCCGAACCAGCCGAGATCGCCGCCGCTGGTCTTGCCGCTCGGATCGCTGGTGTGCTCGTTGGCAAGCTTCTGGAAATCGGCACCGCCGTCGAGCTGCTTGATGATGGCGTCCGCCTCTTCCTTCGTCTTCACGAGGATGTGACGGGCGTGCACCTCGTTGGTGGGCGGCGTGTTGGCGATTTCCTGGTCGTAGCGGGCGCGGACCTCGGCATCGGTAACTTTGTTGACGACGCCCTTCTCGACCATTTCGCCATGCAGCGCGCGCTGCTGCAGGAATGCCATGCGGCGCTGGAAGTCGGGATCCTTGTCGAGGCCGGTGGTCACCGCCTGGGCCGCCATCACGCGGATTTCGATCGCCGCCGACAGCGCCGCGGCGCGGCGCTGCTCGGGCGGAAGCTGCGCGAACTGCTGCGACAGCTCGCCCTCGGCAAGCCCAAGGTCTGCCTCGGTCAGCGTCTGGCCGTTGATGGTGGCGACCACGGCGTTCGGATCGACCGGCTTGGCCGCCGGGGCGGGTGCCGCCGGCTGGGCAGGGGCGGCTTCCTGCGCCATCAACGGCGACAGCGAGAGGGCCGACAGCCCGAATGCCAGACCAAGGCTGGCGAGCGACGCGCGGCGGAACAATACAGACATTACGATTATCTCCAAAGCGGGGTAGCTAGAGCGGAATGGCTTCCAGACCAGCAGGATTGTGGCGGAATTTGGCGCGGTCGACAGGGCGAGCGCGGCGTTGACATCGAATGAGCCCCCTCTTATCTGTCCAACGACTTTGCGTCCAGAACCGTTTTCCGGGCGCTTTTTGCGTTTGTCCGCGTTCACGCGGATTTGATGGGGGCCGGCCGGCGCCCGTCGCAATGACTTGGAATGCTATCGAAAGGGCCATTGGATGGTCAGTCTCGGCGGTCTCGCCCGTAAGGTTTTCGGCTCCTCCAACGATCGTCGGGTCAAATCGACCCGGCCGCGCGTCGAGGCGATCAATGCCATGGAAAACGAGATGCGGGCGCTTTCCGACGCCGAGCTTCAGGCCCGCACCGACAAATTCCGCCAGGACATCGCCAACGGCGCCAGCCTCGACGACCTTCTGGTGCCGGCCTTCGCTACCGTGCGCGAGGCCGCCCGCCGCGTGCTCGGCATGCGGCCGTTCGACGTGCAGCTGATCGGCGGCATGGTGCTGCACAATGGCGGCATCGCCGAGATGCGCACCGGCGAAGGCAAGACGCTGGTGGCGACGCTGCCGGTCTACCTTAACGCGCTCGCCGGCAATGGCGTCCATGTCGTCACCGTCAACGATTACCTGGCCACGCGCGACTCCGAATGGATGGGCCGCGTCTACAAATTCCTCGGCCTCAAGGTCGGCGTCATCGTCCACGGCCTGTCCGACGAGGAGCGCCGCGTCGCCTACGCCGCCGACGTCACCTACGCCACAAACAACGAGCTCGGCTTCGACTATCTGCGCGACAACATGAAATACGAGCGCGCCCAGATGGTGCAGCGCGGTCACAGCTACGCCATCGTCGACGAAGTCGA
Organism: Mesorhizobium sp. M0778; assembly: GCF_040320105.1. Classification (NCBI taxonomy): domain Bacteria; kingdom Pseudomonadati; phylum Pseudomonadota; class Alphaproteobacteria; order Hyphomicrobiales; family Phyllobacteriaceae; genus Mesorhizobium; species Mesorhizobium sp. M0778. The sequence goes on along the minus strand of NZ_JAMYPA010000001.1, from coordinate 717,078 downwards.
TTCCATCCTGGTCGACGAAGCCCGCACGCCGCTGATCATTTCCGGTCCGCTCGAGGACCGTTCGGAAATGTACAACACCATCGACACCTTCATCATCCAGCTGCAGCCGCAGGACTACGAGATCGACGAGAAGCAGAAGACCTCGATCTTCACCGAAGAAGGCACCGAGAAGCTGGAGAACATGCTGCGCGATGCCGGCCTGCTCAAGGGCGAGTCGCTCTACGACGTCGAGAATGTCGCCATCGTCCATCACGTCAACAACGCGCTGAAGGCGCACCGGCTGTTCCAGAGGGACAAGGACTATATTGTCCGCAACGGCGAGATCGTCATCATCGACGAGTTCACCGGCCGCATGATGCCCGGCCGCCGCTATTCGGAAGGCCTGCACCAGGCGCTCGAGGCCAAGGAGCATGTGGCGATCCAGCCGGAGAACCAGACGCTCGCCTCGGTCACCTTTCAGAACTATTTCCGCCTCTACAAGAAGCTGGCCGGCATGACCGGCACGGCGCTGACCGAGGCCGAGGAATTCGCCAACATCTACAATCTCGACGTCACCGAGATCCCGACCAACCTGCCGGTCATCCGCATTGACGAGGACGACGAGGTCTACCGGACGGTAGAGGAGAAATACAAGGCGATCGTCAAGGAGATCAAGGAAGCCCGCGCCAAGGGCCAGCCGACGCTGGTCGGCACGACTTCCATCGAGAAGTCGGAGCAACTGGCTGAACGCCTGCGCAAGGAAGGTTTCAAGGATTTCGAGGTGCTGAACGCCCGCCACCACGAGCGCGAGGCGGCGATCGTCGCCCAGGCGGGCAAACCGGGCGCCATCACCATCGCCACCAACATGGCCGGCCGCGGCACCGACATCCAGCTCGGCGGCAATGCCGACATGCGCATTGCCGAGGAGCTTGGCGACATGCCGGCCGGCCCCGAGCGCGAGGCCAGGGAAAAGGACATCCGCGACGACATCGCCCGGCTGAAGGAAAAGGCACTCGCCGCCGGCGGTCTTTATGTGCTCGCCACCGAACGCCATGAATCGCGCCGCATCGACAACCAGTTGCGCGGCCGCTCGGGCCGCCAAGGCGATCCCGGCCGCTCGAAATTCTTCCTGTCGCTGCAGGACGACCTGATGCGCATCTTCGGCTCCGAGCGCATGGACGGCATGCTGCAGAAACTCGGCCTCAAGGAAGACGAGGCAATCATCCATCCGTGGATCAACAAGGCGCTGGAAAAGGCGCAGAAGAAGGTCGAGGCGCGCAACTTCGACATCCGCAAGAACCTGTTGAAATATGACGACGTCTCGAACGACCAGCGCAAGGTGGTGTTCGAGCAGCGCATCGAGCTGATGGACGGCGAAGGCTTGTCCGAGACCATCACCGAGATGCGCGAAGGCGTCATCGAGGAGATCGTCGCCAAGAACATTCCCGAAAACGCCTATGCCGAGCAGTGGAACGTCGCCGGGCTCAAGGCCGAGATCGCCGAATTCCTCAATCTCGATCTGCCGGTCGAGGACTGGGTCAAAGAAGAAGGCATTGCCGAGGACGACATCCGCGAGCGCGTCAGCCAGGCTGCCGAAGCCGCCGCCAAGGAGCGCGCCGAGCGCTTCGGCCCCGACGTGATGACCTATGTCGAGCGCTCCGTGGTGCTGCAGACGCTCGACCATCTGTGGCGCGAGCACATCGTCAATCTCGACCATCTGCGCTCGGTCGTCGGCTTCCGCGGCTATGCCCAGCGCGATCCGCTGCAGGAGTACAAGGGCGAGGCGTTCGAGCTGTTCCAGGCGATGCTGGGCAATCTGCGCCAGGCCGTCACCGCGCAATTGATGCGCGTCGAGCTGGTCCGCCAGGCGGCGGACGCGCCGCCGCCCGAGGCCCCTGACATGTTCGGCAGCCATATCGACGGCAGCACCGGCGAAGACGATTTCGACGGCGGCGAGACGGCCGTGCTGGTCCGCCAGGAAAGCAACGCCATCGTCGCCCCCGAAGACCGCGACCCGAAGAACCCGGCAACCTGGGGCAAGGTCGGCCGCAACGAGGCCTGCCCGTGCGGGTCGGGCAAGAAGTACAAGCACTGTCATGGGGCGTTTGCGTAAGGCTGCGCTTTCCTTCTCCCCGTGATGGGGAGAAGGTGCCCTAAGGCGGGGCGGCACGGACGTCTGCGACTAGCCAATCTCCCCACCTGAGGGGGAGATGGCCGGCAGGCCAGAGGGGGGCGGTGTCCCGCCGACACCAAAATACGCATTTCGAATTTTCTGTATCTCGACCGGCGGTGGTGTTTGAGTTTGAAATCTAATAGCCGGGTGACGCACGCGCTGATGTCCGCGCTTCATGAAGATCGGAACCTGCTAAAGTGGGTAAAGACACTACTTTGATTCAATAACCCCGTTCGAGGTCGATCTTGTTGGACAGAGGCTCTCCTCTGGCGACTTGACCGCAGAGATCGGCGGCCTGGTCGATTCCAGAATCCACCCAGAAGCTCGCGACATGAGGTGTGACGGTCACCTTGGGATGAGTCCACAACGGCGATGAAGCCTCCAGCGGTTCACGCTCAAACACGTCAAGACAAGCACCAGAAAGCTGACCTTCGTCGAGAGCGCGGATCAGGTCGGCTTCGTTGACATGCGCGCCCCTGCCGACATTCACAAGGTAGGCACCTCGCTTCATTTTTCCAAAGGCACTCAAGTTCAGTATCCCACGAGTCTCACCAGTCAGGGGAAGTGAACAGATAACGTAGTCCCGACTTGTGAGTGCGCCCGCAAGCTGGGCACGGCCAAAGTAACTGTGTATGCCAGGAAGCGTCTTTTGATGACGAGACCAGACTGCTGTGTCGTAGCCAAAGTCCGCAAACAGCTTTGCGGCCCAGCCACCGATCCGGCCCGCACCAAGCACAACTATTCTTGTCTCGGAGATCTTCCGCGGCGCGATCGGATTCCACAACTTGCGGGCTTGTAGACTCATGTAATCCGCAACATGCCGTTGCTGGCAGAGAACGCGAAGGACGATGTACTGCACCACTTCCGAAGCCTGCTCACGCGTTGCGAGCCTGATGAGCGGAACACTCTTGGGAAAGCTCTGAAGATCAATACCCTCGACACCGGCTCCCAAATAGACGACGGCGCTTAGCCCCGTCATGGCATCAAAAAAGCCAGGACTGGCGCCCTTGTCGATCAGCACAATGTCTATGTCACTTTTGTTCCCGGCGTCTGGCCAAAGCCTGAACTCCAGCTGCGGCACACGGGTTTTCAGCTCAGCAGCCCACACTTGTGCATCAATGTAGTCAGGATACTCATTGACCATCAGAACGGTAATGGGCTCGCCTAACACTTCGCCCCTCCAAGATTCAGGTAATCAGGCATCCACCGGATTACCGTTCTGTTGAGACTGAGGTTTGCGCAAACTGGCACCAGTTGCAAGATCAGACCCCGGCAAAAATGGCGTTGGTGATCCGCCAAAGCCGTGATGTCTGCCCGCTGCCGGCCGAGGATGTCGATTTCGCTTTCTTCAAGGCATAGTTCTCCCCTTGTTTTGCTGAAACGCATGACAACCGGGCCGGTCACGCCGGTGATGGATGGGGCGATGGCCGGAGTTCCGCGATCAGCCGCAGGATGTCGGTGAAGAGTTGCCTCGGGATAGCGACCTCCGCATCTGGAAGGCGACATAACGCCCATGGCTGATAACCTCGGCAACGATCTTGATGAGCTTCTTTGTGAGCTGGTAAGTGGTGCCAGAACATCCTTCCTGGCCTTTAGGTCCGGTTGGCATTCTTAGTTCTCCGCATGGCTAAAGACGACAGCGCCGTTGTCCTTACGAACTTCAACGGACACGATTCCATCGTCACCCTTTCGGGTTTGGAACATGGAGGTTGCATGATCTTTCGCGGTCTTCTCGTCGTCGAAGATCACCTTGTCGACGATGCCCTGCCTTCCATACCAAATGACAGTGTAGACCATTGTTGCTGCCATGCGTTCCGCTAAGCATATAGGCGTTTTCGCATATGGGGCAAACGAGATAGGCGTTTCCGCGTATTTCAAACTGAGACACTAAAGAGCAGGGTGAAGGGTTGCGCGAATGATGAATATGAAGCAGCGCGCCGCCCCTCATCCGCCTGCCGGCACCTTCTCCCCGTGAACGGGGCGAAGGAACACCCACCCAACCGTTTCTTAATGTGTTTTCGCTACACGCATAGCCAGAAAAGAAGCGGAAAACGGAGTGTGATCGGGGTGCGCTTTTCCGCGGCGACGACAGCCGGGCGGTTCCTGCCGCAGCGCTTTGCGCTGCGCATAAGGCCGCTGCTTGGCCTGATCGATGCCGTGCTGTTCAGCGCCGGCGAGCGCGGCGAAGCCGGCCGCATGTCGCTGATCGCCTTTTCGGTCCGCATCGTCAGCGCCGTCATCGCCTTCGTCAGCCAGGTCTTGATGGCGCGCTGGATGGGCTCGTTCGAATACGGCATTTTCGTCCTCGTCTGGGTAACGATGGTCATCGTCGGCAACCTCGCCTGCCTTGGCTTCCACACCTCGGTCATCCGCTTCATTCCCGAATATCGCGAGCGCGGCATGCTGGCCGAATTGCGCGGCATCGTGCAGGCCAGCCGGCTGTTCGTGCTGGTTGCCTCGACGGTGATCGCCGGTCTCGGCGCGCTCGGCGTCTGGCTGCTGTCGTCCTATATCGAAAACTATTACGTCATGCCGTTCATCCTCGGCATCATCTGCCTGCCGATGATCGCCATGTCCGACCTTCTGCAAGGGCTGGCGCGGGCCAATTCCTGGGCGCTGTTTGCGCTGTCGCCGACATTTCTGGTGCGGCCGCTGCTGATTCTGGCGTTCATGGCGCTGATGCTGCTGGCGGGCTACGCGCCCGACGCCAGAACGGCGATCTTTGCCGCAATCGCCGCCACCTACGCCACCACGCTCGGCCAGCTCATCGGCGTCACCTCGCGGATGGACAGACGGATCCCGGCCGGGCCGATGAAGCTGCATTTCGGCCAATGGTTCATCGTCTCGCTGCCGATCTTCCTGGTCGAGAGCTTCTTCTTCCTGCTCACCAATGCCGACGTGCTGATGGTCGGCGCCTATCTCGAACCCAACGACGTCGCCGTCTATTTCGCCACCGTCAAGACGCTGGCGCTGGTGCATTTCGTCTATTTCGCTGTCAAGGCCGGCGTTGCCCAGCGCTATGCGCAGTTCACCCATGGCGAGCCGCACAAGCTCGCCGCCTTCGCCCGCGAAACCGTGTCGTGGACGTTCTGGCCGTCGCTGGCGATGGCGCTGCTGGTGCTGGCCCTGGGCGAGCCGATGCTGACCTTGTTCGGCCCGGAATTTGCCGCCGGCTATCCGCTGCTGTTCCTTTTGGTGTTCGGCGTCGTCGCCCGGGCCGCCGTCGGCCCTTGCGAAAGCCTGCTCACCATGAGCGGCAACCAGAACATCTGCGCCGCCGTCTACGCCATGACGCTGGCCTTCAACATCGCGCTCAGCGTCGTGCTGATCCCGCTCTTCGGTCTGTGGGGCGCAGCGATGGCCACCGTCTTCGCCATGATCTTCGAGGCCGGCGCGCTGTCCTTCACGGTCTGGCGCAAGCTCGGCATCGCCATGGTCATTTTCGTGCCCGCCAAAGGAGCCGCCTGATGGCTGCCGTCCCCTTGCTCGAGGAAACCAGCGGCGGCCCGGCCGGCGCCATGGTGTCCGGCCTTGCCGGGCTTGCGCGCGAAGCCGATCCCGCCCATGTCGAGATCCTCGCCAACAACCGGCCCGAGCGCAAGCTTGCCATCTATCCGGCCTCCGCCGGCTTCGACCTGGTCGAGGAGCTCGACTATCTCTGCACCCGCACGATCGAGCCGAACGTCTTCTTCAATCCGCGCTTCCTGGCTCCGGCCATGCCGAGGCTCGAGGACCGCGAGGTGCGGCTGGCGGTCATCCGCGACGGCGACCAGTATCGCAACCGGCTGCGCCTGCTGGTGCCGTTCTCGGTCGAGCGGCCGATGGTGCCGCTCGGGATTCCCGTCATGCGCACCTGGTCGAGCCCGTTCGGCCCGATCGGCACGCCGCTGGTCGATCGCGACGATCCGATCGGCGTCATCGAGGATTTCTTCTCGATGCTGTCCAGGCCGCATCTCAAGCTGCCGAAGGTCTTCGTGCTGCCCGACATAAGGCTGGATGGTCCGGTGGCGAGCCTGCTCGCCAGCGTCGCCGAGACGCGCGGCCTGACGCTGGTCACCACCGGCAAGGCCGACCGCCCGGTGCTCGAAAGCGAGCTCGACGGCGAGGCGTATCTGAAGGCTTCGCTGCGCGCCCACCATTATCGCGAGTTTCGCCGCCTGAAGCGCCGCCTCGCCGACCTCGGCCGGCTGGAGCATGTCGTGGCGCGCGGGCCCGACGAGATCCGCCACGCCATCGAAAATTTCCTGACATTGGAGGCCGCCGGCTGGAAAGGCCGCGAGCGCACCGCCATGGCCATCGACCGCTACCGCGCCGCCTTCGCCCGCGAGGCGGTGCACCGGCTGGCCGAGCAGGATCTTTGCCGCATCCATTCGCTGACGCTCGACGGCCGCACCATCGCCTGCCTGGTCGTCTTCGTCGAGGCCGGCGTCGCCTATACCTGGAAGACCGCCTATGACGAGACGCTCGCCGCCTATTCGCCGGGCACGCTGCTGATGATCGAGGTGACCAGGCAGCATCTCGACGACCCCAACATCATGATGACCGATTCCTGCGCGGTGCCCGACCACCCCGTGATGAGCCGGCTGTGGAGCGAACGCAAGCCGATGGGCACGCTGGTGATCGGGCTGACGCCGGACGCCGACCGCCCCGCCCGCCAGGCGGCCTCGCAGCTTCACCTCTACCGCGAGACCCGCAACATGGCGCGCCTGCTGCGCAACCGGATGAGAAGCCTGCTGCGGCGACGGTAGCGCATCGGGTCCAAAGGGGGACCCGGCCCGGCCGACCGTCTCCGCACCATCGACCTGCTCCGGCCTAGGTCGTCAGGGTTAATTCTCCCGATCAGCGGAAAGGATTAGCATCGACGCAGTCCCAACAGGGATGAGGCGATCAATTACGGCCGCGCGTCCAGCATCACTGCCGCCTCGGTCCTGCACGGCCAGAAGAAAAATCTGGGAGGAATGCATGACGAAAACAACTCACCTCAGGCGTCTCGGTATCCTCACATTGGCAGGTCTCGTCGGCGCGTGTCTGAACGCCGCCGCTCCTCGGGCCGCCGAACCCGACAAGGCCGAGATCGATGCCCTGCGTAAATCGCTGTCCAGGTATGAAGACTACAAGGTTGCCATTCGCGAGCTTTATCTGTCGACGGTTGGATGCGTCTTCTACAGCGGCGAAAAGGTAGAGGGAGCGATGGACTACCCGAAGGGCGCGATGGGCATCCATTTCGTCAACGTCACGACTGTCGGCCCGACCGCGGATCCGACGCGCCCCAATGTGCTGATCTATGAGCCGGTCGGCGGCGAATTGCGCCTGGTCGGTGTGGAATGGCTCGTGCCCTTGACGCCGGACACCAAGGAGCCGCCGAAGCTCTTCGGCCAGACATTCATGGGGCCTATGGAGGGGCATTATCCGCTCATCCCGAAGGAGTTCCACCACTACGACCTTCACGCCTGGCTGTTCAAGGAGAACCCGCTCGGAATGTTCAGCCCGACGAACCCGGACGTGAAATGCGACAATTATGCGTTTCCGATGCCGGAGCAGCCGACCAAGATGGTGCCGGGGCCGATGTGATAGCGGCTCGGGCTGCGATCCGCAGCTTGCCAGGAAGGGCTGCCGGATCTCAGACGTTATCCCAGAGGACGCTCCTGGGATAACGCCCAAGTAACCTCTCGAGGTTTCCCGGAAGAAAATGGTGCCCTCAGCCCGGATCGAACCGGCGACGCATCGGCAGCCTAGGGCAATTTCGCCATAGCGCATTCGCTGCGGGGCCGTTGGGCTCGCAGCGCGGTCGCCTATGACTTGGCGGGCATGGCTTGGACGAAAGCCGCCATCTGGCGTTCGAGCGCCTTGAACGCGCTGCCGCGCCAGCTCTCGGCCATGGACGCCGATTTTGGATCGGGGAAAATTTCCTCCTCCCCTCGCGCCATGCCGTCCAGGATACCTTTCGCGACGCTCTCCGCAGAGCTCTTCGGGATGTCGGCGTCTCTGCTCATGTCGGTGTCTATGGGACCGGACAGGACCGCATGAACGCTCACGCCACGAGCGCCGGCGAGAGCACGGAGCGATTGCGTCATGGAGAACGCGGCGGCCTTCGACAGCGAGTAGGACGGAATAATCGGGAAGGGAACGAGGGCCGCTTCCGACAGGATGTTGACCACGGCGCCGCGCGAACTCGTGAGCAGCGGCAGGAATGCGTCGGTTACGCCGTGCACGCCGAGCAGGTTGACGGCGAGGTGTCGCTCGAGCGCAGCACGATCGCCGAGGTCGTCGTAGAGCCCGATGCCAGCATTGTTGATGAGGATATCGAGAGACCCGACCCTTTCGACAGCCGCCTCAATCTGCGCCGTATCGGTCACGTCCAGGATCAGCGGCGTGACACGCCGATCCGCGTGGGCGAGCGGTTTGCGCGCGCCGGCATAGACGCGCTTGGCACCCCGCCTCAATATTTCCTCGACCAGCGCCTTGCCGAGGCCGCGGTTGGCCCCGGTTACCAGAACGGCCTTGTCTGTGACTTCCATCGATTTTGGCACGGCGATCTCTCCTCCTACTTGCATGAATGCAAGCCATTCGTTCTTGCATCATGCAAGTAGGTTATAATTTTCTGTTCCATGCTTGGATGCCGTCCCCCATTGCATTGCTCCAGGGCAGCCGGCACCGGCACCGTCGCCGGGCGAACCCTTGCAATCAGGACCCGACTTCCAATGTCGTGTAGGAGATCGGCGAAGGCCGCTCCAGGAAGGCGCCGGTTATGGCCGAAACGAAATTCTTCGCGTCCGCCGAGCCCAGAAAAGCGTCGCGCTCCTGCTTCGATGCCCAGCGCTCGACGCAGATGGTAACGTTCGGCTCTGCCTCCGAGCGAAAGACGCTGTAGTCGATGCATCCGCTTTGCTTGCGGGCCGCGCCGGCTACGTCCCGCAGGGCATCCCGCACCTTGCTCTCGATGCCGGGCTTCGCCGCTGCCGTCGTCATGACGATCATCTCGGCGCCATCGCTCGCTGTCTTGCGCTCGAGGCCGATGTTCTCGTTTTGCGGCACGACCGTTGGATTGGCGTTCTCTTCGCCCTTGTTGGGCTGCCCCTTGCCCGTCGAAATCAGGTCGCGAAGACTCGCGACATAGAAGCGCCAGGAGTCATGGCAGACGTCGTAGCATTCTTCACTCGGCTTCAGCCCGACATGGGTGAAGCGCAGCTCGGTACCCTTGTCGGTCGGCGCGATCTCGAAGACCACGTCCGTGCCGGTCCACTCGGTCGCATCCTTGACGAAGTTGAAGTAGTTCTGGACGACGTGCCAGACGACCTTCTTGCCGGGCACAAGCTCCGTAACCTTGAAGGTACCGCGGTGGATATCCTTGAAGTGATAGTAGAATATCGCACCGGGCTTGTTGGTATCGCCGTCGATGTCTTCGGACCACCAGGCGCGCGGATTGACAACCGCCGCAAAAACCTCTTCCGGGCTTTGCTCAACGACAAATAACGTCGTGTAATCTTCATCCTTTTTCATGACATATCTCCTGTCTGGATCCGACGGTTGATGGGCACCCAAGTCTCGGGCGATGAAGTGAGCGACGCTCTCTCGAGCTCCATCGCTTGCATCATGCAAGCACAATGCATACTTGCATGATGCAAGTCAACAGGGTATGTTCACGCCATGCTTGGTCGTCTTTATGAAAAACAGAACTGCTCGGCCTCACGCGCCCTGGAGCTGGTCGGCGAGCGCTGGAGCCTGTTGATCCTGCGCGACGCGATGTTCGGCGGCTACACGCGCTTTTCGCAATTCCAGAAGAGCCTGGGGATTGCCACCAACATCCTGGCCAAGCGCCTCGAGGATTTCGTCGAGGCCGGCCTGATGGACCGTCGTCCGGGTGCCGCCGGCGAGCAGGCCGAATACGTCCTGACCCGAAAGGGGCTGGAATTCAAAACGGTCATCATCGCGCTGACCGAGTGGGGCGACAAATGGGTGCGGCCCGGACCCATCTTCTACTGCGACCAATCCGACGGCAGGCCCGTCGAGGTGCAATTGCGCCGCGCCGACAATGGCAAGCGGGCCGATTTCGCCGACGTCGTGGCGGCCCTCCGCTAGGCACGGCGGCGGGTCCGGCCCGCAGCACGATCCAAGACGAAGCTGTTTCGAATTGTGCCATAAATGTTACCGCATAGCTCACCTCTCCAGGTTGCATCTGTGGCTCGGGTCTGGTGGATAGTCCGCGGGAGGAAACATGTCCGTCGGACAGCGATCGACTTTGCGGCAGCGTCTTTTTGCGTTTCTCGTCGCCGGCCTTGGTGGCCTCGCGGCGGCCGCCGCGTCATTCGCAATGACGGTGTATGAAGCATCCAACTCGCGGCCAACTCCAACGGTCGCAGCCGGCGAGCCCATCGACACCGGGCGCTGGGTTATTACGTTTCGCGGTGCCCGAACCGGCTCGGTTCCGCCGAGGGGAACCGAGCCGTCCCAGCCGAAGACCTTTTTGATGGTCGAATTCGACCTCGACAACCGCTCGGCGGCGACCAGCAACGCCTTCGCGTCCATGTTTGACATCGACCCGCCGATCACGGACGTGCAGGCGCCGGCCTTCTATCTTGCACGCGACAAATGGATCGCAAGCGGCGTCCATCCCGGCATACCGGAACACATGATCGCCGCCTGGGAGTGGCCGAAGGCGCAGCCGCTGCCGCAGGATCTGCGTCTCGTGGTGGGCAGCCAGATCTACAAGCGGCGTGACAATCTCTACGGCGGCTCGGGCTGGTTCGATCGCGATCCGGTCGCGATCGTGGCATTGCCGGTAAAGACCGAAATGGTCGTCGGGCCGGGGCAATGAGAACAGGTCTCAAGGAAACCGGCGCAATCATCTTCGCGGCGGCGATCCTCTACGCAATGCAGCGGACTACCCCGCTCTACAGCAACATCACCTCGCCCGTCTCGATTGCTGGCGAGCAGGGTAAGCGCACCGACGCACGCGCCTTCGCGCTGGCCGTCGGCGACGTGCATCTCGCGCGTACCGTAAGGATCGAGCGCTTTGGCCAGACCCGGACCTACACCACTTCCGGGGTCTGGGTCCTGGTCGAGGCCGCCGCCGAAGCAAAACGCGAGAGCCTGACCCTGACCTCCGCCGAATGGCTCGGCCCGAGCGGGTTGCGCTATTCTCTCAGCCAGCGCATTTCCACCATGCCGGCAATGCTGCCGGCAGAGCGGCTGGAGCCGGGACTGCCAAAGCCCGTGCTCATGGCTTTCGAAGTCCCGGAAAACGAACTTGCGGGCGGAACCGTGCTGGTCGCGCCATCGGCATTCACACCGCTGGGTGAAGAGGTCCGGGTGGCAATCACCGAACTTGCGGTGGGCGACATCCCTGGCGCCGTGACGATCCGCCGGAGCGATGGCCCGATGCCTTGGACGCTGGAGACCGAGTGATGGCGGAGGCCATTTCCCGTGCCGAGAGACGCCGCTACTGGCTGAGCTTTGCTGGGCTGGGCTTCGCTCTGCCGGTTGCAGTGCTGGTGCATTCCTGGGAAAGCCTGGAGGCATGGCGATCCGGTAGCGACCGCGACCCGATCGCGGTCGACAGGGGTGAGTCGCAGCGCTACGCCGGGGCCGAATGGCGGCTGACAACGCTGTCGCGCCTGCCCGGCGGCTCGGCAGATGAAGCCGTCGTGCTGGCCGAATTCGAGGCGAGGATCGAGGATCCTGGTCTCCTTGCAGAAAGCCCCTGCGCCGTTGTGCTCACAGACGCCGAAGGCCGCCGCTGGCTGCCTGCCTTCCTGACCCGGCCCGTCGTGCGCAAGATGCAGCCCGAGGCAGCCGACAAGCCCCGCTGCGGCGGGCTGGCCTTCCAGGGCGCCGGCACGCACGGCACGGCGCGCATGGCCGAGACTTTCGTCATTCCGGCGACGGCAAGCGGCCTTGCGCTGTCGGTCACGCTGGCGAACGCCAGGCCGCGCCATCTGCTCTTCAGGTAGCGACCCTCAGCGGCTGCCGTTGCGCCGCCACCGCAAATTCAAGCACCGCCGCCAGCAGCGCGATCCTCAAGGCGTCGAGCACTATGCCGCCGTCAAGATCGCTCGGACTGCCGATGAACACGCTGGCGAAGCTGAAGACGACCTGCCATGTATCGAGGTCTGGCGCGCCGAGCGTCCGCGTCGCGCCAAACCACAGCCAGGCGCAAAGCCAGCCGATCAGCCGGTAGGCGACGACGAAGGTGAGCAGCGTCGCGAGTCCTGCGCCGAGCGTGAGCTTGAGACAGGCCCAAATCGGCGCATAGCGCGAGCGGTAGCCGCCGAGGAAATGCGTGATGAAGTCGCTCAACCATTTGCGCCAGGTGGACCCGCGCGACGGCGGCGGCGCGGCCGCTGCCGAAGCGGCCGTCAGCTCGTAGCCGTTGATGATCGCCGCCATGACCAGCCAGACCATTGGCAGAAGCGCATAGAAGAACAGGCTTTGCGCCTGTTCCAGGATGCCGGGCTGCCTGAACTCGACCGGCGTGAAGCCTTCGGCAGCGTGAGCGGCGATCGACAGGACAAGCGATCCTGCGCCCATGCTGAGTTCGCTGCGCAACGCACTAGCCCCGATCCAGGTGATGAACTCGTCCTTCCAGATATCGAGCGCATAGAGCCCGATAAAAATCCAGCTTGCATCCGCCGCCACGACGAGCAGCCGCCAGTAAGGCCTGCGCGCGCCTTTGTTCATGCGCTTCGCGAACCAGCGGACCAACCAGCAGCCGACAATCGACGCAATGAGGCCGCTGGAGCGCAGCAGGCCGAATATGTCGGCGCTTTCTCCCAGCGGAATGCGTTCGAGCGCCAGCCGCGAATATTCTCGCACACTGTCGCCGAGGAATCCCCATGCGGCGTAATAGGCGAAGAAGGGCAAGATGGCGGCCGCGGTCACCGCCAGCAAGTGGTCGGCGGGCTGGGACGTTTTCTCCTGTTTCGCACCGCTTGCCGACATTTGGCGAAGCGAGGCGAGTGCCGGCAGTCCCGGACGCAGGGCGACGAACATCGCCACGATGACCAGAAGCTTCGTCAGCACCACCAGCGAAAGCACAACCATCCCGCCGAGGGGATTGACGAGGCCCACCGTGACTGCCGCGTTGAGCAGGAGGTCGCGCGCTACATAGCCGATGGCGCCGAGAAGCAGCAGTTGCGGCCAGAAGCGGGCAATAAGACCCACGGTAAGGGAAAGAGGCCTGACAATATCGTCGGTCGTTGTCATGCCATGTGCATAGCCGAGCAAGACCGGCGCCTCAATCCACGGAATGTCCGGTTCGGCTATACCAGCTGACCGCGGAGTTGGCGGCGCATCCCTCGTGATGGCGGGGACCGCAGCACGCCCGATTGCGGTGGTGAGGAACGCCCAATTGCGCTTGGGTCTAGTCCGCGCACCGTTCAGCGGAAGCTTGGGCAGCTTGCGGCAACAGGCAAGACGCAACCATTCGATGCCGTCGAGGGCGTCGTGGACGATCCCACCGACGCCCTTGGGTTTAATAAGAAGTGGCGTGGGAATTTAAGAAATGGTGCCCCTAGCCGGGATCGAACCAGCACTCCTTGCGGAACTCGATTTTGAGTCGAGCGCGTCTACCAATTCCGCCATAGGGGCTCAGGCCGGGCGGCCTGGATGGGCGCGGACTATACGGTTGGAGGCCTGTTCGTCAACTGGCCAATTCCCGAGACCCTATCTAGCCCAAGCCCAGGCTTTCGATTTCGTCGATCGGAGGCTTCGGTCCATAGTGGGCATCTCAGCCCGTTTGAACCCTTCTACCTCAACAGCGGCCACAGAATGCCGATGAATGCTGACACCCCATCCATGAGCCAATGCGCCGTCGCCAGCGGCAGGATGCGGCGCACGCGCAGGTACACGAGGGTGATGAATGTCGAATGGGCGATAGGCGCCAAGAGCCGGTAGAGCATGAAGTGTGGGTCGAACGTCAGCGGCATCACGGCGTGCTGAAACGACCAGGAAAACGCTACGACGGCAACGGCAAATCCCGTGCTTCCCGACAAGACTTGGAAACGCGGCAGAAGATAGCCGTTATAGGTGGTCTGCTCCGTAATGCCCCAGACCAACGGAAAGATCAGCACCCCGTAAAGCGCAGGCAAGAGCGGCAAAGGTCCGTATATTTGCAGTGCATCAGGGTTGCCGTAGACCAACAGGCTGCTGGCGATGATCCCACCGTAGATGAAAACGAGGCTCGGGAGGATGAGCGCGACGCCCAACAACAGATCGCGCCCCAAGCGTTTGCGATCGAAGCTGATAAAATCGAGCAGCGTGATGCCCTCGCGCCCGTGCAAGCCACCACAGGAGACCAAGGCAGCCCGCGTCGATCAAACTGCCGTATGCCGGCAGCCAAGCCCCTGCGTCGCGCCAGGGCGTTGCCGAACCGTGCGCTGCATAAATGGCCGCAACCAGGCCCTGCGCGGCAACAGCGAACGCCGAGCGCGCGAACAACATCAAGGCGGGGCCGGACCATGTCAGCACGCCGGCAGATCGCCGCTCGAGAATGGCGGCACGGGAGTTCGGGACTGTGGCTTCGCTCATGATCGGCTTCCGAACGCTACGGTGGAAACGAGTTCAGCCAATTCCGGTTTCTGGAGTGAAAGCAGAATGTGTCGAGCCGGCCATGAGCAAAACATCATCACCGAGGGCGGCTCACATCTCCTCGATGGCGTCGGCAATGTAGCCGCCGGTCTGACGCTTCCACAGTCGGGCATAGAGCCCGTCGCGTTCCAACAGCGCCGATGGTTTTCCCTCCTCGACGATGCGGCCTTTGTCGAGGACGACGATCCGGTCCATCCTGGCAATGGTCGACAGGCGATGGGCGATGGCGATCACGGTCTTGCCCTCCATCAGAACCGCGAGCTTGGACTGGACCGCCGCCTCGGCTTCGCTGTCCAGTGCGGACGTCGCCTCATCGAGAACCAGGATTGGCGCATCCTTGAGCAACACCCGGGCGATCGCGACGCGTTGGCGCTGGCCGCCGGAAAGCTTCACGCCGCGATCGCCGACGAAAGCGTCGTAGCCGGTGCGGCCTTCAGCATCTCTGAGATCGGCGATGAAGCCGTCGGCCTCGGCCAGCAGCGCGGCGTGCTCCAACGCCTCCGGCGGGGCATCGGGCCGGCCGTAGCGGATGTTGTCGCCGACGGAGCGATGCAGCAGCGAGACGTCCTGGGTGACGACGCCGATGCTCTCCCGAAGGCTGGCCTGGGTCACGCTGCGGAGATCCTGTCCATCGATCAGGATCGCGCCGCCCTTCAGCTCGAAGAACCTTAGGAGCAGGCTGACAAGGGTCGACTTGCCGGCCCCGGAGAGGCCGACGAGCCCGACCTTCTCGCCTGCGCGCACGGTGAGCGACAGGTCTTCGATCACCCTTTGGCCCTCGCGGTATTCGAACTGGATGTTCTTGAACTCGACTTCGCCGGCCGTGACGTCGAGCGGGTTGGCGTTCGGCGCGTCTTTTATAGTCGGCGGCGTCGTCACGACCGGCATTGCGTCGCGGATCGTGCCCACCGCCTGGAAAATCTGCTGGCCCATCTGCAGGAAGGCACGGGAGTTGGCATTGAGCCGCTGAACGATGGCGATCGATGCGGCGAACTGGCCAATCGTGACAAAGCCGGCGACAAATCCCCAGAGCCCTATGGCAACGTTGGTGAGAAAGAGCGCAACATTGAGCAGGACGACGCCCATGTCGGTCGTCAGATAGATGCGCCTTTCGCGCTGCTGGGTCTCGATGGCGTTTTCCATGACGGTGCGCATTGCGCCCGCCTCGCTGTCTTCCGCCGCAAACAGCTTGACCATCTGGATGTTGCTGTAGAGGTCGGTCATGGCGCCGACAACAAGGCTGCGCCCCGCGCCGAGCGGCGCGAGCGTTCGGAATATTGGGGCACCGCCACCACCGCAATGGCGATGTTGGCGGCGATCCAGACGAACACCGGAAGCGCCAGCGGCCAGGATAACGCGCCAAGCAGAACGAGCGAACCGACGAGCTGCACCAGAAACAGCGGTATTCTGTAAAAGGCCACGACGATCTGCTGCTGCACGGCGGATGCGACTTGCGAAATGCGCGACGCAACCTGACCTGCGAAGAGATCGTGGAAGAAGGCAAGGTCCTGGCGTTCCACCGCCTTGTGGCCCTGCCATTGCATCGCCGCCGGCATGCATACGGCCACCGTCTGCGAGTTCAGCGCATTGCCCAGGAAGATGAGCAACGGCAGCACGGGGAAAACCAGCACGCCGAGCACGACCAGCGTCGGCCAGTCCTCGTGCAGGAAAACCGCCGCGCCCTTCGCGCTCACCCCGTCGACGACGAACGAGGCCCCCCAGATCGTCGCAAGGTTGATCCCCTCGATCGCCATCATCAAGACGGTAATGGCCGCAAGAGTGCCGCGGAACATCCTCGCGAAATGCAGGAGCAGCGCAAACGGCCCGCTCGCTGGCAGCGGCCCGGGTGGAATATCCAGCGGACGGATGAGCGTCTCAAAGGGGCGGTAAATGAAATCGGAGAACGTCATGGCGGCGCAAAGGGCGGATGGAAAGACAGGATGTGACAAAAATCGCCGTATTTAAACACGGATCGTGTTCGACGGGAAAACCCACGATTTATTAGATATTGCCTTGACGCACTTCAGGCGGGCAGGTGCTCGATGCCATGGCCTGGTCGTCAACTGGCCAAATCCCGACATCTGGGCTCGCTCAAGCCTCAGCCTTTCGATTTCGTGAAGCAGCTGCCATTGTGCAGCGCGGAAAATCTTTCTAGACAGGCGGCGCATGTCATTGAAGCGCACCTTGTCCGACGAGATTGATACGGCGCGCTTCCAAGTCTTGTTTGTACATGTCGTGACCCAAGACCACTACCGGTTTGGGCGTGCATTAGGAGTGCCGATGCTTCGCGGACTTTACGACTGGACCTTGTCGCTGGCGGCCAGCAAATCGGCCGAATGGTGGCTGGCCTTCATCGCCTTCGTCGAGAGCTCGGTGTTCCTGGTGCCGGCCGACGTGCTCTATCTGCCGATGGCGCTTTCGCGGCCGGATCGCGCCTATCGTTACGCGCTGGTCGCCACCGTCGCCTCGGTGCTGGGCGGCATCGCCGGCTGGTTCATCGGGCACTACGCCTATGACGCGGTGGCGCGGCCGATCCTCGAATTTTACGGCAAATATGACGAGTTCGAGGCGATGCGCGTCTCGTCGGGTGTTGGCTTCATCATCCTGATGCTGGTCACCTCCGGCCTCGCCCATCTGCCGCCGATCAAGGTGGTGACAATCCTGTCCGGCGTCATCGGCGTTCCTTTGCTGCTGTTCATCGTGCTGGCAATCGTTGCGCGCGGAGCTCGCTTCCTGTTTCTCGCCTGGCTCTTGCGCCGCTATGGCGAGCCGATCCGCCACTTCATCGAAAAGCGCCTTGGCCACATTGCGGGCGCCGGCGCCGCTGCCCTGATTTTGCTCTATATCGTCGTCAAATACGCCGTCTGAACGGCATCGAACCGAATGGACTGATTCCGATGACAGCGACCGTGAATGCCGATACCGGACGCCAGCGGCTGCGCACCGCCCTGTTCCTCGCCGTCGCCATGGCCGCCACAGTCGGCTCGGCGCTGGCCTTCCAGTATGTTGGCGGCTACATCCCTTGCAAGCTCTGCCTCGAGCAGCGCACCCCTTACTATGTCGGCGTGCCCTTGATGCTGCTGGCGGTGCTTGCGTCGGCCCTTAAGGCGCCCGCCTGGATAAGTCGTGGCCTGCTGGCCATTGGCGGCCTGCTGATGCTCTACGGCCTCTATCTCAGCGTTTATCACTCCGGCGTCGAATGGGCGTGGTGGCCGGGCCCGACCGATTGCACCGCAGCCGCCGGACCGGTGGACACCGGCGGCAAGGGCGTGCTCGACGCGCTCGACAAATTCGTCCCGCCCTCCTGCGACAAGGCGGCGCTCCGCATCCTCGGCCTGTCCTTGGCCGGCTGGAACGCCATCGCCAGCTTTGTCCTGGCAGTCGTCGCCTTCCGCAGCGCCTTTGCCCGCGATTGAGCGGTTCACCCTTGCGCCGACGCGAGATTATTCAAGAATTCGGCAGGCTGAGTCGTATCAAGTGATTATCGAGAACCGGAGCGGAGCGTACTAAAGTACGTGAGCACCAGCCTACGCCAGCCGTAGCCTTAACTACCACACCACGACCGCTCATGAATGCTTCGGCCGGCGAAGGCCGGAAGCGCAGAAAATCGCTTCAGACGGCCAGCCTCCCGAATTATCGGATGATCTCAAGGCTCCAGTTCGACATCCCAGTACAGATAATCCATCCAGCTTTCGTGCAGATGGTTGGGCGGGAACAGCCGGCCGTTATTATGCAAATCATGCACCGTCGGCTGGTAGGGCTTCTGCAGCGGCCACATCTTGGCGTGGGCCGGCATCATGCCGCCCTTCCTCAGATTGCAGGGCGAGCAGGCAGCGACGACATTCTCCCAGGTCGTGGCGCCGCCGCGATGGCGCGGAATGACATGGTCGAACGTCAGATCGTCCGGCGTGCCGCAATATTGGCACTGGAAACGGTCGCGCAGGAAGACGTTGAACCGGGTAAACGCCGGATGCCTCGACGGCTTCACGTAGGCCTTCAGGCTGACGACACTCGGCAGCTTCATCGAAAAGGTCGGCGAAGACACGGCGTGTTCGTATTCGGCGACGATGTTCACCCTCTCGAGGAACACCGCCTTGATGGCATCCTGCCAGGACCAGAGCGACAGGGGGTAATAGCTGAGCGGACGGTAATCCGCATTCAGCACCAGCGCTGGAAGCCCATCCGGAGATACGGCAACCGTCACGTCGTTGACCTCCTTCACCCTAGAACCGGTCGACGCGGATACTGTAAGCCCGACATGACAGGGATGTGAAGCGGATTGTCGATCATGCCGGGTCTCAAAAACGCATGATTTCAATGCTTTTTTGCGGATTCAGGCCGGAGGCGCGGCATCCCTGCCCTTCAATTCGCGATAATAAGCCCAGAAAAGCCGCGATGCGACACCGCGCCACGGGCTCCATGATTCGGCAAGCCGGATCAGCATTTTCTCCGGCGGACGCGGCTCGATGCCGAGTGCATGGCCGACCGCGCTCTGCAACGCAACATCGCGCGCCGGAAAGATATCTGGGTGTCCGGCGGCAAACAAAAGGTAGACTTCAGCCGTCCACGGGCCGATGCCCGGCACCTTGGTCATGGCAGCGATCGCTACCGTCGCATCGAGTTGGCAGAGGTGATCGAGGTCGAGCCCGTCGGCCACCGCCTGGGCGACGGCAATCAGGCCGCGCTGCTTGGGCCGCGACAGCCCGACCTCGCGGAAGACCGCCTCATCGGCGGCTAGTATCGCCTGCGGCGTCAGCGGATCGAGCAGTTTCGTCAGCCGGCCGAAGATGGCATCGGCGCTCGCGCGGGACACTTGTTGCGAAACGACGATCGAGGCAAGGCTCCTGAAGCCCGGCTCCGACAGCCTGAGCGGCACCTCGCCGGCCATGCCGCGCACCTTGTCCAGGCGCGGATCTAGCAGGCACAGCGCGTCCAGGCCTTCTACAATGTCGTCAAGGTTGGCGATGCGTTGCATGTCTGCTTGTTCCAAAATCAAAAGTGCCGCACACGCTTCGTCACGCGTCCCTCTGGACGCGCGACGCTGCCGGCGCAAAGTAGCAATTGGCGAAAGCGCCGCACAACCCGATTGCCGCCGGACAATGACACTGCTGACATTCCGCTTCGCGCCGAGCCCGAATGGCGAATTGCATCTCGGCCACGCCTATTCGGCACTGCTCAACCAGAAAATGGCCAAGGCGGCGGGCGGACGCCTGCTGCTGCGCATCGAGGACATCGACACGACACGCTGCACGCCGGAATTCGAGGCGGGCATTTTTCGCGACCTGAAATGGCTGGGGCTTGGCTGGGAGGAACCGGTGCGCCGCCAGTCCGAGCATTTTGCCGAATATCAGGCTATGCTCGAGCGTCTGATCGAAGAGGAGCTTGTCTATCCAGCCTTCATGAGCAGAAGTGAGATCCGCGCCTTCATCGCCGACAGCGAAAAGCGCGGTCGCGACTGGCCGCGCGACCCGGACGGCGTGCCCCTCTATCCCGCCGCCGACAAGGCGCTGCCGGCCAGCGAGCGTAAGCGGCGCATCGTCGAAGGTGCACCATTTGCCTGGCGGCTAGACGTCGATGCGGCAATGGCGCGGGTCGGCAGGGACCTGACATGGGCCGAATACACGGACGAGACGCTCTCTGGGACGCGTCATGTCGAGGCCCGACCGCAGGATTGGGGCGACGTGATCGTGGCGCGCCGCGAAATCCCGACCAGCTATCATCTCGCCGTCACCTTGGACGACGCGCTGCAGGGCGTCAGCCATGTCGTGCGCGGCCAGGACCTTTATTCCGCGACCAGCGTGCAGCGGCTGCTTCAGCAACTGCTTGGCCTGCCGCAGCCGGCCTATTTCCACCATCGCCTGATCCTCGGCCCGGATGGACGAAAACTGTCGAAGAGTCTTGGCGATACCGGCCTTGCCGCCCAGTGTAAGGCGGGCGCCTCGCCCGACGATGTCAGGCGGCTGGTCGGTCTTTAGACCGGTGAGCCGACGGCCATCAACGGCGCTCCTTCAACTCAAATGACTCTATGGATCAACCGTTTGGTTTTGCTTGCCGGCCCGAACGGCATTAAGCAATCGCCGCAGTCGATCCCTCACCCGAATTCACCGCGGCCTCCGGAAAATGCACAGCCTCAAGCGGTTCATCCCCGCCTCTTTCGTCGTCCTGTGGGCGACCGGCTTCATCGGCGCGCGCTATGCCATGCCGTGGGCCGAGCCTTTTACTTTCCTGGCTGCGCGCTTTGTCCTGGCCGCAATCCTGCTTGTCGCGTTGATGGCCGCGCTTGGTTCGAGCCGCGCCACCCGCGACGAGGCGCTGCACGCAGCCGGCGCCGGCATCCTGATGCATGGGGTCTATCTCGGCGGCGTGTTCTGGGCCATCCACCGGGGCATGCCCGCAGGGCTTTCAGCCCTGATCGTCGGCCTGCAGCCGCTGATCACGGCAGTGCTCGCCGGCCGGCTTCTGGGCGAGGCCATCCTGCCGCGTCACTGGGCCGGTCTCGGCCTCGGGTTGATCGGCGTGGTAATCGTGCTCTGGCCGAAGCTCGGCGCGCTCGGCGGCGGCGTGACCGCCGAAACACTGGGCGCCTCGCTGGTCTCCGTACTCGGCATGAGCGCCGGCACGATCTGGCAGAAGCGTTTCGCCTCCGGCGGCGATCTGGTGGCTGCCACGTTCTGGCAATATGTCGGCGGCGCATCGGTGATGGCTCTGGCCTCGCTCGCCTTCGAGACCCGAACGGTGATCGTCAACGGCGAACTGATCTTCGCCACGGCCTGGCTCGTGCTGGTGCTGTCGATCGGTGCCATCTTCCTGTTGATGGTAATGATCCGCGACGGCGAGATGTCGAAGGTCGCCTCGCTGTTTTACCTCGTGCCGGCCGTCACCGCGGTCATCGCCTGGGCATTGTTCGGCGAGCAGCTGAGCCCACTCCAGATCGCCGGCATGGCCATCGCGACGCTCGGCGTCGGGCTGGCGACGGCTCAGCCACCGACGCGGGCGCGCGCCTCCAAATAGCGGCTGATCGCGGCGTTGAGCTCGCCGCCGAGGATGAAGATCGCCGAGACGATGTAGAGGAAGACAACGGCGATCATGATCGAGGCGAGGCCGGCATAGGTCGTCACATAGGACGAGAAATGGTCGAGATAGGCGGCGAAGATGGTCGACCCGATGAGCCAGCCGACCAGCGTGAAGATAATGCCAGGCACGATCGAAACGAACCGGCGCTTGCCGGCCGGCAACCAGAAATGCACGGCGAACAGGCCGCCGATGATGACGACCGAGGCGATGACGTAACGCCAGAGGGTGATCGTGCCCATATAGGGTTTTATCCATTCAAGATGAGATTCGGCCAGCCGCGCCAGCAATGGCGCAAAGACCAGCAGCACGCTGATCGCCAAAAACCCGGCCGTCGCGATCAGCACGAAGATGATGCTCTGCACCCGCCGGTAGATGATGCCGCGCGTTTCTGAGACACGATAGGCGCGGTTGAGCGAGGTGCGCAGCGCCTCGATGCCGTTCGAGGCGAAGTATCCGGCAAGCACGATACCGTAGGTCAACAGGTCGCTGCGCCTGACGGTAAGCACGTTGAGCACTTCGCGCGCGATCGGTTTGGCGATCTGCTCGGGCCATGTGTCGAACACAAGGTGCACGGCGGTGTCGGCGAAAGCCTGCGCGCCGAAAAAACTCGCCAGCGTCGTGGCGAAGATCAGGAAAGGAAAAAGCGCCATCAGCGCGGTGATCGCCAGATGGCTGGCCATTGCCCAGCCGTCGTCGGTGTTGAAATGGCCGAGCGCGTCGTAGAGCACGCGTTTGAGGGCTACGATCTTCCGCAACAAGAACCGCGTTCCCTTCGATTGTCCCGACGCCGCGAATATGGGAAGGGTTTGCGGCAAATGACAACCCTCGGTCAAACCACCATTCCTCCCGAAGAAGAGTTGCGCACCATCATTGTCACCGGTGCCTCTTCCGGAATAGGCGCCTATTGCGCCCATGCTCTTAAGAAGGAAGGCTGGCGGGTGTTCGCAACGGCCCGAAAGCCGGAAGATATCGCTACGCTCGAGGCCGACGGCATCGAGGCCTTTTATCTGGACTACACCGAGCCCGGATCGATCGAGGCGCTGGTGGCGTCGGTGCTGGAGCGGACCGGCGGCCGGCTCGATGCCCTTTTCAACAACGGCGCCTACGGGCAGCCCGGTGCCGTCGAGGACCTGGCGGTCGAAGCTTTGCGGCAGCAGTTCGAGGCCAATGTCTTTGGCTGGCACGATCTCACTCGCCGTGTCGTACCGGTGATGCGCCGCCAGGGCCATGGTCGTCTCGTTCATTGCTCATCGATCCTCGGCCTCGCGCCGCTGCCTTTCCGTGGCGCTTACTCGGCATCGAAGCACGCCGTCGAGGGGCTGATGCTGTCCCTTTATCAAGAACTCCTCGGCAGCGGCATCCATGTTTCGCTGATCGAGCCGGGGGCGGTGAAATCGAAGATCGCCAGCAACAGCCTCCCCTGGTTCCTTGCGAACATCGATCACGAGAACTCAGTCCATCGCCTCGCCTATGCTGTGCAACTCAAACGGCTGCGGGCCGGCGGCAGCACATCGCGGCTGAAGCCCGGGCCAGAGGTGGTTTATGCCGCCTTGCGCCATGCGCTTCTGTCGCGGCGCCCGCGCCCGCATTATGTGGTAACTGTGCCGGCCAGGATCGGCGCGATCCTTAAACGCATCCTGCCGTCTTCGGTACTCTATCGTCTGCTCGCCAAACGCGCCTGAACGCAATCCAACTGGAACACACCATGGCAACTGTCTTCAACATCCTCGCTGTTCTCGTCATGGTCGCCGTGGTGATCGTGCTGATCCGCGGCCTCATCAACATGATGCGCGGCGGCTCCAGCATGACCTCCAACAAGCTGATGCAGACGCGCGTGCTGTTGCAGTTCGTGGCCTTGGTGCTGATAATGCTGGCGGTGTATTTCACCCGTAAGTGACGCACCGGCCGGCAGCCGGGAGGTAACCCGTGGTCAAGCTCAACAAGATCTACACCCGCACCGGCGACGATGGCACCACCGGCCTCGGTTCTGGTGAGCGGCGGCTGAAATCCGACCTTCGCATCGACGCCTACGGCACGGTCGACGAGGCAAATGCCTGCATCGGCATGGCTCGCATCCATACAGCGGCGGTAAATCCGGCGATCGATGCGATGCTCGGCCGCATCCAGAACGATCTTTTCGATCTCGGCGCCGATCTGGCAGTCCCCGATAATGGCAAGCCGCTCGACTACGAGCCGCTGCGCATCATCGCCTCGCAGACCGAGCGCATCGAACAGGACATCGACCTCCTCAACAAGGACCTTGAGCCGCTCAAATCCTTCGTGCTCAACGGCGGTACGCCGGCAGCGGCTGCCCTTCACCTCGCCCGCACGGTGGCCCGCCGCGCCGAGCGCATCATGGTGGCGCTGTCACAAGATCCAGACGAGCACGTCAACCGCGAGGCGATAAGATACATCAACCGTGTCTCGGACTTTTTGTTCGTCGCCGCACGCGCGGTCAATGACAATGGAAATGCCGACGTGCTATGGGTTCCCGGCAAGAACCGCTGAATCCGCCGGAAGCGGGAGAGGCCCGATGTTCATCCCGCTTTACGACACCAACCGGCTGCGGCACATCAAGCTGCAATATGTGACGATCAGCCTGATCGCGCTCAATGTGTTGATCTATTTTGTAACAACACTTGGCGGCGAGGACTTCGCCAACGCCGCGGTATTGGGCCTCGGCTTCATCCCGTCGGTTGTGCATGACAGCGTCGAGCTCGCTCCGCAATTTGTCGTCATTCCGGAGAGCCTGAGCTATCTGACCTATTCCTTCCTGCACGCGGATATCTTCCACCTCGGCGGCAACATGCTGTTCCTGTGGGTGTTCGGCGACAATGTCGAGGATGCGCTCGGCCATGTCCGCTATCTCGTCTTCTACCTGCTTTGCGCCATTGCCGGCGCTTTCTTCCAGGGCTTGGTGGCCTGGGATTCGCAAGTGCCGCTGATCGGCGCGTCGGGCGCCATCGCCGGTGTCGTCGCCGCCTATCTGATCCTTTATCCGCGGGTGAAGGTATGGGTGCTGGTCTTCGCCCGCATCCCGTTGCGCATCCCGGCCTTCATCCCGCTCATCCTGTGGATTCTGTTCCAGATCTTCATGTTTGCCCAGGGTGGCGAGGACCAGGTCTCCTGGGCCTGCCACATCGGCGGCATCATCGCCGGAGCCGTGCTGGTGCTTGTCTTGCGCAGCCGCGGCGTGCCGCTACTCGCCGGCGCCGACGAGGAGCCAGCCGTAGTCGCCGGGCCGGCGCCCATTGCCGTGGAGCCGCCGGCAAGCGATCTGCCGCCCGCCCAGCCGGCGCCGCGCTGGGGCCGGGGAAGCGTTTCCGGGCCGGACTGAACCGATTTGAATGCTTTGCCGAGGATCCGAGTGCGCCCGGGATATTGACGGGCGGGGTCGCCGCAACTACGGAAGCGCCACCCTACTGGCGTGGCGAGACCAGAATTCCGTCCGGAATGTCGGCTTTCGACAACTCTGAAGAGGTGCACGCTGCTATAGCGCGCCCGACGAGCGTGAAGAGACTATCGTGAAAGAGGTGACAGGCAAATGAAGATCCTTGTGCCCGTGAAGCGGGTTGTGGATGCGAACGTCAAGGTCCGGGTGAAGGCGGACGGTTCGGCGGTGGAACTCGCCAACGTCAAAATGGCGATGAACCCGTTCGACGAGATCGCGGTGGAAGAGGCGATCCGGCTGAAGGAAGCTGGCAAGGCCGAAGAGATCATCGTCGTGTCGATCGGGCCGCAGCAGGCACAGGAGACCTTGCGCACGGCGCTCGCCATGGGAGCCGACCGCGCCATCCTGGTCAAGACCGACGAGCAGACTGAGCCGCTGGGCGTCGCCAAGGTGCTGAAGGGGGTCGTAGAGGCAGAACAGCCCGGCTTGGTCATTCTCGGCAAGCAGGCGATCGACGACGATTCCAACCAGACCGGCCAGATGCTGGCCGCACTTCTCGGCTGGGCGCAGGGCACCTTCGCCTCCAAGATCGTGCTCGACGGTGACAAGGCCACGGTGACGCGCGAGGTCGATGGCGGCCTGCAGACGCTGGAACTGAAGATGCCGGCAATCGTCACGGCCGATTTGCGGCTGAACCAGCCACGCTATGCGTCGCTGCCGAACATCATGAAGGCCAAGAAGAAGCCGCTCGACGAGAAGAGCCCTGCCGACTACGGCGCCGACGTCAAGCCGCGGCTGAAAGTGATCAAGACCGAGGAGCCGGGCGGCCGCAAGGCGGGCGTCAAGGTCAAGAGCGTCGCCGAACTGGTGGACAAGCTGAAAAACGAAGCCGGCGTGCTGTAAGGCCAGGAAGGGACAACAAAAATGACAATTCTTCTGATTGCCGAACACGACAACGCGGCGCTTTCCGACCAGACTGCCAAGGCGCTTTCGGCGGCGCTGCAGATCGGTTCGGACGTGCATGTGCTGGTTGCCGGCAAGGGCGCCAAGCCGGCAGCGGACGCCGCCGCCAAGCTCAAGGGCGTCACCAAGGTGCTGCTCGCCGACGCCGACGAACTGACCGAGCGTCTCGCCGAACCGCTGGCGGCGCTCGTCATTTCGCTTGCTGAGCCATACGACACGATCATTGCGCCGGCGACCTCGTCGGGCAAGAACGTCTCGCCGCGCGTCGCGGCCCTGCTCGATGTCGCCCAGATATCGGAAATCATCGAAGTCGTGTCGCCCGACACCTTCAAGCGACCGATCTATGCCGGCAACGCCATCCAGACCGTGCAGTCGAGCGACGCCAAGAAGGTCATCACCGTGCGCACTGCTTCCTTTCAGGCAGCACCCGAGGGCGGTTCCGCGCCGGTCGAGACGGTTCAGGCGGCAGCCAATCCCGGCCTGTCGATTTTTGTCGAAAACAAGCTGTCCGAGACCGACCGTCCGGAGCTGACCTCGGCCAGGATCATCATTTCGGGCGGCCGTGCGCTGGGCTCCTCCGAGAAGTTCCAGGAGGTCATCCTGCCGGTCGCAGACAAGCTCGGTGCGGCTGTCGGCGCATCTCGCGCCGCGGTCGATGCCGGCTATGCGCCGAACGACTGGCAGGTCGGCCAGACCGGCAAGGTGGTGGCGCCCGATCTCTATATTGCCGTCGGCATCTCCGGCGCCATCCAGCACCTTGCCGGCATGAAGGATTCAAAGGTCATCGTCGCCATCAACAAGGACGAGGAAGCGCCGATCTTCCAGGTCGCCGACTACGGCCTCGTCGGCGACCTCTTCGTCATTCTGCCGGAACTGCAAAAGGCGCTTTGACGCCCTCTGCCAAAGCGTATTAAATTCTGCGGGGTGGGGTAGACGAAGTCGCCCCGCCCTTTTAGTTTGCACTGCACAAAAAGCAGGCCGCAAAGGCCTTGACGGGATCGAGTAATGAGCAAGATCGAGACGATCGGCATCATCGGCGCGGGCCAGATGGGTGGCGGCATCGCCCATGTATCGGCGCTGGCGGGCTACAAGGTGCTGGTTTACGACATTTCGCCCGACCGCATCGAAAAGGGCATTGCTACGGTCAGCGGCAACATGGCCCGTCAGGTCGGCTCCGGCAAACTTGAGGAAAAGCTGCGCAACGAGGCGATGGCGCGCATTTCCGCGGCGCCGGCCATGGCCGACCTTGCGGGCGCCGATCTGGTGATCGAAGCGGCGACCGAAGACGAGACAGTCAAACGCAAGATCTATGCTCAGCTCTGCCCGCAGCTCAACCCCGAGGCCATCCTGGCGACGAACACCTCGTCGATCTCGATCACCCGGCTGGCTTCGCAGACCGACCGCCCGGAACGCTTCATCGGCATACATTTCATGAACCCGGTTCCGGTGATGAAGCTGGTCGAGCTGGTGCGCGGCATCGCCACCGAGGACCAGACCTTCGAGGTAGCAAAAACCTATGTGAAGCAGCTCGACAAGACGATCACCGTCTCGGAGGATTTCCCGGCCTTCATCGTCAACCGCATCCTGCTGCCGATGATCAACGAGGCGATCTACACGCTCTATGAAGGTGTCGGCTCGGTCGACGCCATCGATACCGCCATGAAGCTCGGCGCCAACCATCCGATGGGGCCGCTGCAGCTTGCCGACTTCATCGGGCTGGATACCTGCTTGTCGATCATGCAGGTGCTGCATGACGGCCTGTCGGATTCGAAATACCGCCCCTGCCCGCTGCTGGTCAAATATGTCGAGGCCGGTTGGCTCGGCCGCAAGACCGGGCGCGGCTTCTACGACTATCGCGGCGAGCATCCCGTTCCGACGCGCTGATCGCCACCGCTACCAGCGCACGAAAAGCCGTCCGCCGACCGCCCCGAGCGCGGCAAGGCCGGCGATCGCGATCGTATACCAGGTGCCGACGAAAAGCGGCGAATCATCGAAGCAATGCGCTGCATAGAAGGTCGCCGCCAGCCCGCCGGCAAGCAGGCCCGCGGTCGCACCGGCAAGCACCGGCCTTGTTGGCGCGCCATGGCGCAGCACCGCGAGAAAGACGGCAAGCGGGCCGATGCCGATCAACGGAATGAAGGTCAGGCAGATGACCATGTTCGTGCCGATCAGGCGCGTGCCCCAGTCGGACGCAGGCACGACGAGGAGTTCGAGAATCACGGCCATAATCACCAGCAGCGGCGCGGCGATCATCCAGCTCGCCGCCCGCCCTGTCGATGCACCGGGCGTCGACAGCGCGCGGACGAGGGCAAAGGCGCTGACGGCTAGAGCAATCGTGAAGACGAATTTGGACAGGAACCGCATCGTGTGCATGGCAAATGCGATGTCGGGACGTGGGCCGATCGTCAGCCAGAAAACCGCGGCCGCGATCACGATGGCCGCGCCGGTTGCAAGCAACCAGGCGGCGCCCAGCGGCAGCGCCTTGCTGCGGACATCGGCATCGAGCGCCTTGATAAGATCTTCGGTCCTCATGCTATTCCCGCCCCGCCCCGAACCGTTTGGCAATGGCGGCAAGCCCGCGGTGTAGTGACACCCGCACAGCCGTCTCGCTGATGCCGAATTTCGCCGCCGTCTCGCCGATCGAACGGCCTTCGACCGACACGGCCGAGACGACCGAACGCTGCGCCGGCGGCAGGCAGTCGAGTGCCCGGTTGACGTCGCGCTCGCTGACCGTCTCCGATTCTGGCTCGGCAAAGGTCTCGGCGATTTCGTCGATCTCGATCTCGATCCGCCGGCCGCGCCGCCGGAACGCATCGATCAGCTTGAAGCGGGCTATTGCATAAACCCAAGGCAGCACCGGCGCATCATGGCGCCAGGTATGTCGTTTCACATGAATGGCCAGCAAGGTTTCCTGCACGACATCCTCGGGATCGACCCCGCCTTGCACGATCTTGCGCCGGGCAAAGCCACGAACGAGGGCGGCGATCCGGTGCAGAAAGTCGGCATAGGCCCTTTCGTCTCCGGCGATTGCGGCCCGCAGCAGCCGGGAAAGCTCGGCTTCGTCCTTGCCGCTCACAAGAGTTCACTCCCCGATATTCGCGTCTCGGCGCTGGTTTGTTACGTGGCCGGCGAAATAATGTCCAAGGCAAATTAGCTGGGCATCACGAAAGTTTGCTCCTTTTGAGCGATTGAGCGGGCCAGCAATGTTGACTGCGCTAGTCATGTATTGATAGGTGCAGCATACCAAGCCAAAGACCATCGAAATCGAGGACGATGCCATGAAATATGCTCTTTCCGCCCTTGCCGGTGCGACAGCACTTGCAATCAGCCTGATCGCCGGCCCGGCGTTAGCCGAGGACGAGGGCATCGTCGTCTACAACGCCCAGCACGAAAACCTGACCAAGGCCTGGGCGGAAGGATTCACCAAGGAAACCGGCATCAAGGTCACCGTCCGGAACGGCGGCGACAGCGATTTCTCCAATCAGATCGTTGCTGAGGGGTCCTCTTCGCCAGCTGATGTGTTCCTGACGGAAAACTCACCGGCCATGGTGCTGGTCGAGACAGCCGGCCTGTTCGCGCCGGTCAACGCCGAGACGCTGGCCCAGGTTCCGCAGGAGTACCAGCCGGCGAGCGGCAAATGGGTCGGCGTTGCCGCGCGCAGCACCGTCTTTGCCTACAATAAGACCAAGCTGACCGCCGACCAGCTGCCCAAATCGCTGCTCGATCTCGCCGATCCGAGCTGGAAGGGCCGTTGGGCCGCTTCGCCCTCCGGTGCCGATTTCCAGGCGATCGTCAGCGCCTTGCTGCAGCTCAAGGGTGAGACTGCCACGGCCGACTGGCTGAAGGCGATGAAAGAGAATTTTACCGCCTACAAGGGCAACAGCACGGTGATGAAGGCGGTCAATGCCGGCGAGGTCGAAGGCGGCGTGATCTATCACTACTACTACTACGGCGATCAGGCCAAGACCGGCGAGAACAGCAAGAATGTCGAGTTGCACTATTTCAAGCACGAGGACCCCGGCGCTTTCGTCTCGGTTTCCGGCGGCGGTGTGCTGGCCTCGAGCAAGCACCCGAAGGAAGCCCAGGCTTTCCTGAAATGGGTCACCGGCAAGGGCGGCCAGGACGTGCTGAAAACCGGCGATTCGTTCGAATACGCAGTCGGCAAGGGCGCCGAGTCCAATCCGAAGCTGGTGCCGCTGGCCGATCTGCAGGCGCCGAAAGTCGACCCGACGGCGCTGAACTCGAAAAAGGTGACCGACCTGATGACGGCGGCCGGCTTGCTTTAGCCGGCGTTCGTCCTAAAAGGGCAACCGACTGCGCTCCTGTGGGAATTCGCTTTCCGCGGGAGCGCTCTGTTTTCAAAATGGCATTTGCCCATGACCACAAGCTGCTCGCCACATTGTCGGCCGCCGATCGTTTCCGCCTCCGGGCGGACCCGGCGCAACGTCTGATCTGATGCAGTCTGCGATCGATCTCGCACCTTCAGGCTTGCCGGCCGACACCACGGCCGTGCGGGCACGTCGTTGGTCGGTCTCATGGATTGCGTTGGCTGCCGTCTTTGTCTCGCTTTTCGCGCTGCTGCCGCTTGCCTTCATCGTCTGGGTGGCGGTGCAGACCGGCTGGGAAACGGTGGCGGCGCTGGTGTTCAGGCCGCGCGTCGGCGAGCTTCTGGTCAACACCAGCCTGCTGGTGGTGCTGGCGGTGCCGATCTCGATCGTGCTGTCGGTGGCGCTGGCTTGGCTGACGGAGCGCAGCGATCTGCCGGGTGCCCGCTTATGGGCCTGGCTCTCGGTGGCGCCGCTCGCCATTCCCGCCTTCGTCCACAGTTACGCCTGGATCACCATGGTGCCCAGACTGCACGGCCTGTGGGCTGGCGTGCTTGTGTCCGTCATCGCCTATTTCCCGTTCCTCTATCTGCCGGTGGCGGCAGCTTTGCGCCGGCTCGATCCGGCTCTCGAAGATGCAGCGGCAGCCCTCGGGCTCGGCCCGTGGCGGGTGTTTCGGCGTGTCGTACTGCCGCAGCTCAGGCTCGCCATCTGCGGCGGCTCCCTGCTGGTCGGCCTGCACCTCCTGGCCGAATACGGGCTCTACGTGTTCATCCGCTTTGACACCTTCACCACGGCGATCGTCGATCAGTTCCAGTCGACCTTCAACGGCCCGGCCGCCAACATGCTGGCCGGCGTCCTGGTGACCTGCTGTTTCGTGCTGCTCGGGCTGGAGGTGCTGGTGCGCGGCGAGGAACGCTATGCCCGCGTCGGCTCGGGCGCCGCGCGCCACCAGCAGCGCACAAGCCTGGGGCGCGCCACCATCCCTTGCCTGCTGCTGCCCGCTGTCACCACGCTGCTGGCGCTGGGCGTGCCGTTCGTCACCATCGGCCGCTGGCTACTGGCTGGCGGCGCCGATGTCTGGAGGCTCGACGAGATCGGCCTGGCGCTCAGCCAGACACTGTTCCTGGCGATAGCCGGCGCGCTGCTCGCTACCGTCGCGGCAATGCCGATGGCGTGGATTTCGATCCGCGCGCCGGGGCGGCTGCAACGCGTCCTGGAAGGCTGCAACTATATCGTCGGCGCGTTGCCCGGCGTCGTCATCGCGCTGGCGCTGGTCACCATCACCGTGCGTATCGCCATGCCGCTCTACCAGACCTTGTTCACCATCCTGGTCGCCTATGCGCTGATGTTCCTGCCGCGCGCCCTGATAAGCCTCAGGGCGTCAATCGCACAGGCGCCGGTCGAGCTCGAACGCGCCGCCTCCAACCTCGGCCGGTCGCCCCTCAAGGCACTGTGGTCGACGACGATCCGCCTGTCGGCGCCGGGTGCCGCGGCCGGCATGGCATTGGTCGCGCTCGGCATCATGAACGAGTTGACCGCAACCCAGATGCTGGCGCCCAACGGCACCCGCACGCTGGCCATGGCGTTCTGGTCCTATAGCGGCGAGATCGACTATGCGTCGGCGGCGCCTTATGCCTTGATCATGGTGGCGATGTCGCTGCCTTTGACCTGGCTGCTCTACGTCCAGTCGAAGCGGATGGCCGGGCGATGAGCTTTCTCGAGCTGAGCGGCATCCACAAGCACTACGGCCCCGTTGCAGCACTTGCCGGCGTCGACCTCAGCGTGGCCAGCGGCAGCCGTACGGCGATCGTCGGGCCATCCGGTTGTGGCAAGACCACCTTGCTGCGGCTGATCGCCGGCTTCGAGGCGCCCGACCAGGGCCGCATCGTGCTCGATGGCGAGGTGCTGGCCGATGGCGACACGGCCGTGCCGGCGCATCGCCGCGGCATCGGGCTGGTGGCGCAGGACGGCGCTCTGTTCCCGCATCTGAGCATCGCCGCCAATATCGGGTTCGGCATGGGCCGTCACGAGGAAAAGCGGAGCGAGCGCATCGCCGAGCTCGCCTATGTCGTCGGGCTGGACAAAGGGATCCTGAAGCGCCGCCCGCACGAACTCTCCGGCGGCCAGCAGCAGCGCGTCGCGCTCGCCCGCGCCATGGCCATGAAGCCGCGGCTGATGCTGCTCGACGAGCCGTTCTCGGCGCTCGACACCGGCTTGCGCGCCTCAATGCGCAAGGCCGTGGCCGAGCTCCTCGAAACGGCCGGCATCACCACCATCCTGGTCACCCATGATCAGGCCGAGGCGCTGTCATTCGCCAGCCAGGTCGCGGTGATGCGCGACGGCAAATTCTCGCAGGTCGGCACGCCGCGCGAGCTCTATTTCAAGCCGAAGGACCGGATGATCGCCGAGTTCCTCGGTGACGCCATCGTCCTGCCGGCCAGGATCGCCGATGGCGTTGCCACCTCGCCGCTCGGCCGCATTGCCGTCGACAGCACGGAGCGGCGCGACGTCGCGCGCATCATGCTACGGCCGGAGCAGGTGCTGCTGAAACGGACATCGCGTGAAGGCATGTCCGGCACGCCGGACATGCTGTTCGGCGAGGTGACGGAATCCGAATTCGCCGGCTCGATGTGCACGATCGCGGTGCGTCTCTTGAACAGCCCCGATCCGCCCGATGCTGCCGCCATCGGCAACACGCCGTTGATCCTGCGCAAGCCGGGCATGGACGCGCCGGCGATCGGCGAGATCGTCCGGCTGACCGTGTCGGGCAAGGCGCATGTGTTTGCCTGAACGGTTTTGCGCAAGGCCGACCTCAATCGACCCGTTTACCGGCCTGATCGAACCAGTGCAGCTTTTCAGACCTGGCCACGACGCGCAATTGGTCGCCTGGCTTGGCGCTGGCGCGGCCTGAGACGCGCACGACGATACGGCTGCCGGCTGCCGCGCAGTGGAGAAAGCTTTCGGCACCGACCGGCTCGACTGCTTCCACTGTCGCCGGCAACGCGAGCGCGCCGGCCGGCGCCTCTGCCGCGAAGGTGATATCGGCATCCTCCGGACGAAAGCCGAGTGTCACCGCCTTGCTTTGTCCAGGCGCCGAGCCAATCACCATCCCGTCCGCCAATACCGAGCCTGGAGAGGCCCCTGTGAGCGCCAGCAGATTCATCGGCGGTGCGCCTATGAACGAAGCAACGAAGGTCGAGGCCGGCTTCTCGTACACGTCGAGCGGCGCGCCGATCTGCTCGACCAGGCCGGCGTTCATGACGACAAGGATGTCGGCCAGCGTCATCGCCTCAAGTTGGTCGTGGGTGACATAGACCGAGGTGACGCCAAGCGAGCGCTGCAAATTCTTGATCTCGACGCGCATCTGCCCGCGCAATTTCGCATCGAGGTTGGACAGCGGTTCGTCGAACAGGAAGACCTTCGGGTTGCGCACGATGGCGCGGCCCATGGCGACACGCTGGCGCTGACCGCCGGAAAGCTCGCGCGGGCGCCGGTCGAGCAGCCCCGAAAGCTCCAGCACCTTGGCAGTCGAGCGTACCCTGCTGTCTATCTCGTTCTTCGGCGTGCCGCGGTTGCGCAGGCCATAGGCCATGTTGTCGTAGACCTTCATATGCGGGTAGAGCGCATAGTTCTGGAACACCATGGCGATGTCGCGCTCGGTCGGGCCAATGGCGTTGACCACCTTGCCGTCGATGGCGACTGTACCGGCCGAAATCGTCTCCAACCCGGCGATCATCCTCAGCAGCGTGGACTTGCCGCAACCGGAGGGGCCGACCAGCACGCAAAGCTCCTTGTCGGGAATTGCGATGGAAACGCCCTTCACGGCTTCGACGCCGCTGGGATAGACCTTCTTGACATCCTTCAGATCGACGGTCGCCATCGGCTTCTCACTTTTCGGATTCGACCAGGCCGCGCACGAACCAGCGTTGCATCAGCACCACGACCAGGATCGGCGGTACGATGGCCAGCATCGCCGTGACCATGACCAGGTGCCATTGGGTGTCGGCATCGGCGAAGGAAACCATCTTTCGCAGCGCGATGACGATGGTGTTCATGTCGTTGCTGTTGGTGACGAGCAGCGGCCAAAGATACTGCGTCCAGCCGTAGATGAAGAGGATCACGAACAGCGCGGCGATGTTTGTCCGCGACAGCGGTAACAGAATATCGAAAAAGAAGCGCCATGGACCGGCACCGTCGACACGCGCCGCCTCGACCAGTTCGCCCGGGATGGTCATGAAGAACTGGCGAAACAGCAGCGTTGCGGTGGCCGAGGCGATCAGCGGGATGATCAGGCCGGCATAGGTGTCGATCATGCCGAGATCGACCATCACCTTGTAGGTCGGCAGAATGCGCACCTCGACCGGAAGCATCAAGGTGATGAAGATCAGCCAGAAGAAGGTCATGCGCAGCGGAAAGCGGAAGAACACGATCGCGTAGGCCGACAGGATCGAGATGAAGATCTTTCCCACCGCGACGCCGAGCGCCATGATCGTGGTGTTGAGGAGCAGTCTGCCGACGCTGACACCGCCGATACGACCAATGCCGCCGAACAGCGCCTCGCTGTAATTGTTCCATAGCTGGTCGCCGGGCAACAGCGGCAGCGGCGGCCTGAGGATCGTTTGCAGCGTGTGCGTCGAGGCAACGAAGGTGTAGTAGATCGGAAAAGCCACGATCAATATGCCAAGGATAAGCACGGCATGGGCGATGACGGTGCGGAGCGGAGATTGGCCGATCATCGCTGCCCTCAGCCGTAATGGACTTTGCGTTCCACATAGCGGAACTGGATGGCTGTGAGCGCGATGACGATGGCCATCAGGATGACCGACTGCGCCGCCGAGTCACCCAGGATCAGATTGACGAAGCCGTCATTGTAGACCTTGTAGACCAGCGTCTCGGTCGTCTTGCCCGGGCCGCCGCCGGTGACGGCATGAACTATGCCGAACGTGTCGAACAGGGCATAGACGGTGTTGACGACCAGCAGGAAAAAGGTTGTCGGCGCAAGCAGCGGAAAGACGATGGTCCAGAAGCGCTTGGTCTCGCCAGCGCCATCCATGGCCGCCGCCTCGATCAGCGTTTTCGG
Organism: Mesorhizobium sp. M0778; assembly: GCF_040320105.1. Lineage (NCBI taxonomy): Bacteria > Pseudomonadati > Pseudomonadota > Alphaproteobacteria > Hyphomicrobiales > Phyllobacteriaceae > Mesorhizobium > Mesorhizobium sp. M0778. The sequence goes on along the minus strand of NZ_JAMYPA010000001.1, from coordinate 681,505 downwards.
CACCGCCTGCAGGCCGGCGACGAAGAACAGGAAATTGTAGCTGATCTGCTTCCAGGCAGCCGCCGACACCAGCAGGATCATGGCGTGGGTGCCGTTGAGCAGCGGGTCCCAGGCGATGCCGAGGCTTCTCAGCAAATAGGCCAACGAGCCGATCGAAGGATTGAACAAGAAAAGCCACAGCATGCCGGCAATCGCCGGCGCAACGGCATAAGGCCATATCAACAGTGTGCGGTAGAGGCCTTTGCCGCGCACGGCCTTCTCGGCCATGACCGCGAGCAGCAGGGCCACAACCATGGCAACGATCGCGGTCGCAAGCGAGAACACCACCGTGACCTTGATCGAGTTGAGGTAGGCCGGATCGGCCAGCACCTTCCGGAAATTGGCAAACCAGACGAACCTGCTCTTCAGCCCGAACGGGTCTTGCCTGAGCATCGACTGGTAAAGCGCCTGACCGGCCGGCCAGTAGAAGAAAACCAGGGTGATGGCGAGTTGTGGCGCCACCAGCAGGTACGGCAGGATCTTGTTGGGAAATACGACGCGTGGAGACAGGCTGATTTCCCTCGCTATCCAGGTGTCGCCAACGCGAGCTCGCGTGGGCGATATTTCAACCGACTAACGCATGTCGCCCAAAAGTGCGCAGCGGTTTTGGGATAACGACATGCATAAGAACAAGAGCTTAAAGCGCGTCGCATGTGGCCATTCAAACGCGACGCGCTTTAACCGAGATAATCTCGTCAGTTCTCCAGCGCTTCCTTGATCGCGGCGTTGCCGCGTGTGACCGCATTGTCGAGCGCCTGCTGAGCGGTTTGCTGGCCGGCCAGCATCTTCTCCAACTCCTCATTCTGGATATCACGCACCTGCGGCAGATTCGGCAGGCGCACGCCCTTCGAGTTGTCGGTCGGCGCCTTGCCCGTCATCTGCAGGATGGGTGTCTCGCGGCCGGGGTTTTTGTCATAGAAGCCTGATTTCTTGGTCGCCTCATACGCGGCGAGCGTCACAGGCAGGTATCCCGACTTCTGGTGCAGATATTTCTGCACATCGGTCTTGGACAGATAGGCAAAGAAGGCGGCAACACCCTTATATTCCTCGTCCGACTTGTTGCCGAACACCCACAGGCTGGCACCGCCCGGCGTGGTGTTCTGTGGTGCGCCCTTGGCGTCGCTATCGTAAGGAAGCTGGCCGATGCCATAGTTCATGCCGGACTTGACGATATCGCCGAGGCCGCCCGACGATTCGGTGAAGATGCCGCATTCGCCAGCGAGGAATATCTGCTTGGCTTCGGAGGTGCGACCGCCATACTTGAACGTGCCGTCCTTGGCCAGGTCCGCGAGCGCCTGGAAGTGGTTGACGAAAATTGGCGCATTGATCTTGAGTTCGACATCGCCGCCGGCCAGGCCGTTCTGCTGAGTGGCCCAAGGCACGTCATTCCACGCCGCGAAATTCTCCAGATGGATCCAGGTCAGCCAGGTCGAGGTATAGCCGCAAGGGGCGGCGCCGCTCGTCTTGATCTTCCTGGCAGCTTCCCACACCTCGTTCCAGGTCTTGGGCGGGCTGTTCACGTCGAGGCCTGCCTTCTGGAAAATGTCCTTGTTGTAGTAGAGGATCGGCGACGAGGAGTTGTAAGGGAACGACAGCATGGTGCCGTCCGGCTTCGAATAATAGCCGACGATGCCGGGCAGATACTGGCTCTTGTCGAAGGTCATCCCGGCACTGGTCAGCACATCGGCCGCCGGCTTGATCGCACCCTCGGCCGCCATCATCACGCCGGTGCCGACGTCGAACACCTGGAGGATATCGGGCGCCTGGCCGGCGCGGAAAGCGGCGATGCCGGCATTCAGCGTCTCCGGATAGGTGCCCTTGAACACCGGAACGAGCTCATAGTCGCTCTGGCTGGCGTTGAAATCCTTGGAGATCTTGGCGACGACCTCGGCGTTGGCGCCGGTCATGGCGTGCCACCAGCTGATCTGCGTGACGGCGAAGGCGGAGGTGGTGGAAAGCAGGGTCAAGGTGGCGGCAACACCGGCCGCGAAGCCGAAGAACTTCATGTTTCATCTCCCGTTTGTCATTGGCGAAAGGGGCACTCTCGCAAAGCCAATATGTGGCGCTGATGACAATCGGACAACGGTTTTGTTGCGGGTCAATGAACATCGCTTCCGGCTAAAGTGCGCTCGCTACCGAAAGCGTCGCCAGGAACTACATCACCGCCTTCTCGGCGGAGCGCATCGGTTTTCCCCCGAAAAGGCCCGCCTCATGGCCCGCGGGTTAACCATTCGTTAAAATCTCCAAGAGCTAATCAGTCACACCTCCCCTGTTATTTGGCAGACCGAGTGAACCCAGGATGCTGACGGTCTATAATTGTATTGTAAGTCAGCACGACCTGAGACTGGTCGCACTTGCCGCCCTCGTCTGCGGCATTTCTTGCTTCTCTGCAGTAAATCTCCTTAAGCACGTCGGCCGATCGACCAACCGAAACCGGCTTGTCTGGCTAATGATCGCCGCAACTTCGACCGGGTTCGGCATATGGGCGACGCATTTCATCGCCATGACTGCGTTTACGCCGGGAATACCAAACGCATATAGTCCGGGATTATCCGCCTTTTCGCTTGCCGCCGCCGTCATCCTGACCGCGCTTGGGATGTGGGTTGCCACCTTGCGCCGCGGCATCGACCATTTCCTCGTCGGCGGCGCCATTCTCGGTGGTGCCATCGCGACGATGCACTACATCGGCATGGCGGCGTTCGAGGTCGAGGGCCGGATCGTATGGAACCTGCTCCTTGTCGCGATATCGCTTCTGGCCGGCGGGACGCTCGCGGCAATGGCGCTCCTTGTCGTCTTGCGCCGCCCGTCCGCGCTCGCAACACTTGGTGGCTCCGCGCTTTTGACGCTGGCGATTTGCAGCTTGCATTTCATCGCGATGGGCGCGGTGTCGATCATTCCGGATTCCTCGATTGAAATATCCGAACATTCCATCGAGCCCATTTCCCAGGCCTTTGCCGCAGCGGTCGCCAGCCTGGTAATCCTTGTGCTGTCAGGCGCCGCGCTGTGGATCGACCTGCGCTTTCGCCGGCAGAGGCTCGAGGCCGATCGCATGCACGATCTCGCCAATGCCGCGGTCGAAGGGCTGATCGTTTGCGATGGCACACGCATAGTCAGCGCCAATGACAGCATGGCGAAACTGACGGGCACGGCGACAGCCACCCTGAACACGATGCAACTCGGCGAGCTGTTCGATGGACAGAGCGCAGCCGATGTATCCGGCTTCGGCGAACAGGCACAAGAAACGAAATTGAGGGGCAGCGACGGCACGAGAATTCCTGTCGAGCTGATCGCCAGGAAGATCGCCTACTGCGGCAGGCCTCATACGGTGCTTGCCGTTCGCGACATCCGTGAGCGCAAGAAGGCGGAAGAAGAGATCCTCCGTCTCGCGCATTTCGATCCACTTACCGGGCTTGCCAATCGGCGGAGCTTTTCTTCCCGGCTCGAAGCAGAAATCGCTTCGATGGAGCGTGGCAGCAAGGATGGATATCTGGCGCTCCTGCTGCTTGACCTCGACCGATTCAAGCAAGTCAACGACCTCTACGGCCACAGCGCCGGTGACGCCATGCTGCAGAAGCTGGCGCACTGCATTTCCGGCATTCCGCGCCACGGACAGATGCTCGCGCGTCTCGGCGGCGACGAGTTTGCCGTCTTAGCTCCGAACCTCCCCGACCCCCTGGCCGCAGGCCGCATAGCCGAGGACTTGCTGGCGGCGATCCGGGAGGAAAACAGGGTTTCAGTCGGCTCCGGCCCTGTTTCGGCCAGCATCGGCATCGCCTTCTTTCCGCTGGATGCCGAAGATCAGGCCGGCCTGATCGGCCATGCCGACACGGCACTCCATCGCGCCAAGACCGAGGGCAGGGACACCTATCGTTTTTTCGAGATAGCCATGGGCACCGCGGCCCGCGACAAGCGCGTGATGGAGCATGAACTGCGCCAGGCGATCGCCCGCAAGGAGTTCCACCTCGTCTACCAGCCGCAGAAGGAAATCCGCAGCGGCAAGATGATCGGCTTCGAAGCCCTGGTCCGTTGGCAGCATCCGGAGCGGGGCGACATTTCCCCGGCCGTTTTCATCCCCGTGGCCGAGGACAGTGGCGCCATCGCGCAGATCGGCGACTGGGTGCTGACGACGGCTTGTAACGATGCTGTTCGCTGGACGAATCCGCTGATGGTCGCCGTCAACGTCTCCGCCGTGCAGCTTCACAATCCGAACTTCAGCCGCAAGGTGCACGACGCACTGTCGAGATCCGGCCTCGCACCCGGCAGGCTCGAACTGGAGATCACCGAAACGGCCCTGGTGAAGGACATGCCCCGCGCATTGGCAACCTTGAGGCAGGTCAAGGCGCTTGGCGTGCATGTGGCGATGGACGATTTTGGCACCGGCTATTCTTCGCTGTCCAACCTTAGCGCCTTTCCCTTCGACAAGATCAAGATCGACGGGTCGTTCATCAAATCGGTCGACAAGAACGGCCAGTTCGCGGCGATCGTCCGCGCCGTGCTGGGGCTTGGACGCGGTCTCGGCCTGCCGGTCCTGGCGGAGGGCATCGAGACGCCGGGCGAATTGCAGTTCCTTGACGCCGAGGCTTGCGAGATCGGGCAAGGCTATTACCTCGGCAAACCGGCTCCGATCGAGACATTCGGCGAGTTGACGGGCGTCACGGCTCCGGCAGTCCGCACCGCCAGCCGGCGCGGCGCAAGCATCGCCGTGCTCAAGCCGCGCCTGCGCACGGTCTGAGCCTATCCCGGCTGAAGCGCTGCCTCGACCAGACGCTTGGCATCCGGCCCCGACCATTCGGCCGGGCCGTTCATATGGGCGATCAGGCAGCCTTGCCCATCGATCAGCATGGTGACCGGCAGACCGAGCGCCAGGCCGCGCGTCTTGACGTCGTTGAACAGCGCCATGGTGGCATCGCGATAATAGCCGAGCGCCTTGACGCCGGTGTCCTCGAGGAACTTCTTCGGCTTGGTATCGTCGCCGGCATCGACGTTGACTGCAACAACCTGAAACGCGTCGCTGCCCATCTCCTTCTGCAGTGCATCGAGCGCCGGCATTTCGGCGCGGCAAGGTGCGCACCATGTTGCCCACAGATTGAGCAGCACCGTCTTGCCGGCATGATCGGCGATCGTCGTCGGCTTGCCGTCGGGGCCGTTGAAGGCGAGGCTTTTCAGCGATTGCGGCGGATCCGCCGGCAAAAGCGCGGCGACTTGACCGGTAGCGGCCGCGGCGATCTTCTTGGCATGGTCGGTCCTGGCGGCGCAGGCGACGTCGTCATTGCCGCCGCCGGCGGCCACTTGCGCGGGCGCGTTATTGCCAGAACCGCTTTCCCTGACATATACCGCGACCGCGCCGGCCAGCACGCCCGCAACCAAAGCGGCGAGGATGAGACGCAAAGCCGGGAAAAATCTATTGCCGTCTGCCATTTTTCAAAAACTGCTCCGGAGCACGGGTTATAGCGATGAGCGACAAGAAGGCCAGCAACCAGATGTGGGGCGGACGTTTTGCCTCGGGTCCGGCCGCAATCATGGAAGCGATCAACGCGTCGATCTCGTTCGACCGCAAACTCTATGCCCAGGACATTCGCGGCTCGATCGCCCATAGCGAGATGCTGGCGCAAACGGGCATTATTTCGGCGGCCGATCAAGAAAAAATCAGTCACGGGCTGAACACGATCCTGGCAGAGATCGAGGCCGGCACATTCGAGTTCTCGACCAGGCTGGAAGACATCCACATGAATGTCGAGGCCCGCCTCGCCGATTTGATCGGCCCTGCCGCCGGCCGCCTGCACACTGCCCGCTCGCGCAACGACCAGGTGGCGGTCGACCTCAGGCTCTGGGTCAAGGACGAGTGCTTTCGTGTCGCCGAGGCGCTGAAAGGCCTGATCACGGCGTTCCTCGCCCGGGCCGAGGAGCATGCGGGAACGGTGATGCCGGGATTCACCCACATGCAAGCGGCGCAGCCGGTGACCTTCGGCCACCACTGCATGGCCTATGTCGAGATGTTTGCGCGCGACCTGTCGCGCGCCCGCGACGCGATCGAGCGGATGGACGAAAGCCCGCTCGGTGCGGCCGCCCTCGCCGGCACCAGCTTTCCGATCGACCGGCACCAGACGGCAACGGCGCTTGGTTTTCGCGAACCGATGCGCAATTCGCTCGACAGCGTTTCGGACCGCGATTTCGCGCTGGAATTCTTGGGGCTGGCGGCGATCTGCGCGACACATCTGTCGCGGCTGGCCGAAGAGATCATCATCTGGTCGACGCCGCAATTCGGTTTCGTCAGGCTGTCGGATAGCTTCTCGACGGGTTCGTCGATCATGCCGCAGAAGAAGAACCCCGACGCCGCCGAACTGGTGCGCGGCAAGACCGGCCGTGTCACCGGCCATCTGGTCGGCCTGCTGACGGTAATGAAGGGCATGCCGCTGACCTATGGCAAGGACATGCAGGAAGACAAGGAATCCGTCTTCGACGCGGCAGAGACGCTCGACCTGATGCTGGCGGCGATGACCGGCATGATGCGCGACATGACGGTGAACACTGCCGCGATGAAAAAGGCGGCGGGTGCCGGCTATTCGACTGCGACCGACCTCGCCGACTGGCTGGTACGCACGCTCGGCCTGCCGTTCCGCGAGGCGCACCATATCACTGGCCGGGCGGTGGCGCTGGCCGAGGACAAGAAGGTCGGGCTCGACAGGCTTTCGCTGCAGGATTTGCAGTCCATTCACCTCGGTATCAGCGCAGACGTGTTTTCGGTTCTGGCCGTGCAGAATTCTGTAAAGAGCCGCACAAGCTTCGGCGGCACCGCGCCGTCCGAGGTGCGCAAGCAGATCCGCTACTGGAAAAAGCGGCTCGCCAAGGCGTAAGACGCGGGGTGCAATGGCCGCAAAACTCGGCTAGAAGCGCTGCGGGCAACAGTTTCGGACGGATGACGCGATGACCGGAAGCAGGATTTTAGTGACGCTGACGCTGCTAGCGGCGATGGCGACCGTTGCGGCCTGCGGCAGGAAGGCTGCGCTCGATACGCCCTACGCGGCAGCCGTGCAGGCGCGCAAGGACGCCGAGAAGGCCAAGCAACCTTTGCCGCCGGAGCCGGAAAAACCTGTCGAGGACAAGAAATTTATCCTCGACCCGCTGCTCTGATTTTCGGACCGATCTCGTGAACCATTTCGACTACCGCGACGGCGTACTGCATGCCGAGGACGTGGCGATATCAGATATCGCCGCCAGTGTCGGCACGCCGTTTTATTGCTATTCGACGGCGACGCTGACCAGGCATTTTCGCGTCTTTGCCGAAGCTTTTGCCGGGCTCGACGCCCTCGTCTGCTATGCCATGAAGGCGAATTCCAACCAGGCTGTGTTGAAGGTGCTGGCAAGGCTCGGCGCCGGCGCCGACGTGGTCTCGGAAGGCGAACTGCGCCGCGCTTTGGCCGCCGGCATTCCGGCAAGCAAGATCCTGTTTTCAGGCGTCGGCAAGACCGCGCGCGAAATGGATTTTGCGCTCTCGGCCGGCATTCTCTGTTTCAACGTCGAATCCGAACCGGAGCTGGAGCTGCTGTCGGCCCGCGCCACCGCGCTGGGCAAGATCGCGCCGATCTCGCTGCGCATCAACCCGGATGTCGACGCCAGGACGCACAAGAAGATTTCGACTGGGAAGGCCGAGAACAAGTTCGGCATTCCCTGGCAGCAGGCGCGGAAGGTTTATGCCCGCGCGGCTGAGTTGCCGGGCATCAGGATCACCGGCATAGATACCCATATCGGCAGCCAGATCACCGAATTGCAGCCCTTCGACGACGCCTTCGCGCTGCTGGTGGAACTGGTCGGCGCGTTGCGTGCCGACGGGCATGCCATTGAGCATATCGATGTCGGTGGTGGCCTCGGCATTCCCTACCGCGTCGACAACAACCCGCCGCCTTTGCCCGAAGCCTATGCCCAGATCGTCAGGAAGCATGTCGCCAAGCTCGGGCTGAAAGTGATGTTCGAGCCGGGCCGGCTGATCGTCGGCAATGCCGGAATCCTGGTCTCGGAGGTCATCTTCGTGAAAGAGGGCGACGCCAAGAACTTCCTCGTCGTCGACGCCGCGATGAACGATCTGATCCGGCCGACCCTTTACGACGCCTTCCACGACATCAGGCCGGTGGTGCAGCAGCCGGTCGCGGCACCGCGCATGAAGGTCGACGTCGTCGGCCCGGTCTGCGAGACCGGCGACTATCTCGGGCTCGACCGTGACCTGCCCAGGCTGAAAGCCGGCGACCTGATCGCTGTCGCCACCGCCGGCGCCTATGGCGCCGTCCAGGCCGGCACCTACAACACCAGGCCGCTGGTGCCGGAAGTGCTGGTCGACGGCGACCGCTTCCACATCGTGCGCCCGCGCCAGACCTATGACGAATTGATCGGGCTGGATTCGGTGCCTGATTGGTTGACCTGAGAGATACCTTGCAGCGCTACAGCCGGTGCTGAATGAGCACCCTGGCCTCGGCGATCCTGTCCTCGTTCCGGCGATAGAATATCCACTGCTTGATACGCTTGCTGCGCAAAAGCCCTGCCTGGGTGAGCACGCGCATATGCTCGCTGAGCGTCGCCTGCGTGATCCCCAGCTTTTCCGCGATCAGCAGCGCGCAGACCCCGTCCTCGACCAGATCACCGTCCGCCTGCGGCGGAAAATGCGCGCGCGGGTCCTTGAGCCAATCGAGGATCTGCAGTCTGCGCTCGCTGGCAATCGCTTTGAAGACGTCGACCTCTTGCATTTAGGGACTTTGCCAAGTTACTAAGTAATGTCAACTCTGAATGTCAACTCTGGGAGTGAAGCATGCTGCATGGCCACACGATCACCCGCGAGCGCATTGCGGCGATGGAACCTCGCATCCGGCCCTTCGTGCGCCACACGCCGGTGCTGCGCGTCGACATGGCCGATTTCGGCCGCCCGCCTCTGCCTGTCGACCTGAAGCTCGAATGCCTGCAGCATTCCGGCTCGTTCAAGGCGCGTGGCGCGTTCACCAATCTCCTCGAACGGCCGGTTCCCGCAGTTGGCGTCGTCGCCGCATCGGGCGGCAACCACGGCGCCGCGGTCGCCTATGCCGCCATGCGGCTCGGCCATAAGGCGACCATCTTTGTTCCCGAAGTGAGCCCGCCGGCCAAGCTGGACCGCATCCGCGGCTACGGCGCCGAGCTGATCGTCGGCGGCGCCCGTTATGCCGAGGCGCTGGGCGCCAGCGAGAGCTTCGCCGAAAAATCCGGCGCGCTGCAGATCCACGCCTTCAACCAGGAGGAGACGCTGGTCGGGCAAGGTACGCTCGGCCTCGAAATCGAGGCCGACCTGCCGAAGCTCGACACGCTGCTGGTCGCTGTCGGCGGCGGCGGCTTGATCGGCGGCATCGCCGCCTGGTTTTCCGGCCGCATCAGGATCATTGCCGTTGAGCCGGAGGGTGCGCCGACGCTACACCGCGCTTTCGAGGCTGGCCGGCCTGTCGATGCCTCGACCGAGGGCATCGCCGCCGATTCGCTCGCGCCGAAGCGTGTCGGCGAAATGATGTTTCCTATCGCCGAGGCGTTCGTCGAGCGCTCGATCCTCGTCGGCGACGACGACATTATCGCCGCCCAGGCGGCGCTGTGGGACCGGGTGCGAATCATCTCCGAGCCGGGCGGTGCGGCGGCCTTCGCGGCGCTCCTGTCCGGCCGCTACAGGCCGGCTGTGGGCGAGCGCGTTGCCGTTCTGGTCTGCGGCGCAAACGCCAATCCAGCGAAATTTTGACAATATCCGGGGCATTATTGTTCACGTTTTGGGGAACCGCCTCGCCTTCGCCGTGTTTGTTGGTATCCTTAGGGCGACGTGCAGCCGCCTGAATGCACGACGTATGCGCTAAGATTTTGGGTCTTCGCATCGTGCTTCCCGAAAATCGACTTTTCGGGCCCATGCGATAGACTCGTGAGGTCCGGGCTATCCCGCCCGGCCAGGAAGGGCCGATGACGCAACGACCCGTCTTTACCAGCGATCGCAGCCTGGCCGGGCGCCTTGCCTTGAGCCGGCTGGCGACGCAGGTCTCGATAATCGTCGAGCGCGGCTGGCCGTTGCTGCTGCCGCTGATCATCGTCGCCAGCCTGTTTCTCAGTATCTCGTGGCTCGGTCTGTTCCCGCTTTTGCCCGATTTAGCGCGATTCGGTCTCATCACGGCATTCGGCGTCGCAGCGCTTGCCGCACTCTATCCGTTGCGTTTCTTCCGCACGCCATCCAGTGCCGAGGTCGACCGCCGCATCGAAGCGGCCAACCGGTTGCTGCACAGCCCGGTGCAGGTCCAGACCGATCGCCCGAGCGGCAAGGAAAGCATTTTTTCGCGAGCCCTGTGGCGCGAGCATCAGCGGCGCATGGCGGACCGGCTGGGCGAGCTTGGCGGCGACGTGCCGCGCACGCGCGTCCCCGAGCATGACCCGTGGGCGTTGCGCGCCGTTGCGGCGCTTTTGTTGGTCACCGCCTTTGCCTTCTCCTTCGGGCCGTCGGGCGGCAAGCTGACTGACGGGTTTGTTGCCCGTGCCGCGCGCGACGTCGTGCCGCCGCGCATTGATGCCTGGGTGACGCCGCCGGCCTATACCGGCAGGCCACCAGTATTCCTCAACGCCCCTGTCCTTGCCAACAATGCCAATCAAGCGGCGCCGACCTTCACCGTTCCGGAGGGCAGCGACGTGTCGCTGCGCGTCACGGGCGGTTCGGGCGAGGAAACGCTGAGCTACGCCGACGCCGGCGGCAACACCCGCGCCATCGATCCGACCGGGCCGCAAGCCAAGCCAGAGGCAAATACGGCAACGCCTTCCATCGTGCGCCAGTTCAGCGGCAAGTTGACGGCCGACGGCATGCTGACGCTGCAATCCGGCGACGGCGAGCTCGGCCGCTGGGCCTTCGCCATAATCCCCGACAAGCCGCCGCAGATCCGCTTTGTCGGTGAGCCGAAGCGCGCCGTCAACGGCGCCTTCGAGCTCAACTACCAGATCGACGACGACTATGGCGCGGCCTCCGCCAAGGCGGTTTTCGCATTGGCCGATCCGCAGGTGCCCAACGCGCATCCGCTTTATGGGCCGCCGGAAATGCCGCTGACGTTGCCGCGCCGCGGCGGCAAGGCCAATGCCGCCAAAACGACGAAGGATCTGACCGACCATGTCTGGGCCGGTGGCAACGTCAAGCTGTCGCTTGTCGCCACCGACGGCGCCGGACACACGGCGACCAGCGAAACCAAGACGCTGGTGATGCCGGAGCGGCCATTCTCCAACCCCTTGGCGCGGGCCGTGGTCGAGCAGCGCCGCATACTGGCGCTCGATGCCTATGCCAAGGACCGCGTGCTCGACCTGATGGATGCGATCACGCTCAGGCCGGAAGACACGTTCGACAATATGGCGCACTACCTCGCCATCATGAGCGCCCGCACCCGGCTGAAGATGGCCGACAGCGACGACCAGTTGCGCGACGAGGTCGCTTACCTCTGGGAGATCGCGCTCGGCATCGAGGAAGGCAATCTGTCGGCGGCCGAGAAGCGGCTGCGCCAGGCGCAGCAGGCGCTGCAGGATGCGATCAAGAACGGCGCCAGCGACCAAGAGATAGAGAAGGCGATGAAGGAACTGCGCGAGGCGATGAACCAGTTCCTGCAGGAATTCGCGGCGCGGGCGCAGCAGAATCCGAATGCGCCACAGATGCAGCAAAACGGCCAGGAACTGCGCCAGAGCGACATCGACCGAATGATGGACCAAATCGAGAACCTGGCGAAATCCGGCAATCGCGACCAGGCGCAGCAATTGCTGTCGGAGCTGCAGGACATGATGAACAATCTGCAGGCAGGCCGCCAGCAGCAAGGCGGCCAGCAGGACAGCGAGATGCGCCAGCAGATGGACAAGCTGGGCGAGATCATGCGGCGCCAGCAGGAGATGATGAACGACACCTTCCGTATGGACCAGATGCAGCGCGGCCAGCAACAGCGCGGGCAGAACCGCGACGAGCAACTCGGCGAGAACGGTGAGCAAGGCCCGATGGGCGAAGAGGGCAAGCCCAGCCCGGGCGACGACCGCGATCCGCTCGGCCGGCCGAAGCCGATGACGCCGCAGGAATTTGCCGATGCGCTGAAGCAATTGCAGGAAGGCCAGGGCAAGCTGCAGAGCGAGCTCGATCAATTGAGGAAGGGCCTCGAAGGCATGGGCCTCGACCCCAATGAGGGGTTTGGCGAAGCCGGCAAATCCATGGGCAATGCCGAACAGGCGCTCGGCGAGGGCGAGGGCGACCAAGCCGTCGGCCACCAGGGCCGCGCATTGGAAGCCTTGCGCAGGGGCGCCAAGGATATGATGAAGCAATTGCAAGCGATGCAAGGCGACCAGGGCGGCAACGGGCAGGGCGGACGCCAGCAGAATGCCGACCGTGACCCGCTCGGGCGGCCCCGCACCAGCGAGGGTCCCGATGACGGAAGTTCGGTGAGAGTGCCTGACGAGATCGACGTGCAGCGCGCCCGCCAGATCCTCGAGGCAATCCGCAAGCGGCTCGGCAACGCGCTCAGCCCCGATATCGAGCGCAGCTATCTGGAGCGGTTGCTGGAGCTGAAGTAAGGCTGCACTCTACATTTTTGGAAGATCGCCGTGCGCGGTCCTCCGTGGTGGCAGCTATCGCCGGACCGAGCGACGTGTTTAACGGTTGGTGAACGCCTCGCGGATCGCCTCTTCCATGCCGTCGATCGCCTCGCCGGAAGCGTTCGGATTGCGCCGCAGCACTACGTTCGAGGAATCGATGTCGCCGAAGCCGTCGGCGGCCGTAAGTTCGCGGCAGCCGGCCGGAATGTTGCTGCGCGAGATCGGCGCAATCGCCAGCCCGGAGGTGACGGCGAGCCGCAGGCCGCCATTGGTATCGCTGGTGTAGGCGACACGATAGGCGAGACCGCGCTGTTCCAGCGACTTTATCGCGAAATCCTTGCACCAGCCGGCGCGGTTGTAGAGCGCGATCGGCACCGGCCGGTCCTCATGCATGTGATGCAGCTCCGACGTCACCCATACGGTCGGATCATGCATCAGCACCTCACCGCCCGAGAGATCCTGCCATTCGAACACCACCGCCAGATCGAGCTCGCCGGCGGCGAGCGCCGCGATCTGCGCACCGGAATGCGCGTAGCGGACGGTGATGTCGACCTGAGGATGGCGCTTGGCAAAGGCACCGAGCGCGCGCGACAGGATCGCGTGGCCATATTCCTCCGGGATACCGATGCGCACCGGCCCGCCAAGCGGCGCCGCGACCATCGATGCCGCCGTCTCGTCGAGCAGCGAAACGATGCGCCTGGCGTTGGCGATGAGCTCGCCGCCGCGCCGCGTCAGCGCCACACCACGCGAGCCGCGCTCGAACAGGCTGTCGCCGACCATGCTTTCGAGCTTCTTCATCTGCATCGAGACCGCCGACTGGGTGCGGCCGGCCCGCTCCGCCGCCTTGGTGAAATTGCCGGTGTCGGCGACCGCGACGAAGGTGCGCAAGAGGTCGCTGTCGAGATTGGGTCGCATGTGCCCGCCATAAGAAAATCTGATTGCTGGCATCATTCCAATTCGTTTGCAACATGTCAAACGGCGGACGATAGTCGCCTCACCCATTGGATATGCGGCCGCGAAATCGGCCGCGGACCAATCAAAAGTCCTCACTCGTACCCGCTGCCCGAAACGGTGGCGGGTTCTTTTTACCCGGATGCAGGCCTGCTTCCGGCCGGCGCGCAGGAGACCGGAGCGCCCATGCAGAATCGGCTTGTGCTCGGCATCCTCAGCCTCTGTCTCGGCGTGTTGGTCTTTTCACTGCAGGACCCGCTGGTCAAGGCGGTGTCGAGCCGCTATCCCGTCACCGAGGTGATGGCGATCCGCTCGATCGTCGCCCTGCCGATCCTGGTTTTCCTCGTCCACGCCGACGTCGGATTGCAGGCGATCCAGTCGAAGCGGTTCGGCATGTTGACGATGCGCGCCTTCATCCAGTTCACCTCCTACACGGCCTACTATCTGGCAATCGCCGCCCTGCCGCTGGCCGACGCGGTGGCGCTCTATTTCATGGCGCCACTGTTCATCATGGCGCTGGCCGGCCCGTATCTCGGCGAACGCGTGTCCTGGCAGGCGCTCGCCACCGTCCTGGTCGGCATGCTCGGCGTGCTGGTGATGGCGCGCCCGGGTGCCGGCGTGTTCGACTGGGCGGCGCTGCTGTCGCTAGGCTCGGCTCTGCTCTACGGTTTTTCGCAACTGATGGCACGCAAGATCGGCGACACCGAATCCTCGACCGTTATGGCGTTTTACCAGAACGGCGCCTATCTGGCCGGTGCTGCCCTGGTGGCGGGGCTGTTTTGGCTGGCAGACATCGACCATGCCGTGCATCCGAGCCTCGAATTCCTAGTCCGGCCATGGGTCTGGCCGACGACGTCGGATCTGCTGAAGATGGGGGCATGCGGCTTCGTTGCCTCGGCCGGCATGATCCTGTTGTCGCAGGCCTACCGGTTGGCGCCCGCCAACAGCGTCGCCACCTTCGAATACACCGGTATCATCTGGTCGCCGCTATGGGGTTTTCTGTTCTTTGCCGAAGTGCCGCGACCGGCGACGGCGGCCGGCGCAGCCCTCATCATCGGCGCCGGCCTGTTTGCGCTCAATGCCAGCCGGCGCCGGAGCGGCGCGCCAGCCATCGCTGCGACCTGCGACCCTGCGTGAAGGCGGTCGGCCTTGGGCTTTAGGCGAAACAGGCGAGCGCCTGTTCGACGCGGGCGCGAATTTCAGCCAGCGTGAACGGCTTTTGCACGACATCGAGAATAACGCCGTCCAATTCCTCGGCGCGCTCGCGCTGATCGGCAAAGCCGGTCATCAGCATGATCTTCATCGCCGGGAACAGCGCCGCTGCCGCCTTGGCCATCTCGATGCCGTCCATCTCCGGCATGCGGATGTCGGACAGCACAAGGTCGTAGCCCCCTTGCGCCGCCCGGATCAGAGAAAGACCGTGCGCGCCGTCGGCGGCAATAGTGACATTATGCCCGGCGCGTTCGAGCGCACGGGCGGCGAGGGTGCGGACGGATTCATCGTCCTCGACGATCAAGAGCTTTGCCATGGGCAGGATATTTGGCGAGGAAAAGTTGATGTTTCCTGAAGGCGCTGAGTGTCGATGAGGCCTTTTCAGAATTCGCTCCGGCGAGTCAGATGGCGTGGTTTTCGAGAACCGGAGCGGAGCGGACGTTCGAGTCCGGGAGCTTCGCGCTTGATCCCGAACTCGGTTTCGATTTCGGAAAGCATCATGCGCAAAATCAAA
The DNA here is from genome assembly GCF_040320105.1 of Mesorhizobium sp. M0778. NCBI lineage: Bacteria > Pseudomonadati > Pseudomonadota > Alphaproteobacteria > Hyphomicrobiales > Phyllobacteriaceae > Mesorhizobium > Mesorhizobium sp. M0778. Next base: position 666,204 of record NZ_JAMYPA010000001.1, on the reverse strand, counting down.
AGTGCTACAGCGTCCTTTGCGCGTCCAAAGGACGCGCTGCGCTGCAGGAAGCGCAGAACACTGCGTCAGGTGGCCGCCGGAGTAGAATTATCAAAAAGGCCTCAAGCGTCGCCCTTGACCATGCCGACGAACGGCAATTCGCGAAACGCGTGGGCGACGTCCATGCCATAACCGACGACGAAATAATCGGGGCAGTCGAAGCCGACATAGTCGGCGTTGAGCGTGGTCTGGCGGCGCATGCGCTTGTCGAGCAGCACGGCGATGGCACAGCTCCTCGCGCCGCGCGACAGCATGAGGTCGCGGGTGAAGCTCAGCGTCTTGCCGGATTCGAGAATGTCGTCGATGAGAAGCACATCGCGGCCGGCGACCTCGTTGTCGATGTCGCGCAGCACCCTCACCTCACCGCTGGTTGTCCCGGCGCCATAGCTCGAGATGAAGATGAACTCGACCTCCGGCGACAGGCCGACATCGTGCATGGCACGGATAAGATCGGCGGCGAAGATGAATGATCCCTTCAGCACCGAGATTACCAGAAGGTCGTGGTAGTCGTGCCCGGCGATCTCCTTGGCAAGTTCCAGATTCCGCCGCGCGATGGCGGACGCCGAAAACAGGACTTCGATGTCCTTGCCGCGCACAACTGGCATTGGCCGCCTTTCCAGAAATGATCGCCTTGTAGGCGAAGCTGACCGAAAACGGTCTTCAACCCCGTTTCTAGGCATGTCGAGCCGTCTGGCAAGGCCAAATCTTTGGCAGGGCGCCCGCGAACCGTCCCCAGCGCGTCGCAAATCGTTTATCTGGTGACCTGTTGATTTTCTGGCGCCGTTCTAACGAACCAGCGCATGGCCGCCCGAAATCCAGAAGGCGGCCAAGGCGGCACCGACGCCGGCAATCCAGAAGATCGGCCCACCGTGCACCCATAACGGCCGTTCGACGGCGGTTTCCGGCTTGCGCAACATGTCCATGCCTTCGATCGAAGGGGTGGAAATCGTGCGCGCAGGCGGCGGCGCAAAGTCTGGACGCGTAAAATGGCGGGGCAGCACCTCATAATCGGCATCGATGACGTCGGCGGTCACGTCGCGCATGATGCGTTCCGGCTCGGCGGCCGCATCGGTCATGATTTCGCCGGAAACCGGGCGCGCGGTTCGATCCTCAGCCATCGTGGCCCAACACTACGGCACCTGTTCGCTGTTCGTTTCTTTGGGTAAACGGAAATGGTTAACGCTTCCCCACCGGAACCCCTGTGACTCGTTTGAAAAGCCCCCAAATTAACCGTCGGTTAACCATGCCGGCCGATGGTCTTTCCACAGAAAGGGCTGGCATCTTGCCGCCGAGAATTTCAGGTCGTCGAAAGTGATCCGCTTCGAAAATGTCGGCCTCCGCTATGGCATGGGTCCGGAGATCCTCCGCGACATCTCCTTGCACATTCCGGAGCGCTCCTTTCAGTTCCTGAGCGGACCTTCAGGCGCCGGCAAGACGACGTTGCTGCGGCTTTTGTTCATGTCGCTGAAGCCGACGCGCGGCCTGATCACCATCTTCGGCAAGGACCGCTCGCGCATCTCGCGCACCGAATTGCCGCATCTGAGGCGCCGCATCGGGGTGGTGTTCCAGGATTTTCGCCTGCTCGACCATATGACCACCTACGAGAACGTGGCATTGCCGCTGCGCGTGCGCGGCCGCGAGGAGGCGACCTACCGCACCGACGTCACCGAGCTGCTGAAATGGGTCGGCCTCGGCGAACGCATGCATGTGCTGCCGCCGGTGCTGTCTGGCGGCGAGAAGCAGCGCGCCGCGATCGCCCGTGCGTTGATCGAGCAGCCCGAGATCCTGCTCGCCGATGAGCCGACCGGCAATGTCGATCCACCGCTGGCACGACGCTTGCTGCGGCTGTTCATCGAGCTCAACCGGCTGGGCACTGCCGTGGTGATCGCCACGCACGACCTCGGCCTGATGGAACAGGTCGACGCACGGCGCATGATCCTGGCCGGCGGAAGGCTGGACATCTATGACTGAGCTCTCCGTCGAACATTTCGAGGGTCACGACGCCGCAGCGGCCAAGCCCCGCGTCCAGCGCAAGATGGCGCCGATCGTGCCGGCGCAGAACATCGCCGGCCGGGCGCTGGTGCTGGTCATCGCCATCATGACGTTTCTGTCCTGCCTGACGTTTGGCGCAGTCACGCTGGTGCGTGACACCGCCTCGGTCTGGGAGAACCAGATCTCGCGCGAGGCGACCATCCAGATCAAGCCGGTCGACGGCCTCGACATGGAGGCCGCGCTTGCGCTGGCCTCGCAGATCGCCGGCGAATTCCCTGGCGTGAAAAGCGCCAGGATCGTCGACCGCGAAGCAACGGCCCGGCTGCTCGAGCCTTGGTTGGGCTCGGGCCTGAACATCGATGAGCTGCCGGTGCCGCGCCTGATCATCATCACCATCGACGAGAACAGTCCGCCCGATTTCGCCGCACTGCGCGCGGCGATCACGCCGAAGCTGCCGAGTGCATCGCTCGACGATCATCGCACCTGGGTCGACCGGCTGGTCACCATGGCCCGCACCACGGTAACGATCGGTCTCGCAGTGCTGGCGCTGATGCTGTCGGCGACGGTGCTGACCGTGGTGTTCGCGACGCGCGGCGCCATGGCCGGCAACGGCCACATCATCGAGGTGCTGCATTTCGTCGGCGCCGAGGCGCGCTTCATCGCGCGCGAATTTCGCCGGCATTTTCTGGTCACCGGCATGAAGGGCGCCGCGGCGGGCGGCGCCGCGGCAATCCTCGTCTTCATCGTCTTCTCCTGGTGGTCGTCACGCAACATGGCAACGCCGCAGGCCGACCAGGCGACCGCCCTGTTCGGCAATTTCGCCATCGGCTCGGCGGGTTATCTCGGGGTCGCTGTCATGGTGCTGGTGATCGGCGCGCTGACCGCGGCAACCTCCCATTTCACCGTGGTTACCTATCTCAGCGACATCGACATTCGCCAGCCGGACGCCGGCTAAAGGAAAGATCGATCACGGATGAAAACGCATCGTCACGAAAATTGCATTTTTTTCCTACCAAAGGCCGTATTTCGGGGTTAACCATTTCATGATGGACGTTCGGGACTCGACCGATACCGCTGGGTGCATGCCAGTGCTGGTTGCGCGTCCGCATGAATTCGCCGGGCCTGATGAATTTGCCAAGCCGGATCAGTTCGCCAAACACGGGCGGCTGCTGGCAGCCCGCTCCTTACGCCTCTCGGCTCTCCTTCTGCTCGGTCTTGTGGCGTTGTTTGTCGCCGGCTTCGGCTGGTTCGCCAATACCGTCAGCCGTCTGACGACGCCCGCCAATCCGGCAAGGGCCGACGCTATCATCGTGCTGACCGGCGGTCAGTCGCGCCTCGACGCCGCAATGGGGCTGCTTGCGTCAGGCAAGGGCGAGCGGCTGCTGATCAGCGGCGTCCATCCCTCCGCCAGCCGCCGCCAGCTTCAGGCCGCGACCGGCGGCGACAAGAGGCTGTTTTCCTGCTGCGTCGACATCGACCGCGCCGCGCTCGACACGATCGGCAATGCCGAGGAAAGCGCCAAATGGGTCGAGGACCACGCCTACGGCACCGTCATCCTCGTCACCAACAATTATCACATGCCGCGCAGCCTGCTGGAAATGGGACGGCTGCTGCACGGCGCCAGGCTTGAACCCTATCCGGTGGTCAACACCAACCTTGGGAATGGCGGCTGGCTGACCAAGCCGGAAGCGCTGCGCGTGCTGTTCACCGAATACAGCAAATACCTGCTGGCGCTGGCGCGTGGCATCATGCCGGTGAAGCAACCGCCCAACAGCGTCACGCTGGCCGACGCCGCGGGCGGAAACTGAACGGCACCGGCAGTTTTTATTCCCTGGCTGTTGCACCCGAGCGCAAGCGCGCGATCTCCTGCTCGAGCCGTTCTATACGCCTGTCGCGTTCGGCCAGAGCCGCCGCCACATCGGCCGCTTCGAAACGCTGCGGGATGTGCTGTGAGCAATTGGAATCCCAGGCAGAAACGGTAAACAGGATGACCTGTTCGGGTCGCGCTTTGTAGTCTTGCGGCACCAGCTTTGCCATCAGTTCGGCATCGCCCTCGACGACCTGCGCTGTGCCCCAGATCTTGATGCGCTGCCGGTGGGCATAATCGATGAGGAACAGGAAAGCCTGTGGGTTGTCGCTGAGATTGCCTTGGGTGATGAACTGCCTGTTGCCGGAAAAATCGGCAAAGCCGATCGTCCGTTCGTCGAGCACCTTGAGGAAACCGGCAGGCCCACCGCGATGCTGGATGTAAGGCTGCCCGTCAGCATTGGCGGTCGACAGGAAGACGCTGGTCTGCGCCTCGATGAAGGCGGCGAGATCGGGCGTGATTGCCGCCTGCCAGCCACCACGCTCCTCAACACGGGCATAGGCCTGGCGCGAGCCCTTGCGGGCTTGGATCGCCTTCACCGTCGGTGTGAAGGCAACATCGCTGGTGTGAGCGTTCATGAAGACCCTCCTCAACTGCCGAGTACGCTGCATTACTCACCGAAAAGTAGATACTTCCATCTTCGAGAAGCAGATGCCATATCTGCGATGCGTCCTTCCATTCTTCGGAAGGGTCAATTTTTTCGGGAAAGTTATGGATCGCCTCCACTCCATGTCGCTTTTCGTTGCCGCGGCGGAGACAGGCAGCCTTTCGGCTGCCGGGCGTCGCTTCGGCATTCCGCTGACGACGGTCAGCCGCAAGGTTTCGGACCTGGAAAGGCACCTGAAGACACGGCTGTTGAACCGCTCGGCGCGGCAGCTGTCGCTGACCGATGCCGGCCACGCCTATCTCGCCGCCTGTCGTCGCATTCTCGACGAGGTCGGCGAGGCCGAGCGAATAGCCGCCGGCGAGTACAGCGCCCCGACCGGCGAACTGATCGTCACCGCGCCGATCGTCTTCGGCCGCCTGCATGTGCTGCCGGTCGTCACCGCCTTTCTCGCCGCCTACCCCGACGTAAGTGTGCGGCTGACACTCGCCGACCGGATAACCCAGTTGGTCGAAGAGCACATCGATCTCGCCATCCGCATCGGCGCCCTTGCCGATTCGAGCCTGGTCGCCGTCCGCCTGGGTTCGATCCGCCGCGTCGTTTGCGCGAGCCCGGCCTATCTCGCCGAGCACGGCACGCCGAAAACGCCGCAAGAGCTTGCAGCACACAGTGCGATCACCTTCGAAGGGCTCAACGCCTCCGCCTGGAGTTTCGCCACCGGCAAGGCCGAATTCACCGTACCGGTCCGCTCCAGGTTACGGGTCAACACCGCTGAGGCGGCAATCGATGCGGCGATTGCTGGCGTCGGCGTGACGAGGCTGCTTTCCTACCAGATCGCCGCCGCGGTTCGGTCGGGTACGCTGCGCCCCGTGCTGCAGGAGTTCGAGCCCGAGCCATGGCCGGTGAGCCTCGTCCACGCCGGCCAAGGGCTGCTGCCGGTGAAGCTGCGCGCGTTCCTCGACTTCGCCGCCCCACGCCTGAAGCAGCGCCTGCTGCAGGCGGCGTGGCAGGCGTGACGAAGGACGGCCTACCGCAAAACCGGGCCGATCGCCCGCCTCGCACCGTTTCCTTTTTGCCGGCGCTTGGTGTAACCAACGCACACCTCCTCACCGGGCACTTGCTGTATGCTCTATTTCCGCTCGCTGGCGTTCAATCTCGCCTTTTACCTCAATCTGATCGTCCAGATGATCCTCTGGACCCCGTATTATTTCCTGTCGCCGCGCCACCGCGCCTGGTTCGTGCCGAAATTCTGGTCGCGCACCAGCATGTGGCTCTACGACAAGATCGCCGGCACCAGAAGCGAGATCACCGGCCAGGAGAACCTGCCTGAAGGCTCCTTCATCCTGGCGCCGAAGCACCAGTCCTTCTGGGACACGATCGCTTTCCTGCCGTTCCTCGACGATCCCGTTTACATATTGAAGCGGGAGCTGACCTGGATCCCGTTCTTCGGCTGGTACATCTTGAAGATGCGGATGATTCCGGTCGACCGCGGCAGCCGCTCGAAGGCATTGAAGATGGTGATCGCCGCGACCAAACAGGAATTGGCGCGCAATCCCCGCCAGCTCATCATCTATCCCGAGGGCACGCGCCGGGCGCCGGGCGACGAGCCGGTCTACAAATACGGCATCGTCGAACTCTACGCGCAACTTGGCATTCCGGTGGTGCCGGTCGCTCACGTCGCCGGCCTCTATTGGCCGCGCCGCAAATTCCTGCGCTATCCCGGCACGATCAAGGCGCGCTTCCTGTCGCCGATCCCGCCCGGCCTCGGCAAGGACGAATTCATGCAACGGCTGATCGGCGAGACGGAGGCCGCCTGCGACCAGCTCCTCGTCGAGGCGTCGCAAACGCCGAACCCGCCGCCGATGCCGCCGACTGCGGTGAAAAGGCTTGGTGAGCTGGACGCGAAACCTGAATTGAAAGGCTGAGGCAACGGCCTCAGATGCCACAAGGGCTCACGGCAGGGCAGCCAGGGCGGCTGTTGCAACCAGCGTCACGGCAAACACCAGATTGATGATCCGCGAAGCCAGCGGTTTGCGCAGCAAACGTGCAAAGGCTGCGCCGGCGAGAAGCCACAAGAGATGAATGGCAACGATCATCAAGGTGAGAACCCCCAGCTTGGCTGAAATACCGAGACCGCCGGCGCCGGAAGACGCGCTGGCGAACACGGCGGCAATCGCCACATAGGCTTTCGGGTTGGCAACAGCCAGAAGAAACCCGCCAAGGAAAGTGGGAAGCGCCGCTCCACGGACGCGTGCCGTCAGTGGCGGCGCCGCCGCTATCTTGAACGCCAGGTAAAGGATGTAGGCTGCCGAGGCGACCGCCAGCAGCGCCGCGAGCTTCGGCAACGCGGCGAGAACGGCCATGATGCCCGTCGCCACCACCACGAGCACGAGGATCGTGCCAACAACGATCCCCGAGGCATAGCGGAGCGAATCCCGCAGGCCGAACGCGGCGCCGACCGCGGTGACGCTTATCGTCGCCGGCCCCGGGCTGCCCATGACGATGGCCGATGCCAGCACAAGCGCCAGCAATTGCTGCCATAGCTGCTGATCGAGAAGAACCTGTCCGGCCATGCGGCGTCCCTGCATCCTGTGACGATGTAGGACGGTAGGCAAGGCAGCGGTGCGGGTCTTGAACGATCGTGCGCGGCTATGCGCTGGCCTTGTCGAGCTCGGCGATATCGTCCGGACTGAGCTGCAACGACGCCGCACGCACCAGGCTGTCGAGCTGGCCGAGCGTCGTCGCGCTGGCGATCGGAGCGGTGACGCCGGGGCGCGCCATGACCCAGGCCAGCGCCGCTTCCGCCGGCTTGGCCGAATGTCTGGCCGACACGGCGTCGAGCGCTGAGAGAATGCGCATGCCACGCGCGTTGAGATACCCTTTCACACCGCCGCCGCGCGGGCTTTTGCCGAGATCGGCTTCGCTGCGGTACTTGCCGCTCAAAAACCCTTTGGCGAGGCTGAAATAGGTGATGACGCCGATGTCCTCGGCCACGCACAGATCACGCAGCGGACCATCGAAGAACGAGCGGTCGTAGAGGTTGTATTCCGGCTGCAGCACCTCGTAGCGCGGCAGGCCGCGCAGGCTTGCTACGTCGAGTGCGGCGCGCAATTGGGCGGCGTCGAGGTTGGAAGCGCCGGCATAGCGGATTTTGCCCTTGTCGAGCAGTTTCTGGTAAGCACCGAGCGTTTCCTCATACGGGGTCGCAGGGTCGGGCCAGTGCGACAGATAGAGATCGACGGTATCGACCTGCAGCCGCTTCAGCGAGGCATCAATGGCCTTTTCGATATAGGCGGCGGACAGATCCCTTTTGCCCTGCCCCATGTCCGAACCGACCTTGGTGATGACGACAACCCTGTCGCGGTTGCCGCGGCTCTTCATCCATTTGCCGATGATGGTTTCGGATTCGCCGCCCTGGTGGCCGGCAATCCAGCGCGAATAGGAATCGGCCGTGTCGATGGCGTTGAGACCGGCGTCGACAAAGCGGTCGAGCAAGTCGAACGAGGTTTTCTCATCGGCGGTCCAGCCGAACACATTGCCGCCCAGAACCAATGGCGCGATGGATAGGTCGGTGCGACCGAGACGACGTTTCTGCAAGGCTGATCTCCATGGTGATTCATGCTGAGGCGGGTGGGAGCCGCCGACCGGGCTAACCTATGTCGCGCCATGGCAACGTCAAACGCATAGCCTCTTTTCCAACCCGCTGGCGCTTCACAAAACCGCGACCCGCCGCGCCGTGTCCGGCTTCCAAACCAGCCCCTCTGAGGAAATTGGCAAGTTTAGCACATAGATTGTCAAATCTGCCAATTCTGGCCTTTGCCGGCCGGCCATAAGTTCCGCGGCGCCGACGCAAATTTCGGCACGGTCTGGCCAAGCCCAGACTGTTTGCCCCGGATCGTTTGTTATGGAGACCGGCATGAAAGCAATTGTATTTGACGCCATCGGCTCGCCGCGCGACGTGCTCTACGTTGACGACCTGCCGATGCCGCGGATCGGCGATGGCGAGGTGCTGGTCAGGATGGTCTCGGCCTCGATCAATCCGGGCGACTTCCTGTTTATCCAGAACCTCTATCCCGAACCGAAGAAGCCGCATTTTCCCCAGCAGATCGCGGGAAACCATGGCGCCGGCATCGTCGAAGCCGTTGGCGCGAACGTTTTGCTGGAACCGGGCACGCTCGTCGCGTTCAGCTATTATGGCAGTTGGGCCGAGTACGCGGCCATTCCCGCCGAATGGCTGATCCCGTTGCCTGCCGGCTATCCGGTCGAACGCGCCGGGCAGATGGTGAACCCCATTACCGCGTGGGATCTGATGGTGGATTCCCGTGTGCGGCCTGGCCAGTGGCTGGCTGTCACGGCCGGCTATTCGTCGATTTCGACAATGGTGATGCAGTTCGCCCAACGACGCGGCATCAACGTCATCGCGCTGGTGCGGCGCTCGCACCAAAGCTTCGATCTGAAGACGCTTGGCGTCGCCGCCATTCTTGACCTTTCGGACTTGAAGGCAAGTATCCGGGAAGCCGTGATGGATATCACCGGTGGCGCCGGATTGAACGGGATTATCGACAATGTCGGCGGACCTGTCAGCGGCGAATTGATCCGCACCCTGGCGCTCGGCGGGCAGATGGTGATCAATGGCGGCATGAGTGCAGAGCGCTTCGAACTTCACAATTTCGATGTGTTGCTGAGCGGCGTGGAGATCAGGGCGAATATCTATCGCTACTTCTTTTCGCCGCCGGTCGAAGCCGACCGACCTGTGCTACGCGAGATCATCGACATCTTCGGCCAGCCCGGCTTCCACGTTCCTGTCGGCGGTCTCCGCCCGTTGACCGAGTTCAAGCTCGCCGTGGCAAACAGCCTGGATCGCGCCGATCTTGGCAAACAGATTTTCAGGATGTAGCCCGGACCACGACGCCGAAAGCATCATGGTCAACGACCAAAGAAGCTACGTCGCGACCCGTCTTGTCACCTCTTCCAGCCAGCGATCGCTTATACCCAGTGCTTCGAGGTGCTCCAGCGTGCTGAGCACGTAATCCTCATTCCTCCCCGACTGGCCGACGGCGCCGCGAACGACGGCTGCTGCCTCGGCGGCGTCGAGCGCACCGGCGTATTGCTCATGGCTGCGGTCCACGACATAGGCGATGGCTTCGACCGTCTCGCCCCCATCCGTTTCACGCTTGTCGAGGCGAACGCTGAGCACACGCTCGAGATAGACGTTGGTGACCAGCTCGCGTTCGCGCAGATAGGTGATGACCTCGTTGCGCAGCTCGCCTGGAACCCGGAACGCCAGCCCGATGCAGGAGCCGCCGCGGTCGAGGCCGAGCACCAGGCCCGGCCGTTCGCGCGAGCCGCGATGCACGAAAGAATAGACGCAGAGCGAACGGCGATAGCCATGCAGGCGGGCACGCCGCGTCTCGACATGTGCGAATCCCGGCCGCCAGATCAGTGAGCCGTAGCCAAAAACCCAAAAATCGCCCATATCGCCAAGCCTGATTGTGACGAACCACCCCACCGGTGGTGTTTCAGTCCGTCTACCTGTTGTTGCCGAAAGCGACAGCCCGCCCGTGTCACCCGCGTTAACGAAAGCCGCAGCATGACGTCAAGTGACGAGCGCCCGCCGCCCAGCCAACGTCGCCGCCTGTTGTGGCTTGCCGCTTTCATCCTCGTGCTGTTCGGCATCTACAGCGCCGGCTGGTTCTACCTGGCGGATCTGGTCGAGAGCGCAACCGAAAGGGCGGTCGCCGATCTCGACGACAACGGCATCAAGGCCGACTGCGCCAATCTTGCGGTCAGCGGCTATCCCTTCACCTTCACCCTTTCCTGCGACAGTCTGGCTTACGAGGACGACAGCCGCAACGTCGCTGCATCGACAGGCAAAATCAACGCCGCCACGCAGATCACGCGGCTTCTGTCGCCTGCCGCCGAGTTCAGGGGGCCGCTCAGGACCTCTGTTCCCGGCATGACGCCGCTGTGGATCGACTGGGATGATCTGCGGGCCGACATGAAGCTGTCCTGGCCGCTGCCGGGGCGCCTCTCGCTGCAGGCAGAAGGCCTGTCCGGCCAGACCGATCCGGCGGACGACACCGATCCTGTCTCGCTGTTCAGCGCCGGAACCGCCACCGGACAATTGCGCCCAAACGGCCAGGACATCGACTATGCCGGCAATTTCACCGATCTCGAAATCGACGCAGAGGCCATCGGCGGGCGCGTCTTGCCGCCACTCGACGGCAGCGGCGACGTGACATTGAAGAACGGTGTGACGCTGATCAAGGCAAATCCGAAGAGCCTGCGCGGCCAGGCGGTCGAAATCCGCGAGCTCGATCTGTCGTCCGGAACTGCGCGCATCACCGTTTCCGGACCGCTGTCGGTCGACAATGATGGTCTCATAAATGCCGACCTGATGATCAAGCTCAATGATCCGAAGGCCGTGGCGGCAATCCTCGCCACCGCCATCCCCGAGCAGAAGAAAGAAATCCAGACCGGCTTCGCCGGACTGGCGCTGCTCGGCAACGCACCGTCGATGCCGCTGAAGATCGTCAAGGGCAAGGCCTCGCTCGGCTTCATCCCGCTCGGCAAGATCAAGCCGCTCGACTAGAGCAATTCCAGGAAATTGTGAACGGTTTTCCGTCCGGATTGCGTCAAACAAAAAGATAGACCGGTTCGGCGTTTCCGTGAAACGATGAACCGTTCTGGGGCGGTACGGCCTGCGATCGGCTTGCCGCGGCTTATCCCTTCGGCGGGTGTTCGACTGCCTGGCGGCCGAAATCCGGTACGTCGATGTCCTGGCCGGCCTCGATAATCGAGCGGCGGACAGCGCGGGTGCGGGTGAACAGGTCGAACAGCTTTTCGCCGTCGCCCCAGCGGATCGCCCGCTGCAGCGAGGATAGATCTTCCGAGAACCGCGCCAGCATTTCGAGGATGGCGTCCTTGTTGTGCAGGCAGACGTCGCGCCACATGGTCGGGTCGGACGCCGCGAGACGGGTGAAGTCGCGAAAGCCGGAAGCCGAGTATTTGATGACCTCGGACTTGGTCACCGACTCCAGATCGTCGGCGGTACCGACGATGTTGTAGGCGATGATGTGCGGCAAGTGCGAAACGATGGCCAGCGTCATGTCGTGATGCTGCGGGTCCATCGTGTCGATGTTGGAGCCGCAGCGGCGCCAGAATTCCGAGAGCTTTTCCAGTGCCGCGGCATCGGTGCCGGGCAGCGGCGTGAAGATGCACCAGCGGTTCTCGAACAGTTCGGCAAAACCGGCATCCGGTCCCGATTTTTCGGTGCCGGCCAAAGGATGGCCGGGGATGAAGTGCACGCCATCAGGCACATGCGGCTGCATCTGCGCGATCACCGATGCCTTGGTCGAGCCGACATCGGTGAGGATGGTGCCCTTCTTCAGCGCCGGTGCGATCTCCGCGGCGACCGTGCCTGAAGAGCCGACCGGCACCGAAACGATGACCAGATCGGCATCGCGAACCGCTTCTTTCGCATCTGTCGTGTAGATGTCGCCAAGGCCGAGTTGACTCGCCCGTGCCAGCGTCGCTTCGCTGCGCGTCGAAATCGCGACTTGGCCGGCAAGTCCCTCGCGGCGGATGACGCGGGCCAGCGACGAACCGATCAGGCCGATGCCGACCAGCGCGATCTTTTCGAACATCGGTGAGGTCATGGTGCCCTAGCTTTTCAGGAATGTCGCGAGTGCTGCGACAACGCCGCGATTGGCCTCTTCGGTGCCGATGCTCATGCGCAGCGCGTTGGGAAAACCGTAGCCGGAAACGCGCCGCAATATGTAGCCGCGCGCACTGAGGTAGTCGTCGGCGGCCGCCGCCGAATGCTTTTTGTCTTCGGGAAAGTGGATCAGGATGAAATTGCCGACGCTCGGGGTCACCCGCAGCCCGAGCCCGGTCAATTGCTCGCTCAGCCAGGCCAGCCAGGTCTCGTTATGCGCGACGCTGCGCTCGATATGAGCGCGGTCGCGGATCGCCGCGATGCCGGCCTCGATCGCCGTCGCATTGACGTTGAAAGGCCCGCGCACGCGGTTGATCGCGTCGATGACGTGCATTGGCGCATAGATCCAGCCGATCCGCGCGCCACCGAGGCCCAATTTCGAGAAGGTGCGGGTCATGACCACGTTTTCCGCGCTGCCCACCAACTCGACGCCGGCTTCATAGTCGTTGCGCCGGACATATTCGGCGTAGGCGGCATCCAGCACCAGAAGCACGTTTCGCGGCAGGCCGGCATGCAGGCGGCGCACCTCCTGGAACGGCACGTAAGTGCCGGTCGGGTTGTTCGGATTGGCAAGGAAGATGATCCTGGTACGCGGCGTCACCGCGGCGAGGATCGCATCGATGTCGGCGCGTTCATCGGTCTCCTTGACCGTTACCGGGACCGCACCGGCCGACTGTATGTAGATCTTGTAGACCATGAAGCCGTGTTCGGTGATGATGGCTTCATCGCCGGGCGCGAGGTAGGTCTGCGCAAGCAGGCCCAGGATCTCGTCGGAACCGTTGGAGCAGACGATGTTCGCCGGATTGAGCCCATGCACCTCGGCGATCGCCTCCCGCAGGCGCCTGGCGCTGCCGTCGGGATAGACCGCGAGCTTGTCGGCGACCGCGCGCGCGGCCTCTATCGCCTTTGGCGAAGGACCGAGCGGGTTCTCGTTCGCCGACAGTTTGTGGACTTTGACGACACCTTCAGGCGCCGCGCTCTTGCCGGGCACATAGGCTTCGATGTCCATGATGCCGGCGCGGGGCGTTGGACGTGTCTGATCCGGTGTCTGGCTCATTCCATGAAATCCGTCGAGGAAGCCTCCATCCGGAAGCCGCAGCGGAAATACAAGCCGTGGCCCGGAATGTCGAGGGGCGGCAATTCGGGATCAATAACTTGCCGTTGACGAAGCCATGCGTCAGTCCTAGAAGAGCAGCGACAGTTCCGTGGTGATTTGGCCGGTCGGCTTGCAGCCACGTTAAACAACTTGCTAAAGGGCCGTTTGCATCTTGTAACCGGCTTTGCGAAGGCATGGCCGGTTTTTTGTTGCCCTGACTGGTTGTTGCCCGGACCGGCGGACAACTGAAGGCCGGGCAAGGAGATGTGATGGTCGCTTTGCGCGCGCGAAAAACCAACAACGAGGCCGACCAGCCGTCGAGCCCGGTGTTGCGTTTCGGCGCCGACAAGCCGCTCAAGCTCGACGCCGGCACGCTGCTGTCGCCGTTCCAGATCGCCTACCAGACCTATGGCACGCTCAACGACGCGCGCTCCAACGCCATCCTCGTCTGCCATGCGCTGACCGGTGACCAGCATGTCGCCAACACCAATCCGGTGACCGGCAAGCCGGGCTGGTGGGAAGTGCTGATCGGCCCCGGCAAGATCATCGATACCGACCGGTTCTTCGTCATCTCGTCCAACGTCATCGGCGGCTGCCTCGGTTCCACCGGCCCCGCCTCGACAAATCCCGCAACCGCCAAGCCTTACGGGCTCGACCTGCCGATCATCACCATCCGCGACATGGTGCGGGCGCAGCTGATGCTGGTCGAGCATTTCGGCATCGAACAGCTGTTCAGCGTGCTGGGCGGCTCGATGGGCGGCATGCAGGTGCTGCAATGGGCCTCCAGCTATCCCGAGCGCGTCTTCTCGGCCCTGCCGATCGCCACCGGCGCCCGCCATTCCTCGCAGAACATCGCTTTCCACGAGGTCGGCAGGCAAGCGGTGATGGCCGACCCCGACTGGCATGGCGGCAAATATTTCGAGCACGGCAAGCGACCGGAAAAGGGGCTGGCGGTGGCGCGCATGGCCGCCCACATCACCTATCTGTCGGAAGCAGCGCTGCACCGCAAGTTCGGCCGCAACCTGCAGGACCGCGAAGCGCTGACCTTCGGTTTCGATGCCGACTTCCAGATCGAGAGCTATCTGCGCCATCAGGGCATGACCTTCGTCGATCGCTTCGATGCCAACTCCTATCTCTACATGACCCGGGCGATGGACTATTTCGATCTCGCCGCCGACCATGGCGGCCGGCTGGCCGATGCCTTCGCCGGCACCAAGACCCGTTTTTGCCTGGTCTCCTTCACCAGCGACTGGCTGTTCCCGACCGAGGAGAGCCGCTCGGTCGTTCACGCGCTGAACGCGGCCGGCGCCTCGGTATCGTTCGTCGAAATCGAGACCGACCGCGGCCACGACGCCTTCCTGCTCGACGAGCCGGAACTGTTCGCCGCCATCAAAGGCTTCATCGCCTCGGCGGCCCGGGCTAGAGGGCTCGGCGCATGACCTCGAAAAGTTGCACGCTTTTCGGATCAGGACCATGTGCCAGGCATCAGCGCATGACCCTGAAAAGTAGCAGACTTTTCGGATCAGGATCATGCGCCAGGCATCAGCGCATGGCCCCGAAAAGTTGCAGACTTTTCGGATCAGGACCATGCGCCAGGCAGGAGCCGAGCCAATGAGCGTCAACCGCGCCCAGCGCGTCGACCTCGAAGTCGTCGCCGATCTCATCCCGCCGCAGTCGCGGGTGCTGGACGTCGGTTCCGGCGACGGCCTGCTGCTCGAATTGCTGCAGGCGACCAAGAAGGTCGACGGCCGCGGGCTGGAACTGTCGCAGCGCGGCGTCAACGAATGCGTGGCGCGCGGCCTGTCGGTCATTCAAGGCGATGCCGACAAGGACCTCCAATTCTATCCCGACAAGGGCTTCGACTTTGTCGTCTTGTCGCAGACCTTGCAGGCGACCCGCAATCCGAAGCTGGTGCTCGACGAACTGCTCCGGATCGGCAACCGCGCCATCGTCTCATTCCCCAATTTCGGCCACTGGCGGGTACGCTTTTCGCTGCTCTTCAACGGCCGCATGCCGGTGACCAAGGACCTGCCCTATTACTGGTACGACACCCCCAACATCCATTTCTGCACCATTCGCGATTTCGTCAATCTATGCGACGAGCTGGGCGCGACGGTGGAAAAGGCAACCGCGCTCGACGCCAACGGCCAGCGGATCGGCTTCTCGATGCCGTGGTGGTTCTGGAACTTTTTCGGCCAGCAGGCGGTATTTCTGCTGAAACGGTAGCAGGCCGCCCGCGAGCCGATCATTCCCCTTATTCAAGCACGTCGGTGGCCTTGTGCGGATGCGCAACGCCGTCGACAAGGACCACATCGGACTGAGAATTCTCGGTGCGCAGCGGCAAGATCTCCTGATAGGCGGCCGAGCGGTACCATCCGCGCGCCTGCTGCATGTCTGGAAATTCGATCATGACGAGGTGCCCCGGCCAGGTGTTTTCAACCACGTCCACCTCGCTGCCATGCACAATGAAGCGCCCGCCAAACGGCTCCAGCGTGGCATCGATCTTCTGCAGGTACTCGACGATCGGCGGCCCTGGCGTGACCTGGCGCATATGGGCGACGGCGTAGGCGGTCATGGTGTAACTCCTTGTGGTCGAAAGCCGGACAACCGGCTTGATGGGAGCAGTTTGCCGGGACGTTGCGCGCTGGTCGATTACCCCCGAGGTAATGACACCGAATACAAAACTGGCGCGCCGCTGCCGTCACCTGAAAGATATTTCTGCCTGGCACCGATGATTTCCGCCCACCTGCGCTGTCCTTATCGATGAGCGCGCCTGGATGGTCCGGCGGCCGGGAACAGAGAGGTGATCCATGGGATCGTTGCAAAATCAGAATGTCGTCGTCGTCGGGGGCAGCCGTGGTGTCGGCCGCTCCATCGCGGAGGCCGCCCTCAAGGAGAAAGCGGCGGTGCTGGCCGTCGCCCGTGGAAAACAGGCGCTGGCGCAATTTGCCTGGGAAGTCTCGGGCGTGAAGACGCTCGCGGCCGATGCGACGGTGGACTCCGCCCCCGATAAGGTCTTCGCCGCGCTGGAGCCGGACGTGCTGGTGATCTGCGCAGGCGCGCTGGCCCCTTCCGCGCCGGTGCATGAACAGAACTGGAAGGCCTTCTCGGCAAATTGGGACACCGACGTCAAGGCGTCGTTCCTGTTTTGCCGGGCCGCTCTGCGCCGTCCGCTCAAGCCGGGAACCCGGATCGTTCTGATCTCCAGCGGCGCGGCCTTGACCGGCGGACCACCCAATGCCGGCGGCTATGCCGGCGCAAAACGCATGCAGATGTTCCTGGCCGGTCATAGCCAGAAGGAGTCGGACCGGCTTGGCCTCGGCCTGCGCTTCATGGCGCTCGCGCCGATGCGGATCATGCCGGAGACCGGCGTGGGCAAGGCCGGCGTCGACAGCATCGCGGCCTATATGGGCATCCAGCCGGCGGACTTCATCGCCGCCATGACCGACATGCAGACGCCGGCCGATGTCGGACGGGCGGTGGTCGCACTCGCCACCGGCCAGCCGCAAGGCAGTTCCTTCATGGTGAGCGGGAGCGGGCTTGCCCCGGCCGCCTGAGGCGCGCGTAATGCAAACCTGACCCGGAACCCGAAAGTAGCATGACAGACGCTGAGCCACCTCTGGAGCCAGCACGCCAGCCGATCCTCGATCGGCTGGCCTTCGAGAAGGTCACGGCCGCGCATCGCCGCGAACTCAAGCTGCATTGCTATCGCATGATGGGTTCGCTGCACGAGGCCGACGACCTCGTCCAGGACACGTTGCTTCGCGCCTGGCGCGCAAGGTCGGAGTTCGACGGGCGGGGTTCGGTTCGCGGTTGGCTCTATATGATCGCGACCAATGCTTGCCTTAACGCCATCAAGGCGAGGTCGAGGGCGCGTCGCATTCTCCGGGAACCCGGACGGCCGCCGTCGCACGGGGCGGCCATAGGCGGGCCCGTAGCTGACGTCGCGTGGCTGGAGCCCTACCCCGACGCCGAGCTTCCAGACATTGCCGGCAGCGAGCCAGGTCCGGAAGCCCGTTACGAGAGCCGCGAGGCCGTCCAGCTCGCCTTCGTCGCCGCTATCCAGGATCTGCCGCCCAGGCAGCGCGCCGCGCTGCTGCTTGCCGACGTCCTGGGATGGTCGGCCGTCGAGACGGCGCGTTTGCTGGGCGGATCGACGGCTTCGATCAACAGCGCGTTGCAGCGCGCCCGCGCAACGCTGACGGCGCGCTATCCTGGCGGACGGCCGGCCAGCCGATGACGGCCCAACCCCGAAGAAGGCCTGCTGCTCGAACGTTACATGCAGGCCTGGCAGGCCGCCAATCTCGAAGGTTTGATCGAGCTCCTGCGTGAGGACGCCATCTATACCATGCCGCCTTGGCGCGAATGGTATCAAGGCCGCGAAGCGATCCGCGGTTTCTTCGAGACCGTCTGGCCGAGGTTCGGCGGCTTCCGCACGCTGGCCACCGCGGCCAATGGCCAGCCGGCGGTCGGGGTCTATTCCCGCAGCCACGATGACCCGGCGTGGCGGGCCCATTCCCTGCATGTGTTCGAGCCAGCCGAGGGCGGGATCGCTTCCTTGACGATCTTCATAGGGCCGCTCGGGCCATCTCTGTTCCCGGCCTTCGGCCTGCCACCGGCCTAGCTTACCCGTGGGCAAGCCTTACCGGTCGAGTTCCGGGAAATACGGGTCGGAGAAAAACCGCCGGTCGCGCTCGCCTTGCAGGCAGTCGATCGGTGCGTCGATGCGGATCGTCCTCGGATCCTCCTTGGGATACTCGACGCCGCTGACCTCGAGGATCAGTTTGCGGCGAGTGGCGGTGGCGAATTCGGAAACCGCATAGATTGGCAGGACGAACGAGCTCGGTCCGCCGGTGACGCATTCGGCATAATACCGGTCGAGATGGCTGAAGGTCGGTGACGGGCTGATCAGGATCGGCAACCCGTTGATGACGATGCCCTTCGCCAGCGCCGCATCGCGTGCCGTTGTGACCGGCAAGCCGGTGTTGTTTGGGCCATCGCCAGAGACGTCGATGACGCGGCGTTTGGCCACGAAGGCCGTGCCATCGAAAAGCTCGGCGCCGAAGGCCACGGCACCGGAAATAGAGGTGCCGCGAAAGCTCCTGAACGGGCGGGCCGCGATCTTGTCGGCGAAAGCGTTGGCGCTCTCCTTGCTGTCGATGACGTGCCAGGCAATGACCGCATCGTCGCGGATGGTGCCGGCCCATTCGAAATAGGCGATGGCGATGCGGCCGGAAGGGCCGGTACGCACGGCATTGATGAAGTCGGGATGTCGCAGCGCCGCGACATAGCCGGCGCGCTGCAGGGCAAACTCCCTTTCATCCATCGACTGCGAGATGTCGACGGCCAGCACCAGCTCGACGTCGACGGCAATGGCATTGGCGGGCGCGGCCACAGGTGCTGCCGGGGCACAGGCAAGGCAGGCGAGCAGGGCGAGAGCGTCAAGCATGGCCGATCGGAACGTTCCCATCTGAAACGATCGCGATAGTTTTTCGCCGCGATCGCGGCGAAATAAAGCTTGGCTTCTATTTCTTTCGGCGAGCCGAGGCGATAATCGGGGGCGGTTCGATGGCGCCTGCCCTGACACGGGCCGGCTTGAGGGGCGGTTGGCCGGCATCCTTGACGATGGTCAACGCTCGCGGGAAGAAGCGGGTATTGTGCTGGCCGCGGCCGATATTGAGGATCGCGGCGTCTGGAAGGCGCTTGTCCAGCATCGACAGCACTTGCCTCAGCGTCGCGCCGTCGAACGCGTCCAGCGCCTCGTCGATGATCACCCATTTCGGCCGTCGCAAGGCGAGCCTGGCAAAGGCCAGCAGACGCTGCTCGTCGTCGCTGAGCTCACGCTCCCAGCGCGCCGAGTGATCGAGCGAGGACGACAGGCGTTGCAGCCCGACATCGGCCAGCACCTCCGAAATCTCGGCATCGCTCGCCTCCGCCGCGCCGTCTGAATGGTTGAGCACCTCGCGCAGCCTGCCGAGCGGGAAATAGGGAGTACGCGGAACGAAGATCGGCGCTTCTCCGGCCGGCATGCCGATCCGGCCGCTGCCCCATGGCCACAGACCGGCAATGGCGCGGAAGAAAAGCGTCTTGCCGGCGCCCGGATCTCCGGTGATCATGACGCGGTCGCCGGCGCGGATTTCGACATGCGGCTCGGCAAGCTTGGTGCATCCGTCCGGCGAGGCAATCTCGAGCTTCTCGAATGTCAGGCTGCCGTCGGGATTTTCGCCGAACGAAATGCGCCTTTCCGTATCGTGCAGCGCGTCGGTGTCGCCGAGCGCGATGCGGAAGTCGGCGACCCGCATCAGCGTGGCGCGCCAATCGGCGATGCCGCCGATATTGTTGATGAACCAGCGCAGCGAGGAATGGACCTGGTTGAAGGCGCCGACCGCCATCATCAAGCCGCCAAAGCTGATATCGCCGGCAAAATAGACCGGGGAAGCGACGAGGATCGGCGCGACGACAGTGATCCAGCCATAGGTGTCGGTTACCCAGGAAAGATTGATCTGGGCGCTGTAGATGCGCCGCATGGCACCCAGCACCATGCCAAGGTCGAATTCGAGCCGGCGCCTGGCATCGGCCTCGCCATGCGCAAGCGCGATGGCATCGACATTCTCGTTGACGCGAACCACCGAGGAGCGCAGTTCCGCCTCACGCGTATAGCGATCGTTGTTGAAGCGGATCAGCGGCCGCCCGACCAGCCAGCTCAACCACGAAGCTGTGCCCGCATAGAGGATCGCCGCCCAGACCATGTAACCGGGTATGGCCAGCGAATGGCCGCCTATGTGGAAAACGAAGCCGGAAGACAGCGACCACAAGACGCCAACGAACGAGGCAAGCAGGATGCAGGACTGCAGCAGGCCGATGCCGAGACCGGTCGAAAGGTCGGAGAGATGCCCGGCATCCTGCTGCAGGCGCTGGTCGGGATTGACGCCGATGGCGCCGGCATGGGTCAGCCGGAAGGCACGCGCCGGCCGCATCCATTCGCCGATCAGGTCGAGCGTCAGCGCCTCGCGCAGCTTCAGGCGAAGCATCTGGTCGAGCCAGGTCTGGCTGACATTGAGCACCACAAGCCCGCCGGCGATGCCGGCGAAGACCAGAAGCTGATGCAGGAAAGCCGGCATGTCGCGCCGCGCCAGCGCGTCGTAGAAAGGCTGGTTCCAGCGATTGAGCAGAACCTGCCCGATCGAGCTCGCCACGATGACGGCGACGATGCCGATCGCTGCCCAAAGCAATTGTTTTCGCACTGGCGAGGTGGTCAGCGCCAATTTGATTGTTGCCAGCTGCTCACGCAGGCTGCTGGCTTCGATCGACGTGGCAAGCTTCTGGGCGCTGGGCTCGACATCCGGATGATCAGCCATGAGTGGATCCTTGCATTCGGAAGCGGTGCTAAACCCCGGTGATAGGATCGACCGCATATGCCTTCAATCGGGCAGCGAACCCGTCCGCGACAGATAGGTGAGAAAAAGCCTGCGTCGGATCACGAACGCGTCATCCTGGCGACGCCGGACGTTCGGCCCCCGACAGCCGGCCAAGCGTCGGCGCGCCATGCGGCGAGAGAACCGGCACGAAGACGCGGCGGGAGGCGCGCTGCGCCACCGGGACGCCCTGATAGAGCCGCTTCTGCGCCTCGACAACGATGACGCCCGAAAAGATCGGCCAGAAGCGCCGGCCGGCACGCTCCAGCACATTGTGGAACTGCATCATGAAACGTCGCGGCGACGGCGGAAAGAACAGCGCATCGGACCATGCCGCCGGCGTGAAATTCGCTTCGCGCAGCAATTCGGTCAGCTGGCCGCGCGAGAACGGCCGGCCATTGCCGAAAGGCGTATGCTCGAAGCGCGCCCAGACGCCTCGCCGGTTGGGCACGACGATGACGACACGTCCGGCCGGCGACAGCACCCGCCAGATCTCGTTCAGCGTCTCGCGCGGGTTCTCGACATGTTCGAGCGAATGGACGAGCAGCATGCGGTCGATGCAGGAATCGACCAGCGGCAGCTCCTCGTCGAAGACCAGGGCGGTCGCCGTCGGCCCCGTCGCCGGCCAGACCACCGCGCCCTGCGTCGCCGGCATGAAGGCAAAGACACGCTCGGCATCGCTGCCGAAGCGCTCCAGCCATGGCAAGGTATAGCCGAGGCCGACCAGCCGCTCGTTGGGCACAGCAGCCCATAGCGAGGACAGCGCCATGGTGATCGAGCGTTCGGCCAGGCGCCCGAGCGTGGTCGAATAGAAGGAACGGAGGTCGACAATATCTGAATGCATGGGCGGAACGGTAGCTTCGAAGCAGTCCAAGTTCAACAAAGGCAGATGACATCGGCTGGCAGGCGCCCTATGTCTGCGCCTGTAAACGGAGAGATATGATGCCGGTCGAGATCGAACAATTCATGTGCCGCAGCGACAATTTCGGCGTGCTGGTGCATGACCCCAAAAGCGGCCAGACGGCGCTCATCGACGCACCAGAAGAGGCGCCGATCCTGGCCGCCATCAAGCGCACCGGCTGGACACCGACGATGATCCTGACCACCCACCACCATCTCGACCACGTCGAGGCCAATCTGGCGCTGAAGGAGCGTTTCAAGCTGCGCATCGTCGGGCCGGAAGCCGAAAAGGCAAAGATTCCCGGCATCGACGAAACCGTCGAGCAAGGCTCGGTCGTCCACCTCGGCGATGAGCGGATCGAGGTCATCGCCACACCCGGCCACACCGCAGGCCATGTCACCTATCACCTGCCGGCGTCAAAAGTGGCATTCGCCGCCGATACGCTGTTTGCGCTCGGCTGTGGGCGGCTGCTCGAATGCAAGCCGCCGGTGATGTACGAATCCCTGAAAAAGCTCGCAGCGCTGCCGGCCGAGACGGTCGTCTATTGCGGACATGAGTATACGCTGGCCAACGCCCGTTTCGCGCTGACCGTCGACCCGACCAATTCGGCGCTGAAAGAGCGTGCCGCCAAGATCGAGGCGCTGCGCGCCGACGGCAAGCCGACGCTGCCGACGACGATCGGCGAGGAACTGTCGACCAATCCGTTCCTGCGCTGGCACGATCCGGCGATCCGCAGGCATCTCGGCCTGGAAAAGGCCTCCGACGCCGAAGTGTTCGCCGAGATCCGCAAGCGCAAGGACAATTTCTGAGCGGCACCAGGAGCTAGGGCATGACCAGTTCCGCCGAAATCATCGCCCTGCTCGGCCTGAAGCCGCATCCGGAAGGCGGCTGGTATGCCGAAACCTTTCGCGACGGCGCGGCAGGCACGCGCGGCCATTCGACGGCGATCTATTTCCTTCTGGAGAAGGACCAATTGTCGGCCTGGCACCGGGTCAAGGACGCGGCCGAGGTTTGGCACTTCTATGACGGTGCGCCGCTGGCGCTGTCGATACATCGAGAAGGCGGTCCCGTCATCGAGGAGATCCTTGGCACGGCGCTTGCCGCAGGCGAGCGGCCGCAGATCGTCGTGCCGGCAGGCTGGTGGCAGTCGGCACGCAGCCTCGGCGAATGGACGCTGGTCGGCTGCACCGTGGCGCCGGGCTTCGATTTCGCCGCCTTCGAATTGGCAGAGCCGGGCTGGCAGCCTGGAGCATGATTGACATGAATGATCATCGGCTTCCTGCGCGGAACAAGGCGCTCATTGCCGCCTACGTCGCGATTGGTATAGAAGGCCTTCTGTTGCGCCCTATTTATCCGAAGAGCATCTTTGTAGCGCTCTTTCTGATGTCCGTGTTCGGTGCAGCCTATTTGATCTTCTGGTCTCGGATGACGTTTCAGGAATGGAAGCAACTTCCGACGCTTCAGAAACGCTTGCTCTTCATGATTTTTGTCGTGGCCCTCGGCGGATTCTTATGCATGATTTACCTGACACTGCGTTCCACGTTGAGGTAGTGAGCAGTAGTTAGCCGAATCCGGGCGGTTGATTAGCGCTGACCCGCCCCATTGAGCGCCATTAGGTCTTGCACTTCGGACTCGTCGGTCCCGACCAATCCTGTAGGTGCGATTTTTGCAAACAGCTTAGAGGATCAGCCTTGGACGTCTCTTCGCGTTGATCCTAGCCCAGCAGCAAACCCAGCGTGATCGCCAGCTGGCCGGCATAATACAGCGCCCAGACCCCATGGCGCACCCAAATGCGGTGCGCCGAGATGGCAGGCAGCAGGAACTTTTCCGCGGCGTGCAGCCCGTCGGACAGCAGGAGCAGGACGCCGCCGCCTACGACCCAGACGCTGTTCAGGGTGAGCGCCGCAATGCCCATGCCAAGCAGTGCCGCGGCATGCACACCGATCGGCAAACGCAAGGCCGGGCCGATGCGGCGCTGGAGCGCGAAAACCATGGCCAGCACCGATACGATCATCGCCAGCACGATCGCTGCCCGCCACGGCTCGGCCGAAAGCAGCCCGAGGCCGCTGCCGGCGCGCAGGAACAGCACGACGTAAAGCACATGCGCGGCAAGAAAACTGGCCGTGCCGCCAAGAAATGCCTTCTCGCCGTCGCGCGACAGGAAGGCGTCGCCGACGGCACCGACGCCCAGCGCGGCGACAAGCAGCCATGGGCCGCCCTGCTGCGCGACCAGCACCGCCAGCATCGCCACCGCCAATGTCCTTGCCGCCGACCGCGAAAGGCGCGGCGGCATGCCGAGGCTGAACGCGTAAATCACCGCCGCCGCCAGCGAAAACAGCAGCGTCGCATTGGCATTGGCATCGATGCCGCCGGAAAACGGCATCATGCGTTTGCCTCGCTCGCGGCCCTCTTGCGCAGGAACAGCGATTTCGCCGCCAGTGCCGCGCCGCCGGTGATCAGCACGCAGGCGGCGAGGATGCGCCATGACGGCTCGGCGAAGCCGGCTGATATCAGCACCAGCGTCGACAGCAGCGGTGCGGCATAGCTCGCCGCCCCCAGCACCTGGATGTTGCCGCGCTTGACGCCGATGTCCCAGGCATAGAACGCCGCTCCCACCGGCATCAGACCGAGGCCGAGCACGGCCAGCCACTGGCCGGCGCCGTTGGGCAGCACCGTTTCTTCCAGCAACAGATGGCAGACCAGCGAAAGTGCCGCGGTGGCGGCGCAGAACCAGGTGACGATGCTGGTCGGCACCGACGGGAAGCGCCGCGACAACAGCGAATAGGACGACCACAGCACCGCGCAGACGCCGGCCATTGCATAGCCGAAGGCATAACGCGCATCGAAGGCAAGCCCGCCGCCCTTGGTGACGATCAGGACCGTGCCGGCAAGGCCGAGCAGCGCGCCGGCGACATGGTTCCAGGCCAGCCGCTCGCCCGGCATCAGCGCCGACCCCAGCACGATCAGCAGCGGCCACAGATAGGCGATCAGGCTGGCCTCGACGGCCGGCGCATTGCGCAGCGCGGTGAAATAGAAGAAGTGGTAGCCGAACAGGCCGGCAATGCCGATCACCCAGACTTTGCGTGGTATTTTGACTTGGCGCGGTATCTTCGCGGCGCCATCGGCTGCCGGCATGAACAGCCGGGCAACCAGGCCGACGCAGGTGCCGATCGTAAAGGTGATTGCCGAAAGCAGGAACGGCGGCACCGAACCCGAAGCATCCGTAAACAGCGCCAGCAGCGCCCACATGGCGACCGCGGAGAAGCCGATCAGTGTTGCGCGCGCCATACCCGTCGCCCCGTGGCCCATTGGCGGCGCAC
The DNA here is from genome assembly GCF_040320105.1 of Mesorhizobium sp. M0778. NCBI lineage: Bacteria > Pseudomonadati > Pseudomonadota > Alphaproteobacteria > Hyphomicrobiales > Phyllobacteriaceae > Mesorhizobium > Mesorhizobium sp. M0778. The sequence goes on along the minus strand of NZ_JAMYPA010000001.1, from coordinate 641,253 downwards.
CATCACGCCTATTCGTCTGCTTCGAACCGCTCCGCGCTGACCGTCAACGGGCCGATTTGCGTGCTGACCGTGGCGCGGATCGGCGCATATACGCCGCTTTGGCCGACCGGTGCAAACGTCACCATGATGCGGCTGCGTTTCTTCAGGTAGTTCAGCGCCTTGCGGTTCTTGCGGTAACCGGCCACCGGCTCGAAGCCCAGCCTGCAGGTGACCGTATCGCCCTTGTAGCCGGCCACCGAGATCGACCCTTTGGACTCGTAGGTCAGTTTCAGATCGGCACGCATTTCGCCGTCATAGAGCTTCACCGTGCGCCCGCAGACCTGGTCGAGGCTGTCGGCATGGATGACGGTGGCGGCCATCGGATCGAGGACCGATACGAGATGGCTGCCGGCCAGCGGTATCCAATTCTCGGGATTGCGCTTCTTCGGTTCAGGCACGACCTTGGTTGAGGTGACGACGCCGTTGGCAAACTGGATGTCGATCATCGATGCCTTCTTGCCGGACGTGTAGTCGGCGTGGAACGCCTGCGGCTGCAACTGCTTGCCCGAAATCTTGCCCTTAGACGAGATCGTGCCCCGCGTGTCGTCGAACAATGTGGCGAGCCCGGCGGCAGAAACGCTGCCCTCGATCGAATAGGTGTCGCCCTCGTAATGGCTGGAGAATTTCGCCTTGGCCACGGAAAGGCCGAGGAACGACACCGAATACTCTCCCGTGAAGGATTGCGGCTCAGCGGCCGAAACCGTCGTCGACAGCGCGACGGCCACCAGCACGACCAGGGCATGAAGGAAAGAACGAGGCATGGGCGGGTCCTTGATTGTCGACCGGAGACGGGCGATCTGGCATGTCCCTGTGCGACCGCTTATAGGCTGAATTCCGGCCTTAATGTGAAGGCGGCGTCGGCAGGGAACGCTGGGGCTGGTCGGTGGGAGGTGACGGAAGCCAGAAATGAAAAACCCGCCTCGGCGGGCGGGTCGTCGGCGCGAATCAGCACCATACCCAAATTAGTAGCATAGCTGCCGGCACAAAGCAAGAACAAAATGTGGCGCTCGATGAATTTGTCGATCTCCCCCCTTGCGGAGGAGATGCCCGGCAGGGCAGAGGGGGTGGGAAGGATCGCCAAGATCCAGCTTATCCTCCCAGTGCCGAGAGTTTTGGCTGCAACGGAGCTAAGTCGGAGGGACAGCACCCCCTCTGGCCTGCCGGCCATCTCCCCCGCAAGCGGGGAGATCGGCAGCTTCGCCACTGGTGCTCATCTCTTGAAGGTGCAATTCCCTCTCCCGAACCAACCCCAAGCTTGACGCATCGGCGAAATGCAACTATGGAACGCCAACTTTTTCCATAAGGCCGCCTGACCGAAACCGCGCGCCACCCGGCGCGGGTCGAATGTTTGGCCAGGACCGAGAACCGAAGGTTAGTATCATGTCCCGCACCTGCGAACTCACTGCCAAGGCAGTCATGTCCGGCAACAATGTGAGCCACGCCAACAACAAGACCAAGCGTCGCTTCCTGCCCAATCTCGTCAATGTGACGCTGATCTCTGAAGCGCTGAACCAGAATGTGCGCCTGCGCATTTCGGCCAACGCGCTGCGTTCGGTCGAGCATCGCGGCGGCCTCGATGCCTTCCTGGCCAAGGCCGATGCCAAGCAATTGTCGCAGCGCGCCCGCCTGTTGAAGAAGCAGATCGCCAAGAAGCTCGCCGAACAGCCGGCCGCCTGAATTTTTCGGCGGCAGCCGCCTTCCAGGGCGTGATCCGAACTCCGGATCGCGTTCCGCTGGTTCCATTACCCAGGATAAAAAAATGATTTTCCTCTCGCGATACCTGCCCTTCGTGGCCGCCATGGCGCTCGTCGTCGTGGCCTCGAACATCCTCGTGCAGTTTCCGATGCAGGGCGCAATCGGCGGGTTGTCGCTGGCCGACATCCTGACCTGGGGCGCCTTCACCTATCCGTTCTCCTTCCTGGTCACCGATCTCGCCAATCGCCGCTATGGGCCGGCGGTGGCGCGCAGGATCGTCTTTGTCGGCTTCATGACCGCGGTGGTCTGCTCGATCGTCATCCCGCCCTTGCTGTTTCGCCACGGCCTGATCGAATTCGAGACCGCCGCCGACCGGCTGGTGCGCATTGCCGCGGCGTCGGGTGCCGCCTTCCTCACCGCGCAATTGCTCGACGTCACCGTGTTCAACCGGCTGCGCCGGCAGAGCTGGTGGCGCGCGCCGATTGTCGGCACGCTGGTCGGCTCCGTTTTCGATACGGTGGTGTTTTTTACCGTCGCCTTCGCGGCGGCCTTCGCCTTCGCCGGCCCGAACGATGGCTTTGCGCTGGAGACCGCACCGCTGATGGGCGTGCTGCCGGTCGAGACGATGCGCTGGGTATCCTGGGCGCTCGGCGATCTCAGCGTCAAGCTGGTCATAGCGGTGGTGGCGCTGATCCCCTACCGGCTGCTTGCCACCCGCTGGAGTCAGCCGGCACTGGCGACATAGAGCATGATCCCGAACCGAAGGTCCGCGTTAGCGAAAAGTGGGAACCGGTTTTCGGACAAGATCATGCTCAAAGACTATCGAGCATGATTCCCTGGCTTCAACTGGACTCGGCAAAAACGACTGACGGCGGACAGGAGCTTCGCCTGAAACGGCGCGGCGGCGAATTCTCGATCATGCTTGGCGCCAACGAGCTGATGAACAGTCGGCTCAGCGGTTCCGAAGAGGCGCTGGCCAAACTGTCCTGCCAAAGGATTGCCGGCCGCCTGAACCCAAGCATCCTGATCGGCGGCCTCGGCATGGGCTTTACCTTGCGCGCGGCGCTGGCCGAGCTCGGCGACGATGCGCAGGTCACTGTTGCCGAACTGGTGCCGGCAATCGTGACGTGGGCGCGCGGCCCGATGGCCGAGGTTTTCGACGGTTGCCTTGACGACCGGCGCGTCGGCATTCGCGAGGCCGATGTCGGTCAGCTCATCCGATCGCAAGCTTCGGCCTGGGACGCGATCCTGCTCGACGTCGACAACGGCCCCGAGGGCATCGTCTACAAGGGCAACGACGCGCTCTACAGCGGCGCCGGCCTGAACAGCGCGAGCGCAGCTCTCAAGCCCGGCGGTGTGCTAGCGGTCTGGTCGCAGGGCCCTGACGCAGGCTTCACCCGGCGGCTCAAGCAGGCGAGCTTCACGGTCGAGGAGGTCAAGGTGCGGGCTCACGGCAAGCGCGGCGCCCGTCACGTCATCTGGCTCGCGAGCAAAGGGCAATAGGCCCCTCGCAATCCGGGCGGGCCTTGTTGGACGCCGCCCGGTACGCCGACGAACCTCTACTTCGCCTTCTGAAGCTCGGCGGCAAGTGCCTGCAACAGCCCGCGCGTGCCCTCCTCGCGCCCTTGCGCTGAATCGACACCATCGAAGAAGGCACCCTGTTCGGTATAGGTCAGGCGGGTGCCGTCGCCGGAAGGTGCAAGCTCGACCGTGGTGAGCGACGCCGACAGCGGCTGCGACCCGACCGCCATCCGGTAGGAAAATACGATGCGCCGCTCAGGGACGATGTCCTGGAACTGCGCATCGAGCCTGATTTCCGGGCCGCCCTGATAGCTGAACCGCGAAACCTCGCCGCCGCCGACACGGAAATCGAAGGTGAATTCGGCGATGGTGAAGCCGTCGCCGTCGACGCGCCAGCGCCGCACCGTCGCCTTGTCGGCAAAGGCGAAGAAGACGCGCTCGGGCGATTGAGGATAGGTCCGCTCGATCGTGAAGGTCGAATGGATGACGGAGTGGTCGTTCACGGGCGCAATCTGGTTCATTTCTCTTCGTCCTTTTCCTGGTCGTGGAGTGTTGCGTTCGGTTGGTCAGTCTCCGCCAGAATCTGGCCGAGACGGTCGAGGTGGCGTTCGGCCGGCGTGCGGCGCGCGGCGATCCAGTCGGCGAGCGGGGCGAGCCCGCCGGGCTCGATCCGGCAGGTGCGCACGCGTCCGATTTTTTCGCTGCGGATCAGCCCGCACGCTTCCAGCGCCTGGAGATGCTGGAGCACCGCGGCGAAGGTCATGCCGAACGGCTCCGCCAGCTGGCTGACGGTGGCCGGCCCGCGGCCCAGCCTTTCCAGGATTGCCCGCCGCGTCGGCTCGGCAAGAGCCCGCAGGATGCTGTCGACCTCGGAATAGTTAAGCATGGACTTGAGTATTTCGCCGAGGACACAAATTGTCAAGCCATAACTAAAGTATTTTTGCAGATGGTGAGAGCCGGTTGGAAACGCGCGACGCGGGTCATTGCGAGGGGAAATCGCCATGGGAAATTGCATGCGCTGCGAAACGGCGCGGAAATGCCAGCATCGCCAACAGCCGATCAATGGCCGATCGCGCGTCAATCCTCGTGCAGGATGAATTCCAGATAGAGGTTGCGCTGCAGGATCGAGTGGTTGTCGTCGGACATCAGCGACACGATCAGCGCGCCGTCGTCGCGGGTCCAGACGTCGAGCGCTTCCATGTTGTCGATCTGGTAATCCATGTCGGCTTCAAGCAGCACCGGCCCGTCGGCGACGGCGCCCTTCTCGACGCTTTCGCCATAGATGCGCCGCAGCCGCATCTTGACGCCGCCGGCCATCGAAAAACTGCGCTCCAGAAGCAACAGGTCGCCATCCGGCAGGAAGGCGCCGTCGGTAATGTCGAAATCGCCATTGCGCTTGACGGTGAAGACGCCCTTGTGCGGCCCTTCGATGATCGCGGCAAAGATGTTGCCGGCCTTGTCGAGGCTCTTTTCCGACACCACGACCAGCCCGCCCTGGTGCTGTCCGTAAGGATGGGCGCGGGTGACGGTCTCAAAGCCGCGATTGCGGCGAAGTTCCCAGGCCGGGATCAGGAAGTCCAATTGCTTGAACGGCACCTTCATGTCGTCCGGGTCGATCTTGAACTCTGCGATACGGTGATCGCGCTCGAAACCGACCGTGGCGATGCCGTCCTTGACCGCGAGGCCTTCGGCATCGACCGCCCATTTCAGGTCGATGGCCTGGCCGGCCGCATCGACCATCTGCTGCATGCGAAAATTCTGAATGCCGGAAGGCCGCTTGTCGGCATCGTGGACGAGGGTGCCGAAGAACCAGAAGCCGGTGTCCGCGACGCCGATGAATTCGCTGCCCGGCTTGAGGAACCGAAGCGCCGACAGCGCGCCGAAATCGCGCGTCGGCGAGGTCATTTCGAGCCCGCCGACGAATTCGAGCGGCCCGAACTGTTTGTCCGGCCGGCCGATATGGAATTCGCTGATCGGCCGTGCCGAGATTTCGGCCGGCTCGACCGGGGCCGGCCCGGCAGCGACAGCCGGCGCCAAACTGATGCCTGACAACGCAATGGCGGCCAAAAGCGTCTGCCAAAGGCCGCCGCGGGAAAAAATCATCCGGCGCGCCGCATGCCGCCGCGCCGCGTGTCGCGCACGGTTTCCTCGGCGAACAGCGAGGCCAGTTGCTCGGTCATGGCGCCGGCCAGTTCTTCGGCATCGACGATGGTGACGGCGCGGCGATAGTAGCGGGTGACGTCGTGGCCGATGCCGATGGCCAAAAGCTCGACCGGCGAGCGCGTCTCGATGAGCTCGATGATGGCGCGCAGATGCCGCTCGAGATAATTGCCCGGATTGACCGACAGCGTTGAATCGTCGACCGGCGCGCCGTCCGAGATCATCATCAGGATCTTGCGCTGCTCCGGCCGCGCGATCAGCCGGTTGTGCGCCCAAAGCAGCGCCTCGCCGTCGATGTTTTCCTTGAGCAGGCCCTCGCGCATCATCAGGCCGAGATTGCGGCGCGCCCGCCGCCACGGATGGTCGGCGGATTTATAGATGATGTGGCGCAGATCGTTGAGCCGGCCGGGGTTCGGCGGCTTGCCTTCCTTCAGCCATTTCTCGCGCGCCTGCCCGCCCTTCCAGGCGCGGGTGGTGAAGCCGAGGATTTCGACTGAGACGCCGCAGCGTTCCAGCGTGCGCGCCAGGATGTCGGCGCAGGTCGCCGCGACCGTGATCGGCCGGCCGCGCATCGAACCCGAATTGTCGAGCACCAGCGACACCACCGTGTCGCGGAATTTGGTATCACGCTCCTGCTTGAAGGACAGCGGCTGCATCGGGTCGATGACGACGCGCACCAGCCGTGCCGGATCGAGATAACCTTCTTCGAGGTCGAAATCCCAGGAGCGGTTCTGCTGCGCCATCAGGCGGCGCTGCAGCCGGTTGGCCAGCCGCCCGACGACGCCGGAAAGGTTGGCGAGCTGCTTGTCGAGAAAGGCGCGCAGCCGGTCGAGCTCCTCCTCCTCGCAGAGTTCTTCCGCACCTACGGTCTCATCGAAGGCCGTGGTGAAGACCTTGTAGTCGATCTCTTTCGGCAGATTGGTGAAGGGATTGTCGTTGCGGCGCGCCTCGCCGGGCGTCTCCGCGTCGGCGTCGTCATCGTCGGAAAGGTCGTCGGCAGTGGCGTCGGAGGCCTCGGTCTCGGCCGATTGCTCGTCGTCGGACGATGCCTCGGTATCTTCGGACTGCGACTGCTCGGAGCCGGAATCGTCTTCGCCGCCCTCCTCGCTCTGCTCCTCGCCTTGCGGCTGGTTTTCGTCGTTGTCCTCCGAGTCTTCCGTCTCCTGGTCGTCGCCGAGTTCCTCGGCCATTTCCATGGAGGCGAGCATTTCGCGCACGACGCGGGCAAAGGCCTGCTGGTCGTCGAGCTTTGCCGACAGCCCGTCGAGGTCGGCGCTGGCCTTTTCCTCGACCCAGGGGCGCCAGAGATCGACCAGCCGTTCGCCGCTCTTCGGCACAGTGCGGCCGGTCAGCTTTTCGCGCACCATCAGCGCCAGCGCTTCCTCGATCGGCGCGTCGGCCTTGTCCTTGACGTCGACGAGGTTGGCCCTGGCGTATTTGTCCTCGAGCATCGAGCCTATATTGTCAGCGACGCCCTGCATGGCGCGAGAACCGATCGCCTCCACCCGGGCCTGCTCGACCGCGTCATAGATGGCGCGGGCCTGCTTGCCTTCCGGCGCCAGCCTGGTGTGGATGCGCGCATCATGGCAGGCGCGCTTCAGCGCCATGGAATCGCCGAGCCCCCGGGTGATGGCGATATCGGCTTTCGATGCCTTCTTCGGCAGTTCGGGCAGCCGCGCGCGGCTGCCGGCCAGCGCCGGCCGGTCCTTGGCGAAGCCGACTTCGAGGTCCTTGTCGCCGGCGATGGCGCGCATGCAGACGGTAACCGCGCGCTTGAAGCTGTCGTTCTCAGCGCCGGTCTTGGATTTGTTTCGCGTGTTGTCGCCCGGACCCGCCATCGAGACTCTGCTTAGCCCAGCACCACATTGGCAGCCGATTCCGGCAGATCTTCGCCGAAGGCGCGCTGGTAGAACTCGGCGACCAGCGAGCGTTCCAGCTCGTCGCATTTGTTGAGGAAGGTCAGCCGGAACGCCATGCCGATATTGCCGAAGATCTCGGCATTCTCGGCCCAGGTGATGACCGTGCGCGGGCTCATCACCGTCGACAAATCGCCGTTGATGAAGGCCGAGCGCGTCATGTCGGCGACGCGCACCATCTTGTTGACGATCTCCTTGCCCTTGCCGTCGCGATAGTGCTTGGCCTTGGCCAGCACGATGTTCACCTCATTGTCGTGCGGCAAATAGTTCAGCGTGGTGACGATCGACCAGCGGTCCATCTGCGCCTGGTTGATCTGCTGGGTGCCGTGATAGAGTCCGGTGGTGTCGCCCAGCCCAACCGTGTTGGCGGTCGAAAACAGCCGGAAGGCCGGATGCGGGCGGATGACCCGGCTCTGGTCGAGCAGCGTCAGCCGGCCCGACGATTCCAGCACGCGCTGGATGACGAACATCACGTCCGGACGCCCGGCATCGTATTCGTCGAAGCACAGCGCAACATTGTGCTGATAGGCCCAAGGCAGGATGCCGTCGCGGAATTCGGTGATCTGCAGCCCGTCCTTGACGACGATGGCGTCCTTGCCGACGAGGTCGATACGGCTGACATGGCTGTCGAGATTAACGCGCACGCAGGGCCAGTTGAGGCGGGCGGCGACCTGCTCGATATGCGTCGATTTGCCGGTGCCGTGATAGCCCGACACCATGACCCGGCGGTTGTAGGCAAAGCCGGCGAGGATCGCCATGGTCGTGTTCTTGTCGAACAGATAGTCCGGGTCGATGTCGGGCACATGCTCGCTCGTCACCGAATAGGCCGGCACCACCATCTTGGAGTCGAAGCCGAATGTCTCCTTCACCGACACCGTGGTGTCGGGCAGGTTGGCGATATCGCGATCGACCTTGTTCATCTCTATCAACGTCTCCACAAGCGAAACGCCGCGTTTCGCTGGCAATCGATTTTGTTCGGGGGCGGTCTTAGAGCCTTTTCCAACCTTATGAAAGTTGGAAAGCGACACGAACCGTAAGGTCGCTCAGCACAAACCTGCCTGCTTGAGCACGCGATAGGCCTGGAGCACATCGCGGAACCGGTCTTCCGAACCTCTGTCGCCGCCATTCGCATCCGGATGGTGGCGTTTCACAAGTTCCTTATAGCGCGCCTTGATATCCTTGCCAGTCGCCTTTGTATCAAGGCCAAGCGTTTCCAGTGCCTTGGCCTCAAGCGGCTTGGCCTTGCGCTCGCGTGCTTCGCGCGGGTCCTTCGGGCCTTTGAACAGATCGAACGGATCGCGCATGCGGTTGTAGTAGCCGGCGCGACCGGAGCGCGCCTGGGCGAAGTCGGGCGAGGAGCGTGTCGAAGCACCGTTGACGCCCATTTTCCAGGTCGGCCGGTGGCCGGTCATGGCCTCCTTCTGGAAGCGGGCAATCTCGGTGTCGGGAACGCCCGAGAAATAATTGAAGCCCTTATTGTACTCGCGCACATGATCGAAGCAGAACTGGAAGTACTCGCCTTCCTTCATGCGTCCGACCGGGGCGCGGTGGGTGCCGGCCTCCTTGCAGCCATCCCACTGGCAGATCGGTGAGCGCGACTTCAGCTCCGCGTCCTTCTCCGGGCGGATGCGAATCTTTTCGAAATATTTTGGGTACGGCTTCATCTCACCCATTTATGGGCTGTTCGCTGATGCGAAACAAGAATTGACATTTTCGCGATGATCGCCCTAACCGCTGAATCGCGGCATAAAACCGGCGAACGGCGAATTTTGTGCGATGACATAGATGTGGTGAAGGGAAGCGGCGATGTCCATACAGGCAACGATGGAAGACAAGCTGAAAAAGGCGTTTTCGCCGGAACGGCTGGCCGTCATCAACGAAAGCCATCTCCATGCCGGCCATCATCATCTGGATTCCGGCCATCACGCCACCTTCGACGGCACCGGCGAGACGCATTTCCGCGTCCGCATCGTCGCGCCCGCCTTTGCCGGCATGAGCCGCGTCGAACGCCACCGCGCCGTCAACGCATTGCTGGCCGAGGAATTGAAATCCGGCGTCCATGCCCTGGCGATCGAGCCGGCGGCGCCCGGCGAAAAGACCCGCTGGTAGTTGCCCTACCAGATTGTCTTTACATATCGATAGTCTCGCAGCTTGTGATCCGCGGTCACCAAAGGTGCCGCAAATTTTCGACTGGTCGCAACAATGATCCGATCAGCCGGATCCTTGTGAAACTCTCCCGGAAGTTCGGTACTAGTCACGGCGATCTCATTGTCGACGGAAATGAAGCTCAATTTTTCAAGCTTGCTGACCGTCGCCAGCCATTCACCCACATCCATCGATAGCAGGAGACGCCCCCTGGAAACCAGCATGGCGATTTCCCATGCTGATATCGAGGAGATCAAAATCTCGCCGCCTAACCTCTCCCGCTCGATTGCGCGAAGTGCTGGTTCTGAAAGCAGATCGGTCTCACCGCCGACCCAGCGGACGAGAACATGCGTGTCCAACACGATCAATTGCTGGCTTCCCAATCATCTTCGGCCACCGGATCCGTCGGGCGGTCGTAACGCAGGACAGACCCACGCAGCACCTCCAAAGGGTCGCGCGCAACCGATTCATAGCGTCGTATCTCTAATGTGGGCTGGCCGTGATCGGTCACAATGATTGGCTCGCCAGTCGTTTCAACCTGACGAAAATACTCGAGAGCCTTTGCCTTGAACTTCGATTTCGACACCTGCGCGGTCATGCGCCACCTCAATGAACAAAATTGCCGTTCACCATATAGGGTCAGATGTGACCACGGCCAATGACCATAGTCACAAAAATCGCTTCGGCTTTAGCCGGCCCTCGTTCCCGCGTCTGCGCGCCCCTCACCTGCCTGCCGCCATCCAAAACTGGTAACTCAGCCGAGGCTCGCCCTCAGGAAAGCCATCACCGCGGCGGTCAACGCATCGCCTTCGGTGCCGAAGTCGCGATTGATCGACATGTGCGAATAGGCGCTGCCATCGAACAGCGTGACCCTGGTTCCGGTGGCGCCCAGACGCCCGGCAAAGGCCTGCGCGTCCGCCGCGCGGGTTTTCGCCCGCGAATAGGCGATGAGCGTCGGCGGATGCTTGCGGCCGTCGACATAGGTGACCGGCGACAGCGCCCGCCACTGCGCCGGATCGGGAAAGGCGCGGGCATAGACCCCTGCCATGCCGCCGCTCCTGGCCAACGCCTCCAGATCGTAGGCCCTGGTATCGTCGAGGACCAGCGCCGCGACGCCGGGCAGGCCGCCGCGCAGGCCGGTCAGCGCGACGAGATGGCAGCCGGCCGAATGGCCCATCGCGACGATCCGGTCCGGATCGCCGCCATGGCTGGCGATGTTGGCGCGGACGTAGCGATACGCCAGTTCGACATCGGCGGCCTGGGTGGCGACGTCGGCTTCAGGCAGCATCCGGTAGTCGATCGAGACGAAGCAGAAGCCATTGTCGAGCAGGAATTGCGGCTTGGAGTTGACGTTGTTGCGGTTGCCGACCCGCCAGGCGCCGCCATGGACGAAAAAGACGACCGGCAGGCCGCTTGCGCCATCGCGGGAATAAATGTCGAGCTTGGCCGGCCCATAGTCGAAGGTTTCGGGTGATGGCGGACGCAGCTGCAATGCCGCTGCAGCCTGACCCGGCAGCAGCGCCGCCATCGACACCAGAAGCAGGGTTCGCCGATCGATTGTCATAGACTCCTGACTGCCCACGGCTGCCATAAGGCGTGCACTGTCATTCGCCAAGCATCGCCGGCTTGATCCTCAGCCGCGCGATCCGATTCTTGTCGCGTTTCATGACGACGAAGCGCTTGCCGTGAAACGTAAAGGCCTGCTTTTCGTCCGGAATCGACTGCGCCTCGTGGATGACAAGGCCGGCAATGGTGGTGGCTTCCTCGTCCGGCAGGTTCCAGTCGAGCGCCCGGTTGAGGTCGCGGATCGACACCGTGCCGTCGACGACGACGGAGCCGTCGGCTTCCTGCTTGACGCCCTGGATGTCGATGTCGTGCTCGTCGGCGATCTCGCCGACGATCTCCTCGATGATGTCCTCCAGCGTCACCAGTCCCTCGACCTCGCCATATTCGTCGACGACGATGGCGAAATGCGCCTTGCGGCGCAGGAAGGCGTTGAGCTGCTCCTGCAGCGTCGTGGTGTCGGGCACGAACCACGGCCGCGACGCGATCTTCATCACGTCGATCCTGGAGAAATCATTGCCGACCTCGTTCAGCGCGCGCAGCAGGTCCTTCGCGTGCAGCACGCCGACGATGTTGTCGAGCGAGCCCTTCCACAGCGGCATGCGGGTATGCGGGCTCTGCAGGATCTCGCGCACCACCGCTTCCGGCGGGTCGTCGGCGTTGACCGAGCGCATATTGGTGCGGTGGACCATCACGTCCGACACTTCGAGCTCCTCAAGGTCGAACAGGCCGCCAATGCGGGCACGATCCTCGCGCACCACCTGGCCGTCGCGGCGGAAATCGTCGACGGCGCCACGCAATTCCTCATGCGTCGAGCGCTGCGGCTCGATACGCTGCAACTCGTAGCCGAAGGCGGCGAACAGGTGCCGACGCAAGACGAAGCCCAGCAGGCCGAGGCCGGCAAGCGCAGCAGCCGCGATCCAGCCGGCCTGGCTCATCCCGGATGGTTCTCCCCGAGGAACGCCAGCACTTCCGAGGCCGGCACATCCCTGGCGATGAAGGCCTGACCGATGCCGCGCGTCAGGATGAAGGTCAGCGCGCCGCGCGACACCTTTTTGTCCTGGGTGATGAAGGAGAACAGCTTTTCGGCGTCAGGCAATTCGCCTGGAATGTCGGCCATGCACCACGGCAGGCCGACGACGCGAAGGTGCGCCTCGACGCGCGCCGCATCGTCGGGGCTCGCCAAATTGAGCCTTGAAGAAAAACGGTGCGCCAGCGCCATGCCGATGGCAACGCCCTCGCCATGCACCAGCCGCGTGCCGTCATAGCCGGTCGCCGCCTCGAGCGCGTGACCGAAGGTGTGGCCGAGATTGAGCAGCGCACGGTCGCCGGTCTCGAATTCGTCGCGTGCAACGACGTCGGCCTTGGCGCGACAGGCCTCGGCAATCGCTTTTGCCCGCTCCGGCCCGCCGGCAAACACGCGAGACCAGTTTTCCTCCAGCCAGGCGAAGAACTCCGGCCGGTCGATCAGCCCGTATTTGGCCAGTTCGGCATAGCCGGCGCGAAACTCGCGGATCGGCAGCGTGTCGAGCACTTCGGTGTCGGCCAGTACCAGCCTCGGCTGGTGAAACATCCCGACCAGGTTCTTGCCGCGCTTGCTGTTGATGCCGGTCTTGCCGCCGACGGAGGAATCGACCTGCGCCAGCAGCGAGGTCGGGATTTGCACGAAGTTCATGCCGCGCCGCGCGATGCCGGCGGCAAAGCCGGCGAGGTCGCCGATGACGCCGCCGCCGAGCGCGACGACGACATCGCCACGCTCCAGCTTGGCGGCCAGCACGCCGTCGACCACCTCTTCCAGGTGCGCAAAGCTCTTGGTCTTTTCGCCGGGCGGCAGCGTGATGACTGCATGTTGGATGCCACCGCTTGCCAGGCCGGCCGCAAGCGTTGCGAGATGCGCGCTAGCGACGTTTTCGTCGGTGACGACCGCCGCCCTTGTGCCCGGCAGACGGCGCGCAATTTCGGCGCCGGCGCGTGACAGCAGGCCGGGGCCGATCAAAATGTCGTAGGTACGCTCGCCAAGCCCGACTTCGACAGAGACCGTTGCATCAGCGCTCACGACCGCACCTCGTCGATGTCGGCAACGCCGAGATGGCCGCGCAGCGCGTCCACCACTTCGGCGGCAATGATCTCCTTGCGGTCGTCGCGGGTCGGCACGATGACATCGGCCGCGGCGTAAACCGGGTAGCGTTCCGCCATCAGCCGCTCCAGCACCCCCCGGGGATCGGCGCTTTTCAGCAGCGGCCGGTTCTGCTTCTTGGAAACGCGCTCCATCAACAGGTCGATCTCGGCCTTCAGCCAGACCGAAACGCCATGGCTGGCGATCGCCTCGCGCGTCTGCGCATTCATGAAGGCGCCGCCGCCGGTCGACAGCACCTGGGGCCCGTGCTCCAGCACGCGCAGGATGACGCGCTGCTCCAGTGCCCGGAACTCCGCCTCGCCATAGCGCTCGAACAGGTCCGGGACGCTCATGCGCGAAACACTTTCGATCTCCTGGTCGCTGTCGATAAAGGGTAGCGCCAGCATCGCCGCCACCTTGCGGCCGATCGCCGTCTTGCCGGCGCCCATCAGCCCGACAAAGACGATGGAACGGTCGCCCAGCCGGCCGAGCAGCGCGGCATGGCTCTTGCCCGGAGGGTTTGCTGGTAACGCGTTCATGTTTATAGGGCCTCTTTGCCGGCGTATCGACATCAAAAGCCTGTTTGCGTCAAGCGCGGCGCGCCCGGGACCTGTTATCGGCTTCACCCTTGAATTGGTGGGATTGGCGTCTCATAAGGGCACAGGGTTGGAAATGCAGAACAAGACGACGGGCGAAAATTAATGCCGACACTGTTTCGCTTTGTCGTGACGCTCGTGATTCTGGCCGGCATTGTCTACGGCGCGATGTTCGCCCTGGTCATGTTCGTCGAGCCGAGAAAGGCGGAAATGAGCGTGCGTATCCCTCCGGAAAAGCTCAATACCAAAAAATGAACAGCGCCGCCCGCATCGAAGCCTTTCTCGAGATGATGAGCGCCGAGCGCGGCGCTGCCGAAAACACGCTTTCCTCCTATCGCCGCGACCTCGAGGACGCTTCCGCCGGGATCGGCGGCGGGCTCGCCGCTGCCACCAGCACCGACATCCGTGCCTATCTCGACGACATCGCCGCGCGCGGCTTTGCCGCCACCTCGCAGGCGCGCAAATTGTCGGCAATCCGTCAGTTCTTCAAGTTCCTCTACGCCGAAGGCCTGCGCGGCGACGATCCGACCGGCACGCTGGACAGCCCGAAGAAAGGCCGGCCGCTGCCGAAGACGATGAGCGAGGCCGATACCGGCCGGCTGCTCGACCGCGCCACGCAGGAGGCGATCGACCCCTCGCTCAACGACGACGACAGCCTGGCGGCGCTGCGCCTGCACGCACTGGTCGAGGTCCTCTACGCCACCGGCCTGCGGGTTTCGGAGTTGGTCAGCCTGCCGGTGACGGTGGCGCAGCGCGACGACCGCTTCTTCATGGTGCGCGGCAAGGGCAACAAGGAACGCATGGTGCCGCTGTCGGCCAAGGCGCGCACGGCGATGCGGACCTGGCTTGCCGCACGGGCGGCGGTGCCGGCTCTTGCCGACAGCCCGTTCCTGTTTCCGGCCGCCTCCGAAAACGGCTATCTCTCGAGACAGGTCTTTGCCCGCGAGCTGAAAGGGCTTGCCGCGCGAGCCGGCATTGCCGCGGCGAAGATATCGCCGCATGTGCTGCGCCATGCTTTCGCCAGCCATCTGCTGCAGAACGGCGCCGATCTCAGGGCCGTGCAGCAGCTGCTCGGCCATGCCGATATTTCAACGACGCAGATCTACACCCATGTACTGGAGGAGCGGCTGGTGCGTCTGGTCAACGATCATCATCCGCTTGCCGACTAGGCGTCATGTCGCTATGTGAGAACGACGTTCCACCGCGCCCAGCCTGCATTTTCGGGCTTGCGTCAGTCATTGCCTTCCGACCTGCCGGTTCGCCCAAGAATGTACAATTACCTCGATTTCGAAAAGCCTGTGCAGGATCTCGAAGGCAAGATCCTCGAGCTGAAGAAGCTTGCCGAGAACGGTGAGGCGGTCGACGTCGGCGATGAGATCGCCCGTCTCGAGAAGCGCTCACGCGATGCGCTGCGCGACGCCTATAAGGCGCTAACGCCATGGCAGAAGGTGCAGGTGGCGCGCCATCCGGACAGGCCGCATTGCATCGACTACATCAAGGGCCTGCTTACCGATTTCACGCCGCTCGCCGGCGACCGCAATTTCGGCGAGGACCAGGCGATCGTCGGCGGCTTCGCCCGCTTCCGTGGCGAGCCGGTGGCGATCATCGGCCAGGAAAAAGGTTCCGACACGGCAAGCCGGCTGAAGCATAATTTCGGCTCGGTGCGGCCGGAGGGCTACCGCAAGGCGGTACGGCTGATGGAACTCGCCGACCGCTTCCAAATCCCGCTGCTGACGCTGGTCGACACTGCCGGCGCCTATCCCGGCGTCAACGCCGAAGAGCGCGGCCAGGCGGAAGCCATCGCCCGCTCGACCTCAGCCTGCCTTGGCCTGAAGGTGCCGTCGATCTCGGTGGTGATCGGCGAAGGCGGCTCCGGCGGCGCCATAGCGATCGCCACCGCCAACCGCGTCTACATGCTCGAACACGCCATCTATTCGGTGATCTCGCCGGAGGGCGCCGCCTCGATCCTGTGGCGCGACACCACCCGGTCCAGGGATGCTGCGACCAACATGAAGATCACGGCGCAGGATCTGCTGGAGCTGAAGATCATCGACGCCATCGTCGCCGAACCGCTCGGCGGTGCCCATCGCGCCCCCGAAACGGTGATTGCCGCCACCGGCGACCTCATCGCCAGGACGATGAAGGAATTTTCCGGCGCCAACACCGACTTCCGCGAGCATCGCCGCGAGAAATACCTGGCGATGGGCCGCAATCTGTAGCCAACGCAGGTGCGCGGCCTGAAATGTGACGGCGTGGAGCAATTTCGCCACAAAAATGCCGCTGCGTTCGTCACAGTGAGCTTGCCGTAGGGGACGCGCCAATTTCGTTTGGGGCAAGAGGGCTGCTTGGCGCAAGGTCGCTTGCGGTAAGGAATTTTCAAGGTTAACGGGCTTAAGGTCCGTCAGTGGTCAGTTTAGCAGCCGCGGCATCCGCGGCGCAGAGATGAAGACGATAGCCATATCCATGTTTGCCAAGCTTGCCCGCACCGGAGTTCTGATCGCTGCGATCGGCGTCGCCGGCTGCAATGATGCTTCGATGAAGGATTTTGCACCGCAGGCCAACAAGCCGCTGCCGGACAAGATCCTGGCCGAGATGAGGGCCAAGGGCATGGTCCGCACCTCTTCGGTGATGGCCCGCATCTTCAAGGAAGAAGGCAAGCTCGAAATCTGGAAGGCCAAGACCAACGGCCGCTACGACCTGGTCGCCAGCTACGACATCTGCAAATGGTCGGGCAAGCTCGGGCCGAAGTTCACCGAAGGCGACCGCCAAGCGCCGGAAGGCTTTTACACGGTCCGCCCGGCGCAGATGAACCCGCGGTCGAATTATCACCTGTCCTTCAACATCGGCTACCCGAACGCCTATGACCGCGCCAATGGCCGCACTGGTTCCAACCTGATGGTCCATGGCGCCTGCTCGTCGTCGGGCTGCTATTCGATGACCGACGCGCAGATCGAGCAGATCTACGCTTTCGGTCGTGACGCCTTCCAGGGCGGCCAGACCGAGTTCCAGATCCAGGCTTTTCCGTTCCGCATGACTGCAGCCAACATGGCGCGCTACCGCAACGACCCGAACTACGAATTCTGGAAGATGCTGAAGGTCGGCTACGACAATTTCGAAGTCACCAAGGTGCCGCCGAAAGTCGACGTCTGCGAGAAGCGCTACGTCTTCAACCAGGTTGCGGCCGACGGCTCGACCTTTAATCCGACCGGCGCTTGCCCTGCGACCACCCAGCCCGATTCACTGAAGAGCGCCATCAACGCCTATCAAAGCACCTATGAGGCGGCCTTCAACGGCGCCGTCAAGGCCAGCGTGCCGGCACCCAAGCCGACCATCGCCGGGATCAAGGAAGCCAGCATCGTTTCCGACTGGTCGAAACGGCGTGCCCGCGGCGAACGCGTGCCGATCGAGCCGCCGTCGCTCAACCCAGACGGCACGGTGACCGAGACGGCGCGCATGGGCCGCGTCGATTCGCCGGCCGGCCGCAAGATGGCGGCACTCGACGCCGAAAAGGCCGCCAAGCAGAAGGCCGAGGAACAAAGGCTAGCCGCCATTGAAGCGGCCAAGGCCGCCAAAGAGGCAGCCAAGGCGCAGGCGCTGGCCGAGAAGGAAGCGGCCAAGGCGCAGGCACTGGCTGAAAAGGAAGCTGCCAAGACCGCCGCCGAGATGCCTGTCGCCACCGCCACTGTAGCGCCATCGGAGGCCGCCCCGGCAGTCGAAACGCAGGCTGCGGACGCCGAAAGCACGGCGACAAGGTTGAAGAAAAAGCTGCTCGGCATGTTTGGCGGCTGAGCTTCATGCTTGAACAAGAAGATGGGGGCCAAGGAGACAGGCCCTCAACCAGCCCCGCCGCCGTCTACGACCTCAAAGGTCTGAACTGCCCGTTGCCCGCGCTCAAGGCCAAAAAGCGCTTGGCCGCAATGCCGCCGGGTAGCCGCCTCTGGCTCGAAACCACCGACCCCCTCGCCGTCATCGACATCCCCGCCTTCTGCGCCGAGAGCGGCCATCGGCTGATCGAAACGGCGGCAATATCGGGCGGCCACCGCTTCCTGGTCGAGCGCGGCGGCGGCCGAGCCTGGACTTAGCTCGTTCTGCTGACGGTGCGCTGCCCCTCATCTGCCTGCCGGCATCTTCTCCCCGTATAGTGACGGGGAGAAGGGGCTGGCCGCAACTTTGGCGCTCTTTCTGCGGCGCTGGAGATTGGCGAAATCGTCGACGAGAGCGTCCTTCTTGAGAAGATGCCGGCAGGCAGATGAGGGGCAGCGCGGCGTTCGACTTAAAACTGATGAAAGCCTCTACCGCCCGGCAATAGCCAGCGGGTTGCTTTCCAGTGCCGCGCGGTCCGGCGTGTCGATCGACGGCCGGTTGGTGAAGGCGGCGAACAGCCGGCGGATATAGTCTTCCGGCATGTCGAGCGTGATCAGCACCAGCCTGGTGCCGCGCTGGCTGTCCGGCCAAGCCGGCAGTTGCACCGGCGGATGCAGGATCTTCTGCACGCCATGGATAACCAGCGGCCGCGACGGGTCTTCTGCAAGCTCGATGACGCCCTTCATCCGCAACAGGCGCTCGCCATGCGCCGAGCGCAGCAGATCGAGGAACATCTCGATTGCCGAAAACGGCACCGGCCCGTCATGAACCAGCGAATACGCGCGGATGCGGGAATCGTGCCTGTGGCCATGGTCATGGTGACCGTGGTCGGCATGACCATGACCGCTGTGGTCATGGCTGCCAACATCATGGTCGTGGCCGGCTTCTTCGCCGAGCCAACGCTGCACATCGACGGATTTGGTGGCCGGATTGTAGAGGCCGCAATCGAACAGGGTCGCGGCGCTTGCCTGGCTCGCGTCGAGCACCACGGCACCCGGGTTGAGCTGCCTGAGCCGCGCCCGCAACGCCTCCGCGTCGCCTGCATCCGTGGCCAGGTCGGCCTTGCTGAGCACGATGCGATCGGCGACGGCCACCTGCTTCACCGCCTCGACATGGGCATCGAGCGTCGCATTGCCGTTGACGGCGTCGACCAGGGTGATGACGCCGTCGAGCCGGAAGGCCTGGACCAGGGCCGGGTGCGCCATGATCGACTGCAGCACAGGGGCGGGATCGGCGAGCCCGGTGGTCTCGACGACAACGCGGGCAAGCCGGTCGATGCGGCCGGTCTGCAGCCGGTCGACGAGGTCGGCCAACGTGTCGACCAGCTCGCCGCGCACCGTGCAACAGAGGCAGCCGTCGGAAAGCTGGATGATGCCATCGGACGCCTGCTCGACCAGAAGATGGTCGATCGCCACTTCGCCGAACTCGTTGATGATGACGGCGGTGTCGGCGAGCGCGGGATCCCGGAGCAGCCGGTTGAGCAGCGTCGTCTTGCCGGCGCCGAGAAAGCCGGTGAGCACCGAAACGGGGATCGGGAAGCCGGCCATACGGCTAGTTCAGCGCCTTGGCCGGCCGTTGGACCTGCGCGGCGGTGGTGGACCCGGCCACGGCCGGCTCGGCGCCGGCCGGCGGCGCCCGATCCGGCCGCCATGTCGGCAGCGGCACGTCGGCATATTCCTGCCCGGAGGCGTCGAGCATCGCCTTCGGCTTCGGCCCCGTGGCGCCGCCGAGGCCGACGGCGATCAGCGTCGGTACATGGTCGAGCTTTTCCTGATAGGGCGATTTCGGCACATCCTTGCCCTTGTCGCCGACGGCGGGTGCGGCTTCCGACTGCTCCTCGACCGGCTTCTTCTTGCAGATCTCGTCGTTCATGTCGTTGGCCGACATGGTGTCGCCATAGGCAGGCAGCGCCGCCACCGTCAGCCAACTCGGCGCCGGGGTTGCAAAGCCCTGGTCGAGCAGTTTTGCCGCCGCCTCGGCGCGGGTGACGGCCGATTGCTCGCCGAGCACCACGGCGACCAGGGTGCGGCCGTTGCGGGTCGCCGAGCCGATCATATTGAAACCGGACGAGCAGACGAAACCGGTCTTCATGCCGTCGGCACCCGGATAGCGGCCGATCAGGAGGTTGTAGTTGGAGATCGCCTTCTTGCCGACGGCAAGGCCTTCGATCGAGAACCAGGGGGCATATTGCGGAAATTCCTTGCGGATCGCCATCACCAGCAAAGCGAGATCGCGCGCTGTCGTATACTGGTCCGGCGAATAGAGCCCGTTCGGATTGACGAAATGGGACCCGCTCATGCCGAGCCTCCGCGCCTCCGCATTCATGCGTTCGGCAAAGGCCGCTTGCGAACCGCCGATATTCTCGCCGACCGCCATGGCGATATCGTTGGCCGATTTGACCAGCATCATCTTCAGCGCATTGTCCAGCCGCATCACCGAACCCGGCTTGAAGCCCATCTTGCTCGGCGGCTCGCCGGCGGAATGTTTCGTCACCTTGATCGGCGAATCGAGCTGGACCTCGCCCGCGGCAATCGCACGAAACGCCACATAGGCGGTCATCAGCTTGGTCAGCGATGCCGGGTACCAGCGCCTGAACGCCTCCTGATGCTGCAGGATCTTGCCGCTGTTCAGGTCGAACAGGATGGTCGGATTGGCCAAGGCAGGCCCGGCCAGCGCCGCAAGCACCACCGCGCCCGCCACCAACAGTTTGAGGAAATGCCTATAGCGCATCATGAAAACCGAAATAGCCTCTTGCCGCAGTCGCCCCTGGCTCCGTAAGATTTCGTTACACGATCGCCAGGATAATGGTCCGGCTCTCTGTTCCCGGACCACAGTCGCGGTGCTATTTACTCTATGTGACGTCAACATGGCAAAGTGCTGCCGATCACAATGTGGAAGCAGCAGCACAATGCAAAGCAGCGTGCATGGTTGCAGGGCAGCAGGCACAATTGCACAGCAGCAGGTCAAGACCGCCTGCTCCAACAGCGAAATGGAACCATCATGCCGATCCTGAACCGAGCCGCCGAAATGCAGGATGAGGTGGCCGGCTGGCGCCGCCATTTGCATCAGACGCCGGAGCTGAATTTCGACGTCTTCAAGACCGCCGCCTTCGTCACCGAGAAGCTGAAGGCTTTCGGCTGCGACGACATCGTGACGGGTTTGGGCAAGACCGGCGTCGTCGGCATCATCCGCGGCCGCCACGGCGAAGGCTCGACGATCGGCCTGCGCGCCGACATGGACGCCCTGCCGCTCAACGAGATCAGCGGCAAATCCTATGCCTCGACCGTCCCGGGCAAGATGCACGCTTGCGGTCATGACGGCCACACCGCGATGCTTTTGGGTGCCGCCAAATACCTCGCCGAAACACGCAATTTCGCCGGCTCCGTCGCGGTTATCTTCCAGCCGGCCGAAGAGGGCGGCGGCGGCGGCAACGAGATGGTCAAGGACGGCATGATGGAGCGCTTCGGCATCTCCAAGGTGTTCGGCATGCACAACATGCCGGGCCTGCCGGTCGGCCAGTTCGCCATCAGGCCGGGCCCGATCATGGCGGCGACCGCCGAGTTCACCATCACCGTCAAGGGCCGGGGCGGCCACGCGGCGATGCCGCACGGCACCATCGATCCGATCGTCATCACCAGCCAGCTTGTCGGCGCATTGCAGACGATCGCCTCGCGCAGCACCGATCCGGTCGAGGCGGTGGTCGTCTCGGTGACGAAATTCCATGCCGGCGACGCCTATAACATCATTCCCGAGAGCGCCGAGATCGCCGGCACCGTACGCACGCTGAAGAAGGAGGTCGCCAAGAAGGCTGAAGAGCGCATCCGCGCGCTTTGCCAAGGCGTGGGCGCTGCCTTCGGCGCGACAATCGAGGTTGATTACAATGCCAACTACCCCGTCACCTTCAACCATCCGGAAGAGACGGTCTTTGCCAGCGACATCGCGGCCGACGTCGCCGGCGACAGCCATGTGCACCGCGCCATCCAGCCGGTGATGGGCGGCGAGGATTTCTCCTACATGCTGGAAGCGCGGCCGGGCGCCTTCATCTTCATCGGCAATGGCGATACCGCCGGCCTGCACAACCCGGCCTACGACTTCAACGACGAGGTCATCCCGCACGGCATGAGCTATTGGGTGAAGCTGGCGGAGACGGCGCTGGCGGCGTAGCCGTTCGGCATCGGCGGTGGGGCGACCGCCGCACCTCTGGGCGGCAAAATCGGGCAGGACATGTTCTGCTGGTCACTTCCGGCCGGACGACTTCCGGGCAAGGCCGAAGGCAATGCCCAGAGCAATACCTATACCACTGCCCGCAACAATGTTGTCCAACACGACGCCGATGGCCACGCCGATCACGACGCCGAGCGTGAGGTGTTTGGCATCCATTATGCCCGGTCATGTAGCGTGGAAGGGAAGAGCCGCAACCGCTACGGTCCGCTCTTCGGATCCTCGACCTCCAGCGCCTCCATAACCGGCGCCAGCTCATTGTCGTCGGCAGCCTGCGGCTCTTCGCCTGTCCTTGCCTTCTTCAGGGCTGCCTCGATCGCCTCCTGGATGTTGCCGAGCTCGTCTTCGCGAACCTCGTGGCCGTAGCCGGCAGCATCGGCATCCTGCTCGAATTGCTGCGCCAGGACGGCGACGCTCACCTCGCTCTCGGCCGGCAGATTGCCGACATTCTCCTGCAGCCAGGTTTCAAAGAACTCTTTTGTGGCGCTCATGCGGTGTCTCCTTCGGGACACTAAAGCGCGCCGGCATCCCGAAAGTTCCGCTATCTTAACCGTCTTTGCACCGCTCGCCATGTCGGCTACGCAGGAACCCGCCGCTTCAACCAATCGACCATTAGCGTGGTGACTTCGCCCGGCTTCTCCTGCTGTGACCAATGTCCACAGCCGGCGACCACATGTTTTTCGAGATCGGCGATGTGGGCGTCCATTCCATCCATCATCGCTGGAGATAACACGACGTCGTCCTCAGCGCCGATCATGAGCGAAGGCACTTTTATCGTCTGGTCGACATTCAAGCCGGCTCTCCAATTGCGGGACAAGTTGCGGTACCAGTTGATGCCCGGCGTGAAACCGGTGCGCCCGAAGCTCTCGGCATAGAAAGCAAGCTCGTCTGGCGTCAGGATCAGCTCGCCGGGCAGCGTCTTCGGCTCCGGCTGCGAGAGCGCCTGTAGGAATGTCATGTGTCGGGCCTGCGGCGGCAGCTTGGCGTATTGCGCGGCGGTGATAATACCCTTGCGCATATTGCTCCTGAACACCCGCGCCACGTCGTGCGCCATCAAACGGTCCGCGAGATCACCATCTTCGAACATCAGCACATACATGTCGGGATTGTAGACTTCGCGCATCTGCGCGATCGGGTCTTTTGCCGGGTTGGCAACGAACGGCTTGTCCGGGGCGGTCAGCCCCTTGGTGAGGCTCGGATGCAGCCACAGCATTTCATGGGGAATGAATGGCGTGTTGACACCGATGACGCCAGTGACCCGGCTCTGATGCAAAAGCGGCATCTGCCATGCGACCAGGCCGCCCCAGTCATGGCCCGCGAACACGGCCTTTTCGACGCCGAGAGCATCGAGGAGACCGACGAGATCGCCGGTCAGGTGGACCATGTCATAATCCTCGACCTTGGACGGCCGGTCGGTCAGACCATATCCGCGCTGGTCGGGAACAATGACGTGGTAGCCGGCGGCCGCGAGCGGCGCGATCTGGTGACGCCAGGAAAAGGCGAGTTCGGGAAAGCCGTGCAGCAAAACAACCGCCGGTCCCTTGCCGGCTTCATAAACAGCCATATCGATGCCGTTGGAGCGAACGTATCGGACCGGCGGCATGGCCGGCGACGCGCCAAAGACCGGCAGGCAAGGCGCAAGAAGACTGCCGGCGGTGCCGAGAAGCACCGCCCTGCGGGAAAGGGTGATCATGGCAGAAGTTTCCTTAGCTGCTCGAATTCTGATCGAATGACGGCCGGGCAGGCCGAGACGTCTCGGCCGGCGCGGATCAGCACGAGAATGCCTTGGTAGAGAAGCAGAAGCCTGACGACGTGGAGATCGACCTGCCCTCCACCGATCTGGCGCTCCACGACCTGCCGGATGGCGGCTTCCAGCACGGCGAAGCCTTCCGCGAGACCTTCCGAGGCGACCGACGGTTGCGCACCGAACTCGACAGCAGCGTTCGTTAACAAACAGCCGAGGTCGCCGGATTCCGGGGCGGGCAGCAACAACGACAGGAACAACTGTTCCAAACCATCCAGATCGCTTGCTTCGCCGATGTAGGTCTCGATACGGTGTCGGATGACGGCATCGATATAGTGGCCGAAGGCCGCCCGATAGAGACCTTCCTTGTCGCCAAAGGCATTGTAGATCGAGCCAGACGTCAGGCCGGTGGCATCGCTCAGATCCTTGATCGAAATTCCCGCGAAACCGGCCCGTCGAAACGCGTTCATCGCGTCCCCCAGCACAGTGGCTTCGTCAAATAGTCGCGGTCTGGTCATGGAGCAACCCAATGTAAAATGATCATTCCAGAATGAGCATTTTACATCGCCAGTCAAGCGACTCTTTTTGCAAAGACAGCTCGATGGGCACACAGGCACGCCAACGATGCCAGGTTGCATCGCGATCTCCCGGAGCTTGGCCCTCTGTGAGATTAAAAACCAGGCGGCGTTGGCGCCGCCTGGCCCGGCTGCTTACTGGCTGGCAGCAGTCGTCGGTTCGCACGACACGTTCGGGTTCATGTCGGCGAACGCGCCGGTCGGGTTGCCCTTCCAGGCCCAGACATGCAGCTCGTAAAACGGGCCGAGGCCATAGCGGTTGGGCGCGCTGTTGAAGTTGAACAGATGCCCATCGAGCGAGGCCGGGCCTTTCGAGGTGATGTATTCGACCGCGATCAGTTTTAGCGTGCCGTCGGCCATCGGCTCGTACATCACCGCTTCGGGCTTGGCGACATCGACAGCGTCGTCCTTGAGGTAGCCGGGATTGACGTAGTGGATGCCCATGGCGCCGCCGGTGATGCCGCTGGCGCAGGGGATCGGCGCATAGCCCTCGGCGGTCGCCGCCGCCACATTCTCGAAGCGGCTGTTGGCGGCGCGTACCTTGTCGGCCAGCGGATTGGGACCGGACGCGGGCGCTGCCTGATGCGCCTGCGCCAATGCAGTGCAGGCCGACAGCAGCGCCGCGGCAGCGAGGAATTTGTTGCGAAAGTTGATTGTCATAGTCATTCCATTCTTCTTGAAAAGCACAGCCCGGGCGGCCGCCGGAAGTAAGGAGGTCCGGCAGGTGGGCGCTGTGGCTGTTGTTGCTGGGAGATCCCTGTCCCGATGCGACAAATGCAGGGGAAGATCATCCCTTCGGCAGATACGGGATGGTTCCGGCCAGATCGGAGTTGTCGATCAGCTGGAAACGGCTGTCGCTGCCGCCCTGACGGGCCGAAACAAAGGGTGCGTAGGCGGGATCGTCGGTGAAGGCGCGCGCCGCGGCCTCGGTCGGGAACGCCATCAAGGCAATCAGCGTCGTGTCGAGCGGCTTGCCTTCGAGCGTCTTCACATTGCCGCTGCGCGACAGATATCTGCCGCCGTGCTTGTGAACGAGGTCGTGGACCGACGCGGCATAGGCCGGCATCCACTTCGGGTCCCTCACCTTGATGTCTGCGATAACGTAAGCGGTCATGGGTCATGTCTCCTGGTCGTGCACAGGGGTATCCCGTGCAGCGGCAGAGGGGTCGCATGGCAAGGCCGGCGCCAGCCAGTCCGCGATCTGTACTGGTGCGGCGAATTCGAAATTCGCATTCACTTTGGAGCAACGCAGCGAGCGAATTTCGGATTCAAAAGCCACACCAGCAAGTGCTTGGATTTCCAGTGTGGTTTTGGATTTGAAGTTCCTAACGCTGATGCCACCCAGAAAGCAGGAACTTCAAATCCACCACACTTGGGCCGGTACAGTTTCTGTACTCGCCGCACCGCTGGGAAAGGCCTATGCTCCCGGCTGAGTTTGAGGGGAAGGCAATATCATGACCCAGGCCGGATACAAGCAGTTCTGCCCGTTATCGATGGCCGCGGAGGTGCTGTGCACCCGCTGGACCATGGTTCTGCTTCGCGAATTGGTGGCGGGCTCGACCCGTTTCAACGATCTGCGCCGCGGCGTCCCCAAAATGTCGCCGACCCTTCTGTCGCAACGGCTCAAGGAGCTCGAGCTGGCCGGGATCGTCGAGCGCAAGGAGGTGCGCGGCGAGAAAGGCATCTTCGAATACCGGATGACCGAGGCAGGCAGGGATCTGCGGCCCGTCGTCGAGGCGATGGGCTTTTGGGGGCAGAAATGGGTCGAGTCGCGGCTGTCGCTGAAGAACCTCGATCCGTCGCTGCTGATGTGGGACATGCGGCGCAATCTAAACGCGTCGCCGCTGCCCGACGGGCGCACGGTGATACAATTTCTGTACCAGGAGCTCCCCGCCTCCAAACGGTCGTGGTGGCTGATCGTCGAGAAGCACGGCGAGGTCGACCTCTGCTGGTACGATCCGGGGTTCGATGTCGATCTCTACGTCTCGACCGACCTGCACACCATGACCGAAATCTGGATGGGGCTGATCACCGTCGAGAAGGCCGGGCCGAAAGTCATTCTGACGGGCGATCAGGATATCGCCCGCAAAATGCAGACTTGGCTGGGCCTGAGCCCGTTCGCTGTCGAACCCAAGCGAGCAGCCTAGCTGCCTCTTGGCGAAACGATCCGAAGCGGTTATGTGTCGGGCGCGATGGTCCCGTAGCTCAGTAGGATAGAGCGGCAGATTCCTAATCTGTAGGTCACAGGTTCGATTCCTGTCGGGATCACCAAGTTTTTCAAGCGCTTAGCCAACAAGCCGCCGTACTTTTTGGTAAATTAGTACGGCAATTAGTACGGCGAATTTCGCATGAACTTCGGCTTCAGCTGCTCAATCCAACCGAGTTGTGGATTTCCATGATTCTGGAATTGAGTAGATTGTTGGGACGGGCGGCCACCGATGTCGCTTCAGGTGGCGATTTGAGGTGGGGTCTGTCGAGACGCGATGCCGCGCCTCGGCAGGCATTGATTTTACGATGTTTTTTCTAGTCTAGGAGCCCACAGCGATTTGTATCACAGTTTGTATCTCAGTCCGTATCGCACGAGGCTGACCTAGCCACCTGGTAAAATGGCACGTCTTACGAGGCCTGAGCCGTAATCAATGTTGTCGTGCCAGCGCTACATACGGTCCCTTGCACGACAGCCATGGAGCCGAGAGCGGACTGGCAGCTCATAGGTGTGGATCACGGAAAAGTTCGCATTCGACGATTAAGAGCTGGATGACTGCTACCGCCCCCCATTTCCGACATTGATGGATGGGACGCGCGTCCCATAAGCAGCCAACGTCAGTGCCGAGGCTGCAAGGTCAAAGGGTGGCTTTCAGTAGGCCGGCTGTGGCTGCCCTCGAAAAATGCGGTACTGCAAGAACGAAATTTGTTGCCGAGGACCTGATCTGCAGCGCCATACTCTCACAGGGTCCTCAGCTCCTCGTCGGCAATCGCGGCTTGGATCGATCGACAGATCTTTCAGCGAACCTACAAATTTGAAGGGGCGCTTACCGGCGCAACCTGATCGCCACGCTTCAGGAACGCGAGGTTGACCGTGCCGGTGGGGAACTGGCGGCGAAAAAGGCACTGCCGTTCCGAGCTGCCGCCGAGGGCGAAACCGTGACCGGCACCTTCACCGGGGCCGCGCAGCTATCCAGTGGCAAGTTCGCCATCGTCGAGAAGTCCCACGAGTTCACGCTTGTCCCGTGGCGGCCAGTCATCGACCGCCAGCTCGGCCGCGAGGTCAGTGGCATCGTGCAGGGCGGATCGGTGTCCTGGCAGTTGGGGCGGCAGCGGGGATTGGGGCTTTCGCCCTCAAACCCCTTGACCGACTTCACTGAGCACCCGTCGCAGCCATTGATGCCCTGGGTCGGCGTCGTGGCGCGCATGCCAAGTCTGCACCACTCGAAATGAAGGAATATCCAATGGCGGCGGAAAAAGTCGGAGCGGTAGCCGCCCTGCCAACGGTGCGAAGAGACGACGGGGTTCCGTTGCCACGAGCTCGGAGGCATCGACCAGCATCGGTGCCATCAAGAAGTGGCCGACCGTCACGACGACATTCCTCTTCAATCCTTTCTCGGTGAGCACAGCATCGACATAGCCGCTCGGATTGCCCTTCATCGAAACCTGAAGATGGCGCAGCGAGAGATAGCGGTCGAGGTCGAGACTATCGGCCAGATCGGTGTGATCGCCGCGGCCAGCGCAGATGAAGTCCTCTTCGTATAGCAGTTCTTCTCGCATATGGGTCGGCGGCTGGGGGAAGTTGCCGGCGATGAGTTCGACTGCGCCGTCGTCCAGCATCGGCAAACCGACGCTGCGGCTCGTGTTGCGGACCACCAGAGAAACGCCTGGTGCTTCGCGGCCGAGCCGTGCAGTCAGACGCGGTAGCAGCACGAAAGCGGCATAATCGGAGAGACCGACCACGAATTGCCGAGTGCTTTCGGTCGGATCGAACGAGCGCCCGCCGAGCAGGACGCCTTCAACCTGTTCGAGGATCGACCGAACACTCGGCGCAATGTCCTGCGCCAGTGGCGTCGGCGTCATGCCGCGCGGGGATCGGACAAACAGCGGGTCTCCGAACAGAGCCCGAAGGCGATTGAGCGAATGGCTGACCGCCGGCTGGGTCAGCCCAATCCGCTCGGCCGCGCGCGTGGCGTGCCCTTCGGCAACGAGGGCGTCGAAGACGACCAGCAGATTGAGTTCGACGTTAGCGATATGAATCTTCTTCATCACGGCGATGCTAATAATGAATTTGATTTATCGCAATCGCCGATGCAAGGTCTGACCTGAAATAAAGCGGGGCGGGCAGAGTTAGAGAACATGAGTGTCAGGTCCCACCACCGCAGCAACGGGACGAGTAAGTTCTCGCCGACGCTTTATTGAGGCTGCCTTCATCGCAGCAAGTTCTTTCGCCATCAGTCGGAGCGGGCAAGCCATGGCCTCGGAAACTCATGAGGATCGATTTTCACGCGGCCTGGAGATGCTCCGCCGGATCGGCGGGGAGAATTTCGATGGACCGATCAATGCTCTGGCGGAGACCTCCGCCGATTTGTCGCGCTTCACCGTCGAATATCCCTATGGCGATGTGTTGTCCCGCCCGGGGCTGGATCTCCCGCTAAGGCAGCTCTGCACCGTCTCGATGCTGCTGGCCGACGGAAGCGCCCAGCCGCAATTGAAGTTCATATCGCCGGCTTTCTCAATGCCGGCGGCACCCCCGAAGCGATCGTCGAACTGCTCTTCGTCTCGGTCGCGGTCCTGGGCTTCCCTGCAACCGTCAATGCCGTCGGCATCGTCCGGTCGGTATTCGCCGAACGCGAGCTGGCATTTCAGCCCATCAAGCCCGCGACGGGTGACGGAGCGGGACGCGGATGGGCCGGACGCGAGATGCTGGAGCGGCTCGTAGCGGGCGACGCCCAGGGCTATTTTGACCGCTTCGCCGGCACCGCGCCCGACCTCGCGCAGCTTTCGATCGATTTCGGGTTCGGGGAGGCGCTGGCTCGGGACGGCCTCGATCACAAGGCCAAGCTGCTCGCGATCACGATTTGGCTTTCCCGGTCCCGATCGACATAGGTCCGCGACCTTCGACCCACCATGAAGCATCGAATTTTCGACAGCGAATGTATAGCGCTTATCCGGCGCGCATGTCGCTCTGTTCGAGCCTTTGAACCCCGGCGCTGACCACGGATGTGCTGGCAGCATTGGGATCTTTCCGGTTCGGATGGAAAAGATGCAGGAGGGGGCGTCGGCGTGCTCCTGCGGAAAGCCGCACCCCCTCATGCAAACGCAGCCTCCCCGCGTGGGGAGCGCTTGCCTGCGCTACGGCGGCGGCTTTCCATGCGAGCCGCTTCAAAAATGATGCTGCGAAACGGCTCCGGCTTTATCCGACGAACGCCTCACGCATCCGAGCGAACATGCCTGGCTGTCTCCCGGCAATCGCCGCACGGATGTGACGGGCGGCCGTTACGGCGCTCACCGTCGCGCCGAAATGACAATAGCAGATGATCTCATGCAATTGCCTGTCGGTCAGTTCGAAGAACCGCTTCGCTTCGCCGTAGTTGTCGTTTTCCAACCCGGCGGCGCGGAGGACAGGATCCTCGAAAGCGACTGAGATCGGCGAGCCGTCGCCGCGCATGGCCCCGCGTGATCTAACCGGCTGATACTCGGTCTGGTGTAGCGTCGAGAGTCGCCGGTCAGGGTTCCGTTCAAGGAGCTCCGCCCAGCGTTCAAGACGTTCGCTGCGCGACATGGCCTGGCGCGGGTAGCCCTGATCGATCTCGGCGACGATCTGCAGTTGCTCAAGCGTCTGGTGCTTCATTTTAGCCTCCTATTCGGACGATAGTTGGCCCACCCATTTC
Organism: Mesorhizobium sp. M0778; assembly: GCF_040320105.1. Lineage (NCBI taxonomy): Bacteria > Pseudomonadati > Pseudomonadota > Alphaproteobacteria > Hyphomicrobiales > Phyllobacteriaceae > Mesorhizobium > Mesorhizobium sp. M0778. The sequence goes on along the minus strand of NZ_JAMYPA010000001.1, from coordinate 611,219 downwards.
CTACTTATACCTGAAGCCAGCGTGACTCCAACGGATCGTGAAGTCCAATCACGATGATGCCTGGAGGGCTTCGTTCACGCAGATGTGGAGGCTTCGCAAAGATCCGGCCATTAATTTGGCGAACGCGGTCAAATGCGCGGCTGTTCGACGATGTTGGTCTGGAGTCCGTGCCGATCGAGGTGATCGACGGGCTGAGTCTGTGCTGGATTGCCCCGGCTCCATTGCTGGCCGGGGCAGCGGGATCAAGGGAGTGGCAGATGAGCTTCGAAACCGCCGAAGGCCGGGCTGATGTGAGTTCTCCGCCCGGTCGTTGGGGCCCTTGTGGCTCCAGTGTACGACTTCCGGCATGACCTGGCGCCTGGCTACTCCGTAGGACCGCAGTTTGTCCGTGTCGAAACCATTATCGAAGTTACCCGGCCCGATGGCGGAGTGTTGCGGATTGCGCGCGATCCAGGGACCGGTCCGTCCAACAGGTTGAGCGAAGCCATCTCAAAAACGGTCCAGGCTGTGCGTCGTCAGGATGGTAGCCGAACCAGCGAAACAGCCAATCAGGGATCCCTTCCTTCGCCCTTTAGAGACTGAGCAGTCAGCTGCCGCCAAGCGAGAATGACGATCGCTCTCATTGCTGCGGCGCTGGTATCGGTGTGCCGCCAAACCAACCAGCCGCATACGCAATCGCGACCAATACCACGATCACGGCTACCACGCCGTACCAGAGGCGCCTGTCTTTGAGATCCATCGTTACCTCCTGCCCGCTACGTGTTGGCCACTGGGCGAATTCCTTGGGCCTTTAGCCGTCATTTCCCAGATGAGCGACCCATTTGCCGTCTGGCAGGCACACAGTAGGCTGGATAAGGGGTCTTTGAGAAGCGCGCAATACGACCGCGCCGGCATGATCGCCAGCGGCTGCGACCGGCGGCGGCAGGCGTGCTCGACGAGTGGCGTTGCGGCATGGATGTCAAAAGATCGGCGATGCCATCCAGCGCCTGTGTGATCGATGCGGCGCGCGTTATCCTGATCTTCCAGCACGGCTCCGCGCAGCCGCACCCCTCATTAGACCGTTTCGAGACGGCTGAACCGAACCGGGATGAGTTTGCGAGTCTTCAGTTGCCCTGCCGCATCCTTGTCGATGACCGTCAGAAACTGTGCATTTTCAGATCCCAAAGGCAGAACCAAGCGTCCTCCCGGCTTGAGTTGCTTCAGTAAAGCCGGCGGTGTCCGCTCAGCCGCCACCGTGACCAGGACCTTGTCGAATGGGGCGTGCTCAGGCCAGCCGCGAGACCCGTCTCCGACACGAATGCCGACATTGGAGAAGCCGAGACCCTGCAGGAGAGCCTCGGCATGGCTTGCGAATTCCTCGATGATTTCGACGCTCCAAACTTGCCCGGCAAGGTCCGCGAGGATTGCGGTTTGGTAGCCTAGGCCGGTGCCGATCTCGAGCACTACCTCGTGCGGTTGCGGCGCAAGGAGATCGGTCATGAGAGCAACGATGAAGGGCTGCGAGACGGTTTTATCAAAGCCGATCGGCAGCGGCATGTCTTGGTAGATAAGGCGCAACTGATGCTGGCACGAAGAGATGCCGCGGTATCCGCCTCATCGCCGCCAATACCCGCTCATCGAGCGCCGCCTTGCCAAGTTCTTCGCTTGCAAGATCGGTGTGAATTGCAATCATCTCGACCATGTGCCTGCGTAGAACCGCGAGATGCTCTTCGTTCATCGGCTTCATGACGGTGGGGCGCTCCTCAACCAGTCTGCTGCCTCATAGCCTTATACCCTGTTCGTCTTGTCACAGTAACCATGTCGTCGAGAACGCGGCTTCGGTTGGGGCGGGTTGTACCGCCCTGCTATTTCGTCGCCGTCCTTGGTGCTCTCCCGTTCCTCGCACCGGGGTGGAACGGCGTGCGCATCAGAAGCTCGCCAGCCAGGCGACAACATCGATATAGCGGATCGCCAGCCAATTGAGCACCAATAGGCCGAAGGCCAAAACGACGCCGAACCCTGCGCTGTCGTTCACCGGCTCCATCCCGTGCTGATCGTGCGTGATCTGGCGATTGACGATGGCCGAACCTGGGCGAGCCAGCAGCGCGATTCGCGCTGCAGGCCGGCCATACGATAATCAGCGTTAGCCCGCGTGGCGCTGCTGAGAAGAACCGGAATTTCGTGATGGCTTGCCGCCGCCATTGGCGCGGCACTGGGGGACTGGCTGTCCTTCTGGATCGGCAAACGGCTTGGAAAGCGGGTTTCGCACTATTGGCCCCTCTCCTGTTCTTCGAGCGGTGGGGGGTCGCCGGCGCTTCTTCGGTCCCTTGCGTGCATCCGTACCCATGGTGGCGGGCATCTGCGCGATGCCCGCTCTGACGTTTCAGTTTGCCAATATCGCTTCGGCTCGCCGGAGTTCGTAGCCGACGTTGCACGGTTTTTCGACGTCACGAGAGGACACGTCTTGCTCGCCGGTCCCAAGACGATCGCGAGCGTTCCGGATTTTGCTCGCGCGGATCGGGAACTTGTCGTCGTTCGCTCCAGTATGGATCCCGAGGACACGCTCAAGCGCTTTGCCGGCCGTGTCGTCTTCATCGGCGGCGGTCCACCGGTCTGGGACGCCTACGCGCGCTTCGTCAGCCACTGGGATGTCACGCGGCTGCCCTATGACGGCGGCGGACCGCTGGTTCGATGCAAGATGGCTTACGGGGGGTGGCGAAGTTGCCAGAAATCACCGCGACCAATGAAGGCTCGGCTCGTATCGATCTGGGATTATTTAGACCACCTCGCGACCCAAGTTCCAGACCGCATTTTATGCAACTTTACATCGAACACAGAACCGACAGCGGTGCAGCTTGCAATTATTTCGCCGAACGGCGTCACACGGTGATGGTCGTGCAGCACCAGCCCGCGCACAAAACGATCGCGGACTCCTTCCTGCAACTGGTGCAATCCCCGAAAGTCCTGCGGAACCGTTTGCGGAGGCCTTCACCTCGATACCGACGACCCGACCGCGTCGATCCTCGATCACGACGCCGACCTCGTCCTGACCCTTGGTCCGGTAGTGTGAGAAAGACACCCGTCGCTCTGACCACCATGCGAGCTTCAGGAATTCCGACACCACGAACCTCTCGAGCAAAGCACCGAACCGCGATCGGTCCTACGTTCTTCGTCTACGGCCGCTCACAAGATTGTCAACAATCTGATAAAGTTTTGTTGACAGGTGATTGATTTGAGCCTTCACTCACAAAAATCCGCGTATCGGTCGAGTTCTGTCGCAACAATGCGCGGCCTCCAAAGGGGAAAGAACAATGATCAACAGACGTTCAATAATCACATCCGCGGCGCGCGGCGCCGTCTCCGCGCTGGCAATCATGGCCGGCGGCACAATAGCGGTGCACGCCGCCAACAAGGAACTCAAGATCGGCTTTGTCGGCGTGACGAGTGGCGCGGCCGCTGCGTGGGGCACATCCAACGTCCGCTCGATGCAGACGCGCGCCGCCTGGATCAACGAAACCGGCGGTGTGAAGATTGGTGACGAGACCTATGACGTCAAAATCGTCACCTTCGACGACCAGAAGGACCCGAAGCGGGCGATCGCCGGCATGGAGAAGATGGCCCAGGAGGGCATCCACTATGTCGTCGGTCCGAATGTCGACGACGGCGCGGCGGCGGTGCGTCCCGTGGCAGAATCCAAGGGCATCATCTATTTTCCCTACGCATTCCCGAAGGAACTCTACACCCCGCCGGCATCCAACGCCGTGCTCGGCATGATCGCCAACTACCAGTCGGCTCCGGCGATCTACAAATATCTCATGGAAAACAGGGGCGTGAAAAAAGTTGCCTTTGTCGCCGCCAACGAATCCGATCCGCTGAGCCAGCGGGATGGCGGTGTTGCCGCGGCAAAGGCGCTCGGGCTCGAGGTTGTGGCTGCCACGGATGTCTACCAAAACGATACCCGCGATTTCACGCCGGTACTGACGCCGATCGTTTTGCAAAAACCGGACCTGCTGGTGCTTTCGGGCGTCGCGCCGGGCAATGCGCCGCTGCTGATCCGCGCCGCGCGCGAGCTCGGCTACGAAGGCCTGATCTCCACCGAAACGGCGCAGGATGCCAAGGTGTTGGAAGAGGGCGCGGGCGAGTTGGCCAACGGCTTCATCTCGGTCGGCGGCGCATCGACGCCCGAAATCGCGTCCGACACGATGAAGGAGTTCGTCGAACGCTACACGAAAATGTTCGGCGAATACAATGACGAGTCCAACACCAAGGTCTACGCGCTCGAATACATCATCGAGACGCTGAAGGCGAACCCGGCCGCGATCGACAATGTCGAGGAGTTCAAGAAGACGATCGACACTTTCTCGGCGCCCAATCCCTATCTGAAGGACGATGCCAAGCTGACCTATGTCGGAATGACGTCGTTTGGCCAGAAGCGCCAGCTTTCGGTCCCGATGGTGGTCACGGAATACCGCGACGGCAAGTTCGAGACGCTCTTCGTCGCTCAAGTCGATTGACGCAACTGCACTGAAGCGGATTGCCGCAGAGACTCGAGCATTCGTCTTCAGCCTCTGAACGGCCGGAACCATCCTGATGGAACAAGTCATCGCCAACGGGCTTTATCTTGGCGCGCAATACGCCTTGATCGCGCTCGGTCTGACCCTGATCTTCGCGCTAATGAACGTGCTTAACTTTGCCCATGGGCAGATGTACGTTCTCGGCGGCTTCGTCACCTACACCGTCTATGGCCAGCTCGGCATGCCTTTCGTCGTCGCGCTCGTCGCGTCCGGGGTCACGCTGCTGGTCATTGGAGCGCTTGTCGAGAAATTCCTTTTCAGGACGGTGATTAAGCGAAGCGTGCGGGAGGAAAGTACGATGCTTCTCGCGGCGGCGGTCGCATTCTTCCTCGACGCCGTGATCCTCCTCTTGTTCGGCGAAAAGCAGCGCGGCGTGCCGAAGATCGTCAAAGGCGTCTTCGTCTCCGACAGCCTCATAATGCCTTACGACCGGCTGCTGGTCGGCGCACTCGCCATACTGTTCATCGCCTCCTTCGTGCTTTTCATGCAGTACAGCAAGCCGGGACGCGCCATGCGGGCGCTGGCGCAGGACCGGGTCGCGGCGCAGCTGATGGGCGTCGAGGTCGACCGCTATTCGATGATCGGCTTTGCGCTCGGCGCCATGCTTGCCGGCATAGTCGGGGGGCTGCTGGTCGCCATCACCGGCGTCAATTCGGGCATCGGCGGGCCGATCTCGATCAAGGCGTTCTTGATGGTGATGATCGGCGGGGCCGGCGTGGTCAGCGGAGCGATCGCCGGCGGCTTCATCCTCGGCATGATGGAATCGGTCGGCCTGACGGTGCTACGCCAATATGGCGACGTCACTTATCTCGTCATCTTCGCCGCGCTGATGGTGTTCCTGAGCATCCGCCCGAACGGGCTCATGGGCAAGCCGTGGGGATGATGGACATGAAGCGTACACGCAACATCCTCGTCGTCGCTGTCTTCCTGCTGGTCGTACTCGTTGGCGTGCCCTGGCTGATTGAGGCGACCGGTCGGCTCGACCTCTACTACACGCTGACCTCGGTCGCGCTGCTCAGCATCGCCAGCGCCGGGGTGTGGGTGACTTTCTACATCGGCCGCATCAATATCGGCCAGGGCGCCTTCGCGCTTATGGGCGGCTATGTTTCGGCCATTCTTGTCGTCCAGTATGGTGTGTCGTTCTGGCTGACACTGCCGCTGGCTGGGCTATTCTGCGCCGCTGCAAGCGTGCTGATCGGACTGCCCATCCTCAGGCTTCGCGGCGTCTATTTCGCCATGGTCACGCTGGTTTTGACCGAAGTGGCGCGGCTGCTCGCGCTGGCGCTGCCGATCACCAACGGAGCCAAGGGCATGGTCAGCATTCCGCTCCCCGGCGGCATCTCGATCTTCGGGCTGACCATCCTTCCAGATTTCGCGACGCTCGCCAATCCGCGTCCCGCCTTCTATCTGGTGTCGGTTGTGCTGATGGTGCTGTGCTTTGCGGCGCTCTACCGCCTAGTCCATTCGCGCATTGGCAAACTCTGCCAGTCGTTGCAGCAGAACGAGGAACTGGCCTCCTCGATCGGCGTCAACATCGCCTATCTGCGCGTTATCGCCTACGCCTTCTCCTCATTCCTCGGCGGTCTCGGCGGTGCGATGTTCGTCGCCATCTCGCAGTCGATCTATCCGTCGAGCTTCACCGTCACCGACTCGGTGAACTTCATGCTGAACTGCTTCCTCGGCGGGCTCGGCCACGTCTTCGGGCCGATGATCGGCACCTTCGTGCTCTATTTCGGCTGGGATTTCCTGTTCGAGACCGGCGAGTTCCAGTTGCTGATCTTCTCTTCGGTGCTGATCGCGCTGATGCTGTTCCTTCCCAACGGCCTGCTCAGCCTCAGGCTGTTCGGCAAGAAGCAGGGCTAGGACCATGACTGAGCTTCTCCAGATCAAGGCCGTGAACAAACGCTTCGGCGGGCTGGTCGCGGTCAACAATGTTTCCTTCGCGGTCCGCGAACGCGAAATCCTCTCCGTCATCGGCCCCAACGGCGCCGGCAAGTCGACGCTGTTCAAGTTGATTTCCTCTTTCCTCAATCCGACCTCGGGCGAAGTGCTATTCCGGGAAGAGCGGATTTCAGGCCTGGCGCCGCATATCGTCGCCCGGAAGGGCGTGGTGCGCACGTTCCAGGAGACGACGATCTTCAAGGGCATGACGGTGCGCGACAATGTCATCATCGCGCATCACCTGCGTTCCAATGCCAGCCTTGCCGGCTTCTATCTCGGCACGAACACCGCACGGCGCGACGAGGATGAATTCGGCCGCTCGGCCGACGAGATCATCGACTTCCTCGATCTCGGCGCGCAACGGCATGAGATCGCCAGCACGCTGCCGCACGGCCATCTGCGCGCGCTCGGGATTGCCATCGGGCTCGCTACCAACCCGACCGTGCTTCTGCTCGACGAGCCCTTCGCCGGTATGAACCATGACGAAACCGTGCGCGCGGTGGAGATGGTGCGCGGCGTGCGGAAGCGCGGCGTGACTGTCCTGCTGGTCGAGCACGATATGCCCGCCGTCATGAACATTTCCGACCGCATCGTCGTCCTGAACTTCGGTGTGAAAATCGCCGAGGGAACGCCGAAGGAAATCCAGGAGAACGAAAAGGTCATCGAGGCCTATCTCGGCGTCGAAGATGAGACGATCGGATTTTAGCCATGAGCGAACTGCTGAAAGTCTCCGACATCGAACTCTACTACGACCATGTCTATGCACTGAAGGGCGTGTCGCTCAACGTCAACGAGGGCGAGACCGTCGCGCTGATCGGCGCGAACGGCGCGGGCAAATCCTCGATCCTGCGCGCCATCACCGGCCTGAAGAAAGTCCGCAGCGGCGAGATTCATTTCCGGGGCCACCGCATCGACGGAACGCGCCCGGACGAGCTGGTCAGGATGGGCATCGCCATGGTGCCGGAGGGTCGGCGCGTCTTTTCCTACATGACGGTGCGCGACAATCTGATGATGGGCGCCTTCACCCGCACCGACAAGGCCGAAATCGCCAGGACGCTGGACATGGTGCTCGCGCGCTTTCCGCGCCTGAAGGAACGCTATTCCCAGACGGCGGGCACGATGAGCGGCGGCGAACAGCAGATGCTGGTGATCGGGCGGGCGCTAATGGCCAAACCGAAGCTTCTGCTGCTCGATGAACCCTCGCTCGGCGTCGCGCCGAAGCTCGTCCAGGACATCGCCCGCTCCATCGTGGCGATCAATCGCGACGAAAAGGTCAGCGTTCTCTTGGTCGAGCAGAATTCGCGCATGGCGCTGCGCATCTCGCAGCGCGCCTACGCACTGACGACCGGAAAGATCGCGCTGGCCGGACATTCGGCTGAGCTGCTTGGCGACGACCGGGTCAAGAAACTCTATCTCGGCGGCGAAATATGAAAGCGCAAATGGACATACTCGTCGTCAATCCCAACACCACTGCGTCCATGACCGAAAAGATCAGCGAGGCGGCGCGCGGCGCGGCTTCGGCCGGCACCAGGATCATCGCCGTCAATCCGAAGGACGGGCCGCCGAGCGTCGAAGGCTATTTCGACGAGGTCTTCGCCATCCCGGGAATGATCGGCGAGATCCAGAGATATCCGGCGGCGAGCGCCTGCGTCATCGCCTGCTTCGACGACACCGGCCTCGACGCAGTACGCTGCGTCGGCGAGATGCCGGTGGTCGGCATCGGCGAAGCGGCGTTTCACATGGCGAGCCTAATTGCCGGCAAGTTCAGCGTGGTGACGACGCTGTCGCGTTCGGTGCCGGCGATCGAGCACAATCTGGTGCGCTACGGCCTCGCCAGCCGCTGCGCTAGGGTGCGGGCAAGCGACGTTCCCGTTCTGGAGCTCGAAGTGCCCGGCTCCAACGCCCGCCATCGAATTTCGGAGGAGATCGAGCGCGCCATCCGCGACGACCGGGCCGAAGCGATTGTGCTGGGATGCGCCGGCATGGCCGACCTCGCCGCCGCGTTCAGCCGCGAACATGGCCTTCCTGTGCTCGACGGCGTCGCCTGCGCGGTACAACTCTGCGAGAGCCTCGTCAGCCTTGGCCTGTCGACCTCGAAGCGCGGCGGCTACCAGGTTCCACTCGAAAAGTCCTTCGCCGGAATCTTTGCGTCCTTTTCGCCCTCCGGCCGTGTATCCTGATGCGTGCAAAATTGTTGACATTCCCACACAGGATGTTCGATGTCCGGCCGGAAACGCGGTGTTCGCGCCGCTATGCGATCCGGCCGCCGGGACAATGAGACGATGGACCTGCTTGGACCAAAGACACGGGATGGCGACAAGCCGACGATGCGCTGGTTTCCGGTCTATGCCGGCCTGCGCGACGCCATCGTCAGCCACCGCCTCGCACCGGGCACAAAGCTGCCCGAGGACGAGCTCGCCTCGATCTATTCGGTAAGCCGCGCGGTGATACGCGCGGCGCTGCAGGCGCTGTCGCATGACCGCTTGGCTCGGCTCGAGCCGAACCGCGGCGCGTTCGTCGCCCAGCCGACCAAGCAGGAAGCGCGCGAGGTGTTCGAAGCGCGAGCGCTGATCGAGCCCAAGGTCGCGGCGCTTGCCGCCGAAGTGGCAAAGCCGGCCGAGATCGCGCAACTGCGGCTTCATCTCGAAAAAGAGCACGAGGCCCTGCATGCCGGCCGCGACAGCGACGCCATAATGCTGTCGGCAAAATTCCATGTCGGCATCGCTGAAATCGCCGGCCATTCGATCCTGACCGGCTTCGTCAAGGACCTGTTGTCGCGGTCGTCGCTGATCATCGCGCTCTACTGGCGTCGCCGCGACACCACCTGCGAAAGCCACGCCCATCACGCCCTCGTTGATTCCATCGAAAAGCACGACGCAAAAAACGCGTCCGACCTGATGCAAAGTCATCTCATCGACCTTCTGTCGGGCCTTGATCTGTCGCTTGGCGAGAAGAAGCCCGAGAGCCTGTCGGACATCTTGCGCTGATCTCCGCTGTCAAACTCTTCGCCGGAGTTCGCCTATGTCCGCACGTGCTGGGCGTGATCGAAGCAATGCATAGCATGCATCGGTCCATGAGGACTGCTTCTTCGTTCCTGCCGTCATAACAGTAGCGCTCGTTGAGTCCGCGGCGCTGCCCCCCAGCTTCAGCTACTCCTGCTGCCGCACAACGGACGGGCAATGCGCCGATCAGAGCTTGAGGCACGCAGTCGCAGCAAGGATTGGCAAACTGCCGGTTTTTCTTACGGCCTTTAGATACGACCTGATGCGATCGGTCGATGGCCCTCGCGAGAGGCCAGTTCCAGTTTATGCGACTTTGGAAGCACAAAAGGGGAACACCTAGCGGCTTATGTGTTTTCGACGTCAACAGCCTCTGGCGGTCAGATCGGCGATCGACCGGCATTGTGAATGCCTGGAAGGGGCCGGAACCGGACTGTCAGCTTTCAAGATGACTGGACAAGATAGCCGGCCCTTGCGTCCAGCCCCGTCTGACCGCTGTGCGCCAGAAGCGACCTTTCGGACCACTGGGGCTAATGGACGACCTCCTGGCTTTGGCCGGGCGGGCTCGTCAGGGCGCCGCGATAGGTGTACAATTTTAGCCATGTTGGGTCCGGGGCCGGATGATGATCGTCCCTCCATTGAACCGGAAACTGCTGGCGATCCTTGCAGCGGATATGGTCGGCTATTCAACGGCGATCGAAATTGACGAAGCTGGCACCATCGGACGCCTGAGAGCTATCCGGGCCGACGTAACCGATACGGCGATCGCTCTGCACCAGGGTCGAATTGTCAAACTATTAGGAGATGGCGCACTTGTCGTCTTCGACAGCGTGGTCGATGCGGTAATCTGCGCAGCCGAAATTCAAAAAGCTGTGGCCGTTCGCAATGGTGGACTGCCGGAGCATGAGCGGATTGTGTTCCGCATCGGGATAAATCTTGGCGATGTGGCGCTCGTGGATGGCGATGTGTATGGCGACGGCGTCAATATCGCCGCTCGGTTGCAGCAACTCGCTGACCCGGGCGGCGTGATCGTATCGGGCACGGCCTTTGACCATCTGCAGGGCAAGCTTGATTGGCCCCTCGATTTCGCTGGCGAGCAGCAAGTCAAGAATATCAATCGCCCCGTGCGGATGTACCGGCTGAGGCTCGATGGCAAGCCGGCGCGCCGCCCGCTTCTCGGAATGATGCCGCGCTGGGCCAGGACGGCTGCGGCGGCCATCGTGGTGCTGGCTCTGGCGGGTGGAGGGACATGGTGGGTCTTTCAGCCTGCGCCACTGGGGGCCAAGCCGTCGATCGCGGTGCTGCCCTTCAATAATTATGGCGGCGACGAGGCCACCGGGCGTTTGGCCGATGGCCTCACCGAAGACATCATCACCGATCTCGCGCAGTTTCCCGAACTCGACGTCGTGGCACGCAATTCGACGCAAGCGTACAAAGGCAAGTCGCTGGATGTCCGCCAGGTCGCGAGTGCGCTCGACGTCGGCTATGTGCTGGAAGGCTCGATCCAGCGCCTGGGCGGTCGGCTGCGGATCACCGCGCAGCTGATCGATGCAAAAACCGGCAACCATCTGTGGTCGGAGCGATGGGACCGGCCTGCTGAAGACGTATTCGCCGTTCAAACCGAGATCGCCGAGCAGGTCACCAACCGCCTCGGCAACGGCGTGGGGCTGATTCAAGGCGCGGGGCGGGCTGCAGCGAAGCGTAAACGGCCGGACAACTTGACTGTCTATGATTACTACCTGCTCGGAACCGAAAGGATTGAAAAGATTACCGTAGCGGATGAGGAGGAGGCCATCAGGCTGCTCAACCTCGCTGTCGAGCTGGACCCGGGGTTCGCCCGCGCCTGGGTGGAACTTTATCATGCTCATAACATATTGGCTGGCTTCGGTATCAATCCCGAGAGCGAGATCAAGGCGGCTGCCGATGTAGCCGAACGCGCGGTGCGGCTCGATCCGAGCGACGCCGAGGCGCACGCCGTTTTTGGCATGAGCCTCAAAGACAAGGGCGACAACGCCCGCGCCAAGGTCGAGCTGGACACGGCCCTCCGCCTCGCTCCGGGTTCGGCCGAAATCCTGACATTCTATTCCGGCTTTGCGGCAGGCTTCGACGAACCCGAACGCGGCGCTCAGTTGGTCGACCAAGTTATACGGCTCGACCCGAATTACCCGATGTGGGCAACTGCTTTCTACTCCACTGCCTATTTTATGGCTGGTCGCTATGAGGACGCCTTGAAGATGCTGGAGCGCAAGACGCCCGATAACTACGGCAAAGGGGGTTGGGTGGTGCGTAGCAGCTCCTTTGCGGCTCTGGGTCGAATCGATGAGGCGAATGCTTCGGTCCGGGAAACCCTCAAACGGTATCCGGACCTGACCGTCGAGGGCATGGTCAATGAATTCAGCTTGAGCAAGACGGAGCGCGGTCGTTTCATCGAGACAATGCCGCTAGCCGGCTTCCCGGCGTGCGCCAAGACCGGGTCGCTGGCAAAACTCGCCAAACCTGTGCGGCTGCCGGAATGCGAGGCGGGGGAGGCGCAGCCTCTCGGGCAGCCATAGAACAAGCTCGGCGCAAAAGGGAGACGTGAGCCGCGAATCACCCCGGCACTGGCGGGCGCTGTCGCCGAAGGTTGGAGGCGATGACACATATGGTTGTGACGCCGCGCGAGGCTCCCGCTAGCGAACGAAGAACTCAGGGTCAAACGCTCAAGTGAGTATCCCTACGGTGGAAGCCGGCTGAGCAAGTGATTTTCTGAGCAGTGGCGATTATGTCAGGAATGGGCCGACAACGGATCGGCAGCTTCGAGCCCGTGGATATCGAAAGCGGACATTCACGTCGATGTGGGCATGATCATCATCTGACCCTGAACAGACTGGGAGCGAGGTGCCAAAAGCTTCAACGCCGAAGAGCGATTTAGGTCAAATCAGACGATCCTCATTACGACATCGATGTTGCCCCGTGTCGCTTTGGAGTAAGGACAAATCTCGTGCGCTTCATCCACCAGAATTTGTACCACATCGCGCTCCAGACTCGGCACGGCAATATCCAGTTGGACGCTAAGAAAGTGGCCGTTTTCTCCGTAGTTCAGATTCACCTCGGCCTCGATGCTCATCCCTGCAGGCAGCGCGATTTTTCGTTCGTGGGCCGCAGATGCGATTGCGCTTGCGAAGCTGGCCGACCAGCCGGCCGCGAGCAACTGCTCCGGATTGGTGCCGATGCGCGCCGATCCAGGCGTCGATAGCCAGATGTCCAGAAGACCGTCGGAACTGCGCGAGGCGCCATTTTCGCGACTGCCCGTGGTTGCGGTCCTGGCCGTATAGACAACCCTTGTGATGTGGCTCATGGGCATTCTTTGCTGGTAGCGGTAACCGCCGCTTCGGCGGTTGCCGCGAACTCGATCAGGCGTCGACTTCGACAACGGCATCGGCAAAGGCCTGCGGCGCTTCCTGGGGCAGGTTGTGCCCGATGCCGCCGGTGACGACCCGATGCGCGTATCTGCCCGGGAACATCGTGGCGTATACGCTGGCGTCCGGATGCGGCGCGCCATTGGCGTCGCCTTCGAGGGTGATCGTCGGCACGCCGATGACCGGTGCCTGCGCGAGTCGCTCCTCGAACGCGTCGTATTGCTGCTCGCCGGCGGCGAGTCCGAGCCGCCAGCGATAATTGTGGACCACAATGGCCACGTGATCGGGATTGTCGAAGGCTGCGGCGCTGCGCTCGAATGTGGCATCGTCGAAATTCCACCGCGGCGACGCGAGTTGCCAGATCAGCCTGGTGAAATCTCGTGTGTATTTCTCGTAGCCGGCGCGGCCGCGATCGGTGGCGAAGTAATATTGATACCACCATTGCAGCTCGGCCTTGGGTGGCAGCGGCAGCTTGCCGGCTTGCTGGTTGCCGATGAGGTAGCCGCTCACCGAGACCATCGCCTTGCAGCGTTCAGGCCATAGTGCGGCAATGATGTTCGCGGTGCGCGCGCCCCAGTCGCAGCCGCCAATCGTCGCCTTTTCGATGCCCAGTGCGTCCATCAGGGCGACAATGTCCGCGGCAATCGCTGACTGCTGACCGTTGCGCATCGTGTCGTCCAACAGGAATCGGGTCGTGCCGTATCCGCGCAGGTAGGGAACAATCACGCGGTGGCCTTTCGCTGCCAGCAGAGGAGCGACATCGGCATAGGTGTGGATGTCATACGGCCAGCCATGTAGCAGGATGACGGGCGGGCCGTCGGTCCGTCCAAGTTCCGCATAGCCGACGCTCAGCACGCCGGCCTCGATCCGCTTCAAGGGCCCAAAGGACGCCGCAGGCTCTCCAGTCGTCTGTTGCGCTTGTGCCGGGCCGATCAGGCCGAACTGAGTGGCGGCGACAGCCATCGCGGCGGCGCCAAAGAACCGACGGCGATCTTGGTCGATTTCATCGGGGATATTGAGCGAATGCATTTGGGAACCTCTATCCTTGCGCGGGCGATCAGCCGAACGTGAATGCAAAGACCTCCACGCCTGAGTCGAGAAACTCGATCTCGAACTGGCGATCGACGATGGGTTTCGATTGTCGGATCAGTTGGTACAGGCGCTGCTCTGTCACTGCGCCTTCGCCCATTTCATTGACGTCGATGCCGTGAGCCGTGCCTGGCGGCTGCCCGTCGATCAGCACGCGAAATCTCACAGACGTTCCCGGCGCTGCCGGACCCATGACCAGATGAAGGTCGCGCGCGTGAAAACGGTACGCGATGCGGGCATCGGACTTGTTCAGTACGGCGGTTTCTTTCCTTACCGTCCAACTGCCAGACAGCCCCCACTCATTCAGGCGTAGTCGCGCCGGCACGTCGTAGATGTGCGGCGCGTCCAAGACCGCTTCACCGCCGGAGGCAGAATTCTGGGTGCGTTCGTAGCCGAGATAATTTTCCGGAGACTTGAGGGTCTCCCAATCGGCCGCGGCCTCGATGCCGCGGGCATCCACCGACACAGGCTCACGGTCGAATCCGCCGGCGCCAGCCTCAGTCAGCAATTCCTGGATGACCATTTCCGACTGTTGGTATGAGCCCTCGCCAAAGTGGTGATACCGGACGCGTCCCCGCGAATCGACGAAATAGAGTGCCGGCCAGTACTGGTTGCTGAAAGCCCGCCATATGAGATGGTCGTTGTCGACGGCGATCGGGTAATCGATCCCCAGGTCTTTCACCGCCCGGTGCACGTTGTTCAGGTCTTTTTCGAACGAGAACTCCGGCGCGTGGATTCCGATCACCACCAAACCATGCTTCCGGTATTTCTCGTCCCAGGCCTGAACGTAGGGAAGCGTGCGCAGCCAGTTGATGCAGGTGTAGGTCCAGAAATCGATGAGGACGACCTTGCCATGCAAAGCCGACGCCGTCAGCGGCGGCGAATTTATCCACTCGTGCGCCACGCCAAGCGAAGCAAGCTCGGATTGACTCTCGAACTGGTCGGAGGAAAGTCCGTGAAGGAACGGAACCCTCATCGGTGCGGAGGGTATCGGCTGAGCCACATTCGTGTCTCCCAGAAAACTGGCAATCGGAGCCCCGATTGCCATTGCGAGCGCCACGCGACGAGCAGCTTAATTGCTTTCATCGACGACGCCTTTTCAGTTTCGATCGATATCGCCGCGCAGACGGTTCAGCGGCGCGCGGCGCGCTGAATCCTTCAGAGCGGAAGCTCTTTGCCGGCCTGCTCAGCCACCATGTATTCCGCGTACCAGTCCGGCCAGTTCTCATCGCGCTGGCCGCCGTTGCGCTTCTCGTGCTCGCCGTGGGCCTCCGACGCGCGTCGCAGCGCGGCAACAAGATCCGCTCCGGAAGCGTAGGTCGTGGTGTCGATCCGGCCGGGAAAGCGGGTGGTGATTTCCTGCAGCAGCCATTCGTTGCCGTCCGGGTCCTTGAACGTCGCGAACGAGGAGTAGCTGCGCCGCTCGGGATCGCGCCCCTTGACCGCCGGCTTGCCGGGACCTGTGCGGTGAAACGCCTCGCTGACCTCGGCGCCGTGGCCAATGAGCTCGGCGCGCGCCGCCTCGATGTCCGACACGACAAGATAAAGCCCGCTTGCCGAGCCGGGCTCCGCCGTCGTGACCCCCGTGCCGAAGTGGATCGAGGCAGGCGAGCCCGGAGGTGTGAACTGCACACCCCGGAACGTATCGCCGACGACGAAATCGCCGTCGAGCCGCCAGCCCAGGCCGATATAAAAGCTCTTGGCGCGATCGACGTCCGAGACGGGGATGACCACGACCTCGAGCTTCATGTCGAGCGCCTGCTTTTTGAGGGTCCCGGTCGCAGTTTCGTGCTTTTCGTCACGGGGCGTTTTCATGGTTTGAGACATTTGTCGTTCCTTTCGAGTGAGGTGGTTATTTGGTTTGCCGCAGCGGCCTGAACGCGGCGCGCAACTCGGCAGAAAAGAGCTCCGGCCGCTCCCACGCGGCGAAGTGGCCGCCTTTGTCGACCTCATGGAAGTAGATCAGGTTGGGGTAGGCGCGCCGGGCCCACGTCTCGGGGGCCTGATAGCCTTCCCCCGGAAAGACCGTGATGGCCACCGGCAGCGAGACTTCGCTGGTCTTTTCAGGGCCGGCAAAAACGGGACTGCGCCCGCCGCCGTACTCCCAGTAAATTCGCCCGGACGAGGTGGCGGTGTCCGTCAGCCAGTACAGCGTGATATCGTCCAGCACCTCGTCAGGCGACTTTTCGGGGTCGCTTTTGTCGTAGGTCCAGCCCGAAAAGCCCGGATGCCCGAGCATCCAAGCGGCGAGCCCTGCGGGGGAGTCATTGATGGCGTAACCGATCGTCTGGGGCCGGGTGCCCATCATCGTGGCGTAGGATCTGTTCCCCATCTTGGCGGCCATGCTGAGCGCATCGAACGCCGCGCGCTCCTTGTCCATGAGCCCCGCCGGCGCCGGTCCGCCGGCGGCGAGCACCGCGGCAATCTCTGGCGGTACGACAGCCGGCAGGTTGACATGAATGCCGAGCAGGCCTGCCGGGGCCAGACGTCCCATTGCATTCGAAACGGGAGAGCCCCAGTCGCCGCCCTGGGCGACGTAATCTGTGTAGCCAAGGCGCTTCATCAGCTCTGCCCAGGCTCGTGCAATGCGGTCTGTACCCCAGCCGGTATCTGTGGGTTTGCCGGAGAAGCCGAAACCCGGCAACGACGGCAGTACGAGGTCGAACGCGTCTTCCGGGCTACCGCCATGCGCCGTGGGATCGGTGAGAGGGCCGACGGTCTTGAGCAGTTCCAGCACCGAGCCGGGCCAGCCATGCGTCATGATCAGCGGCAAGGCATTGGGATGTTTCGAGCGAACGTGAATGAAGTGGATGTCCACTCCGTCGATCGTGGTCATGAACTGGGGCAGGGAATTCAGCTTCGCTTCCGCTGTCCGCCAGTCGTAGGCCGTGCCCCAATACTCGACGAGCGGCCTGATCTTCGCGAGCTGTATGCCCTGCGACTGGTCATCGACCGTCTCCCGGTCGGGCCACCTTGTCTGCGCAATGCGACTGCGAAGATCATCGAGCGGCGCTTGCGGCACATAGACTTTGAAGGGCCGGATCGAGCGATCCTCGACCGGGTTGGCGGAGGCGGGCGCGGAAAGGATGCAAAGCCCGAATGCCAGCACGGCCGCCAGTTGGTCGAGCCTCATGGCTGCACCTTCTTGTCCGGAGTGTGGAACGTCACCGTTTGTTTGGTGAAGACTTTGCCTTCGGGATCCACCACCTCGATCAGCACCTTGTGCTGGCCGCTTGGCATGCCAACCAAGATGATGGTGTTGCTCTGACCGTAGTCCGCCCACGCCCAAGGCAGGTCGTCGACGGTGACGTGCAGATGCCCGACCCGCGGAGACACGTTGCGCGCGGCCGCCCCGCCCACAGGCAGGATGCGCAAGTTCTCCACCCGGTACGGGATGAACACGACGCCGTTGGCCAACGGACCCGGAAGCGGCGGCTCCACGATCAGCTTGGATGCGGGCTCGTTGTCGATGGGAACGACCGTGCTCTGGGCAAACGCGCCCGTGGCGAGCACGGTGCAAACCGCGAGTGCGGTGAGCGTCTTGATGAGGGGGTTCATTGCAGTCGCTCCCTTCGGAGGTTCGCTACGCAGCTATCGCTGGGCGGAAGATGACGAGCGTCCGGCGCGCCATCCCCCGCCAACACGTCATGTCTGCAACGTCTTGAATGTTGCGCGCACCTCATCGGTGAAACTCTTCGGCTGCTCCCAGGCGGCGAAATGGCAGCCCTTGTCCGTGCGGCCATAGTGCAGAAGCTTCGGGAACGCGCGTTCGGTCCAACTCTTCGGTGCGGTGTAGATTTCACTGGGGTTCGCAGTCGCACCGACGGGAATGGTGATGCCCTTGGCGTCGAAGAAGCCGGCCTTCGCCGTTTGCGTATGTTCCCAATAGAGACGTGCCGACGAGATCGCCGTGTTCGTCAGCCAGTAGAACGTGATGTTGTCGAGGATGTCGTCGCGGGTAAGGCCCTCCGGCTCTCCATCGAAGGAGCGGGCGATCAGCGCATAACTGTCCGCATCGTGATCGAGGATCCACGCCGCCAGGCCGGCCGGTGAATCGACGATCCCGTAGAGCGTTTGCGGACGAAGAGCCATCTCGTTGGCGTAGCCCAGGCCGTTTTGGTAGAAGAACGCTACCTGCTCGTAGGCACGCTTCTCGTCGGGGCCAAGATCAGCGGGGGGCGGACCGCCGGAGGCCAGCGCCTTCACGATCTCCGGCGGAATGGTCCCCGGCATATTCGTGTGGATGGCGACCAGCTCGGGAGGTGCGATCAGGGCCATCTGTTCCGTGATGAGTGCTCCCCAATCGCCGCCCTGCGCGACGTAGCGGTCGTAGCCAAGGCGTTTCATCAGCACGATCCACGCCCGCGCGATGCGCCCGGGATCCCAACCGGTTTCGGTGGGCTTGCCGGAAAAGCCGTAGCCCGGCATCGACGGGATCACCACGTCGAACGCCTCCGCCTCCGTGCCTCCGTGCGCAGTGGGATTGGTGAACGGGTCGATGATCTTCAAAAGTTCGATGACCGAACCGGGCCAGCCGTGCGTGATGATGACAGGCAGGGCGCCCTGATGCTTAGACTTCACATGGATGAAGTGGATGTCGAGCCCATCGATCTCAGTGACGAAATTCGGCAGCGCCTTCAACTGCGCCTCGCACTTGCTCCAATCGTATTCCGTTCGCCAGTACTGCATGAGCTTCTGCATTGTGGCGAGTTGCACGCCCTGCGTTGGCCCTACAGTTGCTGGGGTCGACCAGATCCGCCGGGACGCCTCGTCGGAGACGAGTTCGCGCTCGGGCCAGCGCGTGGCGGCGATGCGCCGGCGCAGCTCATTGATCTCCTCCTGCGGGAAACTGACGGAGAAAGGGCGGATGGCATCGCTCGTGGATGCGGCGGCCAATTGCGACGGGAGCAGGCTTGCCGCGCCGGCGGCGGCGATGCCGGCCGCCGCAGTGCCCAAAAGTCGCCGGCGATCCTGGTCGATTGCTTCGGAGGTTCTGGTCGTGTCCATGGGTCTCTCCTGGGTTGATGGGTTTGCGATCTATCTACGTAGCTTGAACTACGCCCAGGAGGCGGGATTAGCCCGTTATGCGTCGTGAGCTTGTGTTAGCCGCTGCCAGCCTGCCGCTTTTTTGAGCAGATAGGAGGCGCCTAGACTGTGAGACTCCCTATGGTGCAGGAGCGCTCCTTGACTTAAACTGCGGCGCTGGGTGCAGGCGGCTCCAAAAGAAGACGCCATGACGAAAACGGGAATACAAGCCAAAGACAGATTGTCGTTTGGCCCTTTCCATTTTGCTGCGGGTGAAAGGCTCCTGACAAGAGAAGGCGCTCCCGTAGAGTTGGGTTCGCGCGCCATCGACATTCTCATAGTCCTGACCTCTGCACCGAATGAAGTCGTCAGCAAGAAAGATCTAATGTCGCGGGTTTGGCCGGATGTCGTCGTCGAGGAAGGCAGCCTGCGGTTCCACATGACCGGACTGCGCAGGGCGCTGGGCGATGGAAAGGATGGCGCGCGGTACATCGCGACGCTTCCGGGGCGGGGCTATTGCTTCGTTGCGCCGGTTTTGCGATTAAACAGCCCACGCGACGAAGCCCTATTCATTGCCGCTGAGTTTCCGCACGCGAATCTTCCAAACCGCTTGAGCCGGATGGTCGGACGGGACGAGGATGTTCTTAAGCTGTCGGTGCAGCTGAATGCTTCGCGGTTCGTCACCATCGTTGGCGCCGGTGGCGTCGGCAAAACCACCGTCGCGATCGCAGTCGGGCATCACCTGATCGAAGCATTTTCAGGGGCGGTCTTGTTCGTCGATCTGGGAATGATCGGCGATCCCGGTCTGGTGACGACAGCCGTCGCCTCGATGCTTGGACTAACGGTTCAAACAGAGGATGCGACGCCCAACCTGATCGCTTACTTGCGCAACAAGCGGATTCTCTTGATCCTCGATACCTGTGAGCATCTCGTGGATGCGGTGGCGCCTCTGGCCTCGAGCATCGTCGATGCGGCGTCACAGGTCTACATCCTGGCGACGAGCCGCGAGGCGCTTCGGGTCGAGGGCGAACATATCTGCCGGTTGGATGCGCTTGCGTTTCCGCCCGACGAACCGGGGCTAACGGCGGCCATCGTCCAGACATTCCCGGCCACCCAACTGTTCGTCGAGCGAGCGGTGGCAGGGGGCGCTCGTTTGGACGTCGGCGACGCCGAGGCCTTGATCATCGCAAGCATCTGCCGAAAGCTTGACGGGGTGGCGCTCTCGATCGAACTGGCGGCCAGACGTGTCGAATCCTATGGGCTGCAGCAGACAGCCGCGCTTCTCGATCAACGCCTGACACTGCTGTGGCTCGGTTCACGGACAGCGCCGCCGCGTCAGCAGACCTTGCAGGCGACACTAGACTGGAGCTTTGGGCTCCTGACCGACGTTGAGCGCGTGGTGCTTCGCAGGCTCGCTGTATTCGTCGGTCATTTCACGCTCGATGCCGCCCTGGAGGTCGTGACGAGCGCGACCCTCGACCGATCGACCGTCCTTGGCGCCATGGACAGTCTTGTCGCCAAATCGATCGTGGCGACGCGTCCGGTTGGAGCAATGATGCGCTACAGGCTCCTCGATACGACGCGCGCCTACGTTCTCGACATCCGGATCGATGACGCCGAGGCTGCCGATCTGGCAGTGCGCCACGCCGCCTACTATCGGAGATGGCTGGAGCAGACCGGGATCGAGTGGCCAAGCCTGGCGACCGGTGAGGAGCGGGCGCCCCACTTCGCCGCCATCAACAATGTCCGGGCTGCCCTGGAATGGTGCTTCGG
The DNA here is from genome assembly GCF_040320105.1 of Mesorhizobium sp. M0778. Classification (NCBI taxonomy): domain Bacteria; kingdom Pseudomonadati; phylum Pseudomonadota; class Alphaproteobacteria; order Hyphomicrobiales; family Phyllobacteriaceae; genus Mesorhizobium; species Mesorhizobium sp. M0778. The sequence goes on along the minus strand of NZ_JAMYPA010000001.1, from coordinate 590,441 downwards.
CGACAGCGGAAACGCCGACATCGGCGTCGGACTCGCCAGCGCTGTCGCGCCGGTTTTCCTGGCAATGTCCTTGTTGCCGGAGTGTCATCGCTGGTCTGAAAGAGCAATATTCGCTTTCGACGATGCCGCCCTTGGCGGACTTGACGAGATGCATCTTCAGGCAGCCCTCGGCGTGTCCTTCATGTTCATGCGGGGAGGACGCGACAGGGCGCGCGTAGCTCTGGAGAGGAGCCTGGCGATCGCCGAGCAGCGCGGCGATCCGCTGGACCGGGTGCGTCTGTTGGGTTCGCTCAACATGTTCCATCTGCGGACGGGCAATTTCGCAACCGCCCTTGAGTTTGCAAGGCGTTGTTCAGCCACAGCCGCGACCTTGGACGACTCGGTCGTCAACGCGCTGGCACACTCGATCCTGGGCATCTCGCTCCACCTGCGAGGCGACCTCGCGGAGGCCCGCGCAGAGCTGGAGGCGGCGCTCGACCGTGGGCCGCGCTCCCAGCGGACCACGACGATCTATCTGGGCTTCGAAGGCAAAATCCTGGCCAGGGCCATCCTGGCGAGGAACCTTTGGCTACAAGGCCATCCGGACCAAGCCATGGCACACGCCCGACAGGCCGTCGAAGAGGCTGCCGCCATGGATCATTCTCTAACGTTGGCGATCGCGTTGATCTGGGCGATATCGGTCTTCCTGTGGACCGGTGACCTGAAGAGCGCCGAGGCGTACATAGATATGCTCATCGCCCGCGCGGAATCCCATTCCATGACTCCTTACCTGCTGGTCGGTCGGGGCTTCAAAAGCGAAGTCGCGATCCGTCACGGCGATGCAAAAAGCGGCGTCGAGGGCCTGCAGACATCTCTTCGGAAGCTCCACGCGGCGCCTTATGAATTGCTCACGACGCCGCTCAACCTCTCGCTAGTTAGGGGACTGTCCGCGATCGGTCAGGTTGATGAAGCCATTGCGTTGATCGACGAGTCGCTTGGTCAAGTCGAAAAGAACGGCGACCAGTTGTACCTCCCGGAGTTGCTACGGATGAAGGGAAGCCTCCTTCTCCAGTCGGAGCGCAACCGTGATGAAGCTGCCGCCTACCTCATGCAGGCACTGGAGTTGAGCCGAAGTCAGCGCGCACGGGCATGGGAGTTGCGAACCGCAATCGACATGGCGACGCTGATGGCCGGGCGCGGGGAGATCAACAGCGCTCGCGAGCTCTTGCAGTCGGTTGCGGCGTATTTTGTGGAGAGCCTGAATACGGCGGATGTCGGGGCTGCCGAACACCTGCTGGCGACACTGAGGTAGAGCCTCAATGCCACTTCTCCTAATGGTGTCGTCCCCTCTCGGCGCAATTTCGACGGTGGTGTGGGCACTATTAATGTCGGCTTCGGGAGGACAGGAGTGGCTGGCTGAATGACCGACATGCTGAAGGGTTTCGGGTGCCGTCAGGCGTACGAAAGTCTCTCATGCAGGAACCCGCGGGCCGCAGACGACGGCCTATGGGGATTTGTGTTTCGGAGCGTGCCAGCGCCTGGGGCGAACTTCCGCATAGGATGCGGTGGGCATGTCGTGGAAGCGGCTTCCGGGCCCGGTCGCAGAGCCTGGAGCGTTGATTCCGACGGGATTGGTGTGCGTGACGACCGGCTCGACGGCAATGTGCACATAACATCCCGTTGACCGTCGCCGGCGTGGCGCGGTCGTACGAGCAACTTGGTCATGCCGGGTCATGAGGTGTTCTCCCGGTTCGGCGCTCGTGAGGTTGGCGGCGCACGAGGCTGGCACCACCGTTCGAACCTCTCGATGACCACCATGCGCCCGCCGCAGCAAGGGCAAGGCGGGCGGACGTCAGCCGGTTCTTCTGGAGTGTCGTTTTCGGGCGGCGGAGCGACGCCCAGCAGTTTGCGCGCGAGTGCGAGGCTGGCTTTGCGGGCGGAGCCGGCGAGCAGTCCATAGTGACGGATGCGCCGCGCATTGGTCAAGGACCGTACCGCCGCGCAGAACAGGCAGAAGAACCTGACCATCCCGCTTTTGAAGCGCCAGGCCGAGCAGCGGCTCAGGCAAATCACCACCCAGATCAATGCGATCGACGCCGAGTATCGTACGCTGGTCGCCCGCGAGCCAGATCTTGTCCGTCGCTTCGACATCCTCACTAGTATCCCAGGCGTCTTGGCGAAGTCACAGCCTTCGCCATCATCGCCGACATGCCGGAGTTGGGAACCCTTGCCAACAAACAGGTCGCAAGCCTCGCCGGCCTCGCACCGGTCGATCGCCAGTCGGGGCAGTGGAAGGGCAAGTGCTTCATCCGGGGAGGAAGATCGTCGGTCAGGCAGGCGCTCTACATGCCAGCCCTCGTCGCGGTCCGTTTCAATCAGTCACTCAAGACAAAATACCAAGACCTCCGAGACGGCGGAAAACCTGCAAAACTCGCCATAACCGCCATCATGAGAAAGCTCGTCGTTCTCGCTAACGCCCTCATCAGGGACGACCGGAAATGGTCGCCATCCCTTCCTTGACCAAGACGGATACTCTAGATGCATTCGACAGGCGTTTGACCGACGAAAGCTTAAGCCCCCAAGATGCCGCGGCCTATGTCAAGTGCTGCGAGGCGAGTATGATCGACGCGTTGGTGCCAGGCTTCTGAATGATAATCACGACGATGGTAGTCATTCTCGACGATACAAGAGTTGCTGCCACTTATTCGGACAGGAGCTACCGGTTCGATTGAACCGGTAGCGGTGAACGGAAGGGGCACAAACACCCTTCGGCCGCGATTTCGCCAATAGCAATACCGCAGAAACGTGCCACTTTGGCGGACGATCTGCGCCCTCCGAAGGCAGAAGTTACAGGTTCGAATCCTGTCGGGTGCAGCATTGCCGCAGTTCGCTTGCCGACAACTATTCCTGCTGGAATTGACAGGGCCAATCTTCAGGCCTCGTCAAGCCAGAAGGCAACTCGGTCCGGGCGTCTCCGCAAGCCATGTTGAGCTGCCACTGGGACAGACCCGCCGAATTGGAAAGATCGACACCCTCGATACGGGTCAGAAAGAAAAAGGCGCGGTCAAAGTCTATCGGCGCGGTGAACCTCGCTCCTCGGAAGTCCGCCCGTGCGAGATTGGCAAACGAGAAGCGGCTGCCGCTGATATCGGCGTCATGGAACTGCGCACGCCCCAGTTCTGCCTTTGTGAAATCAACATTGGTCAGATTGGCGTCCTGGAAATTCGAGCGCTGCATTTCCGCGCTCGCAAACACAGCGCCCTGCGCGTCCATACGGCTGAAGTCGGTCCTGTAGCCCTCGATTCTGTCGAACCGGGCGCCTTTGGCGGTCGAGTCGGCCAAGGAAGCACGCACAAGAGTTGCCTTCTCAAGATTTGCCGCACGGAGATTGGTGTTCCTGAGGTCGGTCGAAGTGAAATCAACACCGAACAGGTTCGCCCCGCTCAGGTCCTGTCCATCTAGGATGAGAAGCTTCTTGTCACACTCTTGCCAATTGACGCCAGGCGTCGCGGCTGCGTCGCAATTTTGAGCGGCAGCGGCGTTCTGCCAAGCAAACACAGTGCAAACCGCTAGAACCAAGCCGGATATGCCGTAAGCTCTGGTTCGCCTCAAAGTCATTGTTGCTGGACCTCTGCTACTCGCCGACACTCACCCTTACCACATCTGCTGACACTCGAGCCACGGTGACCACCGCCGTCACAGTTAGCGCATTTCTCATATTCAAGCTTTGATGTTGTTCCACCGATCAACCCGCGCGTAGGGCGCGATTTGCGAGCGCCTCCCCATATCATCGGCGGTCCAGCAGAGATTCATTTGTCACCGGCCAGGCGCATCATTCCGTAGGTATGCTTGACTAAGCCGAGGAGAGCGGTCGTTCAGGCTGGCGAAGTCGCGTGCCAAGATTGGCCTCCGCTCTGGACGTTTGTCTCGCTAATTGGGAGCCTGCTCGAGTGCAGACCGCCACCGCCGGCGTCCGCTGCCGACAAGCGTGAATCCGCTTGGTTCCGCACCGGTCGGTACTTCCCGACGGCGAGGTTGACCCGGCACGGGGTGCTAGTCGCACTGACGGCATTGCTTGGCGACGCCGTTATCTTTCTAGCAAATGAGAGTGGTTCCATGCATCTGGCGGCATCAGTAGGGACTCCTGTCGTCGGCCTTTACGGCTTGACACCGCCGGACATATGGGGGCCGCTCGGAGTTCCGCATCGGATCGTGGCGCCTCGGCTGCCCTGCCAATGCGCTGCTCCCAACTTGTGCAAGCCGAACAATCCCGGTGGCGTCTACTGTGTGCATCGCGTGCGAGTAGAGGAGGTCACCACAGCTACCCTCGACCTGATCGAGTTCGAAACGCTCAAATCAATACCGAATCGTTAAGCTCAGCTCAGCTAGTTCGTTGAAGCGGCGGACCTAACAACTGGCCGGATCGACGGCGAGCGGCCTAGGTCCATCAGATCAAAGCCGGGCCTCGATCCAGAACCGAGATATCGTAAACTACACTCTGCGTCTCATGAACGGCCAAGTCAGCAAAATACCCCTATTCACCCCCGCCGTCGGTTACTGCTCATCGCCTTGAGATAGCCTCTTGCGAGTCGACAATCGCCTCCCGCGCTATGACAATGTCTTTCCGGGTGAGAGCATTGCATTCCCTCGCAAGCGCGATTCGAACCGTTATTGCGCGTTCATTTTCCGCAAGACGGCAGCGCGTTCCCGGATAACGAACATTCGATCCCAGCTAACGGCAATCGCATCCCACATAACGACAACGGATTTCCCTGTTAATTCACCGGCGGCCGCGAATATTCACGCAAATCTGGTCGATATTCCCTGACGCCTCGCGCAGGAAATCTCCCACTAAGTAGCTGACATCGCTACAAGATATTGATGTTCTGCCCGCCCAAAGCGCGCATTTCGCACAAATATCCTGCTTTTTGCCTGTTAGCAGGAAATCAAACGGAGACTGGTTCGCCACAGACCGGTCGGTTCACCATGCTTTCAATAGGTTACCCGAGGGATGCATCGGTCATCAGCCGTGGACGCGTGCAAGGAAGTCGCGCACCAACGCAAGCGCCTCATCGAAATGGGTTTCCAGTAGCCAGTGGCCGGCGCCATCGAGGAGGTGGAACTCAGCTTGCGGTAAGTCGCGTTTGTAGGCGCGGGCCGATGCGGCCGGCATATAGCCGTCCTCGGGACCCCAGACGATCAGTGTCGGCGGTTGCCGTTTGCGCAGATAAGCTTGGTATTTCGGGAACCAGTTGAGGTTCCCCTCCAGCTTCTCCATCAGGCCGACCGCAAGCCGCCGACGGGCTGGCGTGTCCATCAGAGGCCAATGGAGTTTCCAAGATCCGGTGGCACGCGCTCGGCCACGGCCTCGCCAACTTCACCGATGAACTCGTGCCGGAAGCCCTCCTCGCTGACCGCATCTTCCAGCGGGCGATGCTTCTCGGACGTCTTGTCGTTCCAATACATCTTGATGGCTGCGTATTTCGGGCCGAGCACGTCTTCGTAGATGTCGCCGTTCTGGATGATAAGCGCGGCAACGCGCTCCGGATAGGCGATGGCGTGGCGCAATCCGATCTGCGAGCCATAGTCGTGCAGCCACAGCGCATAGCGGGATAGGCCGAGCGCGTCAGCGAAAGCCGCCAGAAACCCGGCATAGGCATCGAAATCGTAGCCGAATGCAGCCATGTCGGGCGTGGCGCTGTAACCGAAGCCAGGAAAATCCGGCGCGAACGTGTGCCAGCGATCTGCCAGTCCAGGCATCAGCCTTCGAAACTGATAGGACGAGCAGGGATAGCCGTGCGGCAGCAGAAGCACCGGAGCGTCGGCCGGGCCGTCCTCGCGAAAGAAAATAGCGTCTCCGTTAACTTTGACTTGGCGGTGTCGCAATTTTGCCTCCTCGATCGAAAGGCTGCAACCTCCCGCATCCCGTTGTTTACGATGCTCTCGCTGGAAGGTTCCGTGGAAAAATAGACGCGGCAACTGACTTCCAAAACACAAATACGGTGACAGTGCACTTTGTCTTGTTCGCGCGATTGTCGCTTTCTGTACTGCTCCGCTCGGCCAGTCCGGGCATGAGTTCGGGCCACGTGGTCCCCGCACCGTCCAAGGCCAATTCGCAAACTTATGACCAGGCGGAGGGTTCCCGGTCGCGCCGTTGAAAGCGCCAAGGAACCTGCCGCCGATCAGATCGTTTCGCGGTATCTGGCCAGATCGACAGCAACGGAGGAGAGACATGCTCGAAATTCTGCATGCTCACAATCGCGCGACACCGAACATCGGCCGGCTCGGCCAGTTCGGGCTTTGGCACGATGCTGCGTGACGTCGACTACGTCCTGCGAAAACTCGACTGGATGCGCGCCGAAGGCATCTGGCCCAACGGCTTGCGATATCTGTGGACCGATGCATTCGGGGTCGTGCTCTACGTCTCGCTTTACACAGAAACTGGCGAACAGCGCTGGCTGGACGCGGCCGAGCGGCTGGTCGCCGATGTCGAGCGTGTGCTCGGCCGCCGGCGCGGACTGAGGATCGGCGAAGCGGCCGATCGCGACGGCCAGTACTTCCACTATCTCGCGATGTGGCTGTTCGCCTTGGCGCGCCTCGGCGATCTGAAGCCGGAATACCGCAAGCGCGGCATTGCGCTGGCGCGTGACATTCACCCGGCATTTGTGGTCCCCGGCCGCGGTGTGATCTGGAAGATGCAGGAGGATCTAAGCAGCCCATATCCTGGCTACGGTCTCGGCAGCATGGATGCCTATGACGGCTACGTCTCTTACCGGACGCTCGATGAGGACGCACTGGCGCCCGAGATCGCGCAAATGCGTGATCTGATGCAGCGCGATTGGCGCACCCTCGACATCGAGCAGGACCTCGGCCTCGGCATGATGCTGTGGCTCGCCCATTTCTTTCCCGACGAGCCGTGGGCCGAGGCCCAGACGAGGCGTTCCCTGCGAACCCTGGAAACGATATGGGTCGACCCGCCCGGCTATTTCAGCCGTGCGCCATGGCTGGGCGACACCAAGTTCGCCTTCACCAATTACGGCGTTTCGCTCGGCCTGCAGGCCGCCGGTATCTGGCCGGGGCGTGTCGATAGGCTGAACGCCTTCTTCGAGGACTGGCGCTCCGGCGACGAATACGACCGCGAGGCGATCACGTGGGTGATGGCCTGCACCTCACATCTTCCTGGTGCTTTTCTGACCCGGGGCGGCGAGACAATGATTGAAAGCGACCAAGCTCGGGAACGTTCCTCTGCCGGCGCGGTTGTCGATGGAAGTGCACCGAGACGCAAGGAACGCGGTTGAAATGGCCATTCTCTTGGGAAAACCGGGAAGCTGTTGGGTGGCGGCAGCCAGATCCACGAACTATCCCCAGCTCGAAGGTTCGATCCATGCGGACGCCGTTGTCGTGGGGGCTGGAATTGTCGGGCTGACGACGGCGCTTCGGCTTTGCGAGGCGGGCCGATCGGTGGTCGTCCTCGAAGGCCTGCGCACGGGCGGCCAGGTGACCGGCCGCTCGACGGCCAAGATCACCACGCAGCATACGCTGATCTATCGTCATCTCATCGACACTGTCGGCCGGGAGTTGGCCCAGGTCTACGCCGATGCGAATTCCGCCGGCGCCCGACAAATCCGCGATTGGGTTAACAACTACGCCATCGCCTGCGATCTCGAGAGCAAGGAAGCTTATACCTACACCTGCGACGATCGCCGGCGCGCGGAGGTCGCGGCCGAGGCGGAGGCCGCGCGCCAGGTCGGGCTAGAGGCCGAGGTTCTCGAACGCGCACCGCTGCCTTTCGAAACGGCCGCGGCATTACGGTTCCCCGACCAGGCGCAGTTCAATCCGGCGATGTATCTGGTTGGTCTGGCGGAAGCGGTGACGGCCCGTGGCGGTCGGATCTTTGAAAACAGCCGCGCCACCTCGATCGACGAAGCAAGCCGCTGGCGCGTCGTCACCGATGGCGGCGCCGTTGATGCCGGGCACGTCGTCGTCTCCACCAACATGACGGTGAAGAGCCCCGTCGGCATGGCGAACCGGACGCAACCGCGCTGCCACACCGTGATGGCCTTTCGGACCGATGATCCCCTCCCTGTTCGACGGCATGTTCATCGGCATCGACGAGCCGACGCATTCCATTCGCACAGGCCGTGATGCCGAAGGTCCACTGCTGGTCACGCTTGGCCCCAAATTCAACACCGGCTGGGATGGCGACGTGGCGAAGCGGTTTGTCGAACTGGAAAAATGGACAAGAAAGAACCTTCCGGTCGGCGACGTCGCGTGGCGCTGGTGCAATGAGGATTATGATACGGCCGACAGGATCCCATACGCCGGCGAACCCGATCCCACCAAGGCCGCCGGCTTCCACATTGCCACGGGCTTTAACGCCTGGGGCATCACCAACGGGACGGCCGTGGGCACGATGATAGCCGACCTGATCTGCGCCCGCCCGAGCCCATGGCAAAAACTCTACGATCCGGCGCGGCCCTATCCCGAGGACTTCCACAAGAATGGCCGCAGTCAATCGATCGTCTCGAGCACCCACGACATTGCGCCCGGCATGGGTGGCGTGATCGTCAGGGGAGACGAAAAGATTGCGGCCTGGAGAGACACCGAAGGCGCACTCCAGGCGGTTTCGGCGACCTGCACCCACAAAGGCTGCACCGTAACCTGGAACAATGCGGACCACACCTGGGATTGTCCCTGCCACGGCTCGATCTTCGCCGCCGACGGTTCGGTCATCCACGGCCCTGCCCGAAAACCGCTTGCCCAGATTACATTGTGAAGGCGGCCACTGTGAAGGCGGCGATCGGCGCGGCCCGCGTCACGCCGGCCGTTCGTAGGTTCCGACCAACTCCGTCTCCTCCAATGCGTGTTTCTGGGCTTGCTTCCAGACCTGATGCACGCCCGCCTGTCCTGGTACGCTGAGGCTCGGCACATCGAGCGCGGCCAGTAGGAAGTGGTAATGGTGGACGCCGTGCCCTGCAGGCGGCTGCGGACCATCGTAATAGGCATTGCCGAAATCGTTGGTGCCTTGCCTGAGTGCCGACGGGCCGGGCTTGCCGTCTTCGGCCTCGGCGAGTCCGCCGGCATCCGGCGGGATATTGAAGACCGCCCAGTGCGCGAAAACCCCGCTTGGTGCATCGGGATCCTGCACGACAAGAACAAGGCTCTTGGTACCATCCGGAACACCGGACCACTTCAGCGGCGGCGAGACGTTCTGGCCGTCACGCGCATATTTTTCGGGAATTGTTCCGCCTGCCGGGAACGCCGGGCTGATAAGGGTAAGTGGCATTGCTATTTCCCCAAGGAGGTTGCGACCGAGAAACCCGCGCCGCGCCGTTCACGCCGCTTGCTGAGCTTCGGCGACGCGTCTTATCTCTCCTGGCAGGGATTCGCAGACCTTGTGCATCTGTCCTTCTCCGACGTGATGGGCGAGCACCTTGGACACGACCCTGAATGCATCCTTGGAATCGACCGGACGGGTAAATTCCAGCTCCGCCTTGATCTTGGCCAGAAACTCGTCGAGCGACCGCATCTTCTCGGGAGCTTTGGAAGGCTGATATTGGTCATAGAAGGCGCCGCGCACCAGAATCGGCAGCTGCGAGCCGAGGTGCGCTGCAAGATCCGGCTGCATACGGTCCCGCAAGGCGTGCAGCACCGCTCCGAGAACGTGCCAGGCGACCTGCCGATCCGGCCCAATCTCGTCCATGATCTCGTCGAGCCAGATGTTCGTGATCTGCAGCGTCTTGTCGAATACGTCGAGTCCAGTGGCGTTCATCGAAATCCTCCTTCCATTCAAATCCGACTACGGCTGATACGACCAAACAGCCGTACCTGCCCGTTGTTCCCCGATGGGCATGCCCTGACGCGCATTCATTGTCGGAGGTTCCGCCAGGAGGGAATTCGGGCCGGCTTTTTGCCGCTGTTTTTTCGACCGCCTTTCTTGGCCGGCGCTCGGAACATCCTCATGGGCGGACGAGTTTTATTTGCCGTCGCCGATCACATGGCGACGAGTGATGCAGACACGAGAAACAGGAGAAGAACCATGGCACATCACGATTTGGCGCCCAGGACGCCATCGCGCAGCCTCTACCCATCCGCGCGAGACCCGCTCACGTCATTTCACCGGCAGATTGATCGCCTGTTCGACGACTTCTTTGCGCCAATGGCCGAAGCGACTACGGCGGGCGGTCTTTGGCCGAGCGTCGACGTATATGAAACAGACCAAGCCTATAAGGTCACCGCCGAATTGCCGGGGCTCGAGCAGAAGGATGTTGAGCTCGAGCTGCGCGACAACACCCTCTCCATTACAGGCGAGAAGCGTTCGGAGCACAAGGAAGGCGACGGCGGCCGCACTTACAGCGAACGCAGTTATGGCCGGTTTCAGCGGACCATCCTCCTGGAAACGGAGATCGATGCCGACAAGGTGCAGGCCACTTTCAGGAACGGCGTTTTGGCTGTCGAGCTTCCGAAGAATCCCGCTGCAAAGGACAAAACACGCCGCATAGAAGTGAAAGCGCGATAGTTGCCAAACTGAAGGCTGCCTCAGCAGGCGGCGTTCAGCCCCTGTGGAAGGAGAGCGGCGAGCACGGCGGCAACCGCTCAGGGCGAGCGTCTAGCGCCGGGGATCGTCCGTCGCCTCGGAAACGCCTTCGAGAGCGATCTTGGCGGCTTCCTCATCGGTCCGCCCGAGGTCGGCCAGGGCAATGACGCCGACGAGGCGCTTGTCGTGGTTGATCACCGGAAGACGACGCACCTGATGCTTGGCCATGATCTTCGCCGCATCGGTGATATCGGCATCGTCGAAGCACCAATAGACATGCTCGGACATGACCTCGCGAACGGTCGTGTTGCCGGCTGAGCGCTCCTCGGCGACGCCGCGCATCACGATGTCGCGGTCCGTCACCATCCCGACCAGCCTGTCATTCTCGCCGACCGGAAGGGCACCGAGATTGTCGGCCCGCATTTTCCGGGCGGCATCCCTGATTGTCGTGTTCGGGCCGACCAGTTCGGTCCGACGGCTCATGATCTCCTGAACTTGCATGGGAATATTTCCTCTCTCTGATTGCTGAGGCAACAAGTCGCCAATCGCGCTGTTGCCGCGCATCGCGAGATTGCCAGCTGGCCGGACGAGGCTTGTGCGATCGCTATCCTCTCGATCCCGCGCCAATGCACGTGCCGGCACCTCGCGATTGAAACTATTCTTGGAACGTCCAGGCAGCGAGCGAGTTCCAAAACGGTAACCGGCGTCGCAGCCATCCCACGGGATGTCGCCGCAGGCTGGTGAAAAACATCCACCGGAAAAACAGATGCACGCGGATTGGAGATCATGGCTATCATCTTTTCAGATCGCCGCGAGGCCGGGCGGCGACTCGCCGGAGAGCTCGTTCGCTTTGCCGGGCGCGACGACGTGACCGTGTTGGCGCTGCCCAGAGGCGGCGTGCCGGTCGGCTACGAGGTCGCGCAGGCGCTCAAGGCACCGCTCGACGTCTTCGTCGTGCGCAAGCTCGGCGTCCCCGGTCACGAGGAGCTGGCCATGGGAGCGGTCGCGCCCGCAGGCGTACGTGTCCTGAACGACGAAATCGTCAGCGGTCTCGCGATCCCGCCACATGTCATCGACGCGGTCGCCGCAAAGGAGGAAAAAGAGCTTCTGCGCCGCGAGCACCTCTATAGGAACGGGCGACCCCCACCGCAGTTGAATGGACGAACCATTATCCTCGTGGATGACGGGCTTGCGACCGGATCGACCATGCGGGCCGGGATCAAGGCGCTGCGAAAAAACCACGCCGCCCATATCGTCGCGGCCGTTCCCGTCGGTAGCCCCGACACTTGCGACGCGATGCGGGCGGACGCCGACGAGGTCGTTTGCGCGACGACACCAGAGCCGCTGCTCGGTGTCGGGCGGTGGTACGTGGATTTCTCACAGACGAGCGATGAAGAGGTCCGCGCGCTCCTCGCCAGGTCCGTGCCCAAGCCTTCCGCTTCCGACAAACCTGCCGCTTCCGAAGAGGAATTGGCTGGGCACGCGAGTGCGGGTCCGGCGCCTGGCACCAGATCGACATAGCGGAGGTGGATATGGACCGGGATAGCGAGCACGTCGTGCATGTTCCCGCGGGGCCTATCACGCACGAGGGCAATCTTTCGTTACCCCGGATGCCCGCGGCCTTGTGCTCTTCGCCCATGGCAGCGCTGGACGAAGTCGCGGATCTCGCGAGCCGATGGTTCTTGCGCCATCTGATTTCGGACAGATCGGCGTCCACGTCCTGACAGCTGGAGGTTGGATCACCAGTCCCGGGATCATTTGCGTCCTCAACGCGTTAAGGTCCTCGTAAAACAGCGCGCAGCTGCAACCCAAATGGCTGTCGCAACCCCTAGTTGGGAGAAAGACAATGCCGGACAAGAAAACCATCGAGAAGGCCCGAAAGGACAAGCGCGAGGGCAAATCGCCGAGCACGCAGGCCGGCGAGTTCGTGCACGAGGAGATCGATAAAATCCGCCGCGGCGAGCACGGCGCGCGCTCGACCCAGCAGGCTATCGCCATCGGGGCTTTCCGAGGCGAGACGCGCAGGCGTAGACCTGCCCCCGCCCAAAAAGGGCAAGGTGAAGGAGAGCACGCGCAAAAGCGCCGAATACGCCTATGAGGCCGGCCAGGGCGAACGCACGCCGAAACGCCGCCCGCGGGTCTCGAAAGCCGTCTCCAAGGTGCTCGAGCACGAGCCGAAGAGCACAGCGTCGCACGAGGCGCTGGCGCAGCAGGCAAAGCGTGCGGCCTCGCGCCGGACGGCTGAGGAGCGTTCCGCAGCCGCAAAGAAAGCCGCCGAGACGAAAGGCGCCAGCGGAAGGAAGGCGGCGGCGCAAAAGGCCGCCAGAACGCGGGCACACCACGCATAGTTCAAAGATGGCAGTTCGGCTCTAGGAAACCCGATATGGCCCAAACGACCGGTATCGAGCTCCGCTCCTGCAGCGTGGGACGGTGCCGCTGCCCAAGGCGAATCAGTGACTGCATCTGCGGGACAACATCGACGTCTTCGCTCGAAATGTTCCCTTACGCGTAACACCGACCCAGAGGTACTCGGCGGCAAGGCCCCGGAGGTACTCGGCGGCAAAGTCGACGGGAGACCGGGAGGAAAGCGCAGCCTGTTTCTTGAGCAGATGCCTATTGCCCACAACGCGGAGAACTCTGATCATGTCCTCAGTAGCCAGCACGACAATGCCACGAACCACCCCTCAGGCGAGACATATCGCTTTGCTCGGCGCGCCCTCTAATCTTGGGCTGATGCCGCAGGAGGGTGAGCCGGAGCCCGGCGCATGGAAGGCGCCGGAGGTACTTCAATCGCTTGGTCTTGCCAACCGTTTGGGCGCCGGTCCGTTGCGCACGGTTCGGGCTCCGCCCTATCGGCCTGAGGTGGACCCTGCGACGGGCGTGCGCAATGCCCAGGCGCTGCGCCAGTATTCCGAGACGCTTGCCGAAGGCGTCGGCGAGGAGCTGAACTCGGGAGGGTTCCTGCTCATACTCGGCGGCGATTGCAGCGTGTTGCTTGGCCCCGCGCTCGCGCTACGGCGTCGTGGCCGCTACGGCCTTATCTTTTTCGATGGGCACACGGATTTCAAATTGCCGGATACGTCGCCCTCAAAGGGAGCCGCGGGCATGGATTTGGCCTTCGTGACCGGCCATGGACCGAAGCTCCTGACCGATTTCGGCGAGCACACTCCTTTGTTCCGTGAGGCCGACGTGGTCGCATTCGGCTACCGCGATGTGCAGGACCCCGCGACTTACACGTCCAAGGCCGTCTTCGACACCGATGTTCACCGGATGGATTTGGCTGAAGTGCGGCGGCGCGGCGTCGCCGATGCTGCACGCGTAGCGCTTGACGCGGTCGCAGGGCAGGACGTCGAGGGTGTATTCGTTCACTTCGATGTCGACGTGCTGGACAGCGAGATCATGTCGGCTGTCGATACGCCGGAAGCCGGCGGTGTCTTGCCCGACGAAGCCGTCGAAGCTCTTCGCACATGGTGCAATGATTCACGCGTGATTGGGATGGAGGTGACGATCTATGATCCCGACCGCGATCCAGATCGTCGCTGCGGCAAGCTGCTGATCGACATTCTGACTGCTGCACTTCGCGACCGGTAGGCCAATTGCGGTCGTCCTGCACTTGTGCACGAATGCAATCCGCCGGAGCGAATGGCAGTCGGTCTGACGGATCGCCGCGCGCATCCATTCCGTGATGCCACCTCATCGGGAACCGTTCTCAACGAACATGGTTCCGAGTGTGCGACTGAAAGCATTTGGCCCCTTTCATCTCGCTACCGCCAAGGAGATTCGCCATGACCGGCAAAACCCGTCCCACCGTCCTGATCACAGGCAGCAGCGGGTTTCTGGGCCAGGCCATCGCTCGCGGCCTGACGGAGCGCCACGACATCATCGGCCTTGATGTTGCCAGGCGGTCCTTGCCCGGCGTCGAGACGATCGAGATCGACCTTACCTCGGATACGAGCGCGGCGAAGGCGCTGGCCGAGGTGCGCGAACGGAGTGGCGGCCGCATTGCCTCGGTGATCCATCTCGCGGCCTATTACGACACGACCGGCGAGGATAATCCGAAATACGGCGCGGTGACCGTCGAGGGAACGCGCCGGCTGCTGAACGCGCTGAGGGGGCTCGAGACGGAGCAGTTCGTGTTTTCGAGCACGTTGCTGGTGCATGCGCCGAGCCCGGCGAAGGGCGCCAAGATCAACGAGCGATCGCCGATCGATCCGGCCTGGGCCTATCCGAGATCGAAGGCCGAGACCGAGACACTGATCCTGAAGGAGCACGGCGACATCAAGGTTGCGATCCTGCGACTGGCGGGTGTCTATGACGAGGATTGCCACGCCGCCTTCATCGCCCAGCAGATCGCCCGCATTTTCGAGCGCATGCCGACCGCCTATCTTTTCACCGGCGACATCACCACCGGACAGCCTTACCTGCACCTGGACGACCTCGTCGACGCCGTAGTGCGCACCGTCGACCGGCGCAGCGAGCTTCCCGACGAGACCGTACTGCTGATCGGCGAAGAGCAGACACCGTCCTACGACGAGATGCAGAAGCAGATTGGGCGGCTCCTGCATGGCGAGACCTGGCGGACCCTGTCCCTGCCCAAGGAGGTGACGAAGCTCGGCGCCTGGATGCAGGAGAAGGTTTTCGACCAGGAGACCGACATCAAGCCATGGATGATCGAGAACGCCGACGATCACTACGAGATCGACATCTCCCGCGCCAGGCGGCTGCTTGGCTGGAAGCCGCGGCACAGCCTGACCGCTACCTTGCCGGAAATGATCCGGCGGCTGAAGGCGGATCCCACCGACTGGTACAAGAAGAACAAGCTTGAACCGTCGGCGGTCGCCGCTTCCGCGCCCGAACTCGACCAGGCCGCCGCAAGGCTGCGGCGTCCGCTCGAGCGCTCAGACGACGAGGTCGAGGTGGAAACCGAACGCCACCGGGCCGCAACGCTCTGGGCGCCACTGACCAATGTTGCCATCGGACTGTGGCTCGTGGCGGCGCCCTTCACGCTCGGCCTGTTCGATCCCGCTTCAGCACCGATTCCGCCGGCGCTCGGACATGAGATCGCCTCGCCGGAGACGCGCGACGGCAGGCTCGGCATCAGTGAGATCGTATCCGGCCTCGCCATCCTGTCGCTGGCGCTTGTAGGCATGCGCCGGCGCTGGCACGGACTGCAATGGATCACCGCCTCGATTGGGGTTTGGGTGATGTTCGCGCCGCTCCTGTTCTGGACCACCAGCGCCGGAGCCTACGCGACCGACACGCTGGCCGGCATGCTGATCGTCGCGTTCGCGGTGATGGTCCCGCCAACGCCGGGTATCAGCCGGCGTGCCCTTGCCGCCGATGACGACCGGCCGCTCGGCTGGAGCTATTCGCCCTCGCTCTTCACCCAGCGCATTCCCATAATCGGCCTCGCCTTTGTCGGCCTGTTCGTCTCGCGTTATCTCGCTGCCTATCAGCTTGGCCATATCGATGGCCTTTGGGAACCGTTCTTCGGCCCGGGCGAAACGCCGGCCGGCAATGGCAGCGACGCGGTGGTCACCTCCTGGGTCTCCAAGGGCTTTCCGATCGCCGATGCCGGTCTGGGCGCCTTTGCCTATGCGCTGGACATTCTCGCCGGCGCGATCGGCGACCGCCGCCGCTGGCGCACGATGCCGTGGATGGTGCTTTTGTTCGGCTTGCTGGTCGTCCCGCTCGGCGTGGTCAGCGTCAGCTTCATCATCATCCAGCCGCCGCTCATCGGAGCGCTGTGCACGCTCTGCATCGTCCAGGCTGCCGTCACCGTCGTGCTCATCCCCTATTCGGTCGACGAGGTGCTGGCGAGCTGCCAGTATCTTTGGCGTGCGAAACAGGCGGGAGAGCCGTTCTGGCGCACATTCTGGTGCGGAGGCCCGGCACTTTCGGAGGACCAGACGCCGGCGCCGGATCTCGACCGGCCGCTGTCGGAAGTGGCGCGGGACTTCGTGACCGGCGGTGTGAACTTCCCATGGACCCTAGTCGCCAGCACCCTCGCCGGCGCTCTGCTGATGATCACGCCGCTCGCCTTCGGCACAAGCCCGCCGCTCTACTTCAGCGACCATGTCACCGGCTGCCTGGTCATAATGGTCGCCGTTACGGCGATGGCCGAAGTGGCGCGCGCCGTCCGCTTTCTGAACATCGCGCTTGGAGCCTGGATCGCCCTCTCTCCCTTTATCCTCGCCGGCGGTGCGGCGGCGAGCCTCGCCAATCTGGCGATCGGAGCGCTGCTGGTCGGGCTCAGCCTGCCGCGCGGCACGCGCAGCGCCGCGCATTATGGCGGTTGGGACCGGGCCATCGTATAAGGATGTTCAGCAGCGCTGGACGTGTCGAGATGAGGGTCGCCGAAGCTAGCCAAAGGATGGCGGCGCGGCGCCCTGATCGTGCCCCAACAGCGACCGCGACGCCCGCGCTCACACCGAGCCGGTCATGCCGCCGTCGACATAGATGATCTGGCCCGTCATGAAGCTCGATGCGTCGGAAGCCAGGAAGATCGCGGCGCCGCCCAGTTCGTCGACTTCGCCCCACCTTGCCAGCGGTGTGCGCCCGACCAGCCAGCGCGAAAACTCGGCGTCTTGCACCAGCGCCTCGTTCAGTTCTGTCCGGAAGTAGCCTGGGCCGATACCATTGACTCTGATGCCGTGTGGGCCAAGCTCGGTGGCAAGCCCCTTGGTCAGCATTTTCATCGCACCCTTCGATGCCGTGTATGGCACGATCGAGGAACGCCCCAGTTCGCTTTGCACCGAACATATGTTGATTATGGATCCGGTCTTGCGGGCCATCATCGAGCGGACCACCGGCCGGGTGACATAGAATGCACTGTAAAGGTTTGTCCGCATCAATCTGTCGAACATGTCGAGCGGGAAATCGGCGAATGGCGCGCGGTGCTGCATGCCGGCATTGTTGACGAGAATATCGATCGGGCCGCGCTCTGCTTCCAGCCTGCCGATTTCACGCTCGACGTCTTCAGCCACGGTCACGTCGAAGGTGGAGCCGATCGCCTGGATACCGGATTCGGCCAACGATCCGAGTGCCTTTTGAACGTGGTCTTCGTCCCGCCCATTGATGATCACCGTCGCGCCGGCGCTCGCCAGCGCCTTCGCCATGGCAAAGCCGATTCCGCGGCTCGATCCGGAGATGAAAGCGGTTTTGCCGGCGAGGCCGAACAGGTCCGATAGGTCGGTCAATGTTTGTTTCCCAGAGATGCGGCCAGATGCAGGCGATCGAGGCCCTGCCGTACATCGTAAGCGCGAACGACCGCTGTCAGCAATGGCGAGATTGCCGGCGATAAACGCTTATCCCCGCCAGACGCCTTCCCGGCGCAGATCGTCCATCGTGCGCGAAAGGCCTTCGCGCAGGATCGACACCATGTCGTCGATCTGCTCGCGCGTGATGATCAATGGCGGCGACATCACGCACATGTTAATCAGCGGCCGGACCAACAGGCCGAGCTCGTGGCAATGCGCGTCGATGCGTTTGCCGACATCCTTGTCGAGCTGCAGTGGATCCTTGCTGTCGCGGTCGGCGACGCATTCGACGCAGCCCATCAGCCCCATGCCGCGCACCTCACCGACCAGCGGCAATTCCTCCAGCGTCTTCAGTTGCGCCTGGAAGTAGGGCGCGACCTCGCGCGTATGGGCCAGCACGCTTTCGTCCAGAATATCGAGGTTCTTCAGCGCCACCGCGCAGCCGACCGGATGGCTGGTGTAGGTCAGGCCATGGCCGAACATGGCGTCCGGATGGTTCGAGCGGCGCAGCTCCTCCAGCAGCCGTTCCGAAAGGATGACGCCGCCGAGCGGGAAATAGCCTGAGGTCACCCCTTTCGCAAAGGTGATCATGTCGGGCTCGATGCCGAACACCTCGCCGGAGGCAAAGACATGGCCAAGCCGGCCGAAGGCGGTCACCACCTCGTCGGAAACATAGAGGATGTCGTTGTCGCGGCAGATCTGCCGGATGCGCTGGAGATAGCCTTCGGGCGGCACGATGACCCCGCCTGATGCCTGCACCGGCTCGCCGACGAAAGCACCGATCCTGTCGGCGCCGACGCGGGCGACTGTGTCGCGGAATTCGGCGACCAGAGCATCGGTGAAAGCGGCAACGCTCATGCCCTTCGGACGGCGGAACGGATCGGGTGAGGACAATTTGACGACCAGCTCGTCTGCGCCATCCATCCAGTCACGGTCGCGCGGACGCCCGTTAAGCGAGGCCGACAGATAGGTCGAGCCGTGATACGCGCCGCCCCGGCTCAGGATCAGCTTCTTTTCCGGGCGGCCGCGCACATTGTTGTAAAATTGCATAAAGCGCAGCGCCGTCTCGACCGCCGAGGAGCCGCCCGTGGTGAAGAAAACATGGCTGAGATCGCCCGGCGCGTGGCCGGCGATTCGCATGGCCAGTTCCGCCGACGGCGCATTCATCGTGTACCACGGCGTGTTGTAGGACAGCGCCATCGCCTGGTCGTACATTACCTTGGCGAGCTCTTCGCGACGGTGGCCGACATTGATGCACCACATGCCCGCCGGTCCGTCGATCAGCCGCTTGCCGGTGGCATCGGTGATGTAGATGCCCTCGCCCGCGCCGATCAGGACGCGTGCCTCCGCGCCGACCGAGCCGGCGAACGGCCAGGGCTGGACAAGATGGCGCTTGGCCAGTTCGACGGCATCCTGAGCGCCGGCTCCAGCCATTTCGGTCGAAGTGATGTCTCTTGCCGCCGCCATCTTCGCCTCGCATTGTATGCCGCAATTTCACCGGACACGAAGCTGGTTCACGCTCCAGGAAAGCTCGGTTTTCTTCGTTCATTTTGAATGGCCGTTCAATCAATATTGCAGAAATAGCGCTTGATTTCAATCCGCCGATGCGCGCATGATGAAAGAAAGCCGGCAAGCTCGGAGCACGATTGCGCCCTGGGCATAAAGTGGGAACAGATAGCCGGTTCCAGCAATGGGATGCCGCATGGCAGGACAGTCCGCGCCAGCAACCGAAATCACGCCGGAGACCCTGCCCGAGGGCCTGCAATGATGGTGGCCGCGGAAGGGTCGCCCGCTTTCGGCATGACGCGGGCGAGGCGAAACGCCCTTCTGCAATCAGAACCCGTTCAGGGTCTTGCCCTGATCAGCCCGACCTTCGTCTATGCGCTGATACTTCTGGTGCTGCCGATCCTGGCGGTCATCGCGCACTCCTTCTGGACGCAGAATTACCTCACTGTCGACCATACCTTCACGCTTGAAAACTACCGCCTCGCGCTGACCGAGCCGATCTATCGCGACCTGCTGTGGCGCTCGCTCTACATCTCGCTGACGGTGAGCTTCTTCACGGTCGTGCTCGCCTATCCGATCGCCTATTTCATCTCGTTCCACGGCGGCCGCCACAAGAGCCTGTGGCTGTTCCTGATCACCATCCCGTTCTGGACCAGCTATTTGCTGCGGGTAATGTCGTGGAAGGTCATCCTCGGCTATAATGGCGTGCTCAATTCCGGCCTGATGGGCCTTGGCATCATCGACGAGCCGTCGACCGCGCTACTTTACAATTCGACTGCCGTCATCATCACGCTGACCCACGCCTGGGCAGCCTTCGCCATCCTGCCGATCTTCGTCTCGCTGGAAAAAATCGACCGCACGCTGGTCGAGGCGGCCACGGACCTCGGCGATGGCCCTGTCCGTTCCTTCCTGCGCGTGACGCTGCCGCTTTCGGCGCCCGGCATCATTTCGGCAGCGCTGATCGTCATGATCCCGACGGTCGGCGATTACGTCACGCCGAAGCTTGTCGGCGGCAAAGACGGCGTCATGATCGCCAATGCCATCCAGGCGCAATTCGGCAAGGCCTCCAATTGGCCGCTGGGTGCTGCACTCTCCGTCACCACGATGCTGGTTGTGACGCTGATCGCAGGCGCCACGGTTCTGATCATCCGTGCCGCCCAGCGGCTGGCACGATGAGGCTGGCGCGATGAGGCCGGCGCGATGACGGCGATGCGCCGCTTGCTGCCGGGCCGATTGCTGCCGGCCTATGCGTTCCTCTACGTCGTGTTTCTCTATCTGCCGGTTATCTTCCTGCCGATCTTCTCCATCAACACCGCCGCGACGCCGAAATTCCCGCTCTCCGGCTTCACCTTGAAATGGTACCACGACCTGCCGCGCACGCCGGCGCTGCTCGACGCCACCTGGAACAGCCTGGTCGTCGGGGTATCGGCTTCCATCCTGTCGACCGTTCTTGGCATCCTCGCCGCGCGCTCGATCACCCGCTACCGCTATCCCGGCCGCCGCGCCATCAACGGCCTGATCATGGCGCCGCTGGTACTGCCCGAAATCATCGTTGCCATCTCCTTGCTACTGGTGATCCTGCAACTCGGTTTGAGCCTGTCGCTGTTCACCGTCGTGCTTGGCCACGTCCTGGTCTGCGTTCCCTATTCGATGACGGTGCTGACCGCCGGCTTCGAGGGCTTCGACCGCAGCCTGGAGGAAGCCTCCGCCGATCTCGGCGAGAGCGCCTTCGGCACGTTTCGGCGGGTGACGCTGCCGATGGTGGCGCCGGCGATCATTTCAAGCCTGCTCGTCTGCCTCACCATTTCGCTCGATGAGTTCCTCATCGCCTTCTTCCTGACCGGCACCGAGGCTACACTGCCGATCTATATCTGGGGCCAGTTGCGTTTCGCCGCGAAACTGCCCGGCGTGCTGGCGCTGGGCACGCTGTTGCTGGTTGCCTCGTTTCTTTTGATGACCATCGCCGAAATCCTGCGCCGCCGCGCGGCCAGACGCACCCAGAACGAGGGAGGCCTCCATGCCTGAGCGGCCCCAAATCGAGCGCTCTATGATCGAGATCCGCAACGTCACGCGCAGCTATGGTTCGTTCAAGGCGCTGGACGACGCCTCGCTGACCATCAGGGAGGGCGAATTCTTTTCGCTGCTTGGCCCGTCCGGCTGCGGCAAGACCACGCTGTTGCGTATGATTGCCGGTTTCGACAACCCGACCAGCGGCTCGATCTCCGTCGATGGCCAACCGATGGAAGGCATCCCCGCCAACCGCCGGCCGACCAACATGGTGTTCCAGAGCTACGCCATCTTCCCGCACCTCAATGTCGAGCAGAACGTCGCCTATGGCTTGAAGCGGCTGAAGCTGGCCGGCACGGAGGAAAGGCGCCGCGTCGAGGAAGCCCTCGCCCAGGTGTCGCTGACCGGCCTCGGCAAGCGGCTCGCCACCGAGCTTTCCGGCGGCCAGCGCCAGCGCGTGGCGCTGGCTCGCGCGCTGGTGATGCGCCCAAAAGTGCTTTTGCTCGACGAGCCGCTGTCGGCGCTGGACAAGAAGCTGCGCGAGCAGATGCAGGTCGAACTGCGCCGCCTGCAGCAGGCGGTCGGCATCACCTTTGTCCTGGTAACCCACGACCAATATGAGGCACTGGCGATGTCGGATCGCATCGCAGTGATGTTCGGCGGCATGATTGCGCAGGTCGCATCACCGAAGGAGATCTACCAGCGGCCGGTCAATCGCCAGGTGGCCGACTTCCTCGGCGGCATGAATTTCGTCAAAGCGGAGATCGTCGAGGAGAACGGCGCCTCGCTGGTGCTCGACACGCTGGGCTTCGGCCGCGTCAAGACCGACAAGCCGAAAGCTTTTGTGCGCAATGGCACCGCCGCGACGCTTGGCATCCGGCCCGAGCGCCTGCGCGTTCTGTGGGACGATGCGACGGCAAAATTCGAGGTCGCCGGCAAGGTGGTCGAGCGCCATTATTTTGGCGAGATCACCCATTTGATCGTCGAGATACCAGGGCTGGAAAAGCCGTTGTCGGTGACCGAGACCAACGACTTCGGCGCCGACGACATTCCGGTCGGCACCACGATCCGCCTCGCCTACGACCCAGAGGCCTTGGTGGCGATGGCAGATTGACGCTATCTCACCTCCAATTCGGCGGACAGATAGTCACTTAATCGATTGTCGCCTGCCTTCTTTGAATCCTCCAGCAGCATTTTAAGATCATCAATGTCGACCAATCCATGGTTCTGCAAATAGACGACTGTAAGCTCCGGGTCGAACCCGCACTTGAGATTACCCAATTGGCTAAGCACGTGATAATGCGCACGGTCGCCGGACTTCCAAACAGCAAATGAGTTGATCGGCCAGCCGCCCTGAAGGTCAGCTTTAAGTGAGCTTGCCGAGTATTCGCAGACCTTCTTTAAGGTATTGTCGAGTTCACCAATCTCGATTGGGTGGGGCGCCGAATAATAGCCAGCCGCAAATCCTGTAACTGCCATGACCGCACCGGTGAGTACGATCTTCGAGACCGTTTTCATACCGCTCAGATCTCCTCGATCAACCGCCGCGCCATTTTTCGCCCGGCGACGATTGCACCCTCGACATAGCCTGGGAATGACGGCGACAGCTCCGACGAGGCGAAATGGACCGGCGGCGCGCCGGCGCGGATGATGCGTTCGGCATTGGTTGCCGTCGCATCGACGATAAGGTCGCTGTAGCCGCCACCGCTCCAGCGATCGTCCGTCCAGTCACGGTAGCTGAGATCGGAGAAGCCGGCCGCCTCGGCGCCGAGCGCTTGCTCCAGTTTTGACGTCACCTTAGCGCGCAGTTCCGCCTCGCCCAGTTCGCGCCAGCGCCGGGCCAGCGGCCCGCCGATGAAGACGACAAGTGCTGGATGACCGTCGTCATTGCCGGCGTCGCAGGCAAAAAGCCCGTGCGGATCGCGCCACATCACCATGCCGCTCAAGCCCCTGTCGCGCCAGAAGGCCGTGGGATAACGCGCCAGCATCTTGATTACCGCGCCGCTTTGCCAGACGCCGAGCGCTGCTTCCAGCGCAGCCGGCAGCAGCGGTACGAAATCCAGTCTCGACGCCATCATCGGCGGGACTGCGACCAGCACCGCTCGCGCCTCGATTGAGCCTGCGGCCGAGACGACGCGAACCCCTTCCGCTCGACGCTCGATGGTCTTGACCGGCGTGTTCAGCCGCAGGCGACCACCGAGGTCGCGGGCCAGGTCGTCTGCCAGCGAATGCATGGTTTCGCGCACGAAATACTGCAGTTCCGACACCTCGTTGGTGATGCGGCGGTCGTTGTCGATCAGGTACCACAGCGGCAGCCTTTCCATTGCCAGGCACCAAAGGCCCTCGATCAGCGAATGAAAGACCGCCTTGGCTTCATCGGGATCATTCTGGCGATCGAGCCATGCCGCGACGGTCAAACCGGCAATGGCCGGATCGTCCGGTGCAATCGCGTTCATCCGCTCGCGTATTCGCATGGCGGTGCCATAAGTGCGCTCGGCTTGCGCCTCGCTCATCCGCGGCTGGGTGATGAATTCGCCGGCGAAATGCGTCCCGACCAGCGTCTTGCCGCGTGCCCGCACCAGCGCCATCAGTTCGGGCATGTCCTCGCACAGGAACTGGCCGCCGCTGTCGATGCGCTCGCCGAGCCCGTTCGGCATGGCTTCGACGCGTCCGCCGACGCGGTCGCGGGCTTCGAGCAGCACGAAATCGACGCCAGCGTTGTTCAGCTCATGCGCCGCCGACAGGCCGGTGAAGCCGGCGCCGACGACGACCACCTCGGCTCGTTCGATCTCGGACGTCAATAGCCGGCCTTGATCTTCTCGAATTCGGCGATCATCCGCTGCTTGAGCTCCGGCGCCACCGGCTGCTGGAAC
Organism: Mesorhizobium sp. M0778; assembly: GCF_040320105.1. Lineage (NCBI taxonomy): Bacteria > Pseudomonadati > Pseudomonadota > Alphaproteobacteria > Hyphomicrobiales > Phyllobacteriaceae > Mesorhizobium > Mesorhizobium sp. M0778. The sequence continues at coordinate 566,280 of NZ_JAMYPA010000001.1, read as the reverse complement.
AGCGTCTTGTCGAGGAACTTGTCGAGATCGTCGAAGCCGCGCTCGGCCAGGATCTTGGGATCGATCGCCGCCATGGCAGCGGCGTTGCCATGGCCATAGCCGAACGTCTTGACCAGATAGTCGGATACAGCAGGCGCATTGACAGCGTTCAGGAAATCATAGGCCTGGTCGAGATCACCCGGTGCGTCCTTCATCAGCACATAGCCGCACACCCATGTCGACAGGCCTTCCTTGGTATCGCGGTTCATGGCGATCGGCACGCCTTGGCCCTTGAGGGTGACGAAAGTCTCGTTCCAGCCCCAGGCGAGATCGACCTCGTTGCCGGAGAAGGCCTGATTGATATCGGTGTCGTCGGTCCAGTAGAAGCGGATGTTCTTGTGCACGTCACGCAGAAATGCCGAGGCGCCCTTGAACTGCGCGTCGGTCATCTTGTTCCAGTCCTTGAGGCCGATGACCAGGCTGGCCAGCGCGTAGGCGTCGTCGACATTGTCGCCAATGGTAACGCGCCCCTTGAACTTCAGATCGGCAAAGATCCTGAGCGACTGCGCCTGATCCGGCGTCACATTGTCGGTGCGGTAAAGCAGGGCCGTATTGCCCCAGTCGAAAGGCATGAACCAGGCCTTGCCGTCAGCGGTGGTGGCGAGATCCTTCATCGCCATGATGCCGGGATTGAGATCCTTCCAGCCGGCGATACGGCTGGTGTCGAGCGGCTGCAGCATGCCGGCCTCGCGCCATTTCACCACGCTTTGCGAGCAGGGATGCGCAATGTCCGCCTTGAAGCCGGCCCGCATTTTCTGAAAGGCCTCTTCCTCGTCGCCGAAGAAGGCGAAGGTCGGCTCGGCGCCTTGTTCGGCGGTGTAGGCCGGATGCAGCAGCGGGTCCTCATAGCCCGACCAGTCGAACACGACGAGGTCGCCGCCGCCTGCCGCAAGTGCCGCGACTGTGCCTGCGCCGATTGCGCAGGCCGCGGCGATGGCCAGGCGGCGAAGCACGGAATTCATGGCGCAAAGCTCCTCATCGCGGGAAACACCGCGGCGACGTTAGGAGAATTCGGGAGCTTTGGCGAGCCCGTCCGCCCGCTATGTCCGTGGGCAGACGGGCCAGGCGAGGAGAGCTCAATAGCCGGCTTTGATCTTCTCGAACTCGGCGATCATCTTGAGCTTGAGATCGGATGGAACCGGCGACTGGAACAGCGTCTTGTCGACGAACTTCTGCACATCGTCATAGCCTTTCTCCTTTAGTCGACGCCGGCCATGCCATTGGCATTGGCCTGGCCGTAGCCCCAGTCCTTGACCAGGACCTTGGCGACTTCCGGATCGTTGACGGCGTTGAGATAATCATAGGCCTTGTCGGCATTGCCGGGCGCATCCTTGAACAGCACATAGCCGCAGACCCAGGTCGAAATGCCCTCGTCGGTGTCCTTCTTGGCCTTGATCGGCACGCCGGCGGCGACAGACTGCACCGTCGCGTCGTTCCAGGCCCATGCGAGATCGACCTCGCCGCCGCTCAACAGCTGCACGATATCGGTTGAGTCGGTCCAGTAGGAGCGGACGTTCTTGTGCACCTGGCGCAGGAAGCCTGATGCCTGTTTGAACTGGTCGTCCGTCATCTTGGTCCAGTCCTTCAGGCCGATGGCGAGACTGGCCAGCGCGTAGGCGTCGTCGACATTGTCACCGACGGAAACCCGGCCCTTGAACTTCGGATCGGCGAAGGCCTTCAACGACTGCACGTCCTTCGCATCGATCTTGTCGGAATTGTAGGTCAGCTGCGTGTTGCCCCAGTCCCAAGGCATGAACCAGGCCTTGCCGTCGGCGGTGGTGGCGAGATCCTTCATCGCCATTATGCCGGGATTGAGGTCTTTCCAGCCTGATATCTTCGAGGTGTCGAGCGGCTGCAGCAGGCCGGCCTCGCGCCATTTCACCACGCTTTGCGAGCAGGGATGGCCAAGATCGGCCTTGAAACCGGAGCGGACCTTTTCGAACGCCTCGTCCTCGTCGCCGAAGAAGGTGAAAGTCGGCGAATCGCCGTTCTTTTCGACATATTTCGGATGGAAGCCGGGCTCCTCGTAGCCAGACCAGTCGAACACGACGAGATCCCTGTCCGCAGCCAGCGCCGCCGCCGAAGCGGCGAGCGCTCCGGCCAATGCCAATGTCAGCGTCAATGTCAGCGTCGGGCGTCGCGTCATTGTCTTCATTGCTGTTCCATCCTCTTTTGATTGTTTCACGCCGGCTTGGCACCGCCGGCTGTCGGCCACGGATAATGCTTGGGAAATGCCGCGGACAGGAACGCGTTCGCGGCCTGCAGCGCAGTCTCGCGCGTGGTGTCTTCGGTGCCCATCATCAGCCGCAGCCACAGTCCCTCCAGCATGGCGCTGAGCGCCAGCGCCATCACCTGCGGCTCATAAGAATAGCCGCCGCTCTGCTTGAGCGTCGCGCAAAGGTCGATAAAGATGTTCTGATAGACGGCGTCGCGTGCGCTGCTCAGCGCCTGATAGGTCGGCCGCGATTTGGCTTCGCCCCAGAACGCACACCAGGCCGCCAGCTTGCGCTTGTTGCAGATCGAGCGGTCGAAATCGGCCGCGACCAATGCCTGCAACTGGCGGGCGGGATCATCGCCGGCCTTCTGCAAGGCGCTGCGCCAATGCGCCGAATACTCGTCATACATGTATTGCAAAGTCGCGACGAGCAGCTTCTCCTTGCTTTCGAAATGGAAATTGACGATGCCGCGCGACAGGCCGGCACCGTCGGCAACGTCGGCCATCGTCGTATCCGAATAGCCGCGCTTGGCCAGTGAATCGATCGTCGCTTCGATCAGTTGAAGCTGCCTGGTCTCTTTCGACGCCTTGCGGCCACGCTTTTCGGTGTCGCTCTTTCGCGTCGCCTCGAGGAGGGCTTCGCGCGCCTCTGTTGTCTTCATGGGATTGATGGTCTCCAGCATCGCCGGCTAGCCAACCGGCTTTCGGCCGCGAAGATGAGTGGGACGGTGCTCGCCTGTGTCAAGCACCTTCTGCATGGCTTCCCAGGTTCGTATATTCTTGTCGACATAGGCCGCGCCGACGGCAGCCGCGACCACCGGGTAGAGCGGCCCCTTCAAGCGGTTCAGTTCCTCCCCCGCGATCTCGCGATACCAGGGATTGCGGTCGCGCACGGTGATGTCGGCAAAGCCGGCCTGGCGCATCGCCTGCACATAGCGGGCCGGCGATGCCATGGCGAAGGACAGGCCTTCAGCGGCGACATAGGCCTTCATCTCGGGCGACGGCTCGCCATCATGCGAGATCATCCAGTTCGACGCGGCAAAGACGCCGCCAGGCTTCAGGACGCGGAATATCTCGGCGAACAATGCATCCTTGTCCGCCACGTGCAGCAGCGCGTCCTTGGAAAATACGACGTCGAAGGCACCGTCGGCAAAAGGCAGCGGTCCTGGCGCCGCCTGGATGAAATCGGCGCGACGCGCGAGCCCGCGCGCAGCGGCCCGCTTCCTGGCCGTCTCGATCACGGGCCGTTCGACGTCGAAGCCTGTGAGGTGGGCCGCGCGGTGACGCTCGATGAGATGCAGCGTGATGCCGCCGGAACCGCAGCCCATGTCGAGGACTGTCTTGCCCGCAAGCGACAGCCCTTCGACGACCCGGTCGACCTCTTCTGGCCCACCCGGCGACAAATAGCCGTCGCCCCACAGCGCCTCGAGGAAGCGGATGGCGGTGTCGTCATACTCCGGTTCGGCCTCTGCCGTTTCGATCATCAAACCCTGGTCCCAAGGCTATCCTCGAATGAGCCAAAGCCTAGCGCATAAACACGAAAACGCAACATCATTTGTTGAACATTCATTCAATATGGCTGGACAGGATGACCGTCTTCGTGCGAAATTCGGCTTATTGGGGGCGCATCACACGAAAAGAAGGTCGGGCACGATGAAGGCTGGGCCAAAGTGAAGAGCTGGGACGCGATCGTCATCGGCGGCGGGCATAACGGGCTGGTCAATGCCTGCTACCTGCAGCGTGCCGGGCTCGACGTGCTGGTCGTCGAGAAGAACGACTGGGTCGGTGGTGCCGCCACCAGCCGCGAGCTGACGCCCGGCTTCCTCTATTCCAACTGCTCCTATGTCTGCTCGCTGTTCCGCCCGGAGATCATGCGCGACCTCGAGCTGCCGCGCTTCGGCCTGCAGGTGATCTCCTATGAGGGCGGCGCGGTGTTCACCCGCGATGGCGACTATCTCGCCAACTACCGCGACCACGATGCCCACCGGCGCGAATTCGCGCGGTTCCCCAAACGCGATGCCGAGGCCTATGATCGTTATGCCCGCGACGTGACGCGGCAGTGCCGCTTCATCCAGCCGCTGCTGATGCGCACGGCGCCCGACCCGACCAGCCTGCGGCCGCGCGACCTTGGCGAACTGCTCTATCTCGGCAAGAAGTTCACGGGGCTCACTGCGGAGGAAATGGCGCTGACGCTGCGCTTCTGGACCATGTCGATCTCCGACTTTCTCGACGAATATTTCGAGACCGACGTGATCAGGCGAATTTCGCTTTGTCCGGCATCATCGGCACCGCGCTCGGGCCGATGTCGCCCGGCACCGCCTATGTCCTGCTGCATCATTATATGGGCGAGGTCGACGGCTCGGTCGGCGCCTGGGGCTATGCGCGCGGGCGGCATGGGCGCGGTCACCGAGGCGCTCGCCGCATCCTTCCAGGCTTCGGGCGGCACCATCCGTACCGGCGCCGAGGCCGACCATGTGCTGATCCGGCGCGGCAAGGCCAATGGCGTGGTGCTGGCCGGCGGCGAGGAAATATACGGCAAGCTCGTGGTTTCCAACGCCGACGTGAAGCGCACCTTCCTCAAGCTGGTCGAGGAAAAGGAATTGCCCGAGATTTTCCTGCGCCGGGTCAGGAATTTCAAGATCCGCGGCTCGTCAGGCAAGGTCAACATCGCGCTCGATTCACTGCCGGAATTCCCGGCGCTGCCGAAGGATTCGCCCGTCTATTGTGGCGACATGCATTTCACCGATTCGATCGAGCGCATGGAGCGTGCCTATGACGACTGGAAGGCCGGGCGCTGGTCGGCCGATCCTTTCCTCGACATGGTGATCCCGACGACGCTCGACCCGACCATGGCTCCACCCGGCAAGCATTTCATGAGCTGCTTCGTGCAATATGCGCCACCGAAGGTGGACGGCCGCGGCTGGACCGACGCCGACCGCGACGGCTTTGCCGAAAGCGTGATCGCGCAGATATCGGACTATTCGCCGGGCTTCCGCGACCGCATCGTCCACATGGAAGTGCGCACGCCGCGCGAGATCGAGGCCGAGGTCGGCCTCACCGAAGGCAATATCTTCCAGGGTGAATTGACCTTCGACCAGTTGTTGTTCAACCGCCCCGTGCCGGGCTACGCACAATACCGCTCGCCGGTCGATGGACTCTACATTTGCGGCTCCTCGACCCATCCCGGTGGCGGCGTCATGGGCGCGCCGGGCCGCAATGCCGCCGCCGAGATCCTGCGTGATCTCGCCAAGCCAAATCAGCATATGAGCCCGGCCCATGACGTCATCTGACAAATGGGATGTTGTCGTCATCGGCGGCGGCCATAATGGCCTCGTCGCCGCCGCCGTTCTGGCGAAGAGCGGCCGCAAGGTGCTGGTGCTGGAAGCCGCCGGCGAGGTCGGCGGCGCCGCGCGCACGGAGGAATTCGCGCCCGGATTTCGTGTTTCGTCGATCGCCCATCTGCTGAACCGGCTGCACCCCGATGTGGTGAAGGTATTGGAGCTGGAGAAGCACGGGCTGCAGGTCGCACGCGGCGACTTCGCGCCGTCGGTGGTGCTGGCGAAAAGCGGTCCGCCGCTTTTCCTGCATGGCGCCTATGGCGAGGTGCTGACCGGCACCAGTCCTGCCGAGCAGTCCGCCGGGAAGGAGTTGCGGGCACAGCTGCTGCGCTACGCCGGCATCCTGAAGCTGTTCTTGTCACGCCGGCCGCCCGATCTCGGCGCCATGTCGCTCGCCAACACGGCAGCGCTCGGCCAAACCGGACTGGCGCTGAAGAAGCTTGGCAAGGAGGACATGCGCGATTTCCTGCGCGTGCTGTTGATGAACGTTGCCGACCTGCTCGACGAGCAGCTTGCCGACGACCGGCTGAAGGGCCTGCTTGCCTTCGACGCTACGCTCGGCAGCCATCTTGGCCCGCGCTCGCCGACCTCGCTGCTCGGTCTCTATTACCGCCTGGCCGGCGAGACCGGCGGTTCCGCCGGCGCGCAGATGATGCCGAAGGGCGGCATGGGCGCCGTCATAGCCGCCATTCGCGCATCGGCGCAACAGGCCGGCGTGACCATCCGCACCGCGACGCCGGTGGCAAAGATTATCGTCGAGAAGTGCCGCGCCGTCGGCGTGCTGCTCGACAGCGGCGAGGAAATCCGCGCGACAACGGTCGTGTCCGCCATCAACCCGGCGACGACCATGGTCGACCTTGTCGGCCCGCGTGAAGTCGACACCGGCTTCGTTCGCAAGGTCGGCAATATCCGCATGAAGGGCGATGCTGCGAAGCTCAATCTGGCGCTCGACCAGCCACCGCAATTCGTCGGCGTCGATGCCGCCGGCCACCGTGGCCGTCTCGTCATCGCGCCCTCGACCGATCATGTCGAGCGCGCCTTCAACCCGTCGAAATATGGCGAATTCTCACCCGAACCGGTGATGGAGATCACGCTGCCCTCGCTGTCGGACGCCTCGCTCGCGCCCGAGGGGGCCTGCGTGCTGTCCGCGGTGGTGCAATACGCCCCCTATGCCTTGAAAGAGGGCTGGAGCGTCGGCAAGCCGAAATTCCTCAAAGTCTTAATGGCTGAACTCGAGGCTTATGCGCCGGGAATCGGCGGCAGCGTGCTCCATGCCGACCTGCTGACGCCGGCCGACATCGAGGCGCGCTACCGGATGCCGGGTGGGCACTGGCACCACGGCGAACTGCAGGCCGACCAGATGCTGATGTCACGGCCGATCTCCGGCTGGTCCGGCTACGACACGCCGGTGGACGGGCTGTTCCTTGCAGGCGCCGGCTCGCATCCGGGCGGCGGGGTCTCCGGCGTGCCGGGCCTGAATGCCGCAAGGCGCATCATTACGGTGAGGGGGTAGCTGTCATGGTGCAACGAGCCAAGACCGTGCTCCACGGCGAAAGAACGCCGTGATGAACCATCAGCCCATTGGCCCATCCGATGCCCGCATCGCGGCACAATCCCATTTCCGCAGTTTGCGCCTCGACACGCCGTTCCAAGCGCGCATTGATGCGCTGGCTAAGACGAACGACTGGTACAATTGGGCCGGCTATCGCGCCCCACATTCCCTATGGGACGAGGATCTCGAATATTTCGCCATCCGCAGCCAGGCCGCTCTGTTCGACATCTCGCCGATGACGAAGTACCGCATCGAGGGACCGGATGCCGAGACCTTCCTCGACCGCCTGACATTGCGCGACGTAACTAGGCTGAAGCCCGGCCGCGTCAACTACACCGCCTGGTGCGACGATCAGGGCTTTGTCCTCGACGACGGCACGTTGTTTCGGCTATCGCCGACACGGTTCCGGCTGTGCTCGCAGGAGCGGCATCTGCCGTGGCTTCTGGACAGCGCCATTGGCTTCGACGTGGCGGTTGAAGAAGAGACCGAAACCGTCGCCGGCCTCGCCTTGCAAGGCCCGACCTCCTTTGCCGTGCTGCGCGATGTAGGTTTTGCAGGTATAGAAAAACTGAAAATATTCGACCTCGCCGAGTTTCCGCATGACGGCGTCACCATCACCATCTCGCGCACCGGCTTCACCGGCGATCTCGGCTACGAGTTGTTCGTGCAAACGGATAAGGCGCTCAGCCTCTGGGATCGGCTGATGACGGCGGGCGAGCTGCGCGGCATCCGCGCCATCGGCTACGCCGCATTGAACCGCGCCCGGCTCCAAGCCGGGCTGATCGTCGCCAATGCAGATTTCGTCACCGCCGAGCATGCCATCCGCGCCGATCGCCTGCGCATGCCGGACGAGATCGGCCTCGGCTTCATGGTCGACTTGGAAAAGGGTCATTTCAACGGCCGCCGCGCAATACTCCACGCACGGGCGAAGAAGCGTCTTCGCCATGTCCTGGTCGGGTTGCAGATCGAGGGCAATATCCCGGCCGAGCACGCGATCGTCTACCACAGGAAAAGCCAGGAGGTCGGGCTGGTCAGCGCCGCCATGTGGTCGCCAATGGCCAAGCGCAACATCGCCATCGCCTCGCTGACGCGGCCGTTCGGCGAGACCATCGTCGACGACCTCTGGGTCGAGATCTACGCCATGCGCGAGCTGCAGTACCAGAAGCTGATGAAGCGGGCCAAAATCGTGGCGCGGCCGTTCGTCAGGCTCGACCGCCGCACCGCCAATCCGCCCGCGGATTTCTGAGCATGTCCGACGAAGCCGAACGTCATGAGGATGACGCCGAAGCCGCCGAACAGTGGCAGCTGGTCAACACGCCGCTCGGCGAAAAATGGTCGGGCCGCACCCGCTATGCCGCGGCCATGTTCTTCTACAAACGCGGCGAGATGAGCGCTGAAACGCTGGAGGTCTACCGCATTTGTGCGAGGCTGGACTCGACCGATCCGCTGCCGATCATCCGCGATCGCGGCATTGGCCAGGACTGGCTTAAACGCATAGGTTTTGAATAACTCGCCCTGGGGCGTGTTGAGATTCAGGTCAGGCCGAGTCGAAAATTGTGGGTTCCGAGAACCGGAGCGGAGCGTACTTTTGGGTGCCCTAGCCGATGGTCTTTTCCAGCATACTGAGCCAATTGCGATAGGCGATCTTCTCGATCAACGCGCGCCCGAAGCCGCGTGCTGCGAACGCGTCGAGCAGCTTCGGCAGGCCGGCAACGTCGCCGATCACGGCAGGAATCATGGCGCCGTCGAAATCCGAGCCGAGGCCAACGCCGTCTTCGCCCAGCGCCTGCAGCAGCGAATCGACATGGCGCACCATGATGTCGAGGCTGGTGTCGGCGTTCATCCTGCCGTCCTCACGCAGGAACCCGGTGGCGAAGTTCAGCCCGACCATGCCGCCCGAGTCGCGGATTGCGCCGAGCTGCCATTCGGTGAGGTTGCGCGAATGGCCGCAAATCGCGTGCACGTTGGAGTGGGTCGCGACCAGCGGTGCATCGCTGATTTCGACGACGTCGCGAAAACCTTTTTCGTTGAGATGCGAAAGATCGATCATGATCTTCAGCTGGTTGCAGGCTTTCACCAGCGCCTTGCCGGCATCGGTCAGCCCTGGCCCTGTATCGGGCGACGACGGAAAACGGAACGGCACGCCGTGGCCGAAGGCATTGGGACGGCTCCAGACGATACCGAGCGAACGCAGGCCGGCTGCGTGGAGGACGTCAAGCAGGGTGAGCTCAGGATCGATCGCCTCGACCCCTTCGATATGGAACACCGCCGCGATCGAGCCTTGCGCCATCGCCTTCCTCACGTCGCCGGCGCTGCGGCAAACGGTGAGCGCCGAAGCCCGCTCCAGCCTGAACAGGATCGAGGCCATCGCCATGGTGGAGTTGAGCGCATCGGCGCGCGGAACCTCGGGCGGCAAGGGCTCGCTGTCACTCGGCGCCAGCGGCACCGAGCCGCGTTTGGATTTCTCGACAGGCGGCGGGAAGATCGCGAACATGCCGCCGGCAAATCCGCCTTTCTTCGCGCGCGGCAGGTCGATATGGCCACCCGGCGTCCCCTCGACGAACAGCTTTTCGACGTCCGCATCCTTCGACTGGTAGAGCCTGAGCAGCGTATCGTTGTGGCCGTCGAAGACGGGAACGAGATCGGATTCGGTCATGGAGGGCCATTCGGTTGAAGTGGTCGGGCCGCAGACGGCGAGCCGGTTTGTTGGCAATACTTAGGCAAGACGGGCGCTTTTCGCAAATCCCGCATGTTGCCGGTGTGTTTGTACGCCTCCAATGGCCGAAGAGGCCCGCGGTAAAGCCGCGCACCCTTTCTCCTGTCATTCATCGATGGCTGTCTCTTACCGCTTCAGCACGTCCGCCCATTCCGGATGGCGACGGAACTGGGCATTGGCGAACGGGCAAAGCGGGATGATCGTTTTGCCCGCCGCACGCGCATCCTCGACGGCACGGGTGACCAGGCGAAGCCCCGCGCCCTGGCCGCGAAATGCATCCGGCACTTCGGTATGGTCGATGATGATCTGGTGCTCGCCGATCTTGGTGAAAGTCATCTCCGCCTCGGCGCCGCCCGGCCCACGCAGGAGATAGCGGCCCTTCGAGCCGCGGTCCTGCAGTTCGATCTCCGGCAATAGGTCAGACATGGCTTGCGGTCCTTTCGTCCGGCGCCACGGCGAACAACCGCCGCGCCGCCTCGATCTCGCTCGGCCGCACCTCATGGCCGCCGTCATGCCACTCGACTGTGACATCGGCGCCATCGGCGCGCAAATAGGCTTCGAGCCGCACCGTCAAATTAGGCGGACAGATCGGGTCCCGCCTGCCGGCGGTGACCAGGATGTGACTGCCGCCAAGGCTGCCCTTGACCTCCGGCTCGAACGGGATCAGCGGATGCATCAGCACCGTTGCGTCGAACAGCGACGGCTCGGCAAACAGCACCGAGGCCAGGATGTTGGCGCCGTTGGAGTAACCGAGGCCGAGCACCGAAGATGGCTTTGCCGCCTCGACATGTGCCTTGACGAAGCCGGCCATCTTCTCTGTCGCTCGCGTGAGGTCGCCCATGTCGTAGACGCCCTCGCCGGCGCGGCGAAAGAAGCGTGCAGCGTCTTGTTCCGAAACATCGCCGCGCGGAGCGACGATCGTCGCCTGCGGCACAAGATCGCGTCCAAGCGACAGAAGCTGGGCCTCGTCGCCGCCGGTGCCATGGAAGACGAAGAGCAGCGGTCCATCAGGCGAACCGGGCAGCACCTTGTGAATATACGAATCCTTACTCACGACGTTGCCCTCAGTCTTCCAGTTTCTGCAGATGCTGCTCGAGATAGGGCCGCAAATGCTGGTGTTGTGACGGCAGCTTCAGCGCCTCACCAAGATGGGCGGTGTCCTCGTCGCGGTCGAAGCCGGGCTCGTTGGTAGCGACTTCGAACAGCACGCCGCCCGGTGTGCGGAAGTAGATCGCCCAGAAATAGTCGCGGTCGATTACCGGCGTCACCTGATAACCGGTATCGAGCAGCGCCTTGCGCACTTCGAGCTGCTTGGCGCGGTTCTCGACGGCGAAGGCGACATGGTGGACCGAGCCGGCGCCGAGATTGGCGAAGCCGGCCCCTGGCAGCGATTCGATATCGACGACATCGGCGCCGTTGCCGTTCTTCACCGTTAGCCGCCTGACATTGCCGGACTTGTCGACCTCCTCATAACCCATGAATTTCAGCAACTCTTCGGTGGCGCCACTATCTTTCAGCCTGAGCGACACTGAGTGAAAGCCGCGGATCGCCTCGTCAGTGGGAATGCCACCCTTGGCCCAGGGCGCTCGGCTGTCCGCTCTGTCCTCGACCAGCGCAAAACCGTCGCCGTCGGGACCGGCGAAGGCAAGACGCTTCTCGCCGAACGTCTCCTCGCGAGAAAGCCCTGTGACACCTTGCTCGGCAAACCGTTTCTCCCAATAGCCGAGCGTGCCCTCGGGCACCGAGTAAGTGGTTGTGCCGACTTCGCCGACTCCATGGCGGCCCTTGCCGATGTTGGGGAAGGGGAAATAGGTCATCACCGAGCCGGGCATGCCGACCTCGTCGCCGTAATAGAGGTGGTAGACGTCGGGCGCGTCGAAATTGACGGTTTTCTTGACCCGCCGCAGGCCGAGCGTCCCGGTGAAGAATTCATTGTTCTGGCGCGCGTCGCTGGCCATCGAGGTGACGTGATGCAGGCCCTTGACCTGGTCGAGCATGTTTCTGCTCCTTCCCTTGTACTGGTGCGGCCCTTGCCGCTGTCCACGCAAATATGAGGATCCGGCTCCTGGCTGCAAAGATGGCAAACACAGAATGGACTGTGCTGTTAAAGTGAACGATCAAACAGGTTTTGTTCACCATTCGGCAAACTGGACCGGCTTGCATATTCGCCGAAATTGCGCTCCATGAGCGACGTAGCCGGCATGAGGATATAGCGGTTGATTGGAAAACGCCCCAACATTCTCCTGATCACCTGCGACCAGTGGCGCGGCGACTGCCTATCGGCTGCTGGCCACAAGGTGGTAAGAACGCCGAATGCCGACGCGTTGGCTGCAGAGGGCATTCTTTTCAAGAAGCACTATGGCGGCGCCGCGCCTTGCTCGCCGGCGCGCGCCTGCCTCTACACCGGCCTCTACCAGATGAACAATCGTGTCTGCCGCAATGGCACACCGCTCGACGCCCGCCACGGCAACATAGCGCTCCGGGCGCGTGCCCTCGGCTATGAACCGACGCTGTTCGGCTATACTGATATGGCACGCGATCCGCGTACGCTGGCGCCTGGCGACCCGCAGCTGAAGAGCTATGAAGGCGTGCTGCCCGGCTTCACCGTACGTCAGCTTCTGCCCGAGCACCAGAAGCCTTGGCTGTCATGGCTCAAGGCGCGCGGCGTCGATGCCGGCGCCGGCTCCCCCGACATCCATCTCCCGGTGGGTGAAATCCCGGAAAACGACGGCGGGGTTAGCAACGCCCCGCCCGTCTATTCGAAGGACGAAACGCCGTCGGCCTTCCTGGCCGGCGAATTTATCCGCTGGCTCGGCGAACAGGAGCGCGATGCGCCGTGGTTCGCGCACCTTTCCTTCATCAGTCCTCACCCACCCTTCATCGTGCCGGCGCCTTACAACGCCATGTACGATCTGGCCATCGGTCCAGCTTTTGACCGCGCCGAAAGCTGGCAGGCCGAAGCAGCAAGCCACCCTTATCTCGCCTATGAACTTGACCGGCAGGAACGGTCGAAATTCCGGCCCGGCTCGGAGGGCAAGGTGCGCGACTGGGGCGACGATAATTTTCGCCGCATTCGGGCGCTTTATTACGGCATGATCTCGGAGAGCGATGCGCAGCTTGGCCGGGTCTGGCAAGCAGTCAAGGCGGCCGATGCATGGGACGACACCGTCATCGTGCTGACCTCCGACCACGCCGAGATGATGGGCGACCATTTCATGCTGGGCAAGGGCGGCTTCTTCGACGGCAGCTTCCATATTCCGCTGATCATTCGCGATCCGCGCCGCCGAAAGGCTGTCGGCAGCAGCGTCGACCGCTTCACCGAGGCGGTGGATTTGGCGCCGACCTTGCTCGAGCTCACTGGCGGCGAAGTGCTGCCGCATCTCGACGGCCGCTCGCTGGCGCCTTTCCTGGACGCGACGGAGCCGGACGCCTGGCGCGACGCGGCCCATTGGGAGTTCGATTTCCGCTCGATCGCGGATGGTGATGCCGAACGGTATTTTGGCATCGGTCAACGCCAGTGCAATCTCGCCGTCATCCGTACGGAAAAGTACAAATATGTGCATTTCGGCGGTGGCCTGCCGCCCTTGCTCTTCGACCTCGAGAAAGACGCCGGCGAGGTGACCAGCGTCGCGGACGACCCAGCCTATCGGCCGGCGCGGCTGGAACTTGCCGAAAAGCTCCTTGCCTGGCGGGCCGAGCATCTCGACCAGTCGCTGGCGCTCGCCGAGTTGACGCATGACGGCGTTACCGGCCATGTCGCGGGCCTGCCTTTTGCGTCGACATGAGAAAGCCCGCGCCGTTGCCGGCGCGGGCTTACCTGTCGACTGAGATGCAGCTTACCGCATGATCATGCGCTGTTTGTCGCGGTTTTGCGCATAGCTGCCCTTGTCATAGGCGGCCTGCGCCTCGAGCTGCTCCTTGGTGAAGTTCGTGTAGAGATAGCGCTTGCCGTTCTTGTCGGTCATGAATTTCAGGTTGTCCATACCGACTGCCACCTCCTTCTCGCCGACGCCGAGGAAGCCGCCGACGTCGATGATGACTGCGTCGACCTTCTTGTCGCCGCTCAGCACGACGTCGCCGATCTCGCCGACATTGGCATCATTGGCGCCGTAAACGGTTGTTCCAACCAGATCCTCGGCCCGGATTTCGCCTATCGGCATTTCAGTCAGCGTCGACTTGTCGATCGAGCCGGTCTTGGTCTGGTCGGCCGCGGAATTAGCCGTGGGCGCCGGCGCCGGGGCATTTTGAGCCGTTTTACTGGCTTGGTCAGTGTTGCTGGTCGTCGCGGTGTTGCTGGCCGTCACGGTAGGCGTGACGGTGGCAGGCGCAGTAGCCGCGGCATCGTTCGACGCAGTGGTTGCCGGGGCCGGATCATAGGCCTTGCGGTTGAAGTCCGGTTGTGCCTGCAGCTCTTCCTTGGTCGTTTGCGCGACCAGCCAGCGATCGCCGTTCCTCTCGGCCCACTGCGCCTTGTCGAAATCATAGGCGACGTTCTTTTCGCCGATGCCGAGGAAGCCGCCGACACCGATGATCAGCGATTGCGCCTTGGCTTCCTTGTTGATGACGATGTCGTTCACGTCACCGATGTTTTGGGCGTCGTCGCCGGTGCCGTTATAGACGGTCTCGCCGATGATATTGGTGGCGAGATTGCCCTCGGCGCGCTTCACTGGCTCAGCCGGCGCGGCAGGCGCCGGGGTTGTATTTTGCGCGCTGGTGGAAGGGGCGGCAGGCGCCGCATTATCCGCCGAAGCTGGTGGCGGAGGCGGATCGTAAGGCCTCCGGTCGAAATCCGGCTGAGCCGTCAACTCATCCTTCGTCGTTTGCGCTATCAGCCAACGGTCGCCATTTCTTTCGGCCCATTGCATCTTTTTGTAGTCGAAAGCGACGTTCTTGGTTCCTATGCCAAGAAAACCGCCGACGCCGATGACGACGGATTTTACCTCGCCGCGCTCGTCGAAGACGACGTCGCTGATGTTGCCGATATTCTGGGCATCGTCGCCGGTGCCATTATAGACGGATTCGCCGATGATGTTGGTGGCAAGGCTGCCCTCGGCACGTATCGCCGGAGCGGTATCCTGGGCGGCGGGTGGTTGCGCCGGCGCCGGGGTCGTCGCCGATTGCGCAAATGCACCCGTCGCAATCAATGTTGCGACTGCTGTCGTGGTTAAAAGGGTGCGGATCATCTTAGTGTCTCCTCGTCGGTGATTTCGTGCACGCCCTGCCCGCCTGGCGTCACTGCGGGCGCAGCGTCTTCTGCATGTTCACAACGTTGTGACCACACTGTTGTTCCGAAAAAAGCCGCGGTGCACCCTGTGCGATGTCAATGGTTCTCGGATTCGCCGCGCTGGTCGAACGGAACATTTTCTCGGCCGCCCCGTTCCACTCCCGGCTGGGGCCCCGCCCCGGCCCGATAGGTGCTGGAAAATGGAACGGCCATGCGGTTTGCAGCGGTGCTGAACAAGGACGGGGGCACCCTGCGCACCATCGATCTTGAGGCCTTCGCCAGCCGGATGCGCGGCACGCTTGAGACTGCCGGCCACTCGATCGATATCGAAATCGTCGCCGGCAAGGATATCGTCGCCACGCTGGACGGCGTAGCTTCCAGGCGCGGCATCGACGTCGTGCTGGCGGGCGGCGGCGACGGCACCATTTCGGCCGCGGCAGCCCGTTTGATGAATGGGGAGAAGGCGCTGGCAATTCTGCCGGCTGGCACAATGAACCTTTTTGCGCGCGGCCTCGGTATTCCGCAGACCCTCGATGCGGCACTGAAATCGTTTGCGGACGGCGAGGTGATGGCGATTGACATTGCAACAGCCAACGGCCGGCCTTTCGTGCATCAATTCTCGATCGGCATGCACGCCAGGATGGTGCAACTGCGCCAGAAGATGGAATTCGGCTCGCGGCTGGGGAAGATGCGTGCTTCGGTGCGAGCCGCTTGGGCAACGATCAACAATCCACCGGCGATGAACGTAACGCTGACGGTCGGTGAGGCCGAGATCAGAACCCGGATCACCGGTATCGGCATCACCAACAATCTGTTCGGCGAGGGCCACCTGCCCTATGCCGACAATCCGGCAGGCGGCGTGCTGGGCATCTATGTCACCGTGGCACGGCGGCGCGGCGAATTGATCAGGTTCCTCTTTGACGTCGCCCGTGGGAAATGGCGCGGCAACGAGCATGTCGAAATCCATCAGGCAAACCGCGCCGTTTTGAAAATCCATTCGACGAACAGGAAAGTTCAGGCCGTCATGGACGGCGAACTGGTAAAGCTCGATCGCGAGACGACCGTCGAAATCCATCCGCGCGCGTTGAATGTTCTCGTCCCGGCGCGCGCCGCCGAGGCAAAGGTTGCCTGACGTGAGGTAGCGTGATGTGGGGTTGCGTGATGCGGGTTGGCACGAGAGATGGAGAGAGTTTAGCCGCTGGGTGTGTTGCCCTGCTCGGTCTTAGGCGTCTCGATCATCCAGCCGTAGATTTCGGCGACGCCCCAGGCGATAAAAGCCAGCAACAGCGCGGCGATCAGGATACGAAGGACATGCTGACCCCGCCGCCCTTGTCGGGCTTTGTTTTCAGGAACGATTTTTGGCATGGTCTGGCTCCATATTTGGCGCCGGCAGGCGTAGCTAGCAGGGCATTGGCTGGTAACGGCTCCCCGCTGCGAAAGTTCCGGCTCGACAAGGCGGCAAACGGGCCGGTTGGCCTGATCAATCAGCGGGGCCGGCCACTGGGGGCGTAGTGGACGACAATAGCCAGACAAAGCCGGGCCTGCCGGTCGATATTCGCCATGTGGTGGGCGCTGCGGACCGCCTTGCCGTGCTGCACGGCCTCGACGCGCTGGATACGGCTGCCGACCCTGATTTCGACCGTATCAGCGGTCTTGCCGCTTCGGCGATGCAAACGCCTGTCGCACTGATCACGCTGGTCGATGCCGAGCGGCAGTGGTTCAAGTCCTGTATCGGCCTCAACGAGACCGAAACCGCAACCGAGACATCGTTCTGCGCCTATACCATCGCAGCCGGCGACGTGCCGATGGTGGTGGCCGACGCGGCGACGGATCCGCGGTTCAAAGCCAATCCGCTGGTCACCGGCGAGCATCATATCCGCTTTTACGCCGGCGTGCCGATCGTAGTCGACGGCGCACTGATCGGCACGCTCTGCGTGCTCGACCGGAAGCCGCACGCACGTCCCTCTTCTGTCCAGATCGACCAACTGTCGGCGCTAGCTGGCCTCGCCGCGAGCCTGTTCACGCTGAAGGATGCAACCCGCAGCGCAGCGATTGCCGAGGCCGCACTGGCTCGAGAGGAAAAGCGGCGCGCTATTGCGCTCGATGCAGCTTCGCTCGCCAGTTGGGCATGGGATATCCGCAGCGACATGATCGACTGCGATGTCCTGCTGTCCGAATTGTTCAACTTGCCCAAGTCGAACAGGCTGAGAGCGCGCGACATCCTGACCGCCATCGACCCGCGCGACGTTCATCAGACCGAAACACGCTTTCGCGACGCGCTGACCGGCAGCGACGATTATTTTGGCGAATACCGTGTCAAAGGCCTCGATCCGCCGCGATGGATCGCAACGCGCGGCCGCGTCATAGAGCGCGACGGCGAGGGCAAGCCGACGCTGATCTTCGGCGTCAACTACGACATCACCGAACGCAAGCTTGGCGAAGAACGTCAACGGCTGTTGCTGCGCGAGCTCAATCACCGCGTCAAGAACACTTTGGCAACCGTACAGGCGCTGGCGACGCAGACCGTTCGCCATGCCCGTCAGCCAAGCGAATTCCTTGAAGCTTTCAGCGCCAGGCTGCAGGCGCTGGGCGTTGCGCACAGCCTGCTGTCGGACCGCGAGTGGCGCGGCATCGGCATTCGGGAGTTGGTGGAGATCGAAGTAAAGCCGTTTCAAACCGCTGGACAATCGCGCATGGCGATCTCCGGCACCGATGTCCTGCTCTCACCCGACCAGGCAGTCGGACTCGGCCTGATCCTGCATGAACTGGCAAGTAACGCACTACAACATGGGGCGCTCTCGGTTTCTTCCGGAAAGGTCGATCTCAATTGGAAGGTGCAAGGCAGGAAGGGTGCACGACGTCTGTTGCTGGCTTGGCGTGAAAGCGGCGGCCCGCGGGTTGCGCCGCCCGAACGCCATGGCTTCGGCTCGATCCTGATCCGCCGCAGCCTGGCCAAGGTCATTTCCAGCGAGGTGACCCATGAATTCCGGCCCGACGGCGTAATCGCGGAAATATCGATGCCGCTCGACGATTTGTGACGCGAGGATTTTTCGACCGGGCGCCAGAATCGTTTGGGCCGAACTATCCGCTTCCGAACTATTTCCCTTTGCCGGTATCCGGATCGTCGGAGTCGGGCTTCACGTTCTCGCGGTAGATGGCGTAGGCTGCGAGTGCTATCGCCGGGCCGAGAATGGCGCCCAATCCGCCCTTCGCCACGCCACCTTTGCCCTTGAGCAGCGCCGGCAGCACGGCGAGTGCTGCGGCGATGCCGACCGCCTTCATGTCGGCGTTGCGTCGCTTCGCCCGGCGTCTGGCGCGCGAGCCGGCCGACATCCGGTAGACGAGCAGGATGAGACCGGCGATTGCCAGAAAGCCGATCCCGAAGCTCAACGACGCTGCCATCGGTCCATAGCGGGCCGCCGTCCAGATATAGGCTGCCCCGACTAGGAAGCCGAGGCCGCACAGCGCCGCGAGTGCTGCGACCGAATAGACCATCGCAGCGACGCGCGCGCGTTGTATCGCCGCAATGGTTTCGCCCGAGGCGAGGCCCGAGATCAGCGATGCAAGCATTCCCATGCGTGCAGAACTAGCGGCGCGCGAGGAGTGCGAAGAGGAACCCGACGCCTGCGGCGATCGCCAGCGAAGTCACAGGCTTTTCGCGCATATGGGCTATCAGCTGCGCCTCGATGTCTTTGGCGTTGCTGCGCAGGCTGTCGAAGGCTGCTTCGCCCTGGGTTCGCAACTGCTCGACGCCCTCGGCGGCGGCGCGCCGCGCAGCCCCGTAGCCATGTTCGCCAGTTTTGGCCAACAGCTTGGTAAGTTGGTCGATGTCGGCCTTCAGTTGTGCGATGTCGGCCTCAATATCGGAATTCGTGCGGGCTTCGTTCGCGGCCTTTCCTGCGGCAGTCGCCATTGCTTCACTCTCCTTGCTTTTGCTCGGTCGAAAACGCCCAACAGACCCCAAGGTTCCGGCACGAACCTCTTCTAACCCTATCTCCGGCAGCGCTCGTTGCAAATGCCTTGCAAGGGCCGCGGCCGACGCATCCGCCGGCATGTCTTTTTTAAATGACAGCATGCCAAATAGCGATCATGACTTCCCCGGTTTGAAGATAGAGGCGCATTTAAGGAGATATTGCTGCGTGGGCCCATCGCTTGACGGTTTGCGGATTCTTATCCTGGAAGATGAGTTCCTGATTGCCATGGATATCGAGCAGCTTTGTCGCGACTACGGCGCGCTCGATGTGGTCATCGCCCGTGATCTGACTGAGATCGAACAGCAAGACGTTACCGCGCAGTTCGACGTGGCCATCGTCGACCTCATGCTGAGCGGCGTTTCGACGCTTCAATTTGCTTCACGGCTGCGTGAAGCTGGCATCCCGTTCGTCTTCGCCTCGGGCCAGTCGGATATGGACGAGATCAAGAAATCGTTTCCCGGCGTCAGACTGGTCACCAAGCCCTATTCGGGAGACGATCTCGTCGAGGCAGTGGCAGCGGCCTGCAGGCGCTGAGGGCGCGGAGCGGCTCGAACACGCCCACGCTTCACGCTGCCGTCGACCCCGTTACCTGAGCCGAAATTGCGTCCGGGCCATACTCGTCTTCACCGGAGATCTTCAAGATTTCCTGCAGCCGCGTGCGGGCGCGGCTGACGCGGCTCTTGATCGTTCCGACGGCGCAGCCGCAGATCTCGGCCGCTTCCTCGTAGGAGAAGCCCGATGCGCCGATGAGGATAATGGCTTCGCGCTGGTCTTCGGGCAGCAACTCGAGCGCGCCGCGAAAGTCTTCGAGGTCAAGCTGGCCGTGCTGGGCCGGATGAACGGCAAGTCTGGCCGTCATGACGCCATCGCTGTCCTGCACCTCGCGGCCGCGCTTGCGCATCTGCGAATAGAATTCGTTGCGCAAGATCGTGAACAGCCATGCCTTCAGATTGGTGCCGGGCTGGAAGCTTTCATGCTTGTCCCAGGCCTTGACTAATGTTTCCTGCACCAGGTCGTCGGCCTTGTCGGCATTTTGCGTCAGCGACACGGCAAAAGCCCGCAGGCTCGGGATCGAGCCGAGCAAGTCGGTCTTGAAGCCCTGGGAGACGGCCGCCATGCCTCAGTCCTTCTTCTGTACAGGTTCGGCCTTTTCCAACTGGCTGAGCAGTTGTGCGAAGCGATCCGGCACATTGTCGGAGACCAGCTCGTCGTAATATTGTTTGAGTTTGCGGCCGATTTCCGAGTTCGGCCCAAGCGGGTCGCGGGAAGCAGCCCGGCGCCCGTTGCCAACGCCAGCCGTGGTAGCTTTCGTCATGTTCTTCATTTCGCCCTTTGTCCCAGCCTTAAGCCGCCCTTCAACACATAACGCAAGGCAAGCGGCAGCCTCGTCTGGTTGCCCAACCCCGCCCTAAACGCCAGCCCGCATACTTAGTTCCGCATGACCGGAACTTTTTCGCACAACCCGCGTTTTTAACTTTGGGCTTGCGAACCGTTTTTAGCTGTAACATGTAATCACGTCATATGAGGGAGACGTCCGATATGAGCCTATCAGCAACCATCGCTCCGCACCTGCCGTTCCTGCGCCGCTTCTCGCGCGCGGTATCCGGATCGCAGGAGAGCGGCGACGCGTTGGTCGCCGCAATGCTCGAGGCCATCATTGCCGATGTCGATATCTTTCCGGACGCATCGAACGACCGCATCGCACTCTACAAGGTCTTTGCCAAGCTCTTCACCTCGGTGGCCATTCGCGTTCCGCAGGAGCATGCCCAATCGGCATGGGAGCAGCGCGCCGCGGCCAATCTGAATGCAATCGCGCCTCGTCCCCGCCAGGCCTTTCTGCTGGTCGCCGTCGAAGGCTTCAGCGAAGACGAGGCGGCGGAGATTCTCGACGTCGACGAACAGGAATTCTCAGAACTTCTCGCTCAGGCGAGCAACGAGATCTCCCGTCAGGTGGCAACCGACGTGCTGATCATCGAGGATGAGCCGCTGATCGCCATGGATATCGAGGAAATGGTCGAAAGCCTCGGCCACCGCGTCGTCGGAACAGCGCGCACCCACGCGGAGGCGGTGGCGATGTTCGGCAAGGCGCGGCCAAAGATGGTGCTTGCCGATATTCAGCTCGCCGACGGCAGTTCGGGCATCGCGGCCGTCAATGAAATCCTGTCGTCCACCTCGGTGCCGGTGATCTTCATCACCGCCTTTCCCGAGCGGTTGCTCACCGGCGAGCGGCCGGAACCGGCTTTCCTCGTCACCAAGCCATTCAACCCGGATATGGTCAAGGCTCTTATCAGCCAGGCCCTGTTCTTTGACCGGCACGCGAAGGCCGCGGCATAAAACAGCTGGCGACCGAGTTGCGGCCGCCAGGGTGTGGGATAGCCACTCCCCTTGGACCGGATGGGGGCGTGACGCCGACTTAACACACGACAGCCAACTGCTGCCGAACCTGACGAGAACCTTTTCGCACACACCGCAGCAATTCGGGCCGTAACGATTTTCAGCATCGTCTTTTTCGGGAAATGGTGGAACAAACGGAGGCGAATCACGTTTTCACCGCAGCATTGGAAGGAGATGGATCATGCTTTACTGGGCGCTCGTATTTCTCGTCGTGGCGATCATCGCCGGTGCGCTTGGTTTCGGCGGCATCGCTGGCACTTCGGCCGGCATAGCGCAGATATTGTTCTTCATCTTTCTCGCCTTCCTGATCATATCGCTTATTGCCGGCCTGATCAGACGGGCGTGAATGCCAAGCGGCCATTCAAGCGAACACTGGAAGCCGCACCCCTCAAACGGTTTCCAGCCACCGCCGGGCAGTGTCCTCCAACGGGATGCCGCTCGGCGGACCGCTTTTTAGGGCTCGATCCGAAGCTCCTCCTTTTGGAACCCATTTTTCCGTGAGCCGTTCAGCCCGACGTGGGTTGAGCAAATTACCGATGCGTTCCAGAGTCGGAAAAATGAAAGACCGCGGCCAGAGGGATGAGATCATCGCTCTGCATCCCGCCGAAAGCGGAATGCAGCTTGGCCGAGCCCTTCTCCACGCCTTGCACAATGCCGGGATTTCCGTTCTATACCAGGATCGCGAGATGAAGACGGTGTGGGCGCGCAACATGCGCGCACCATGGACCTCTGATGCCTCCGACAACAACGGCATCTTGCCGCCGGCGCAGGCAGAGCGTATCGGCGCCGCCAAGCACGACGTCATCGTCTCCGGCAATCCTCAACATCTCGAACTCAGCGTGCCGGCCGATGATGGCGCCCGCTGGTTTCAGGTATGGATCGACGCCGACCGCAGCGAGACCGGCGCGGTGCAGGGCGTCGTGACCACCATGGTCGAAACAACCGAGCAGAAACGCCGGGAGCAGACGCTGAAGGCGCTGCTGCGCGAGGTCAGTCACCGCTCCAAGAACCTTTTGGCCATCATCCAGAGCATCGCCACCCAGACGGGGCGTTATTCCGGCAGCATTGACGATTTCCTGACGCGTTTCCGGGGCCGATTGCAGTCGCTGGCCTCCTCGCAGGACCTAGTTACGTCATCCAACTGGCGGGGAGCGGCGCTGCGCGAGCTGGTTTCCGGTCAGGTCGGAAGGTACGGCGCGGACCCCATGCACAGCCTGCGTTTCCGCGGCGCAAATCCATATCTCAATCCCAATGCTGCCTTGCACATCGGCTTGGCCATGCATGAGCTCGCCGTCAATTCGGTCAGCTATGGCGCGCTGTCGCGCAGCGATGGTTTCGTCGAGGTGACGGCCGATCTGACGGCCGCTTCCGCTGGCGAGCCTGCGCTGTCGCTGACATGGGCCGAAGTGATCGGAGCCAACGACAATCAACGCAGCGAGAAGCGTTTTGGCAGCGTCGCACTTGAACGCGTCGTGCCCACTTCGTTGAATGGAACGGCGACACTTGAGATCACCGGGAACCGCCTCGAATACCGTCTTGTCGTTCCTCACGGCAATTTCGAGACGGATTGAACGAACGGCGGCCGCAGGAAGAAGGCTGGCTGCATCACCCCGCCTTAACCGACTGTTCACCATAAAGTCCGATCCTGTCCGAACGTGCCGATTCAGCGGACATTGATTGAGTTTGGCACAATATGAAAGGAATGGGCCTTGACGGCTGCCGACTTGAACAGACTGGAACAGGCCGCTCGCGTCTCGATGGGCGGTTTTCAGGATCCCGACGTGTCCGCAGCGCCCGCGCCTCGTGCTTTGCCCCTTCGCTTCGCCGCCTTTGCGCTTATGGCCGCGATCGTCCTGACCGCCGCGTCCCAGTTGATCTGATCGAGCTCGCCTCTGCTTGATTCCTTTGAAACCGCGGCCGAGTGCACGGCGGCGCGCCCCCGTTCGCGGTCATCGACCGGCAGGGCCAAGCCCAACATGTCGGCGCCAAATGTCTTGCCGTCGATCCTGCGCTCGAGGACGGCTATGACAGGATTGTCTGGAATGTGCATCCCGACGCCACGCTCGATGCGTCCTTGGAGATTTCCGAGTTCGTGGTAGCATCGAACGGCGCACGTCCGAAAAGACTATCTTAATCAACAATGAAATCGTGCGCGCAGAGGCCGCACTTTCATGCTAGATGGCGGCTGGAGCTTGTTAAAGTGAGGACAAAGTGAGGATGACTCCATGCGGAAGATGATTATTGCCATGGTTGCCGTGGTTGCGGTCAGCGGCTGCACCACCACGGAAGAGAACGTGGGTATCGGCACTGTGGGCGGCGCGCTTATTGGTGGCGCTGTCGGCGGCGGCAAGGGCGCTTTGATCGGCGCTGGCGCTGGTGCGATTGGCGGTCTGCTGGTTCGCCGCCTGCAAAATGGCTACTGCCAATACAGAGATCGTCACGGCCGGATCTACACAGCTCGCTGCAACTAGTTTCGAGTTCCAGGCGAACAGCAAACGCGGAGGCAGACCACCTGTCTCCGCGTTTGCACTTCCAAAGCGCTGTCGCGATGCGGCTCACGAGACGGCGTTTCAAGCCGGCAGCGGAACCTTGATTTCCACGTTCAAGCCGTTTTCGTGAAAATCGCGCCTGATTGTGCCACGCAACTCGCGTGTGACGTTGAGATCGATCAGTCTGGTGCCGAAACCGCTCTTCGCCGGTGTCTCGAGCTTCCTCTGCCCGGCCTCGCGCCAGTTGAGAGCCAATGTCCGGGCTCCGCCGCGGCCTTCGAGCGACCAGTCGACCTTGAGCGCACCGACTGAATTGCCGGTTTCGCCATGCTTCAGCGCATTCGTCGCCAGTTCGTGAAAGACGAGGCCGAGTGCCTGCGTCGTCTTTTCGTCGAGAAGAACCTCCGGTCCCGACAACAGCCCTTCAGGAAGCTCGCTTCCGAACACTTGGCCAAGCTCGATGCGCAGCAGGTCGCCGAGATCGGCTTTCTGCCAGCGTGAGCGCGTCAGCATGTCCTGGGAAGCCGCCATCGCCTGCAGCCGAGCCGAAAATGATGCCGAGAACTCTTGGACGTCGGCGGTGTGCGATGCTGTCTGGCGCGCGATTGCCAGCACCCGCGTGATCGAGTTCTTGATGCGATGCTTCATCTCCTGCAGCATCAGGTCTTTTTCCAGCAGGCTCTTTTCGGTCGTTTCGTGAAGCAGCGAGACCGCCTCATAGGCCCGCTCCTGATAGCGGGCCACCAGCGCGATGGCGCCCGCAAGCAGTAGCCCGAACAATCCGAGCATCACCGGAATGGCACGCGAGGAAGGTTGCGAGAAAGCACTTGTCGGCCTGAACAGGACGACCCACGGCCGACCGGCAACGGTGATCTTGCGGGTGATCAGCAGCCTGTCGCCAAGGGCTGAAACAGGCGGCGTTTCCGACTGGAACAGCAGGTTGTCACTGTTCACAGCGCCGTCATAGATTTCGGTGTTGACCGGCAACAGAGGTGCCCGGCTGAGCGCAGCCTGGAACAGGTCCCGGGAGCGGAAGGCCGCATAGAGGAAGCCGGCAGTCGAAGATCTCGATGCGTTGACGGCGTCCGGCGCGGTTTCGACATTGAGCCGGACGAAGACGAGGAACCCGGTGAAGGTCTGCGCGGCACCCGTATCCTTGCCGAGCTGCACGAGCCCGCTGGCGTGCAGCTGGTCGTCGACCATCGCCTTTTCGATCGCCTCGCGCCGCACCGGCCCGGCGAACATATCATAACCGATGCTGGATTTATTGGACGGGTCCAGCGGCTCGAACAGCACGATGGGCGTACGCCACGGCAAGTTCGTGTCGGGATAGATCGGATGGCTTGCGCCGTGATCGTGCAGGATATCGCGCTCGACCGCCGCCTCGTTTTCAGTTTTCGCCAGGCGGAGGAAGCCGATGCCGCGCAGGCCGGCGAAATTATTGTCGATGTCGAGCGCGTTGAAGAAAGCCTTGAACTCGCCTTGCGAGATACCGCCATTGCGCGCATCGAACAATGCCCGGGTTGAGCGCAGCAGCGACAGGTCCAGGTCGATGCGGCTTTCGATCCGGTTAAGCGCGTCGTCCGCCGTCGCCTCGAATTTTATACGGGCGGCTTCCTGGGTGGCAAAATAGGCAAAACCCGCCATCGTCAGGCTGATCAGCGCGACGGCGATGAAAGCTACGGTCGGAAAGAGTTTCTTCAATTGCCGATACGTCCCGTGGACGGTTCGGCATCTTTATGGGCAACTCCCGACGCCAACACAATGGGGAGGCCAAAGCATGGTGACTGCTGGCACATTTTGGCGACTTGTGATTAGCCGGCTAATTCTCGTTCAGGCCGCGATCTTCAGGGCGCCCGGCCCTGGGATGGCGCCGGGCGGGCACTTGCCGAGGATGATCATGCCGAGCACCTCGTCCTGGGTGACATCGGTCGTGCGCGCCGTGCCGACAACCCGACCGTTCTTCATGACGCAGACGCGGTCGGCAAGCTCGAACACGTCATGGATGTCATGGCTGATCAGGAAGATGCCGATGCCGTCGGCCTTGAGCTGCCTGACCAGTTCGCCGACCTGTGCCGTCTCCTGCGGCCCGAGTGCCGCTGTCGGCTCGTCCATGATCAGGATGCGGGCGTTGAACAGGATGGCGCGGGCGATCGCAACCGACTGCCGCTGGCCGCCCGAAAGCTTTACCACCGGCTCCTTGAAGCGTTGGAAGCGCGGATTGAGCCTGCCCATCACCTTGCGCGCCTCAGCCTCCATGGCGACGTCGTCGAGCGTACCCCAGCCGGTCATCAGCTCACGGCCGAGAAACAGGTTGGCAGCCGCGTCGACATTATCGGCCAGCGCCAGCGTCTGGTAGATCGTCTCGATACCGTACTTCTTGGCGTCGCGGGGATTGGAGATCGAAGCCTCCTCGCCGTTGACGAAAATCTGGCCCGCATCGCGCTTGTAGGCGCCGGACAGGATTTTTATCAACGTCGATTTGCCGGCACCGTTATGGCCGAGCAAAGCCATCACCTCGCCCGGAAAAAGATCGACCGAGGCATCGTCGACGGCGCGAATGCCGCCGAAGGCGATCGAGATGTTGCGCATGTCGATCAGCGGCGTGCCCGTGGGAGCGGTCCTGTCTGCCATGCTCGTTCTCCTCACTAGACCCGTTTGCGATAGACGGTATCGAGCCACACCGCGACCACCAGCACGGCGCCGACAACGATGCTCTGCAGCGGCGAATCGATGCCGAGCAGCACCATGCCGGATTGCAGCGACTGCATCAAAAGCGCGCCGAGCATGGCGCCGAGCACCGTGCCGGAGCCGCCGGCGAGCGACGTGCCGCCGATCACGGCCGCCGCGATGACCAGCAGCTCGTCCAGGGTCCCCAGCGCATTAGTCGACGCGTTGAGGCGCGCCGATGCGATCGCCGCACTGATCGCGGCCAGCACGCCCATGATCATGAACACCTTCATGGTGACCCAGCGTGTGTTGATGCCGGCGAGTTCGGCCGCTTCCGGATTGCCGCCTATGGCAAAGACATAGCGGCCGAAACGGGTGCGTCTGGTGATGAAGGTCATGACGATGCCCGCGGCCACGGCCATCAGCACAGGTATGGCGATGCCGTGGGCGATGAACAACCCGCCCTCGGGAACGGTGATGCCGTTCTGCTGGGCATATTGGCGTACGATGCCGACCGGCCAAGGATAGGAATTGGCGATCCACACGGCGCCGAGGATGGCGGCGCAGGCTATCACGCCGAGCAAGCTTTCCGCCCAGACAGGGCGCAGCGGAAAGTTGAAGCGCTTGCGCTGCGAGCGGCCGTTGAAGAGCATGAAGGCAACGGCCGCGCAGGCGAGGACACCGACGATCCAGCTCCAGGTGGCGCCGATCGAGCCCCGTGGTCCGCCGCCCATCAGCTGGAAGGTCCTGTCCAGCGGCGCAACGGTGCGCCCGCTGGATCAGCCATGCCATGCCGCGCCAGACCAGCAATCCGCCGAGCGTCACGATAAAGGCAGGAACCTGGAGATAGGCGATGATGAAACCCTGAAACGCTCCGATAGCCAGGCCGAGCACCAGGCCGGCGGCCAGTGCGATGACCCACAGCCAGGGGCTGCCAAGCTGAAATCCCATGATGCGGACGAGGAATTCGGCCTGCGCCACGCCCATCACCATGCCGATCACGCCTTCCACGGAGCCGACGGAAAGATCGATGTTGCGCATCACGATGACCAGCACCATGCCGGTCGCCATGATCGCCACCGACGAGGTCTGCACCGAAAGGTTCCAGAGATTGCGCGGCGTCAGGAAGAGCCCGCCCGACAGTATGTGGATCCCGACCCAGATGACCAGCAGCGCGCCGACCATACCGAGCATGCGCGTGTCGAGTTCGGTTGCCTTCAGAAATCGGGCAACGACGCCGAGCTCCGATTCCCGCGCCCGGTCTGCCGTCGAGCTGTCGACCGGCGTGTTGGAAGTCGTGTCGGTCATGATGTTTCTCCCGCCGGGTTGCCGTCTGCCGCGGATGCCGGAAGCAGCCTAGAAGTTATCCGCCGGAAGCGGAAAAACAATTCTTTCTTGAAAAAACGCCGCGGCAAGCGGCCGCGGCGTTCGGACTTCTCGGAAACTCGGATCAGTTGCAGACCGGAACAGCGCCCGCCGCCACGCCCGCGCAGACCTCTTCTTTCTTGATCCAGCCGGCGTCGATGACGACGTTGAGGTTGTCCTTGGTGATGGCGACCGGGGTCAGGAACAGGGACTTTACGGTGTTGCCGCCGGGCGTGGTGAAATCCTTCACGCCGGCAATGTCGGTCATCTGCTTGCCGTCGGCCAATTGCGAGGCGATCTCGGCGGCGTTCTTGCCGAGCTCGCGCGCGTCCTTCCACACCGAGACCGTCTGTGTGCCGAGCGCGATGCGGTTCAGCGCGGCGTGGTCGCCGTCCTGGCCCGAGACCGGAACCGATCCAGCCAACCCTTGCGCCGTCAGTGCGGCGACGACGCCGCCGGCAGTGCCGTCGTTAGCGGCGACCACCGCATCGACCTTGTTGTCGTTCGCGGTCAGGAACTGTTCCATGTTCTTCTGAGCGTTGGCCGGCAGCCAGCCGTCGGTATAGGCCTCGCCGACATTCTTGATCTTGCCGCTGTCGATGGCGTCCTTCAGCACTTCCATCGAACCGGCAAAAAGGAAATCGGCATTCGGATCGGCGCCCGAGCCCTTGATGAAGACATAGTTGCCTTCCGGCTTCACCTTGAACACGTCGCGGGCCTGCATGCGGCCGATTTCCTTGTTGTCGAAGGTCAGGTAAAAGACGTCCTTGTTCTCGATCAGCCGGTCGTAGCCGACAACCGGAATACCTTCGTCCAGCGCCTTTTGCACGGCCGGCCCTATCGCCGAGGCGTCCTGCGCCAGGATGATCAGTGCGTTGGCGCCCTGCGAGATCAGGCTCTCGACGTCGGTTAGCTGCTTGCCCGGATTGGACTGTGCGTCGGCGGAGATATACTTGTCGCCGGCAGCCTCGATGGCCGCCTTCATTGCGGCTTCGTCGGTCTTCCAGCGCTCTTCCTGGAAGTTCGACCAGGAAACGCCGATGACCTTGTCCTTAGCCTGCGCCACCGACGCAAGCGCCAGCGTCATGGCGACACCCGCCAGAATGGCGGTCGTGAATTTCTTCATCATATCCTCCCTGCGCCGCGTACGGCGTGACCAATTGGCCCCAAAGGCCAGCTTAGAGGCGCTAATTTTTTCGAGCCTCGAAAAAATACTGGCCCGATCTCCCGCTGCTGTCAACATCGATTCTGATGGATTTTGATGTTGCTGCGACTTTTTTCGAGCTTCGGAATAAACGATGACAGCGCCACCTGCATCTGACACTATTTGCCTCATCCGACACTATTTGTCGGCATTACCGACGGCTTCCGGTTCATGAGCGGCCGCGGCAAACCGGGAGGAAAGCAAAACGATGTCGGTCGGAATCCGCCATGACGATTTGCGCCGGCGCAACCGGGCGATGGTGATCTCGGCCGTGCGCCGGGCCGGCCAGCCATCGCGTACGGAGATCGCCGCAACCACCGGCCTCAGCCATTCGACCATATCGGCGATCTCCTCCGACCTGATACGGGAAGGCATCCTCGCCGAGAGCAAGGCAAGCGAACCCGTTTCGTTGAAACGCGGTCGTCCGCAGGTCGGCCTCGCCCTCAATCCGGAAGCGGCGGCGGTGCTGACCGTGGTGTTGTCGCTGAATTTCCTGTCGGCCGCCATCATCGACTATGCGGGGCAGGTGGTCGCCGAGGAACAGCGCCGGCTGGACACGCTGACCATGCCGCGC
This sequence comes from Mesorhizobium sp. M0778, assembly GCF_040320105.1. Lineage (NCBI taxonomy): Bacteria > Pseudomonadati > Pseudomonadota > Alphaproteobacteria > Hyphomicrobiales > Phyllobacteriaceae > Mesorhizobium > Mesorhizobium sp. M0778. The sequence continues at coordinate 536,526 of NZ_JAMYPA010000001.1, read as the reverse complement.
GACGAACTGATCCGCGAATGCATGGCCATCGTCCGGCGCCGGCTGGACGATCCAGATCTTGACGTCCGCAGTGTCGCCCGCATCGCCCTGGCGATTCAGGGAATTACCGACTCCCCTGCACGCGCCATGCTGTGGTCGCCGATCACGCCCCAGACGGACATCGCCTTTGCCGACATGCTGGAAGATGAATTCGGCATCCCGGCCACGGTGGAGAACGACTGCAATATGATGGCGGTGGCTTTGCGCTGGCGCGATCCGGATCGCTATCGCGACGACTTCATCGCCATCCTGCTTTCGCACGGCATCGGCATGGGGCTGGTGTTGAAGGGCGAGCTGTTCACCGGCACGCATTCCTCGGGCGGCGAGTTTGGCCACATGATCCATCGTCCGGGCGGCGCGCTCTGCCGTTGCGGGCGGCGCGGCTGCATCGAGGCCTATGCCGGCAATTACGCCATCTGGCGCAACGCCACGCAGATGAGCGAAGACAGCCAACCGGTCGCCGACGTCAGCGACGCCGACATGCGCGCGCTGGCGGTTCGGGCGCGCGAGAAGGACGGGCCGGAACGCGAAGCCTACCGCAAGGCCGGCGAAGCGCTGGGTTTCGGTCTCGGCTCGCTGTTCGCGCTGATCGATCCGGCACCGGTCGCAATGGTCGGCGCCAGTGCCGCCGCCTTTGATCTGATCGAGCCGGCCTTGCGGAAGGCCATCGCCCAGACCGCCGGCGGCCAGCATACGGGCTCGATCTCCTTCGATACCGAGCCGAACGAATTGCCGCTGATCCGCGAAGGCTGTGCAATGCGGGCGTTAAGCTTCGTCGACCAGCAGATTTTCGCGCCGGGCGCGCAAATGAGGCCCGGCGTCAGAAAGAACGTAGCCTGACTGGGCGGGTCAATCTTCCCTGATCGCGTAGCCGGCACCGCGGATGGTGCGGATGACATCAGGCATGCGGCCGTTGTTGACGGCTTTGCGCAGCCGCCCGACATGCACGTCGACGGTGCGTTCGTCGATATAGATCGTCTCGCCCCAGACATTATCGAGTAACTGGCTGCGCGAGAAGACGCGGCCCGGATGCCGCATCATGAATTCGAGCAACCGGAATTCGGTCGGCCCGAGCCGGATCTCGGTCTTCTTGCGATACACCCTGTGCGATTCGCGATCGAGCACGATGTCGCCGACCTTCAGCACGCTGGACAGCACTTCCGGCTTGGCGCGGCGCAGCAGCGCCTTGACCCTGGCCATGAATTCCGGTGTCGAAAACGGTTTGACCAGATAGTCGTCGGCGCCGGTCGAAAGACCGCGTACCCGGTCGCTCTCCTCGCCGCGCGCGGTCAGCATGATGATCGGCAGCCGTTCGGTTTCGGGGCGCACCCGCAACCGGCGGCAGAGCTCGATGCCGGAAACCGCTGGTATCATCCAGTCGAGCACCAGAAGATCGGGCACATTCTCCTGCAAACGGATCTCGGCTTCGTCGCCGCGTGTCACCACCTCGACCTGGTAGCCTTCGGATTCGAGATTGTAGCGGAGCAGCACACCCAACGGCTCCTCGTCCTCCACCACCATTATGCGTGGTGCGATCATCGGCTGGGCACCCCCATCATGTCGCCGGTGCGGACATTGTCGTTTCGTCTTGCTTCGGACGATTGACCGGCAATTGCTCGCCGGTCAGCACATAATACGCATTTTCGGCGATGTTGGTGACATGGTCGCCGATCCGCTCCAGATTCTTGGCGCAGAACAGCAGATGCGTGCAAGCGGTGATGTTGCGCGGGTCTTCCATCATGTAGGTCAACAGTTCGCGGAACACCGACGTATATTTGACGTCGATGCGCTCGTCGGCGGCGCGTAGCTTGGCCAACGCGGCCGCATCGCCTGCAGCATACTCCTCGATGACGCCCTGCACCTGGATGAGCACCAGCTGCGCCATCGCATCGATGGAATGCGATAGGTCGCGCGGTGTGACGCTAAGGCCGACCGCACTCACACGCTTGGCGATATTCTTGGCAAGGTCGCCGATGCGTTCGAGATCGCCGGCCATGCGGATCGCCCCGACGACATGGCGCAGATCGTGGGCCATCGGCTGGCGCTTGGCGATCAGGGTGATGGCGCGGTCGTCCAGTTCGCGTTGACGCGCATCCATGATGGCATCGTCGGAAACGACGCGTTGCGCCAGCACGTTGTCAGAATTCAACAGGGCCTTGGTCGCCCCGCCGACCATCGAACCGGCGAGGTCGGCCATGTCGCGGATCAGCTTGCTGATCTGCTCGAGATCCTCGTCGAAAGAAGCGACTGTGTGTTCGCCCATGGTCCTGTCCTCATATGCGTGATCGGAACGGCTCAGCCGAAGCGGCCGGTGATGTAATCCTGCGTGCGCTTCTCGCGGGGCGACGTGAAGATCTTCTCGGTCCGGTCGAACTCTACCAGTTCACCCAGATACATGAAGGCGGTCTGGCGCGATACGCGCGCCGCCTGCTGCATGTTGTGGGTGACGATGACGATCGTGTAGTCGGCTTGCAATTCGTCGATCAGTTCCTCGATCTTGGCGGTCGACAGCGGGTCGAGTGCCGAAGCCGGCTCGTCGAGCAGAATGACTTCCGGCTTCACCGCCACGGTGCGGGCAATACAAAGCCGCTGCTGCTGGCCGCCTGACAGGCTCAAGCCGCTGGCGTTGAGCTTGTCCTTGACCTCGCCCCACAGCGCGGCCCGCTTCAACGCTTGTTCGACGCGGCCGTCCATTTCGGACTTGCCCAGATTCTCATAAAGCCTGACGCCGAAGGCGATGTTCTCGTAGATCGACATCGGGAACGGCGTCGGCTTCTGGAACACCATGCCGATCTTGGTCCTCAGGAGATTGAGGTCCTGCGAGCGGTCGAGAATGTTCTTGCCGTCGAGCAGCACCTGGCCCTCGGCTGTCTGCTTCGGGTAGAGTTCGTAGATGCGGTTGAACACACGCAGCAGCGTCGATTTCCCGCAGCCCGAAGGGCCGATGAAGGCAGTGACGCTGCGCTCGGGCAGCGACAAGGTGATGTCCTTCAACGCCTTGCTCTGGCCGTAGTAGAAGTTGAGGTTCTTGACCTCGATCTTCGTCTTCTCGGCGACCGTTTCGGTCATCGTCATGTCCGGGGACAACATCTGTGTCATCTGTCCTCTCTGCGTCCGGTAAGGCTGCGGGCGAGGATGCTCAAGCCCAGAACCGTCAGGGTGATTATGAGTGCGCCGGTCCACGCCAGTTGCTGCCATTCCTCATAAGGGCTGAGAGCGAACTGGAAGATGGTCACCGGCAGGCTGGCCATCGGCGCGTTGATATTGCTGCTCCAGAACTGGTTGTTGAGCGCGGTGAAGAGCAGCGGCGCCGTCTCGCCGGAAATGCGTGCTATCGCCAGCAATATGCCGGTGACGATGCCGGACAATGCGGCGCGGTAGGCGACCGAGCGGATCACCACCCAGCGCGGCGCGCCGATCGCGGCGCCGGCTTCACGCAACGCGTTCGGCACCAGGTTGAGCATGTCTTCAGTGGTGCGCACGACCACCGGAATGACCAGGATGGCAAGCGCAACGGCGCCGGCTATGGCCGAGAAATGTCCCATTGGCCGCACCATCAGTTCATAGACGAACAAGCCGATGATGATCGACGGCGCCGACAACAGGATGTCGTTGATGAAGCGCACGACGGTGGTGATGCGCGAGAAACGCCCATATTCGGCCATGTAGGTTCCCGCCAGCACGCCGATCGGCGTGCCGACGACAACGGCGATGATCGTCATCAGCAGGCTGCCCGCGATTGCATTGAGCAGGCCGCCGGCCTCGCCTGGCGGTGGCGTCATCTCGGTGAAGACCGCGAACGAAAGCCCGGCTGTGCCCTTATAGACCAGTGCACCGAGAATGAGCGCCAGCCAGGCAAGCCCGATGCCGGCGGCGACGACGCAAAGCGCCATCATCACCGAATTTCTGGCTTTGCGGCGGCTGTGGAGCGATGAGGATGTCGACATCGGTCAGACTCCCGTACGGGCGTCGATCCGCATCAGCATATAGCGGGCGGCGGCAAGGATCAGGAAAGTGATGACGAACAGGATCAGGCCGAGCGAAACCAGAGAGGAGGTGTAGAGATCGCCGTCGGCCTCGGTGAACTCATTGGCGATGGTCGCCGAGATCGTCGTGCCCGGCGCGAACAGAGAGGCGCTGATGCGGTGGGCGTTGCCAATGACGAAGGTCACCGCCATGGTTTCGCCGAGCGCGCGGCCGAGGCCAAGCATGACGCCGCCCATGATACCGATGCGGGTATAGGGAATGACCACGCGCCGGGTCACTTCCCAGGTCGTGCAACCGATGCCGTAGGCCGATTCCTTCAGCACCGCCGGCACCGTATCGAAGACGTCCTTGGTGATCGAGGTGATGAAGGGCAGCACCATGATGGCGAGGATCAGCGCCGAGGTCAGAAGGCCGATGCCGTAAGGAGGGCCGGCGAAAAGGCTGGATAGTCCCGGCACGCCGTGGAAGATGTTGATGATGAAGGGCTGTATCGTCGTCTGCAGGAACGGCGCGAACACGAACAGGCCCCAGATGCCGTAGATGATCGAGGGAATGCCGGCCAACAGCTCGACCGCTATGCCGATCGGGCGCCTGAGCGGGCGCGGGCAGAGTTCGGTGAGAAACACGGCAATGCCGATGCCGATCGGAACCGCGATCAGGATGGCGATGGCCGCCGTGACCAGCGTGCCGTAGATCGGCGCCAGCGCGCCAAATTTTTCCGTTACCGGATTCCAGCTTTCAGTCGTCAGGAAAGAGAACCCGAAGGACGACAGGGCCTGCCATGAGCCGGCAAACAGCGAGATTGCGACACCACCGAGGATGACCAGCACAAGAATTGCGGAAGCGCGGGTGAGTCCGCGGAATATGGCGTCTGTGAGCGCGAAGCGCCGCACCGTAGCTTCCCTGGCCCGGGCTGCAGATGATAGCATGGCATCGGAAGCGATGGTCATTGGGTCCTCGCGATTGAAGGCAACAGGGAGGGCGCCGTCGACGCCCTCCCTGGAGGAGATTACATAGCCGAGTAGAGCGGCTTGCCGTCGCTGCCGACGACTTCCTTGGCCCACATGGCCTTGACGCTCTCGACCACCTTGTCGGGCATCGGAACGTAGTCCAGCTCGCCGGCCATCTCGTCGCCCTTGTCGTATGCCCAGGCGAAGAATTTGAGCGCTTCGCCGGTGGTCGCCGCGTCGTCCGGCTTCTTGTACAGGAGGATCCACGTCGCCGCCGTCATTGGCCAGGACTCGGCGCCCGGCTCGTTGGCGAGGATGACGCCATAGCCCGGCTGCGAGCTCCAGTCGGCATTGGCCGCTGCCGCCGAGAATGCCGCCGCGGTGGGTTCGACCTTCTTGCCGTCCTTGTTGATCATATCGGTGTGGGTGAGCTTGTTCTGCTTGGCATAGGCGTATTCGACATAGCCGATCGCGCCGCCGGTCTGGGAGACGTTGTTGGCAACGCCCTCATTGCCCTTGGCGCCGATGCCCACGGGCCATTCCACGGCCTTGTCGACGCCGACCTTTTCTTTCCAGTCCGCGCTGACGTCGCCGAGGTAGTATGTGAAGTTGAACGTCGTGCCCGACCCATCGGAACGGTGAACGACCGCGATCGCCTGCGAAGGCAGCTTGACGTCGGGATTGAGCTTCTTGATCGCCTCGTCATCCCAGCTCGTGATCTTGCCGAGGAAGATGTCGGCCAGCGTCGGGCCGTCGAGAACCAACTCGCCCGGCTTGATGCCTTCGAGGTTGACGACGGGAACGATGCCGCCCATCACCATCGGGAACTGAGCCAATCCGGACGATTCAAGCTCTTCGCCTTTCAGCGGCGCATCAGAAGCGCCGAAGGTAACGGTCTTGGCTTTGATCTGCTTGATGCCGCCGCCGGAACCGATCGACTGATAGTTAAGCCCAATGCCGGTGTCTTTCTTGTAAGTGTCGGCCCACTTCGCATAGATCGGGTAGGGGAAGGTGGCGCCGGCGCCGGAGATGTCCGCGGCGAGCGCGGCGGACAGGGTGAGGGTAGTCGTCGCCGCAGCCATTGCAATCGCAACGGCCGCCGAGCGGATGAAATGTCTCATGTGGCCTGCTCCTGTTCGGAATATGGTCTCTCGGCGCCATTCCTCCGGCGCCCGCTGAGGCCAATAGCCCCCGATTATTACAGTCGCATGACAGTTTCATGTCGCTCCGGTAACGTCGTCCAGCCGGGTTAAGAAGGAACGGCCGCGGGCTTTGTCGGCATGGGCCGCGGTTTGCCGCTGGAATCAGCAGCTTGCGTGAATTCCGGCCGGCTTTGTCCGCTCGACGATAGCAGCCACTGACCTTGAGAAGAAAAAAGCCGGACGGGAGCGCGTTGCATGCAGCCAGAACGTGTCATGGCCGCGCCATCGCCGAAACAGGTCCGTTGGGGTAAATCTGACCCTGTTTCTTGCCGGCGGTCGCTGCTCCCGCCCGTAACTGGAGGAGCGGAACTTCGAATATCCCATTGTCGCGACTGAGCGCGCCATTGGGTATGGTGCGATCGCACCATGGCCTTACGCTGGAAGCGGTGACGAATCGCAAGGTTTTAATTCGCCTCGCGCTGGACCTCCATCCGCGCCCGACCCGGCGATCGATCTTTCGAGCGGGGCCTTCGACTGGAAGTGCGGCGATTTCTACTTCACCTTACCTACTCCCTCTGCACTATTCCGCCGGTTGTCGGTTGGGCCGAAGCAGCGTTATAAGCTTGCAGGGGTGTTGCTGATGTTTCGACGGATTCTGCCTGTCTTCCTGTGCCTGGCGCTGCTTCTGGGAACCGGCTGCGCGCGCAGCTATGACGGCACCGTGATCATTCCCAAGCCGCTCGATGTTCGCCGTTTCTGGGACCGGCCTTCTCCGCAGGCGCAAGCCGAACAGTCGCAGCTGGAGACCGATGTCTTTCCTGTGGCGCCTCAAACGCCGAAAAGGCCGGCGGTGCGCAGGAGCGCAGCTTCCGTTGCAGCGCCACGAAGGAAGGTCGTCGCCAACCCGCCCATGCTGTCATCGGAGCCGGCGAAGCCGCTCACCTGCAGGAATGTCAGCCTGCCCGGCAAACGGGCCCGCATGGTCTGCGAATAACCAACCGGCCGTCGGTCGATACGTGCGGCTGTAGGCCTTGAAGCGGCTATCCGGCCAGCCGTTCGCCGTCTCGGGACATCGCCCGCCCTGGTCAGTCCGCCGGGAAAAAGGCCGGCCCGACCACTCTCACCGGCCGCGCGCCGATCGCTCTTTCGACCGACTGATGCTGGGCAGCCCCTGGCACCTCGGCAACCGGCGTTTTTGCCCCTGCGAGAGCGGTACCGGCGGTTTCGATCCCGGATTCAGGAATTTCCGCGACGCTGCCAAAATCCGGCTTTGCCGTCGGCAACGGAATGATGGCGTTGCTCATGTTGGCCGGTGTCACGGTTCGTGCCCTGAGTTCGGCGACGCGCTGGTAATAGCGCTTGACGTCGCAGGCCTTGAAGTTCGCGTCGTCGCGGTACCTGAAGGCGGTCGCAAGCTCCACATAGGGCTTTTGCGTCTCGAGCGCGATCATCTCTTCGGTCTCGCGGGTGGCATCGCTCAGCGTATAGAGTTCGACGCCGGCATCGTCGCAGATATAGCGGCACTGATCGACCGTTTCCTTCAGATCGTCGTTCTTGGCGAACTGCGATTTTGGCGCGGGGAAGAAATATCCGTCCGACAAGCGAACGCAAAACAGCATCCGATTGCCACCCATTGTTGCGCCTGCGGACTGGGTTTTGGGTGCTGTGCGCTGCTGCGCCGGCGGCTGGTCTTGCTGCGCCTGCTGCTTCTTGGCAGCGGGGGCGGCGCAGCCCAGCGCGACGAACCTGGCCTTCAGGCCGGAGGTGTCCCTGCCCGAATTCGACAGTCTGGCGATCTGCCGTTGCACCTCCGCCTTGCTGCTTACGAGGTCGGCGCAGGGGTTGAAGAAGAACCCGGCCGTTTTCGCCGTGCATCGGCGCTGTCTCTCCAGCCTTTGAATCGCGGCGAGTTGCCGGCGTAGTTGGGCAAGCTCGGGGCTGGTCCCGGCGCCACGCCCCGCCGAAAGCAATTGGCTCCTGATCGCGCCGCAGCTATCCGCATAGGAGGAGGACGTGCCGAGCGCAACGGCTATTGCCGACACCAGCATCAGAATCGTGAGAAGCCAGAAGCGCGTCATTGGAGCGACCATTGTCCTTGTTGCGCCGAGAACAGGATTTCTTTGTCGACTATGGATAAGTACTGGCTAAATCAGTTTTACCTAATTGAAGTAGACCGCCCCGCCACCAGAGACTTTAGTTCTAGTGTATTATATCCACTGGCGTAAATTCAATATTACATTTTTATTTCAAGATTGAGACGAACCGGCAGCAACGCCGGCGAACTCGCGCCACGGCGAAGTTTGAAGCACCCGGCCGGTTCCGCACCGCGATCAATCCGGCGTTACCGGCCGGCCGTTGCTGAAACCTTAGCCCCAAGTTCGGCGTTGAGCGGCCAAAGGAGGAGACCGCAAATGTCGATTCATTTCACTGTCGCGGGCCTGACCAGGAATCTGTTCCATTCACTTGGGCTGGACCATGAACGCACACCGAGGCCGCTCGACCACGAGCAGAGGCTTTTGCTGGAGTGCTATCTCGCCGGCCAGATTCCGGAATCGGCCTGGAGCGACTATGTCTTCGAAATGCCGGAACTGGCGCGACATGTCGAGGCCAGACGAAGCCGCCACTAAAGCGCATCGCGGTCGACCGGGCCTCATGCGACGCGCTTAGGTTCTTGTTTTATGCATGTCGTTGTCGCAAAACCGCTGCACACTTTTGCTCGACATGCGCTAGATCCCGAAAAGTAGAATCCGGTTGTCGGAAAAGATCAAGGCGAAGCCTGCACCCGCGTTGCAGGCTGTTTTTGTTTGGGCGAGTTGAATTGCAGAGTGAACACCTTGCCCGGGATGCCTTCAGCCAGCGCCGGTGAAAGGCTCAACGGCAGGCAGTGGTCCACGGCCGCAATCGCCGCATCGACAAAAGCTTGCCGCGCCTTCTCGTCGCCGGCCACGCGGATGGCAGTCGGCTTGGGCCGGCCGATCAGCGTGCCATTGCGCCTGAAGCTGAAGCTCAGGGTGACGGTGGAGTTCCCGGCATTCGCTGGCGGGGTCCAGCACGCCTGGATGGCAGCCCCGACCTCGGGCATGGAGTTGAGCGTTGCTGCATTCGATTGACCGGCTGTGCCCGCCAGCATGGCGCCTGCAATCACCACCATTCCAGCAATGCTTTTCATGACAGGGCCTCTGTCCTTGAACCGCCCTCGAGGACGTGACTAACTTCGATGGTAGGGCCGACATCGGCGATGACAAGGTGCCAGCAACGCGCTTCATCAGCCATGCAGGCGTCGTGAAGCGCCGTCGGCCGCAACTTCGGCAGGGCTGCAACAAGCAAAAGGCCGGCGAGCAGCCGACCTTTGCTTTCCATCCGCGCCAGTACATCCGTGGTCGCGGGCTGGAGGTGGATACAGTAGAAAGGGTTTCGGTTAACGAAACCTTAAGCTCCCCACATCGTGCAAACAGGGGAGAGTAAAAAAGAATTACCCCAGATCGTTACCGGCTCCTGCAGAACGTACGGACGATCGCCGGCCTGCACGTGCCTCAGGCGTTGGCCTGCGACCGCACATAGGCGATATAGCCGCGCACATCGCCGGCCGGCTCGGCATAGGCCTTGCCGAGCTTCTTCTCGATCGCCGTCATATAGTCTTTTGCCCATTGGGGCAGCGCATAGTCGATGACGGCGAGGAACTCGAGCGTCGCCGCCAGACGGATGTCGGCGATCGACGGGTTCTTGCCGCCGATGAACGGCTTGCCGTTCCTGAAGAAGCTGTGAAACACCTCCAGCGGCTCGGCTATCGCTTCTATAGCGGCCTTTTGGGCTTCCGATTTCCTGTCGGGATGAGCGTCGCTGTGGCCGACCTCGCCGGCATATTGCGGGAAATTCAGTGCAGGATAGGTGGCGCGCGCCACATAGGGGTAGAGCGTCCCGATCAGGTAGAACATGGCGCTGTCGATCATTGCCCGCTTGGCCGGCGCCTTGGGATATAGTTTCTCCAGCCCGTGCTTGTTGGCGAGGTACTGCATGATGGCGCAGCTTTCCCACAAGACACCTCTCGGCAGGCCCTTGTCCTCGATCATCGGCGTCAAATGGGCCGGGTTTCGCGCCATGTATTCAGGCGAGCGCGTGTGGCCCCATACGTCGGTCTCGGAATGGTCGAGCCCGGCCGCGCGCGCAAACACCCGTACGCTCATATTGTTGACGCTCGGCTTCAGCATGCTGAGCATCAGCGCGGGTTTTTTCGCTGATTTCGCTACGGCCTTCCGCGCGGACTTCGCGGATGCCTTGGCTGCAGGTTTTGCGGCGGCTTTCGTTGCCGACTTGGCGGACGCTTTCGACGCCTTGGCTGCAGGCTTTGTCGCGGCCTTGGCAACTGGTTTCGGAGCGGCCTTGGCGGCCGGCTTCTTCGCACTCTTCGTTGTCGTCTTTGCCATTGTGTCCTCCCTTTGTTTGGCCTGTCGTCAGTATGGATCTTTCGGAGCGCGGTCTTCCGACAAGGTCGCGCGGGAGCGCTCGACAAGCGCCTGGATCGCGTCGGCGAGATGCACCTCGGCTATTGCGTAGTCGCCGCGCGCGACGCGGATCTTGTGCGCCTGCATCAACACGTCGGCATGGGTGAAGCCCGCCGGCGGCTCGAAACGGTAGGAGGCGAGCTCGATCAGCAGGCCGAGCGGATCCTCGAAGTAGATCGAGTCCATGAAGCCGCGATCCTTGACGCCGCTGTGCTTGATGGCGCGCTCGTCGAGCCGGCCGACCGCCTGCAAAAAGGTGACGCGCGACACCGCGAAAGCGATGTGATGGACGCAGCCCGTATCGGTTGGCGTGCGCCGCTTGACCGGCGTGCGGCTCTCGTCGGTGAAGACGGTGATCAGCCGGCCGTCGCCCGGATCGAAATAAAGATGGCTTTCGCTGGCTTTGTCGAGGTTGGGCTGCTCGAAGATGAAAGGCATGCCGAGCACGCCTTCCCAGAAATCGATGGAGCTCTGGCGATCGGCGCCGACCAGCGTGATGTGATGGACGCCTTGTGATTGCAGCTTCTGCATCTGACTCCTCCCGGCCACGCCGTCTTGCCGCCGAACGGAAGTTCGGATGCCCAGTCGCGCTTGGATCAGCGCCCGGCATGTGACCGCGCCCGGCCTCGCTCGCCTGCGCTCCGCATTCCGCATCCTGCAGGAGTGCGGCCGGAGCTTTGATGAACGGATGCTAATTCAATCCGAGGCGTTGCGCCAGAAGCGCTGAGTTTCAAGAACTCCACGCAGGCGCCAAGAGCGGCACCGGGATCGCGGACGCCTTCGCCGAGCTCGCCGAAACGATCCGTCGCCGGCAGCTGTAATGGTGCGGCAGCCCGCAGGTCGCTGGGTTTCCCGAGCGGCCGGTTTGGCGACGGCAGGTCAAAGGGGCCTCGTTGACGCATGCCGCGCCTGGTTCGGATTACGGGCATCCGCGGCCCTTAGATGAAAATCACATATTCTTCATCGGCACGTCGGGATCGACATGTCCCCCATCAGCAGTGATCTTCAGCCGTGAGAGGTAGTGCTCCCATCCCCTTCGGTGGCTGTCACGCTCCTTTGCGTTCGGCAGTCCGGTGTGCGTGAAGCGGATCAGTGTCCCCGCATCCCTCGCGATCAGGTCGATCTCGACATGGCTGGAGCCGGGCGGCACGGTCTCGTTGTCTTCCCAGCCAAAACTGTAGGCAAGACGGTGGACCGGGATCACCTCGGTGAACTCACCGCGGGCCATATGGCGACCACCGACATTGACGAGGAACAGACCGCCCGGCGATGCATCTAAATTCGCTTCGGTCCCGATCCATCGCACGATCTGGTCCGGATCCGTCAAAAGCGCGAACACGGTCGCTTGTGGCGCGGCGACCTCAATCTCTGTGTAAACCGATTCCGCCATCGCTCACTCCAGGTCACATCCGCATCGAATACCGTGCATGATTGAAGCGAATGTGGGGAGTTGCAAGAAGATGTTCGAGGCGTAAGCATAAGCCTGTGCCGAGTGACCTTCTGCCGATGCTTCTCGCAAACTCGCTTTCATTCCTTCTGGACGACGCCGCGCATATTGGCGACGGTGGGCGACTTCTATTGCAGCTCTCAACGCATTTGATGGAAGACGGCCTGCCGATCATCGCCGGCGCGCTGGCGCAGGATGCTCCCGACCCGATCATTTCACGCCGCATCTGGCTCTGGCGAGCGCCTGGGAATGAAGTGGTCGAGGCTTTGGGCATAGGCGCCGACCGCCAGAATGCCGATCCCCGGCTCGTGCTGCGGGAGTGGCTTGGCACGACGCGGGCGATGGTGTTCGACGAGCGAGCGGGCGGTGTCGCACCGACTTTGGTGTGGGCGTTCGATCATACTCCGGATGAGGCGCAGTCAGAGCTGCTGCGGCAAATCTCCCGGTTTGCTGCGGCTCCGATGACCGCACTCGCAGAACGGTCCGCGAAACGCGCATTGCTCGAAGCATATTTGGGAAAGCGCAGTGCAGCACATGTGCTCAACGGTCATTCTCGTCGAGTAAAGGGAGAGACGATACGGGCTGCGCTTCTGTGCGCGGACCTTCGAGGTTTCACCGATCTATCCGAGGTTCATGATGCAGACGAGATCGTATTGGTACTTGATGCCTGGTTCGATTGCGTCGCGGGCGCGGTGCACGCATTTGGTGGTGAGGTTCTCAAGTTTATAGGTGATGGCGTCCTCGCGATTTTCCCGATTGGCGAGCGCGATGCAAATGCCGCATGTGACGCTGCGGTACGCGCCGTGAAGGCCACGCGCGCCGGGATAGATCATCTCAACCAAACTCGGCGCCGCAATGGCGGCCCTGAGCTCGGATATGGCATTGGCCTGCATGTCGGCGAGATACTCTGGGGGAACATCGGCACTGCCGGCAGGTTGGACTTCACCGCGATCGGCAAGGCTGTAAATCTTGTCAGCCGCATCGAAGGGCTGTGCAAGCCGTTGGGACGGACGGTGCTCGCGTCGACAGTGTTCGAGGCAGAAACTACCGAGCCGATGATCGCCATGGGCAGTCATCCGCTCGGAGGAATAGCAGGCGCGCAAACACTTTTCGGCTTACCGGAATAGATCGAATGGTTGAGCGCGCCGTGGATGTGTCGTTCGCAGCATATCTTGGTATCGTGCGAAGCCATGACTGAGCGGCAATGAGCCAAACCCGCCGCGACCCAAGGCGATGGATCGGATTGATGGTTTGCGGAGAGCTTGGAGAGACTTGGTACGCCCAAGGGGAATCGAACCCCTGTTCCCGCCGTGAGAGGGCGGTGTCCTGACCGCTAGACGATGGGCGCGTTCAAGAACCGGCGATATAGGCTGACGGCTGGCAAAAAGCAACTAGGCTTAAGGCTGCCTGTCGCGCCGGTGAAATATCCGCTGCAAGCCTAGCGTTTTGGCTCGATCAGGTCCCAGAGATTGCCGTAGAGATCAGCGAAAACCGCCACAGTGCCATAGGTCTCGTGCCGGGGCGCCTCACGGAATTCGACGCCCTTTTCGAGCATCAGCGCATGGTCACGGGCAAAATCGTCGGTTTCGAGGAACAAAAAAACCCGCCCGCCGGCCTGGTTGCCGACGGCGTCCGTTTGCGCATCGCCGGATGCTTCGGCCAGAAGCAGCCGCGCCCCCTGCCCGTTGCCTGGCGTGATCGTGACCCAGCGTTTGCCGCCGCCGAGATCGACATCTTCGGTGAGGACAAAACCCAGCCGGTCGACATACCAGGCGATCGCCTCGTCATAATTTGCGACGACGAGCGCGACCGTGGCAATGCTGCGGTGTTCGGCAAAACCGGTCATTTGTTCCTGATCGAAAAACGGCCGACGATGCGTCGTTCGGTGATGTCATAGACGAAGATGGCGCGGCTGCCGTCTGCCAGCCCGGCGTCGATCGACAGGCGATTGCCGGAGAGCGATTGACTGACCACCCTGGCGCCGACCGGCAGCACGATGTCGCCATTGACCGGTTCGCCGATCGGCACCTGGATGTCGCTGCTCAGCGGAGGGCTGACAGGCGGTGCATTGCGCGCTTTGTAGACAAGCGCCGCGATCACCACCATAAGGGCGAGGAACAGCAGGCCGAGATTGATGGCGACGAAGCGGACGAGCTTCCTCCGCACCTTTTCGACCTCGGGGTCGAGCGGCTTTTCCTCGTCTTCGTCGGCAAGCGGCCGGGCCATGGCAGCAGATTCCGGAACTGTTTTCGATGAGCGCTCATAACGAAGAGGTCAGACAATTAATAGGGGCCAGACAGATCGTGCTGGAGGCCGGCGCCGATGCGGCCGGCCAACGGCTCGACCAATGGCTGGCGGCCAGGCTCGGCCCCGACATGTCGCGCAGCCGGGTGCAGATGCTGATAAAGCAGGGCGCGGTCAGGATCGGCGGCAGGCCAGCCAGCGAGACGAAGCGCAAGATGGCACAAGGTGACAGCGTGTCGGTCGACATGCCGGAGCCGGAACCGGCGGAGCCGCAAGGCGAAGATATTGCGCTGGATGTCCTCTACGAGGACAGCGAGCTGATCGTCATCAACAAGCCGGCCGGGTTGGTCGTGCATCCCGGCGCCGGCAACTGGACCGGCACGCTGGTCAACGCGCTGATCCATCATTGCGGCAACAGCCTGTCGGGCATCGGCGGGGTGAGACGGCCGGGCATCGTCCATCGCCTCGACAAGGAGACCAGTGGCGTCATGGTCGTCGCCAAGACCGATCGCGCCCACAAGGCGTTGTCGGAGGCCTTTGCCGACCACGGCCTGACCGGCGATCTCGAGCGCGCCTATCTGGCGTTGGTCTGGGGCATACCGGCAAGGCCGACGGGGATGGTCGACGCGCCGCTTGGCCGCGCCGCCGACCGGGTACGCCGCGCCGTGGTGCCGCAAGGCCGCGACGATGCCCGCCACGCCATAACGCATTTCACCGTCATTGAGCGCTTTGGCGAGCAGCAGCAGGAATTCGCCACGGCGAGCCTGGTCGAATGCCGGCTGGAAACCGGTCGCACCCACCAGATACGCGTCCACATGGCCCATATCGGCCATCCGGTGATTGGCGACCCCGAATACGGCCAGGCTTTCCGCACCAAGGCCAACCGGTTGCCTGAGCCGCTAACCAGCAAAGTGAAAGCATTTCCGCGACAAGCTTTGCACGCCCGCCTCCTTGCATTTCGGCATCCGGATACCCATTTAACGATGAGGTTCGAAGCACCGATACCGTGGGACATGGAGGAACTCGTCGACGGCTTCCGCAAGCTTTGAACCAACCACCTGAAAACCTGACCGGCGTTGTTCACTTCAGCGTGACACACTGTTTCGTGTTGAACAAATGCCTGTCTTTCTGGTTTTGTTCCTATATATGTCGGTTGGCGCGAATGTGCCTTTGGCATTCGCGCCACATGCCTGCCGCGTTTCGGGGGCATCACTCCAATAGAGAGGGGGCGCTATCATGGCCCAGTCACTACCCAGTATCGTTTCCGGCGAAGGCGGCCTCAGCCGCTACCTGGAAGAAATCCGCCGTTTTCCGATGCTTCAGCCGCAGGAAGAGTACATGCTCGCCAAGCGCTACGCCGAGCATGAGGACACCACGGCTGCGCACAAGCTCGTCACCAGCCACCTTCGGCTCGTCGCCAAGATCGCCATGGGCTATCGCGGCTACGGCCTGCCGATCGGCGAGGTGATCTCGGAAGGCAATGTCGGCCTGATGCAGGCCGTCAAGAAATTCGAACCGGAGCGCGGCTTCCGTCTCGCCACCTATGCGATGTGGTGGATCAAGGCCTCGATCCAGGAATACATCCTGCGCTCGTGGAGCCTGGTCAAGATGGGCACCACCGCCAACCAGAAGCGCCTGTTCTTCAACCTGCGCAAGGTGAAGGGCAAGATCCAGGCGCTCGACGAAGGCGATTTGAAGCCCGACCAGATTACCGAGATCGCCACCCGGCTGAACGTCTCGGAAGCGGAAGTCGTGTCGATGAACCGCCGTCTGTCGGGCGATGCCTCGCTCAATGCGCCCATCCGGGCCAGCGAAGGCGAATCCGGCGAATGGCAGGACTGGCTGGTCGACGATCACGAAAGCCAGGAAGAGATGCTGATCGAGCAGGACGAGCTGGAAAACCGGCGCGGCATGCTGTCGGGCGCTCTTGCCGTGCTCAACGACCGCGAACGCCGCATCTTCGAGGCGCGCCGCCTCGCCGATGAGCCGTTGACGCTGGAAGAGCTGTCGGCCGAGTTCGATATCAGCCGCGAGCGCGTGCGCCAGATCGAGGTGCGCGCCTTCGAGAAGGTGCAGGACGCGGTCAAGGCCGCAGCCAAGCGCCAGATGCAGGCGCTGCGCACCATCGAGGCGCAGCCGGCGGCGTAAAGCCTTCCGATAGAAACAAATAACGGCCGGTAGAAACAAATAACGGCGGCGTCAGGTAACTGGCGCCGCCGTTATTTTAGAAGGTTGCCAGTTCCGCGGCGCCTTCGCGGATGTCCGATCCACTGCCATAAACTGCTCAGTAGCCTCGCCATCGTGTCCGCAGACGATCCCATCGATAGCGGCATTATCGCAATTTTCCCCAAGCTCTGGAAACCGCAACGCTGCAAGCTGTGGCGGCAATGTTCCGGCGCCGACACGGGCTTCCGTCGCAAAATTCCACAAGGCGGCGCTTGCGGCAGGCGGGCGACAACGGGCCGCCGGGCCGCGCCGGGCAGTTGAACTCGTCTGTTCGGAAACGAAAGGCGATATGACGATGACGATTTCTCCGTTTCTGACCGCTCTCGGATCCGAAGGTCCCCCAGCCGACCGAGCGAAAGACATGGACCTGTATGGATGGCTAATTGGAAGCTGGGAAATGGACACGGTCCACTGCCTCGATGACGGGACAATCCAGAAATGGGATGGCGAATGCCATTTTGGCTGGGTGCTCGAAGGCCGCGCGATTCAGGACGTTTGGATCAGGCCCAAGCGCCCTGCGCCGTCGACGATGTATGGCACAACCTTGCGCATCTTCGATCCTGGGATCGATGGCTGGCATATCATATGGAACGACCCGCTCAACCGGGATCACTCGCGCCAGATCGGCCGGGCCGAGGGTAAGGACATTGTCCAGCTCGGCAATGACTCGCGCGGTCTGAAAACTCGATGGCGTTTCACTGAGATCACTGCCAACAGCTTCCATTGGATTGGCGAGGAAAGATCTTCCGAGAGCGATCCTTGGCAAATCACGTATGAACATTTAGCCCGCCGAACAAAACCCTGACGCTGGACTAAACACTTAGCTGGCGTCTGCGCCGCTCCTCATCCGGCTGCCGCCACCTTCTCCCGTATGGCGACCTATCGGATTCACACATCGCAAAAATCGAATCAGGATCAATAACTTAATCAATAACTTAGATGACCATCTCGGAACGATGAGCGGGCGCCGAGTTTGAAATGGCATTTGTAGTGCCAGCGACCCATCTCCTCAGAGGCAATCGAGCGGAAATTTCAGATAGCGCCGCCCGTTGGATTCCGGTTCCGGCAGGCGTCCGCCATTCATATTGACCTGCAGCGCGTGCAGGATCAGCCGCGGCATCGGCAACGTCCTGTCGCGGGCTTGGCGGAGCGCGACGAAGTCGGCTTCCGTCTTGCAGCCGGCAACATGGATGTTGCCGCCTTTCTGTTCCGCGACCGTGCTTTCCCAGCGCGCTTCGCGGTCACCCGGCTGGTAGTCGTGACCGACGAACAGACGTGTCTCGTCCGGCAGTGCCAGGATGTCCTCGATCGAACGCCAGAGCCGCTCGGCGCTGCCGCCGGGAAAGTCTGCCCTTGCGGTGCCGCTGTCCGGCATGAACAGCGTGTCGTGGATGAAGGCGGCGTCGCCGATGACGTAAGTAATCGAGGCCAGGGTGTGGCCCGGCGAAAACAGCACTCTTGCCGGAAGGCCGCCGACCGAAAAAGTCGCGCCGTCGGCGAACAGCCTGTCCCATTGCGAACCGTCGGCGGGGAATTCCGGCCAGTTGTAGATCACCTTCCACAATTTCTGGACGTCGATGATCCTCTCGCCGATTGCCGTCGGCGCTCCGGTTCTCCCCCTCAGATAATGGACGGCGGACAAATGGTCGGCATGCGGATGCGTGTCGAGGATCCACTCGACCTCCAGCCCGCTTTCCCTGACGAAGTCGAGCAGGGCGTCGGCGTTTTTCGTTGCCGTTGCACCGGACCTTTCGTCGAAGTCGAGCACCGGATCGATGATGGCGCATTTGCGGGTCGCCATGTCGGCGACCACATACTGGACGGACCCGCTCGGCTTGTCATAGAAGCCGGTGACCTGCGACCTAGCCGATAATGCGTCCAATCCCAGCCCCCTTGATCTCTCACCGTGGCAGGAATGATTTTCTCAGCCACGGCAAATGAAAGGCATGGTTGTCCGTCAACCAGGCGTCGTCAAGCACCCCGTGCTCACACGGCTAGGAAAACCAAAAATTTCTCCGTGCCGCCTCTGCCTGCTCAGGCGGAAGGCTGCTTGGTTTTCCTGAGATATGGCAGGATTGTCTCGTAGGCGCCGAAGCGCTTGATGGCATCCTCATTCGAGACAGCAGCGGTGATGATGACGTCCTCGCCCTGCTTCCAGTTCGCCGGCGTCGCCACCTGGTGCTTGGCGGTCAGTTGCATGGAATCGATGGCGCGCAGGATTTCGTCGAAGTTGCGGCCCGTCGTCATCGGATAGGTGAGGACCAGCTTGATCTTCTTGTCGGGCCCGATGACGTAGACCGAACGCACCGTGGCATTGTCGGCGGGCGTGCGGCCCTCCGAGCTCTCGCCGGCACCCGCCGGCAGCATCTCGTAAAGCTTGGCGACCTTGAGATCCTTGTCGCCGATCAGCGGGTAGTTCACCGAATGGCCGGTC
Source organism: Mesorhizobium sp. M0778 (assembly GCF_040320105.1). Classification (NCBI taxonomy): domain Bacteria; kingdom Pseudomonadati; phylum Pseudomonadota; class Alphaproteobacteria; order Hyphomicrobiales; family Phyllobacteriaceae; genus Mesorhizobium; species Mesorhizobium sp. M0778. Next base: position 517,555 of record NZ_JAMYPA010000001.1, on the reverse strand, counting down.
GCCGTCTTGATGTCGTTCTGCCACTTTCCATGGCTTTCGACGGGATCGACCGAGATGCCGATGATCTTAACGTTGCGCTTCCTGAACTCGCCTTCGAGCCCGGCCATCGTGCCGAGTTCGGTTGTGCAAACCGGCGTAAAGTTCTTCGGATGGCTGAACAATACCGCCCAGCCGTCGCCGATCCATTCATGGAAGCTGATCGGTCCTTGCGTGGTCTCAGCGGTGAAGTCCGGCGCGATATCGTTGATGCGGAGGCTCATGACATGTCCCTACCTTGTGAGTGCAGATCGCAGCCGGCGTTGACCGGCGCTGCTTTTGCCTTTCTACCACTCCGGCGTCATCCTTCAAACGGCTGTTGCGCCGGCATCGAGGCCGGCGGCGAAATATTTTCATTGCTTCTCGGCAAATGCAGCAGGAATTTTCGCTGCGCTGGCTCAGGCCTTGCTCACTGCTAACGTCGTCGTCAGGTCTTCCATGCGCTGGGCCAACGCGCCGAGCGCCCCGGTCAGCACGGAATCGTTCTTGTCGGCCTTGGTCAGTGCGTCGTCGCGCGTCTTGCGCAGCGTCAGCACTTCGCTTTCCATGCCCTTGACCCGCTTTTGCAGTTCTGAAAGCTCGTCCATGACCATGATGCCGGCCATCACGGTCAGCCTCTGGTCGCCGATCTCGCCAAAAGAATCCTTCAGATGCGAGACATAGCGGTCGAAGCGCTCGGCAAGATCGATCAGATGCTCTTCCTGGCCCTCGTCGCAGGCCATCCGATACTGCTTGCCGTCGATGGAAACCGTGACTTGTGCCATTGGCCTACCTGTCCAGTACCGCGCGGATGGTCTCCATGGCTGTCACCAGCCTTCGCGACACTTCCTTGTTGGCATCTTCCAGCCGTTCGGCGCGGGCCTCGGAATTGTCGAGTTCCTGCGCCAGCCGCGAGCGGTCGGCGTTCATCCGCTGCACTTCGGCCTCGGCTTCCGAATAGTCCCGCTCGTGCTCGAGCTTGGCCGCGACGGCGTTTTCCAGCCCTTCGATGGCCTTACCCAGCCTGGCAATGACTTCCTTGAGGGTCGTTTCCCCGGTCATGGCTTTCGTCCTGCGCCCTGCCCATCACCGAATCATCCACGTTCAGAACGCGTTATCCCTGAAACATTACGCGCCGTGTGAACCGCACGTCAATAAAGCGATCGCGACTGTCCCCTGCTAACGCTAATGTAAGCGGTGCATGGCCATCACAAGACCGGCAAAAGCACACCGATTTGTTGACTAAAAGGCCGCGCCTGCTATGTGTCGCGCACCCTTTTCAAGGGCTTTCCCAAAGCCCAAACCCCCATTTTGGAGGAAGCATGACCTCGCGCGAACAACATGACCGGATGGCCAATGCGATCCGTTTTCTCGCCATGGACGCCGTCGAGAAGGCAAACTCCGGCCACCCCGGGCTGCCCATGGGCTGTGCCGACATCGCCACCGTGCTGTTCACCCGCTTTCTCAAATACGATCCGAAGAACCCGCATTGGCCGGATCGCGACCGCTTTATCCTGTCGGCCGGCCACGGCTCGATGCTGCTTTACTCGCTGCTCTATCTGACCGGCTACGAAGACATCACCATCGACCAGATCAAGCAGTTCCGCCAATTGGGGTCGAGGACCGCGGGGCACCCGGAATACGGCCATGCCGCCGGCATCGAGACGACGACGGGCCCACTCGGCCAGGGCCTTGCCAATTCGGTCGGTTTCGCGCTCGGCGAGCGCATCATGAATGCCGCTTTCGGCAACGATCTCGTCGACCACTACACCTATGTGCTGGCCGGTGACGGCTGCCTGATGGAAGGCGTGTCCCAGGAAGCCATCGCGCTTGCCGGACATCTGAAGCTGAACAAGCTGATCGTCTTCTGGGACAACAACAACATCTCCATCGACGGCCCGGTGTCGCTGGCCGACAACACCGATCAGGTCGCCCGCTTCCAGGCGTCCGGCTGGAACGCCAGCCATATCGACGGCCAGGACCCGGAAGCGATCACCTATGCCATTGAAGCGGCCCGCCACTCCGACAAGCCGACGATGATTGCCTGCAAGACGACGATCGGCTTCGGCGCGCCGACCAAGGCCGGCACCAACAAGGCGCATGGCTCGCCGCTCGGCGCCGAGGAAATCGCCGGCGCCAGAAAATTCTTCGGCTGGGATTATCCGCCGTTCGAGGTTCCGGCCGATATCCTCGACGCATGGCGTACCGCCGGCCGGGCCGGCGTCAAGGCGCGCACCGACTGGGAAAGCCGCCTTGCCAAGGCCGACGCCAAATTGCGCGGCGAATTCGAACGCCGCATCGGTGGCACGCTGCCGGCCAACTTCGATGCTGTCATTGGCGATTACAAGAAGAAGCTCGCCGCCGACAAGCCGAAGGTCGCCACCCGCAAATCGTCGGAAATGGCGCTGGAGGTCATCAACGGCGCCGTGCCCGAAACCATCGGTGGCTCGGCCGATTTGACCGGCTCCAACAACACCAAGACCAGCCAGACCAAGAACATCACTGCCGACGATTACGGCCAGCGCTATGTCCACTACGGCATTCGCGAGCACGGCATGGCGGCCGCGCTCAACGGGCTGACGCTGCATGGCGGCATTGTCGCCTATGGCGGCACCTTCATGTGCTTTTCCGATTATGCCCGTCCGGCGATGCGGCTTGCCTCGTTGATGGGCATCCGCTCGATCTTCGTCATGACCCATGATTCCATCGGCCTTGGCGAAGACGGCCCGACCCATCAGCCGGTCGAGCATCTGGCAGCACTTCGCGCCATCCCGAACCACAATGTCTTCCGCCCGGCCGACGCGGTGGAAACCGCGGAATGCTGGCAGCTGGCCATTGAATCGGAAAAGACGCCTTCGACTTTGGCGCTGACCCGGCAGAACCTGCCGACGGTACGCAACGACTTCGTTGCGGAAAACCTCTCCAGCCGCGGCGCCTATGAACTTGCCGCCGCAAGTGGCGAGGCGGCGGTGACAATCTTCGCTTCGGGCTCCGAGGTCGAGATCGCCCTGGCCGCGCGCGAGGCGCTGGAAAAGCACGGCCATGCTACCCGCGTCGTCTCGGTGCCGTGCTTCGAATTGTTCGACAAGCAGAGCGCCGACTATCGCAGCAGGATGATCGGCAATGCGCCGCTCAAGATTGCCATCGAAGCCGGCATCCGTCAGGGCTGGGATTATTTCATCGGCACCGAAGGCATCTTTATCGGTATGACCGGCTTCGGCGCCTCCGGCACGATCGAACAGCTCTATCCGCATTTCGGCATCACCGCCGAAGCAACGGTGAAGGCGGCGGAAGCCCGTCTGCACGGCAAATGAAATTAAGCCCCGATCCGCAAAGGCTGGCATAGCGGTTTTGCCGGCCGGCGGAGCACTAATCGATTTAAATCCGAGCCTCGGCGGCTGGATTCTTTGCCCGTCCGCCGTTATGAAGCTGCGGACTTGATCTTCGGCCCCCAACTCCCAGGGAGAGAACAATGACCGTCAGAGTTGCCATCAATGGATTCGGCCGCATCGGCCGCAACATCCTGCGCGCCATCCACGAATCCGGCCGCAAGGATATCGACGTCGTCGCCGTCAACGATCTCGGCCCGGTCGAGACCAACGCGCATCTGCTGCGCTTCGACAGCGTGCATGGCCGCTTTCCGCATGAGGTGACGGTTGACGGCGATCAGATCATCGTCGGCAAGGAAAAATTCAAGGTCACCGCGATCAAGGATCCGACGCAACTACCGTGGAAGGAACTCGGCATCGACATCGCGCTCGAATGCACCGGCATCTTCACCGCCCGCGACAAGGCCGCCGCCCATCTGACCGCCGGTGCCAAGCGCGTTCTCGTCTCCGCTCCGGCGGAGGGGGCCGACCTCACCGTCGTCTATGGCATCAATCACGACAAGCTGACCAAGGACCACATCGTCATCTCGAACGCCTCCTGCACCACCAACTGCTTGGCGCCGCTGGCGGCCGTGCTGAATGAGGCCGTCGGCATCGAGAAGGGCATGATGACGACGATCCACTCCTATACTGGCGACCAGCCGACGCTGGACACCATGCACAAGGACCTCTACCGCGCCCGCGCCGCCGCGCTTTCGCAGATTCCGACCTCGACCGGTGCCGCCAAGGCCATCGGCCTGGTACTGCCCGAGCTCAAGGGCAAGCTCGACGGCATCTCCATCCGCGTGCCGACCCCGAACGTCTCGCTGGTCGATTTCAAGTTCATCGCCAAGCGGTCGACCACCGTCCAGGAAATCAACGACGCGGTAATCGCCGCTTCGAACGGCAAGCTGAAGGACATCCTTGCCGTCACTCGTCATCCCAATGTTTCTATCGACTTCAACCACGATCCGCACTCCTCGATCGTGGCGCTCGACCAGACGAAGGTCATGGACGGCAATTTCGTTTCGGTGCTGGCCTGGTACGACAATGAGTGGGGCTTCTCCAACCGCATGGGCGACACCGCTGTCGCCTTCGGCAAGACCATCGCCTGATCGCAGAACCATCTTCTCGACTTGGACAACGCCCGGCTCAGTCCGGGCGTTTTTCGTTGCAGCACGCCCCCCCGAGGCAGCCTCCGCTGCTCGGAGGTGCCAAAACATTCGACTATCGGCAGCGTAGGGCGAAAAGCCGCGCTGCTGCCTTGCAGCGGCCATGTCTTCGCCCCACTCTCCCGTGATGCCGGAGCATATCGACTAGGGGCGACCAACGAATGGAGCATGGTATCTATCTGGTGACGCTCGTTGGCGCAGCACTTGTCGTTGCCGCCGCGTTTTCGAGCCTGATCGCCTTCCGTTTCGGCGCCCCTCTCCTGCTGCTGTTTCTCTGCATCGGCCTTGCCACCGGAACCGACGGTCTCGGAATCCATTTCGACAATGCCCGATTTGCCTATTTTGCCGGCTCATTGGCGCTGGCGGTGATCCTTTTCGATTCCGGCTTCGGCACGCCGCTCAATGCCTTGCGGCAGGCGGCCGGGCCGGCGCTGTCGCTGGCGACCTTCGGCGTCCTTTTGACCACTGGCCTGTTCGGCGCCGCCGCCTATTATTTGCTCGACCTGACATGGCTGGAATCCTTCCTGCTCGGTGCCGCCGTGGCCTCGACCGACGCCGCGGCGGTGTTCTTCCTGCTGCGCGCCGGCGAGATCAATTTGCGCGAGCGCGTGCGTTCGACGCTCGAGGTGGAATCCGGCACCAATGACCCGATCGCCATCTTCCTGACCATCACGCTGGTCGAGGTCATCGCCGCCAACACCCACCCCGAGGCCAAGGTGCTGGTTACCGATCTTGCCGTCGGTTTCCTTGTCAACATGGGGCTCGGTGCGGTCATCGGTATTCTCGGCGGCATGGCCATCGTGCGCCTTGTCGATCGCCTCAATCTAGATCACGGCCTGCTGCCGATCTTCGTGCTGACGCTGTCGCTGATGGTGTTTGCCGCCGCCGGCGCCGTCGGCGGCTCCGGCTTCCTGGCGGTCTATCTCGCGGGCCTGATCGCCGGCAATTCCGATATCCGGGCTGTCACCATCCTCAAGCGCTTTCAGGACGGGATGTCGTGGTTGGCGCAGATCATCATGTTCCTGATCCTCGGCCTGTTCGCGACGCCTTCGCAATTTCCGGCGATCCTGGTGCCGGCGGTGCTGCTCGGACTGTTCCTGATATTTGTCGCACGGCCAGTCGCCGTCTGGCTATGCCTGGTGCCGTTCCGTCTGCCACGCCCGGAAGTCGCCTTTGTCTCATGGGTTGGCCTGCGTGGCGCCGTGTCGATCCTGCTTGCTATCACGCCGCTGCTCGGCGGTCTTGAGAACGGCCGCCTCATCTTCAACACCGCCTTCATCATCGTGCTGGTCTCTCTGGTCATCCAGGGATGGACCGTCGGGCCGCTGGCGCGCCGCCTCGGCCTTATCGTGCCGGCCCGCCTGGGACCGCTCGACAAGGTCGAATTGGAACTGCCGGGCTCCGCCCATCATGAGCTTCTTGCCTACCGCGTGGCACCCGGCAGCCCGGTGGCGCGCGGCGAACGCATTCCGCGCTGGGCGCGGCCGTCGCTTGTGCTGCGAGACGGACGCTCGATGCGCTTCCAGGATATGGGCCGGCTGGCGGCCGGCGATCATGTCTACATCTTCGTGCCGGACCGCTATCCGCGCCTGCTCGACAAGCTGTTCGCCAGCCGTGCCGTGGTCGATCCCGAGGATGCGGATTTCTTCGGCGCCTTTGCCGTCGATCCGTCACGCTCCGCCGAGGAACTGGAGACCGCCTACGCGCCGGGCCTGACCGAAGCGGAACGCAAGCTCACCATTGGCGATCTGGTCACGGCGCGGCTCGGCGGCCACGCCGAATATGCCGACCGCGTGCTGCTCGGTCCGATCGAGCTGATCGTCCGCGATGTCGACGACAAGGGCAGGATCACCGGCCTTGGCCTATCCTTCGAGCCGACCGCGCCGGTGGCACGCGTTCCGGTGTTCCTCAGCGCCGGCGAAATCCGCGACCGTATCGCCGCCTTCATCCGCAACCGGCGCAAGCCGGCCGAAGCGCGAGCGGTCGAGGCGGTGGCCGAAATGGAACCGGTTCCGCAGCCCGTGGTGGAAAAGACAACTGGCGAAGGCTGACCGCGTCGACCCGAGCCGCGGAGCCCTGCCGCGAGGCTGAAGAATGGTTCGGCAACTGGCGTGGCGAGTCCATGTGGTCCGACATCGCCGGAAATCATCCCGATCGGCCGGCTGCGAGGGCATCTGGCCGAACAGTCGCCAATTCTCCGTGGCTGTACGGCGCGCCATAGGGGGCAGCTTAATTGTTGCGGGCCGCAACGAACTGCGCCGCTTGTTTCAGAAGCGCGGCTTGTTCGCCATAGGGCTCGAGCAGCGCATGAGCTTGGTCGACGAGGCCATGGAGCTGGTCCCGCGCCCAGTCCGGTCCGTGCAGCGCGACCAGCGTCGCCTTGCCGGCCGCGGCATCCTTGCCGGTTGCCTTGCCCATCTGATGCGCGTCGGCGGTCAGGTCGAGCAGATCGTCGGCAAGCTGAAAGGCAAGCCCGATCGCCGAGCCGAACTCGGCCAGCCTTTCGCGGTCGCCCGACGGCGCGCCGGCAACGATGGCGCCCGCTTCGCAGGCAAAGCGGATCAGCGCACCGGTTTTCATCGCCTGAAGCCGAATGATGCCAGCCTCGTCCGGCCGGCTTTGTTCGGCCTCGAGATCGAGCATCTGGCCGCCGACCATGCTGCCGGCCCCTGCGGCGCGGGCCAATGCCAGCACCAGCGCTGCCCTGCGCTCGGCCGGCAGCATTGTCGCCTCGTCGGCAAGGATGTCGAAGGCAAGCGTCAACAAGGCGTCGCCGGCAAGAATGGCGGTCGCTTCATCGAAAGCCCTGTGCACGGTCGGCTGGCCACGGCGCATATCGTCATCGTCCATGGCCGGCAGATCGTCATGGATGAGCGAATAGCAGTGCACGCATTCGAGCGCTGCCGCGACGCGCAGCGCCGGCTCGACGTCGGCTGAAAACAGTGCAGAACTTTCCATGACCAGGAAGGGGCGCAGTCGTTTGCCGCCGTTCAGAACGCCATGTCGCATCGCGGCCATCAGGCGTTCCGGCCGCGCGATCTCGCCTGAAAGCGTGCGTCCGTCGAGCAACCGCCTCAGCAGCGCCTCGAGCGGAACTGCCCGGGCAATAAGTGCAGCCTCGAACGCCATTTGGTCGTCTTTCGTCATGGTCGGGAGCGGTAGCCGACACTCAGACGTTGCGCAAGAAGCCAAGCGCCATTATGCCGGGGGCAGGGAGTAGCGCGGATTGGGTGGCTTGGCGGAACCGATCGTCGATCACGAAACCGAAGGGTTGGACATGGCGAGACCGAGACGCGGCAGCCGCATCGGTCTTCAACGCTGGGTCCGGCGCGGCATCGCTGTCGCCATCGTGCTGGCGCTGATGCCGGTGGTTCTGACCTTTCTGTACCTGCCGTCATTCGTGCACCCGGTGTCGACATTGATGCTGAAGGACCTCGCGACGTTTTCCGGCTACGATCGGCGCTGGGTTTCTATCGATGATGTGGCGCCGGTGCTGGCATATTCGGTCATCATGTCGGAGGACGGGCAGTTCTGTTTCCATCGCGGCGTCGATCTAGGCGAGTTGCGCGGCGTCGTCGACGATGCGCTCGCCGGCGAGATGACGCGTGGCGCCTCGACCATCACCATGCAGACGGTAAAGAACCTTTATCTATGGTCGCGGCCGTTGGGCTCGGTCCGTAAGGTCGTCGAACTGCCGCTGGCCGTCTATTTCGATGCGGTGCTGTCGAAACGGCGGATCATGGAGATCTACCTCAACATCGCCGAATGGGGACCGGGCATCTACGGCATCGAGGCCGCCGCCCAACATCATTTCGGCGTCTCGGCAAAACAGCTGTCGCGCCGACAGGCAGCGCTGCTTGCCGTCACCTTGCCGAACCCGATCGTGCGCAATCCGGCGAAGCCCGGGCCGGGACTGAGGCGGCTTGCCGCGTTGATCGAAGGGCGCGCGGGCCGCGCCGGCGCCTATGTCGGCTGCCTGCGATAGTGTCAAAAAAAAACACCGCGACGCTGGCCAAAACGCCATCGGGCGTGTATAGGCAGCCGACTTTCTCAGATTCCGGCCCCTGACGTGGCCCTTTCACGAGGGCCGCCGGGGCGTTTTGACCATGTAGTGGAGCATATCCATGGCCGTTCCGAAACGAAAAACCTCTCCGTCGAAGCGCGGCATGCGCCGTTCCGCCGACGCACTGAAGGCCCCGACCTATGTCGAGGACAAGAACTCCGGCGAGATGCGCCGTCCGCACCATATCGACCTGAAGACCGGCATGTATCGCGGTCGCCAGGTGCTGGAGCCGAAGGAAAGCTGAGACAGCTTTCGACGGTTTATTATTGCAAAAGACCGGCCACTGGCCGGTCTTTTTGCGTTCGTCGACAACTGATCGTGTCGACCGGGGCTGACATTGTTGTTTCACGCCGTCTTTGTCCGTGTTTATGGGCCGCACGAAAATTCTTGACGGCGAACGCCGGGCGCACTCTACAAAGATCAGTCCAACCGGAGCCGCCACATGTTCGGTGCCATTCCGCTGCTGATCGTGCCTTTCATTCTCTACAATCTCGGGCTTCTGGGAATATTCGGCAGCGGCGACGACCCGTGGGCGACCGAAATGTTTTCGGTCCGGATGATGTCGGGCGGGGTGTTCTCGATGACCCTCGGCGATCTCATCGTGCTGATCGCATTGATCTTCTTGTTCGTCGAAGTGGTGAAGTCGACGCGAACGACAAATGCCTCGATCATGGACCACCTTTTGTCGACCTTCGTCTTTGTGGCCTATCTGGTCGAATTCCTGCTGGTGAAGGGCGCCGCCCATTCCGTTTTCTTCACACTGATGGTCATAGCACTGATCGACGTGCTGGCCGGCTTTTCGGTGTCGATGCGGTCGGCCAGCCGCGACATCAACATGAATTAAGGATTCCGGCTCAGCCCGGGTCGGCGGTGAAGCCAGCCGCCTCGATGCCAGCGATGGCTGCCGTTTCATCATTGTCCGACGTATCGCCGGAAATGCCGACGGCGCCGATGATCGTGCCAGCCTTATCGCGGATCAGCACGCCGCCGACGACCGGCAGGACGCGTCCGCCCGACACGTCGGAGACGCCGGCTATCAGATGCGGGCGCTCCTTGGCGAAAGCCTCCACCCGGCGCGAGCCCATGCCGATAGCGAGCGCGCCATAGGCCTTGCCGGCCGACATTTGCGGACGCAGGAACGAGGCGCCGTCCTGACGCTGGAACGAGACCAGATGGGCGCCGGCATCGAGCACCGAGACGCCAAGCGGCCTGAGCTTGAGCTCGGCACCCTTGGCAAAGGCGGCGGCGATGATCTCAAGGGCTTTGTCGAGCGTCAGTGCGGTCATGGCCGCCTCCTAAACGCGCCAGTTATCAACCGGCAGAACAGATCGCGGTGAAAACTGTTCCGCGTACGAAACGAAGCAATGCGATCCAAGGAGCGCCGGCTTATTTCTTCTTGGCGCGGGACTTCTTCACCGGCGCCGGAGGCGCATTGGCCAGGTCTTCCGCTTCCTTGGCGAGGCGCAGCGCCCGCAGCTTGTTGGTTTTGGCCTGGCGAGCGTCGCTCTCGGCGACATATTCCGCCATGGCCTTCTGGCGCACCGTGGCTGCCTCTTCCTGTTTCTTGAAACGCAAATCGGCCCGCGCACGGGCAGTGTCCTTAGAGTTCTCGACCAAGAGCGTTATCCAATCCGGTAAATTATCTTCAGTCCCTTGATAGCAGAGCCAGCCCGCAATTGGGAAAATAAGTTGGTCATGGCGCCGGATCGCACCCGACTCGCTCCGCATTGCGGGCGATCACCGCATCGTATGCGGCCTGCAAGGTCGCGCGCACGGTGGGTCCAGATGGGGCGGGAGACGCACCTAGATGCTCGTGGCGCAACTCGTTCATAAACTTATCCCACATCGGCGGGCCGCCTTTTTCCAGAAGCTCGGCACGGATAGAGAGCTCTTCGCTGACCGGGAGCCAGACGCGGCCCCAGGCGCCGAGATGCGCCAGGATCGGCACCAGCGTAATAGCCATTTCGGTCAGGCTGTAGATCGCCTTCTGCTTGTGGGAGGGATCGTCCGCCTTGGTCAGCATGCTGAGCTCCATCAGCCGTTTCAGCCGGTCGGCGAGGATGTTGGAGGCGATGCCCTCCATCGAGCCATTGAGCAGCTCGCGAAAGTGGCGTCTGCCGCCGAAGATGATGTCGCGAAGGATGATCAGGCTCCACCGATCGCCGAACACTTCGAGCGACAGATTGATCGGACATCCGGACCGGCGATCGATGTTCATGCGAATCTCCAAAAACCGGTTGCATTATCGTATCGGTTTTAATATCGTGCAACCGATTGCAAATTGCAATCAGATTCGCGACCCGAGGAGGAAAGCCATGAGAAACGCCGAACACCCCGAAATCGTATCCCAGACGTTCGGCGATCCGGCACATCCGGCGGTATTGTTGATCATGGGCGCCATGGCTTCCATGCTCTGGTGGCCGGAAGCGTTTTGCCGGAAGCTGGCCGGCGAGGGTCGCTTCGTGGTCCGCTATGACAATCGCGATACCGGCCGTTCGACGAAATACGCGCCGGGCGAGCCGCCTTATACATTCGACGACATGGCGGACGATGCCATCCGCGTCCTTGACGACCAGGGAATCCGAAAGGCGCACGTGGTCGGCATGTCGATGGGCGGCGTGATTGCGCAGCTCGTTGCGTTGAAATACCCGTCGCGTGTCACTTCGCTTACGGTGATCAGCAGCTCGCCCTTGGGCATTGATACGTCGCATCTGCCCGGAACCACCGAGGCCTACAGGAAACATTCGGACGAAGGCGCGAAGGTCGACTGGTCTGACCGTGGCCAGGCGGTCGATTTCATCGTCAAGGACGCGTATGCGCTCACCGGCACCGCACGCTCATTCGACGAGCAGCGCACGCGGGCTTTCGTCGAACAGGATTACGACCGGTCCGGCGGCTTTCTAAGCGCCACCAATCATTTCATGCTCAAGAGCGGCGAAGATGGGAGCGGCGAAGATCGGAGCGGCGAGGACTGGACGGGGCGGCTGCACGAGATGAAGATCCCGCTCCTCGTTATCCACGGCACCGACGATCCGATCTTTCCAGTCGAGCATGGCGCCGCTCTTGCCGACGCGGTCGCCGGCGCAAGGCTGGTCCGGATCGAGAGCGGCGGCCACGAGCTGCATCCCGACGACTGGGCCGCGATCATCGATGCCATCGTCACCCACAGCCAAGCCAAATAGTACCAAGCCTGACCTCAACACCGAATTTCCGCGAGACGAACCACCCCAAGGAACGACAACCAATGTCCCTGACTATGCATCTTCATCCACTGGCCTCCTTCTGCTGGAAGCCGCTGATCGCGCTCTATGAGAACGGCACGCCATTCACATCCGTTGTCGTCGATCTCGGCAATGAACAGTCGCGCGTGGCGTTTCTGAAATTGTGGCCGCTCGGCAAGATGCCGGTACTGCGTGATGAAGCGCTGGATCGGACCGTGCCGGAATCGACAATCGTCATCGAATATCTCAACGCGTATTATCCTGGGCCGGCCGAACTGATCCCCGCCGATGTCGATCTCGCTCGCCAGACCCGGCTCGCCGACCGCTTCTATGACTTCTACGTCCAGGAACCGATGCAGAAGATCGTCGGCGACCGGCTGCGGCCGGAGGGCAAGACCGATCCGTTCGGCGTCGAGCAGGCGCGCGCCCAGCTGCGCAGCTCCTACGCCGTCATCGAACAGGACATGCAGTCGAGGACATGGGCGGTGGGCGGGAGCTTCACCATGGCCGACTGCGCCGCCGCCCCCGCGCTGTTCTACGCTAACAAGGTCGAGCCGTTCGGCGACAAATATCCTGCGGTGAGGCGCTATCACGACCGGCTGCTGCGGCGCCCGTCGGTTGCCCGTGTGATCGAGGAAGCGCAGCCCTATTTCAAGCTCTTCCCCTACAACAACGGCTAGAGAGTGGTTCATCGTTTCACGGAAACGCCGAACCGCTCTATCCTTTTGTTTTTTGCGCAATTCCGGACGGAAAACCGTTTCACACTTTTCCTGGAATTGCTCCAGGCCCGAGGCTGCACGAGCTGCCCGACGCGCGGACGACGCCTCTCAGCTTCCGGGTGAACCGAGCTGCTCTGCATCCCAGAACTGGTCGAGCCAGATGTTGAGCTTTAGGAAGCCGGCATTGCTGACCGTATAGACGCGCCTGGTGCCTTCCGGCTTGGCGTTGACCAGCCCGGCATCAAGCAGCACCTTCAGATGCTGCGAAACGGCCGGGCGGGACACCGGCAAGCCAGAGGCCAGTTCGTTGACGGTCTTCGGTCCGCGCCGGAGCTCTTCCAAGAGATAGCGCCGGTTGGGATCGGCAATCGCCATGAAGGCGTCGGAAAGCATCATGCCTTATTTGTGGGGCAAAGCGTCTCGAATCTCAACCGTCGGTTTCAGCTTTTCTGCGCGGGTCGAGCCGCAACGCTTCCGGCGTCACCGAGCGGTCGGCCGGCTGGGTCTTGAAGGCATCGCGGCCTTCGATTGGCACCGGCGCGCGACGGCTGATGCGCAGCAGCGTATAGGCGGCCAGGCAGAGATGCGCCAACGCAGTAGCCAGGAACAGCCCCTCGGGACGCATCCAGCCCATCAGGCCGGCGGCCAGCAGCGGGCCGATCATCGTGCCGAAGCCATAAAGCAGCAGCAGGCCGCCCGACACTTTGACGAAGTCTTCCGATCGGGCATGGTCGTTGGCATGCGCCACCGCGATCGAATAGAGCGTGTAGGCGAAGGCGCCGTAGGCGGCGGTGCAGACGATAACGAAGACGCCGGAGCGCGGTTCGAACAGGAAGATGGCGATGGCGAACAGCGCAGCGCCGAAAGCCGCGCCCGCCAGCACGAAACGACGGTCCGTCGTGTCGGAGAGCCGCCCGGCCGGAAGCTGCATGGCGGCGCCGGCGATGACCACCAGGCTCATCATGAGCGCGATCTCGGCCGTCGAGATGCCGATGCGAGCTCCATAAACGGCACCAAGCGTGCCCCAGGCGCCGTTGGCGATGCCGATCAGCACGCAGGCGATCGCCGACACCGGCGAATTGACGTAGAGCCCTTTGACGTCAAGCGACACGTCCTGCAGCGGCTTGGGGTGCGACGCCGTCGAGACCGCCGTCGGGATCAGTGATAGGCAAAACAGAATGCCGGTGATCATGAATAGCGACGCCGATTTCACATCGCCGCCGGCAACGATCATCTGACCGCCCATGATCGAGGCATAGGTGACCATCATGTAGAGGCCGAAGACGGTGCCGCGGTTTTCGTTGGTGGCCTTCTCGTTCAGCCAGCTTTCGATGACCATGAAAGCACCGGCCATGGTGAAGCCGGTGAAGGCGCGCAGCAGGATCCAGGTATATTCATCAATGATCAGGCCGGTGAGCAGTGCGACGATCGCTCCCGATGCGGCAAAGGCGCCGAAAGCCCTGACATGACCGGCGCGGCGCACGATGCGTGGCGCAAAGAAGCAGCCGGTGACGAAGCCGCCGGCCCAAGCCGTGCCCATCAGGCCGAGCGATGCGGTCGAGAAGCCCTCCACCTGGCCGCGCAGCGGCAACAGCAGCCCGTGCAGCCCGGATGCCGCCAGCAGGAACGCGGTGCCGCGCAGCAGCGAGAGGATCGGTCTGTAGCTTGCGAACATTGTTCAATCCGGCTGGGGTTCGGGGCACAGGTCTGGAGACAGCGGCATTCGGGCTTTTCGGCGGCGTGCCCGAGCTTTTGGAATTGCCCGCAGTACTATCCGCGGCGAAACAGCGCCTCTGCCGCCGACTTGGTGGAGCCCTTGGTCATGAGCTCGGCTTCCAGCCGGGCGATCTCGCCGCGCAGGATGCCGATCCGCTCGGACAATTCATCGACAGAAAGCAGCGACAGATCCTGCCCGATCTCGTGCGGGCGCGCTTTCTTCTTGGGTTCGTCGTCGAAGACCGCCATCGTCGCTCCTCCGTGATTGCCCATTTGCCTGATTTGCCAATGAGCATACATAGGGCAGGGGTATGGATGCAAATGGCCGGCAACAGCTGGCGCTAGAAACCGGCGAAACACGACGGGAAAATTCATGGCGAACGCACAGAAAATTCCGACCAGGATGATGGCGATCGCCATCTCGGAGCCGGGCGGGCCGCGGGTGCTGAAACCGGAAACCCGCGACGTGCCGGTACCCGGCCCTGGCGAGATCCTGATCCGGGTGCGTGCCGCCGGCGTCAACCGGCCCGACGTGCAGCAGCGCAAGGGCGCCTATCCGCCGCCGCCGGGTGCGTCGGATCTGCCGGGCCTGGAAGCGGCGGGCGAAGTCGCCGCCCTCGGCGACGAGATATCGCGCTGGCGCGTCGGCGACCGGGTCTGCGCGCTGACGGCGGGCGGCGGCTATGCCGAATATGTCAAGGTTCATGCCGGCAGCGTGCTGCCGCTGCCCGCCGGCTTTACCTACACCGAAGCGGCGGCGCTGCCGGAAAACTACTTCACTGTTTGGCACAATGTCTTCGAGCGCGGCGGCCTGAAGAGCGGCGAGACGCTGCTCGTGCATGGCGGCTCATCGGGTATCGGAACGACGGCGATCCAGCTTGCTGCCGCTTTCGGCGCTTATGTCGTCACCACCGCCGGCAGCAAGGAGAAATGCGACGCCTGCCTCAAGCTCGGCGCCGACCGGACGGTCAACTACCGCGAGGAGGACTTCGTCGCCGCGGTCAAGGAGGCAACCGGCGGCAAGGGCGCCAACGTCATCCTCGACATGGTCGGCGGCGATTATGTCGCGCGAAACTACGAGGCTGCGGCCGTGGAGGGCCGCATCGTCCAGATCGCGACGCAGGGCGGAGCGGTGGCGAGCGCCGATTTCTTCAAAATCATGGCCAAGCGGCTCGTGCACACGGGTTCGCTGCTCAGGCCACGCACGGTGGAGTTCAAGGCGGCAGTCGCGGCTGCGCTGGAGGCGCAGGTTTGGCCGCTGCTCGGCACGCGCAAGGTTGCACCGGTGATGGACACGATCTTCCCGCTCAAGGAAGCCTGGCGGGCGCATGAGCGGATGGAGGAGGGTGAGCACATTGGCAAGATTGTGCTCGATGTCGCCTGACGGCCGGTAAACAGGCTGAACGAAGGCTTAATGGTGCAATGCAACAAACGCATTGCCGCCATGCAAAAGCGTCTGTTCAATTTTTCATCGCCGATGCCTATTTACGCGGCATCGAAACGATGGAGGACTACCATGAACCCGATCCGCGCTTTCCGTAACTGGCGCATGTACAACGAAACCGTGCGCGAACTGAACCGGCTGAACGCTCGTCAGCTCAATGATCTCGGCATCAACCGCGGCGACATAGAGAGAATCGCCCGCCAAGGGCTTTGATCTCGAGCACGATCCTGTCCGAAGACCGGGCGCTGCTTTTCCGCAACGCCGAGCCGCGGTTCGGGATCAAGCCTTAGAAGCCAGAGCCGTAGCAGACGGATTTCCGTCGTCGGTTCCGAGCCCGCCCGACCTTGGTCTGGCGGGCTTTGTCTTTTTGAAGCTTTCGACTGCATGGCTTCATGTGCCGACCCTTCGCGGTCTGCTGGTCGCGCCGCCATGCCGTCCTTGACGCGCGCCTGCCAAAAACATTGCGAAATGGCGAGTGAGCAGTTATATAGACCGCGATTTTCCCATTTTGGTGGCTGTAAACCACCGCCCGCGCGGGAACGCGGGCGAACGAGAAGGATTTTTGTAATGGCCAATACGCTGCTGATGCCAAAAGCGACCGCCGTCTGGCTGGTTGACAACACAGCGCTTTCCTTCGAGCAGATCGCGCAGTTCTGCGGACTGCATCCGCTTGAGGTCAAGGCGATCGCCGACGGCGAATCGGCGCAAGGCATCAAGGGTATGGACCCGATCATGACCGGCCAGCTCACTCGCGACGAGATCGCGCGCGCCGAGAAGGACCCGAACCACCGGCTGAAGCTCTCCGACCCCAAGGTGCGGGTGCCGGAATCCAAGCGCAAGGGTCCGCGCTACACGCCGCTGTCCAAGCGCCAGGACCGGCCCAACGCCATCCTCTGGCTGGTGCGCAACCATCCCGAGCTCAAGGATGCGCAGATTTCCCGCCTTGTCGGCACGACGAAGTCGACGATCGACCAGATCCGCGACAGAAAACACTGGAACTCCGCCAATCTCCAGCCGATGGATCCAGTGACGCTCGGCCTGACGTCGCAGATCGACCTCGACATGGAAATCAACCGCGCCTCGCGCGGCCGCGAGCAGGCGCAGCCGGTCGGCGATACGCTGCTGCCGGCCGCCTTGACCGAACGGCTGGTGCCGGCGCCGGAAAAGCCGAAGGACGAGGACCGCGAACTCGACGCCAACGCCGTCTTCGCCAAGCTTTCGGCGCTGAAGTCGAAGGACAAGGATACGGACGAAGAGGAATAGAGGTCTCGCATCCAAAACAAAAAGCCCGCTTTCAAGCGGGCTTTTTTTTCGATCTTCCGTGTCAGCTTCGCGCCGCCCGGTCCGGTGCCATGCCGTAGTCCTCGCTGCGTTCCACCGCGCGGTAGAAATCGGCGAGCTGCTTGCCGCGCTCCGGCTTGAAGGTGCGGCCGGCGATGACCACCGAGGCGATGCGGTCGATGCGGAAGGCGCGGAAATCGCCGCGCATCTCGCACCAGGCGACCAAGGTCCACACCTTGCCCCAGAACCACAGGCCGAGCGGGCGGATGTCGCGCGCGGTGCTGCGGCCGGCCTCATCCGAATAGTCGATGGTCAGCACCTGACGTTTCTCGATGGACCGCTCAATCAGGTCGATGGCTTCGCGGGCGGCGTCGCTTACCACCCACATCGGCGTGTGGATCTCGGTGCGGGCGATGCGGTCCTTTTCGGCGTCGGGCAGCACGGCGCCGATCTTGACCAGCGCCTCGTCGGCGGCTCGCGCCATGGCCGCGCCGCCAAAGGCGCGCACCATGCGGGCGCCGGCGACCAGCGCGACGATCTCGTCACGCGTGAACATCAGCGGCGGAAGGTCGAAACCCTCCCTCATCATGTAGCCGACACCGGCTTCGCCGTCGATCGGCACGCCGGTCGACTGCAGGTCGGCGATGTCGCGATAGATGGTCCGCTCGGAAACCTCGAGCCACGTGCCCAGCTTCTGGGCGGTGACCAGACGGCCACCGCGCAGGTGCTGCACGATCTGGAAGAGCCTGTCGGCGCGGCGCATCGTATGGTCCCTCGGCGTCTATTGCTCCAGCCCTTCGCGCTTGCGCTGCGCGGCGACGGAGGCCGCGCCGAAGGACAGTTTCCTCGTTGTCGGCGTGCTTGCGTCGAGCACCCGCCAGAACGGCGCAATGTCGCCCAGCGCCATGCCACGCTCAAGATCCTCGTTGGCGGCCTCGGCGACGGTACGCAGATGATAGCCGATGGTGACCGGACATGTCACCTCGGCACTGTGCTCGATGGCGAGCGCCATGCGCAAAGCCCGGATATCCATGTCCATGCCTTCGGGGATGGCGCGGATGAATGCATCGACCTGGCGAGCTGTAGGAACCAGCATCGGCTGGCCTTCGACGACATCAGCGATGGTGCGTGGCGACGGTGTTATGCCGTTGATGCCAGGCGTGTTCAGCCTGTCGGTCCAGCTTTTCATCGATCGTCCTCTCGGCCGTCCGTCTCTGACGGCCATCCCACTATGGCACGAGCCTCCTGACACCATACTGTCAGGAGGCTTCAGCATGCCTGTTTAAGCTCATCGCCGGGCCGCATCCAAACGCCGGGCAGAAAGATTGCCTCAATTGCCGCCATTGTGGCGGTCGCCATACATGTCCGGCCAGCCAATATCCTTGCGGATGTCCGCCGGCAGGGTGTTCATGAAACGCTGGGTGCGGATCTCATTGCGCATCGTCCGGATCTTGCCGACATAGTGCTGCACGCTACGCAGAATGGTAAAACCGTTCATGGCTGGTCTCCTCTCTTTCGATGCAGGCACTATCGCACACCCCTACTGACAACAGTCTGTCAGGAGGGTGCGGCTCTCATGACCGGCGTTCCAATTTGTCCACCGAAGTGATCGAACAGTGCTGAAAAGAGGCGTGCCGCGGTGGAAAGACCGCGATCGCGGAGCCGCTTTGACAGCCAGCCGCGATGCTGATCAAAGGCTGCATGTCGAAACTTCTCGCGCTCGTCATCATCGCCATGATGGTCATCCAGCTCATCAAGCCGCTCGGCTGGCCGGGGCTGAAGCGGCGCAGCGATTTCTGGAAGCTGGCGCTGTTGGCTATGGCCGCGATTTCGATTACGGCGGTGCTCGGACACTGGACGTAATGCATGTCGCGCAAAAGTGTGCAGCGGTTTTGCGCCAACGACATACGTAAAACAAAGAACCTAAAGCGCGTCGCATGAGGCCAATCGAACGCGACGCGCTTTAGTGCCGGCAGCCGCTACGCGACGCCCGGTTCGTTGGCGAGCACCAAGCCGGCCAGATGTTCCGCCCAGGCGCGGTAGCCGGCTTCCGAAGCATGAAATCCATCCGACGCAAAGCCGGCCTCGGCGTCAGTGATCGGCAGGCGGGGCGCCGGTATGGCGCCGCGCTCGAGGCAAAGGCGCTCGCCCATCCGGTTCATCTCGCCGGCGCGGATCTCGAGGATCTTGCCGAGCAGCGGCGGCATTGCCGGCGCCCGGGTGAACTCCAGCACCGGCGACCACACCACGCGCGCCTCCGGCCATTTGGCGCGCAGCGCGTAGAGCAGGCCGCCAAAATCGCGCTTGAAGCGCGGTACCGAATGAAAATTCTTGGTGTCGTTGGTGCCGATGGCGAGCACGATATGCGTCCACGGATCGGCCGACAGATTGGGCAGCACATGATCGCGGATCTGGCCAGAGGTTGCCGAGTTGAAGCCGGCTGCCCGCCAGCGCACGGTGCGGCCGGTGCGTTGCGCAATTAGAACGGCCAGTTGCGCGGCCAATCCGTTTTCGGAATTGCCGATGCCGACTGAGGCGGCGGAGGAATCGCCGAGCACCAGCAGCGAGATTGCCGGCGCCTGGCCTGATATCTCGTGCATGACCGGACCTTGTGCCGGCAGCATGCGGGTGGTGCGGCGACGCACGCCAAGTCCTTGCCAGACATAGACCGGAAAGGCGAGCCAGGTGAGAAGGGTCGGAAAGCGCCGCATGGCAAATCCCTTTTAGGGCACAGCGAACAGCACTTAGCGCATGTTGCACTGAAGGTGAACGACCTTGCAGCGACAGCCTGTCGCCTCAATGGCAGCAGTCATGCGTCCCGGATTGGTCTTCATACTCGTCATGCAGCCGCACCCAGTCGGCGAGGCTATGATGCGGCCCGGTTTCGTTGCGGCCTTTCGGCGTCAGGTCGAGATAGTGATAGGCGCCGATCAGCGGATCGCCGCCTCTGGAGCGCGAGATGAAAGTCAGGAAGATGTCGCCTTTCTCGTCGCGATAGAACACGCTGGTGCCGGGAAGGTCCTTCGATCTCCGCGCGCGCCGCTCGAAATTGTAGGTCGTGTCGCCGGCCGCGATCTGCTTGTCGGTGAATGACACCTGCATATCGAAGTTGAAGTCCGAGGCGTAGGACGACACCCAGTCGAATTTCCAGCCCATGCGCTGCTTGTAGGGCAGAAGCTCGGCCAGCGGCGCCCGCGCCACCACGACAAGCGAAACATCGTGGTGCCTGAGATGCTGGTTGGCGCCGTCGATGTGGTCGGCAAGGAACGAGCAGCCCTCGCAACGATAATCGGCGCCCGGCCCGAACATGAAATGGTAGACGATCAACTGGCTGTTGCCGCCAAACAGGTCGGGCAGTTTCTTTGGCCCTTGCTCGGTCTCGAAGACGTAGTCCTTGCGGATCTTCAGCCATGGCAATTCGCGGCGTTCGGCGGCGACGCGGTCGCGAAAGCGCGTCAATTCCTTTTCGCGCGCCAGATGCGCCTTGTGCGCCTGAAACCAGTCTTCCTGCGAAACGGTCTTGTTGTTTGGCATAGGTCTGCTCCTCTTTTCACGGAGGACGTTCGGCAGCGAGGAATGCCGACACCGAGCTGCATTTCAGTTGCAAGAAAATTGCAGCCCTTGCTGCTTTCAAGCAAAACCAGGGCACGTGGCCCGGGTCGGGAGAAACGCAAGATGGATTCGGTTAAGCGGCTTGCTCCAGCGACGGCTGCCATTGTCCAAGCGCTGCCAGATGGTTCATGTGGGCGCGATGGGCGAAGGCGGCCTGCGCGGCGGCGACGTTCGCCGCCTTGCCGCTCCAGGCCTTCTGCGGAGCGGCCTGCAAGGCGCGGCCGTAGGAGAAGGTCAGCTTCCACGGATGCGGGCCGATGGCGTTGATGGCGTTGAGGTTGGCGGTCGCTTGCTCGTCCGATTGTCCGCCCGAAAGGAAGGCGATGCCTCCGATCGCGGCTGGCACCGTCTCGCGGAACAGTTTTATCGTCCTTTCGGCGACCTCGTCGGGGCTGCTGACCTTGCCCGATTTCTTGCCGGCGAGAACCATGTTTGGCTTCAGGATGGTGCCTTCGAGGACGACGCGGGCCGCATAGAGCTCGGTGTATAGCTTTGTCAGTGTCGCCTTGCTGATCTCGTAGCAAGTGTCGATGTCATGAGCGCCGTCCATCAGCACTTCCGGCTCGACGATCGGCACGATGCCGGCTTCCTGGCAAAGCGCGGCGTAACGGGCGAGCGCATGGGCATTCGAGCCGATCGAGGTGGCGGAAGGCACCCCCTTGGCAACATCGATGTCGATTACCGCGCGCCATTTGGCAAAGCGGGCGCCAAGCTTGTAATAGTCGGCGAGGCGTTCGCGCAGGCCGTCCAGGCCTTCGGTGATGGTATCGCCGGGAAATCTTGCCAGAGGCTTGGCGCCGGCGTCGACCTTGATGCCGGGAATGGCGCCTGATGCCTTGATGATGTCGACCAGCGGCGTGCCGTCGGCGGCCTTCTGGTGGATGGTCTCGTCATAGAGGATAACGCCGGAAATGTACTTGGTCATTGCATCGCTGGCGCGGAACATCATCTCGCGATAGTCGCGGCGGCTGTCGGCGGTCGACTCGACGCCGATGACGTCGAAGCGCTTCTTGATAGTGCCGGAGCTCTCGTCGGCAGCCAGCAGGCCCTTGCCGTTGGCCACCATCGCGGCGGCAATGTCCTCGAGACGTTCGCTCATCGTGCTTCTCCTGAAAGAATTGACCCGTACCCAGCAGACCACCAGAGCAACGCAGGTTCAAGTCGAACCCTTTCGTCGGAGAAGCGCGAATCGATTGAAAATCGCGAGCGCACTGCTTCGCGCTGTTATTAACGCCGCGCTCAGCGCTTCAAGACGTCGACGCCGGGCAAGGGCTTGCCTTCCATCCATTCGAGGAAAGCGCCGCCGGCCGTCGAGACATAGGTGAAATCATCGCTGACGCCGGCATGGTTGAGGGCGGCCACCGTATCGCCGCCGCCGGCCACCGAGACCAGCCTGCCGGCCTTGGTGCGCGCTGCCGCGTGCCTGGCCGTCGCCACCGTCGCATGGTCGAACGGCTCGATCTCGAAGGCGCCGAGCGGCCCGTTCCAGACCAACGTCGCGGCACGGTCGATCCATTCGGCAATGGTTTTCACGGTTTTCGCGCCGACATCGAGGATCATGCCGTCGGCTGGTACGTCTGCAATGGCGACGGTCTCGCTTGCGGCACCGGCCTTGAACTCCCTGGCGACAACGGCGTCGGCGGGCAGGATGATGGCGCAGCCGGCCTCGGCCGCCTCGATCATGATCTGCTTGGCGGTGGTCGCGAGATCGTGCTCGCACAAGGATTTCCCGACGTCGGTGCCGCGTGCCGCGAGAAACGTGTTGGCCATGCCACCGCCGATGACCAGCGCGTCGACCTTCTTCACCAGGTTCATCAACAAGTCGATCTTGGTCGAGACCTTGGCCCCGCCGACAATGGCGACAACCGGGCGGACGGGATTGCCGAGGCCCTTTTCCAGCGCATCGAGCTCGGCCTGCATGGTGCGCCCGGCGAAGGCCGGCAGCACGTGCGCCAGCCCTTCCGTCGACGAATGGGCGCGGTGCGCAGCGGAGAAGGCGTCGTTGACGAAGATGTCGCCGTTGGCGGCGAGCTTTTCGGTGAAGGCCGGGTCGTTCTTCTCCTCGGCTTTGTAGAAGCGGGTGTTCTCGAGCAGCAGCACATCGCCGCTTTCCATGGCGGCGACGGCGCTCGCGGCCTTGTCGCCGATGCAGTCGGTGGCAAAGCCAACCGGGCGGCCGAGCACGTCCGCCGTCGCCTTGGCGATCGGCTCGAGCGAGAATTCCGGCGCCGGTCCATCTTTGGGACGACCGAAATGTGCAAGCAGGATGACCTTGGCGCCCTTGCCGGACAGCTCGGCGATGGTCGGTACAATGCGCTCGATGCGGGTGGCGTCGGTGACCTTGCCCTCAGTGACGGGAACGTTGAGGTCGACACGCACCAGCACACGCTTGCCGCTGATATTGCCGATGTCGTCCAGTGTCTTGAAGTCGGCCATGCTGATCCCTTTCGCGAAAAATCGCGGGGACCTTACCCCGCATCAACGACGATGCAAGACCTGCCTGACGGTTCTGCTTAAGGGTTCACGGAAAATGTGATCGCGTGTCGAAGATGAAGCGCCCAGCGGGAGCGAGATGGGCAGCAATGGCGCGAAACGCGCCGACATATGGCTTTACCGGTTGCGCACCACAATGCATGCGCCGCCGACGCTGTGCAGCTTCTGGCAAATATCGTCGGCCTTGGCTTTGGTGTCGGCGCCGATCCGCACCGCATAGATGCCGCGCCTGCCGATCGGTGTGCGCACCCGGCTGACCACCGGATTGCGACCGCTGAGCAAGGCTGGAAACCGCCGTCTCACATTGCTCCACTGATTGAGCGCCGCGGCGCGGCGGAAATTGCCGGCCACCTGCACGCCCCATGGCTTGATGTTGATCGACGACATCGGCACGGTTCTGGACATGATCACCGGCAGCGTGCGGCAGGCGGCAGCGAAGCTCGCCTTCTTGTCGAGCGGCCGGATGACGCCGGCATACGCGGCATCGGTGAACCTGTCGGCCGGCTCGCCCATGACGTCCAAAACGTAGCTTTCGGTCTCCATCGGCAAGAAGCCGCCGGAATTCAGCCAGCGCGTCACCCGGCTCTCGCCGGCATTGTATGCGGCTGCGGCGAGGCCCAGATTGCCAAAGCCGGTCTTCATTTCGGCGAGGTATTTTGCCGAGGCCGGGATAGCCTGCTCGATATCGAACGAATTGGCGAGCCCGCGCATCTTGGCGGTACCCGGCATGAATTGGGCGATACCCTCCGCACCGACGGGGCTGACCGCATTGGGATCGAAGCGACTCTCCTTCCAGATCAGCCGGGCAAAGAAATCCCGGGGCAGGCCGTTCTGGTCGGCATGCGTCTCGATAAGATCGCAAACTCGATCGATCAGCTTCTGCTTGGCGGGCCGCGGCGGATCGGCCTGGACGGCTGTCGCCCAGCCCAGCCAGCAAATGACAACCAGCGTCGCCCCAAGCAAACGCCGCATCGAACTACTCCGCCGCGGCTTTGCCGTGTTGGCCAAACCGCCGTTCGATGTAGTCGGAAACCATTTTCTCGAAATCCGCGGCGATCGACGGGCCGCGCAGCGTCGCCGCCTTCTTGCCGTCGACGAACACCGGGGCGGTCGGCGTCTCGCCGGTGCCGGGCAGCGAAATGCCGATATCGGCATGTTTGGATTCGCCCGGACCGTTGACGATGCAACCCATCACCGCGACCTTGAGGTTCTCGACGCCGGGATATTGTTCGCGCCACACCGGCATGTTCTTGCGCAGGTCAGCCTGGATGTTCTGGGCAAGCTCCTGGAACACGGTCGAGGTCGTGCGACCGCAGCCCGGGCAGGCGGCGACGATCGGCACGAACTGCCGGAAGCCCATGGTCTGCAACAGCTCCTGCGACACCTGCACTTCTCGTGTGCGGTCGCCGTTCGGCTCCGGCGTCAGCGAGATGCGGATGGTGTCGCCGATGCCTTGCTGGAGCAGGATGCCCATCGCAGCCGATGATGCGACAATGCCTTTCGAGCCCATGCCGGCCTCTGTCAGCCCGAGGTGCAGCGCATGGTTGGAACGGGTGGCAAGCTCGGTGTAGACGGCGATCAGATCCTGCACGCCGCTGACCTTGGCCGAGAGGATGATTTTCTCGCGCGCAAGGCCGATCTCTTCGGCCATTTCGGCAGACAGGATCGCCGACTGCACGATCGCTTCGCGCGTCACTTCCTGCGCGGTCAGCGGAAAGCCTTGGGCCTGGTTGTCATCCATCAGCCGGGTCAGCAGCTCCTGGTCGAGCGAACCCCAGTTGACGCCGATGCGCACCGGCTTGTCGTATCGGATCGCCATCTCGACGATCGCCGCGAACTGCCGATCCCTCTTGTCCTTGAAACCGACATTGCCGGGGTTGATGCGGTACTTGGCCAAGGCCTCGGCGCAGGCCGGATGATCGGCCAGGAGCTTGTGGCCGATGTAATGGAAATCGCCGACCAGCGGCACGTCGATCCCGAGCCGCTCCAGTCGCTCGCGGATGGCCGGCACAGCGGCAGCGCTTTCGTCGCGGTCGACCGTCATGCGCACGATCTCGGAGCCGGCGCGATGCAGCGCCGCCACTTGCGCCACCGTCTGGTCGACATCGGCCGTGTCGGTGTTGGTCATCGACTGGACGACCACTGGGGCGCCGCCGCCGACCATCACGCCGCCGACGTCGACACCGACCGACCTGCGGCGCGGGAAGGGTGAGGAAAAATATCCGGTCATGCCGGCTGCCTTTAATCTTGAAGGTCCGGGCATGAGGTGGAGGAGCAAAGATGGCTTGTCAATGGCGACTGGCGCGCAGACCTAGCAAATCGGAAATGACAAGACGGCAGCTTGCCGCAAATCCATAAGCGTTTCCGGCAGCATAGAGACATGCCACCGGAAAGAAATCGCGCGCCAGGCGGCGCAGCTAGTCCTGGATGGGCGTCAGTGCGTCGTCGGTTTCGCCTTCAGTTTTTCAATCTCGTCCTTGAGCGCCAGCTTGCGCCGCTTGAGATTCACGATTTCGAGGTCGTCTACCGACGGATGGGTCATCGCATCGTCGATTTCGCGTTCGATGTCGCCGTGTTTCCGCTGCAGCTCATCAAGATGGGATGCAAGAGACATGATTGGTTCTCCCTTTCATGGTTTCCTCGGATTGCAGCCGTCATGGCACGTCCACCGCAGGCTCGCTTCTGTGACGGCATAATGACAGTGTGCCACCATCGCGCACCGATGTCGAATGCTGCGTGGTAGCATTCCACGACAATATGAAATGTGGTATGGGCTGCGCGCCGGTGCAAGAAGACCCCCGGTCCCGCCCAATCAGGCCCATAGTTTGGGCGCCGCAGACGTGCAGACGGTAAAAATGTCCGATCAGGAACAGGCAGATATCCGCCTCGAATATTCCCGGCTGAAGCAGGAACACGCCGATTTCGACGCGGCCATCAATGCGATGATCGCCATGAATTGCGACCCGCTGCAGATCCAGCGCATGAAGAAAAAGAAGCTTTTCCTGAAGGACAGGCTGATGGCGCTGGAAGACAAGATCATTCCAGACATTATCGCTTGAATGGACGCCGGCGCTGGCCTGCTGAAAAGGCGGCCTATGCCGCGATCGAAAGCCGCGCGGCGCGCTCGAGCAACAGCTCTATCAGGTCATCGGTCTTTTCGGTCGAGGTATCGATGGGAACCACCAGGCACATCGTCGCCTCGACCCTGCCCGGCGCTGAAAAGACCGGCGCGGCCAGGCATTTCGTGTAGGCATCGACAAGGCCGGAGGTGACGCAGTAGCCGGCCGACTTGGCCACCGCGATATCGGCTATGAACTCGTCGAGCTGCAACCTGCGGCCGTCCGGCAGTACGAGGTCGTCTTCCGAGACCATATCCTCGATCGCTGCCCTGTCGAAGCCGGCGAGGAGCAGCCGCCCGGAAGCTGTCCAGGGAAGCGGTATTTGCAGACCCGTCGCCGAGCTGATCCTGAATGGCCTGGTTCCCGGGCTTGAATGGACGATGGTGTAGCGGCCGCTTTGCAGCATGCACAGCTCCGAGGTCTCGCCGGACTCGCGTGACAGATGGTCGACTTCCTGCCGCCCTCGCCTGAGCAGGTCGTTGCCCCGCACATAGTCCATTCCGTAGAGATAGAGCTTCTTTCCAAAATAGACCCGATTGCCGTCTCCGGCCATCTCCAGCAGGCCTGCGTCGACCAGCGAGCGCACCAGCGTATAGGTCGTCGACCGCGGTGCGTTCACCCCTCTGGCAAGATCGCCAATGCCGATCGCGCGCTGGGTCGCGTGGAGAAACTCCAGAATCTGGAGGACCCGGTTGAGGCCCTTCTCCCGCGAGCCCGAATTCTTGTCTTCGTCCAGACCGGCGTCCGGTCGAGCGGCCAAGGCATTGCCTTCTTGCATTATCGATTCCTGATGTTAATCTGTCTTGTACAGAGTACAGGCGTCCCTTGTAAGGGACAATGACGTCAGTTGCAACCGATGCCTGCGCTGCTGGTCCAACGGGGAACACAACACGAAGGAGGTCGCCGTGAACGACACATCCAAAAGGCGTGAATTTCTGAAACTGGGAATGGCCGGGCTTGCAACGGCCGGAGTGATGAGTGCCGCCACTGCGGTCGATGTCCAGAAAGCTGCGGCCCAGGCAGCGCCTGACAGCCTGCTGCGCACCGTTCTCGAGCGCGGCAAGGTGATCGTCGGCACCGGCAGCACCAACGCGCCCTGGCACTTCGAGAACGATGCCGGCGAACTGGTGGGCATGGACATAACCATGGGTCGCATTCTCGCCAAGGGGCTTTTCGACGATCCGACCAAAGTCGAATTCGTCATGCAGGATCCGGCTCAGCGCATTCCGAACGTGACCACCAACAAGGTCGACATCACCATCCAGTTCATGACCATGACCGCCCAGCGCTCGCAGCTGATCCACTTCTCCAGGCCCTACTATGTCGAAGGCATCGCCTTGCTGACCCTTCCGAACGCCGAGAATAAGACCTTCGACAAGCTGCTTGCCGCCGGTTCGGCGACCCGGATTTCCATCCTGCAAAACGTCGATGCCGAGGCAAACGTGCGCATCGTCCTGCCGGAGGCGCAGGTGATGCAGATAGACACGCAGGCCAACGTGCTGCAGGCACTGGAATCGAAGCGATCCGACGCCGCGGCCGTCGATCTGTCGACGGTCCGCTGGCTCGCCTCGCGCAATCCGGACAAATACTTCGATGCCGGCAAGAGTTGGTTCTCGATGCTTTATGGTGCCGCACTGCGGCAGGGCGACCTCGACTGGCTGACCTTCGTCAACCAGACCTTCACCATCGCCATGTTCGGCCATGAAACGGCACTCTACGACGCTGCGTTCAAGGATTATTTCGGACAGGAGCCGCCGGCCCGCCATCCTGGATTCCCGGTTATCTGATCCATCAGGCGGAAGGATGCCTCCGGCGCCCTTCCGCCTCGTTCCCGGACTGTCGGCACTAAGCAGGACGCATGGGCTATACCCTCAACTTCAACCTGATCTGGCGGCATTTCGACAAGCTCTGGGGGGGGCTGCTGCTCAGCCTTGAGCTGGCTGTCATCTCCATCGCGATCGGCATCGTCATCGGGCTGCTTCTGGCGGTCTGGTACGTGTCGGCCGGGCGAGCGGTGCGGACCGTCATCGCGGGCTATGTCGAGTTCATCCGCAACGTGCCGCTGATCCTGCTCGTCTACCTGGTCTTCTACGGCCTGCCGACCGTGGTCGATATCGCCTACAGCGCGCAAACCTCGTTCATTGCCACGCTGTCGCTCTACAGCGGCGCCTATCTGGTCGAGGTATTTCGCTCCGGGCTCGAGGCGGTGCCGCGCGGACAACTCGACGCCGGCAAGGCGATTGGCCTGACCCCTTGGCAGAGACTGCTCCATGTACGCTTGCCGAC
Source organism: Mesorhizobium sp. M0778 (assembly GCF_040320105.1). Lineage (NCBI taxonomy): Bacteria > Pseudomonadati > Pseudomonadota > Alphaproteobacteria > Hyphomicrobiales > Phyllobacteriaceae > Mesorhizobium > Mesorhizobium sp. M0778. The sequence goes on along the minus strand of NZ_JAMYPA010000001.1, from coordinate 489,046 downwards.
GATGCTGCGCATAACGCTGCCGGCGCTTTCCAACACTTTCATATCGCTCTTCAAGGACACGTCGGTGGCGTCGGTCATCTCGGTACCCGAGCTCACCTATGGCGCCCAGTGGATCAACTTCAACACGTTCCGCATTGTCGAGGTCTATCTGGTGGTGACTGCGATGTACCTGTTGACCGGCTACGCGCTGCTTTTCGCGCTGCGGCTGGTCGAGCGCCGGTTCAAGGCGGCGCGCTGACATGCTGAGCCAGATCATCTATGCCTTGCCGTTCCTCGCCGAAGGCTTTGCCGTAACCTTGTGGGTGTCGCTGCTGGTTGTGGTGCTATCGCTTATCGCCGGCGTGCTGATGGGTGTCGGCCTCGTCTATGGTCCGGCTCCGCTGCGCTGGGCAGTGCGCGTCTTCAGCGACACCATACGCGGCATTCCGATCCTGGTGCTGATCTTCTTCGTCTATTACGGCCTGCCCGCGGTGGGACTGCATCTTGAGTCCTTTTGGGCGGCCGTACTCGCCCTCACCCTCTTCAAGACCGCACAAGTCGTCGAGTATCTCAGGGGCGCCGTCGGCTCGATTCCCAAGGGTCAGTCGGAGGCGGCGATGGCGATCGGGCTGACCTTCCGCCAGCGGCTGGCCTACGTCATTTTTCCGCAAGCGTTCAGGCGCTTCCTGCCGCCCTGGATCAACGGCGTCACCGACGCGGTGAAAGGCAGCGCGCTGGTCTCGCTGCTCGGCATCACCGACCTGATGCAAGCGATCAACCAGGTCATCGGCCGCACCTATGAGGCGATGCCGCTCTACATCCTCGGCGCGCTCGTCTACTTCGCCGTCAACTACGCCCTCTCCTTGGCCAGCCGGCGGCTGGAGCGGCGTTTCTCCTTCATCCGGGAATAACAAGATGTCCAAAGCCTCGCACGCAAATCCGGCGCTTCTCGATATCTCCGAGGTCTCCAAAGCCTTTGGATCCGTCGAGGTCCTGCGCTCGGTCAGCCTCAAGGTGACGCGCGGCGAGGTGGTGACGGTCATCGGCCCATCCGGCAGCGGCAAGACCACCCTGCTGCGCTGCGTCAATTTCCTGGAGAGCTATGATAACGGCTCGATCCGTATCGACGGTAAAGAGGTCGGCTACCGCGAGGCGGGAACACGCCAGCGACGCAGCGAGCGCGACCTGGCGGCGATGCGCGCCGAGACCGGAATGGTGTTCCAGAGCTTCAATCTGTTTCCGCATTTGACTGCGGCCGGCAACATCATGCTCGGCCTGCGCAAGGTGCGCGGCAAGAGCAATGCCGAGGCCCGCACCATTGCCGAGCACTGGCTCGGCCGGGTCGGGCTCGCCCACAAGGCCGACAGTCTGCCGGCCGAGCTTTCCGGCGGCCAGCAGCAGCGCGTCGGCATCGCCCGCGCTGTGGCGATGGAGCCGAAGATCCTGCTCCTCGACGAGATAACCTCGGCGCTCGACCCCGAACTGGTTGGCGAGGTGCTCGAGGTCGTACGCAGCCTCGCCGAAGACGGCATGACGATGCTGATGGTCACGCACGAGATGGCTTTTGCACGCGATGCATCGAGCCGCATCGTTTTCATGGCGGATGGCGGCGTCAGTGCCGTCGGACCTCCCGCCGAGATCCTGGCTGCGGACTTCGACAATGAACGCCTTCGCAGCTTCCTGGCGCGGTTTCGCGCCTCGCATTTTTGACACCGGACGGCGAAAGCTGTCGCAAGGAGCTTTTATGACGCCTTACATCCGGCTCGCGGAATTGGGCCTGACGCTGCCCGAGCCGCCGAAGCCCATCGCCAACTTCGTCACCTATGCCGAGAGCGGACGGCTGATCTTCCTCTCCGGCCAGGGGCCGTTGCGCGCTGATGGCGCGCTCTGCACCGGCAAGGTTGGCGAGGATGTCTCCGTGGAGGAGGCCTATGGGCATGCCCGTCTCACCGGCCTGAACCTGCTCGCCGTCATGCATGCCGCGGCCGGCGACCTCGGCCGCATCGTGCGCGTCGTCAAGCTGCTTGGCTTTGTCAATGCAACGCCGACATTCAGCGAGCACCCCAAGGTGGTGAATGGCTGTTCCGATCTTTTCGCGGCCGTCTTTGATACGCTTGGCGGACACGCCCGTTCCGCGATCGGTGTCGGCTCGCTGCCGGGCAACATCACAGTTGAAATCGAGGCGGTCGTCGAGATCGCCGCCTGAAAACAGGATCTACAGAGATGACGACCTATTCCGCTGACCGTTCCAATACGACAATCCGCGAACGGCTCGGCCTTCGCCCGATCATTAATGTTTCCGGAACGATGACGGCGCTCGGCGCTTCGATCATCGTGCCGGAAGCGATTGCCGCAATGTCGGAAATCGCCTCGCAATGGGTCGAGATGGACGATCTGCAGCGCGCCGCAAGCACGGTGATTGCACGCCTCACCGGCGGCGAGGCCGGCTTTATCACCGCATGCTGCGCCAGCGGCATAACCATGGCGATTGCCGGCGCGATGACCGGAACCAGCCTTCTTGCGATCGAGCGGCTGCCGGACGACACCGAGGGCCTCAAATCGGAGGTCATCGTCCAGCTTGGCCACATCGTCAATTATGGCGCGCCGATCGACCAGTCGATCCGGCTTGCCGGAGCCAAGGCAGTGCCCGCCGGCACGGTCAGCGTTACGCAGGACTATCATGTAGGCGAGGCGATCCAGGACCGGACGGCGGCAGCCCTCTACGTCGTCGCGCACCACACCGTGCAATACGGCATGCTCTCGCTCGAAGAGTTCTGCGAGATCTGCCACGCCAAGGGCGTGCCGGTGATCGTCGACGCCGCCTCGGAATACGATTTGCGCGGCTTTCTGGCGCGCGGCGCCGACATTGTCGTCTATAGCGGGCACAAATTTCTCTCAGGGCCGACAAGCGGCATCGTTGCCGGCCGCAAGGATCTGGTGCGGGCCGCCTATCTCCAGAACCGCGGCGTTGCGCGGGCCATGAAGGTCGGCAAGGAGAGCATTGCCGGCACCATGGCGGCCCTGGAAGCCTGGGAACGGCGCGACCATGCCGGCATCCGCCAGCGGGAAGAAGCCGCACTGCATCTGTGGCAAACCGCATTGCAGGGCCTGCCCGGCATCGCAGCAAACATCATTCCCGATCCGACCGGAAATCCTCTCGAGCGCCTGCAGGTGTTTGTTGCGCCCGAAAGCCGGTTCACCGCCGCCGGGCTGGCCTCGGCACTGGCGGCGGGTTCGCCCCCCATTATCGTTCGCAACCACGAGGTCGAGCGCGGCCACTTCGTCCTTGATCCGTGCAATCTGCACCCCGGCGAGGCGGAGATCGTCGCCGAGCGCCTGCGGGCGGTGTTGAGCGCTGCTGAGCGGCCCGCGGATGCGATGAAGTCCGCTCGCAAGCAGTCTGCCGGGGCTTTGCGCTGGCCGGATTAGGTAGCGATGGCGCCATTCGCCCGAGTGCGGGAAGCTCCTATCCTTGCGGCTCCCCTCGATTTCCGCTAATGCGCGCGTTTGCCGCCGGGGAGCAGAAGCTTGGACAATCACCGCGCCGACGTCGCCATCATCATGGGCAGCCAGTCCGACTGGGCGACGATGCGCCACGCCGCCGAAACGCTTGAAGCGCTTGGCATCCCGCACAAGCGGCTGATCGTCTCGGCCCACCGTACTCCCGACCGGCTCTATGACTTCGCGAAGGGCGCCAAGGCCGCCGGCTACAAGGTGATCATCGCCGGTGCCGGCGGTGCGGCGCATCTGCCCGGCATGACGGCGGCGATGACGCCACTGCCGGTGTTCGGCGTGCCGGTGGAATCGAAGACGCTGTCCGGCCAGGATTCGCTGCTATCCATCGTGCAGATGCCGGCCGGCATTCCGGTCGGCACTTTGGCCATCGGCAAGGCCGGCGCTGCCAACGCTGCCCTTCTGGCTGCCGCGGTGCTGGCACTGAGCGACGAAAAGCTTGCCGCCCGGCTGGATAGTTGGCGCGCCGCACAGACCGCCAAGGTGGCCGCCGAGCCCGTGGACACGCCGTGAGCCGGCCCGCCGGATCGACCATCGGCATCATTGGCGGCGGCCAGCTCGGCCGCATGCTGGCGATGGCCGCGGCCCGCCTCGGCTACCGCATCGTCGTGCTGGAGCCGCAGCCGGACTGCCCGGCGGCACAGGTCGCCAACCGGCAGATCGTCGCCGCCTATGACGACGCGGCCGCGCTCGGCGAGCTGGCTGCGGCCAGTGCCGTCGTTACTTACGAATTCGAGAACGTTCCGGTTGCGGCCGCCGCGGCACTTGCCACCACGGTCCCGGTCTATCCGCCGGCACGCGCACTGGAAGTGGCTCAGGACCGGCTGGCGGAAAAGAAATTCCTCAACGGCATCGGCATACCGACCGCGGATTTCAGCCCCGTCGACAATGACGAGGAACTGACGGCCGCGCTGAAAAAGTTCAACGGCAGCGGCATATTGAAGACGCGCCGGATGGGCTATGACGGCAAGGGCCAGCGTGTCTTCCGCAACATGGAAACAGGCGGCTTTGCCGGCACTTGCGAGGCGATGGGCAACGTGCCGTTGATCCTGGAATCATTCGTCGCCTTCGAGCGCGAGATTTCGGTGATCGCCGCGCGCGGCATCGACGGTTCGCTCGCCGCCTACGATCCGGCCTGGAATGTCCATCGCAACGGTATTCTTCACAGTTCGACGCTGCCGGCCGGGGTGAAGTCCGACACGGCGGCTGCGGCTCAAACGGCGGCGGCCGAGATACTTGCAGCGCTCGACTATGTCGGCGTCATCGGCGTCGAATTCTTTGTCCTGGCCGACGGTTCGCTGCTGGCCAACGAGATTGCGCCGCGCGTCCACAATTCCGGCCACTGGACGGAGGCCGCCTGCACCATCTCGCAATTCGAGCAGCACATCCGCGCCGTCGCCGGCCTGCCGCTGGGAAATCCCGCACGGCAGTTCGACTGCGTCATGGAAAACCTGATCGGCGACGACATCCGGCGCGTTCCTGAACTTCTCGCCGAGCCCGATCTGATGCTGCACCTCTATGGCAAGGCCGAGGCGCGGCCCGGCCGCAAGATGGGCCATTTCACGCGCGTGAGCCGCCGCAGCTAGAGCATGATCCCGAAAAGTGGAATCCGGTTTTCGGGAACGATCATGCTCAAACAAAAGTTAGAACCTACGCTTACTGGATGTCGCCGCTCTCGTCCTCGTCGGGGCTGGCGCAGCTCACATCGCCTTCCGCCCAGGTCGAATCGGCGGTGAGCTGTTTGGTGCGGTCGTCGGTCAGCCGCGTCAGGCATTCCGATATCAGCATCGGATAGATCGAGCCGCCTTCGCTGTCCGCGGCGGAATAGCTGCATTCCGCGTCGCGAAAGGCGATCCACGCGCGCTGCGCCGTCTGCAACAGCTTCCTGGCTTTTGCATCGCTTGCGCTGATGAGCTCCTGGTAGGCCTTGTTGAGTTTGGCGTCGGCGGATTTGTAGTTCGCGTCGGCGCAGATGTTCATCATCTGCTGGCTGTCGTCGTTGCGGTCGCATTCCTGCGCATGGGCAACAGAACCTGCCGCAAGGACGGCAAGACAGGCGGACACAAGAATTCGGCGCATGATGATCTCCAATTCGCAACCGCATCATTCCAGCCGTCTCAAGCCCGCGCAATGCCGCAAGGCGCCGTTGGCGGGTATTTCGATGATACGAAACGGTCCGTATCGTTTAGGCAACGCGCTTGCGGTTGACACGGGCAAGGCTCCTCGTCTATGAGCCACGCACAGTTCAAAGGCGCGTCTGTGGGCGCGCCTTAATAGTTCGGCCCGGGACCGGGCCCAGACCGACGGGCAAGACCATGAAGATCAAGAATTCGCTCAAGGCGTTGAAGGCGCGTCACCGCGACAACCAGCTGGTTCGTCGCAAGGGCCGCGTCTACATCATCAACAAGACCGCTCCGCGCTACAAGGCGCGCCAGGGTTGAGTTTTTGACCGGAGGCTGCGTGCCTCCGTGCGCATGATACGCCTCTCACGCTAAATTCAGTTTGACGATCCGGCGTCGGGGGCTAGATTCCCGCGATGCGGATTCTTTTTGCATTTTTCACGGCTTTCTTCGTTTCCAGCGCTGTCTCGCTGCCGGCGTGGGCTGAAGATCCGACAGCAAATCGGCCGACAGCACCTCCGGTTGTGATGACGAAACAGGCGCGGCTCGATCAGCTGTTTGCCGATCTCAAGCGCGAACGCAACGAAAAGGCGGCCGAGCGCATCGCCGGGCGCATCGGCAGCGAGTGGTCCCAGTCGGGCAGTGCCTCGATCGACCTGATGATGCAATGGTCGCAAAAGGCGACTGAAAACCAGAAATTCGATGTTGCGCTCGATTTCCTCGATCAGGTGGTAACCCTGCAGCCGACCTATGCGGAAGGCTGGAACCGGCGCGCCACGGTTCATTTCATGATGAAGAACTACGGGAAGTCGATGTCGGACATCGACCGTACCCTGCAGCTCGAACCACGCCATTTCGGCGCGCTTTCCGGCCTGGCCCAGATCATGGCCGAAACCGGCCACAAGCAGTCGGCGCTCGAGGCCTGGCAGCGCGTTCTCGGCATCTATCCGATGATGCGCAGCGCCCAGGACCAGGTCGCCGCACTTTCCGAAGAGCTTGCCGGCGAAGGCATTTGAGACCAGTAAGGGAATAGGGGAGTAAGGCAGTATGTGAGTGGTGTAGATGCACTCCGGAACACATCCCCTACTCCCCTACTCCCCTATCGGCCCGATCTATGCCGCTTGCTTCCGTGACGAGTTTCTCCACAAGGGCGGCGGCCGGCATCTCCCGCAGCTTCGCAACGCCCTGCCCGGCCCAAATAGGCAAGAAGTCAGCCCGCTTGCTTTCATCCTTTGCCATTGAAAGCGGCATGACCAGACTCGCCTGTAGCGGAAACGCCAGCGCAGCATCTTCCTCACCAGCCATTTCCATCACAAACCGGTTGCGCACCACGCGCGCTGGGCGGCCAGTGAAGCAGCGAGTCACCGACGTGCTCTCGTCGTTGGCCGAGCGCAATGCTACGCGATAGACTGGCTGCACATTGGCTTCAGGACAGGCCAGGAAAGCCGTGCCGATCTGCACACCAGATGCACCAAGTGCAAAGCTGGCAGCAATGCCGCGACCGTCAAAGATACCGCCGGCAGCAATTACAGGCACCCGCACGGCATCAACAATCTGTGGTACGAGGGCCATAGTGCCGGCTGTGCCGATAGCAGGGTCGCCAGTGAATGTGCCGCGATGCCCACCCGCCTCGTATCCCTGCGCGATAATGGCGTCCACCCCTCCTGCCTCAAGCTGGCGCGCTTCCGAGACGGTGGTAGCCGAACACAGGACAATACAGCCGCCGGCTTTCAACTGCTGCACAATTGCGGTGTCGGGTAGGCCGAAGTGGAAGCTGACCACCTTCGGGCGAAGCTCGAGCACAATTTCGAGACGCTCACGATCGAAGGTGGGGAAGGGTTCGCCCGGCTCGGGCACCGGTCCGAGGCCGACCTCCTCATAGCAGCCGCGAAGGCGGTCTCGCATACTTTGAGCTGCCGCATCATCGCGTGCCGGCGCCGGGTGCGCAAAGAAGTTGACGTTGATCGGACGATTGGTGGCGTGCTGTGTCGCCGTGAGCTGCTCGCGGATAGCCGCCGCAGGCAGAATGCCGCATCCGAGCGAGCCAAGCGCCCCGGCATTGCTGACTGCCGCCGCGAGTTCCGGCGTGGTGATGCCGCTCATCGGCGCCTGGATTATCGGGTGTTCAATGCCGAGGAGTTCCAGAAGATCAGTGCGCATCCACATTGGATCACCCTCCTCTTTCTCCCAGGAGAGATTACCTTAACTGACTTCCAGCTCAAGTCGGATAGGGCCTTCGAACCGCTTCACGGCCGGCCACAGGCTGATGCAAGCTGGCGGAGTTCGGCGTCGATCCTAACCCGACTGCGGTCGATGCGCCGGGCTGGCGCCGTGTTTACGACGCGCCATGCAGCCGGCCCATCCGGCAGCCGCAGCCGACATTAGCGGCCGACTTCCGATCCGACATAGGCGATGCGCAGCATGTTGGTCGAGCCCGGCGTCCTCAGCGGCACGCCGGCCGTGATGATGACGCGGTCGCCGGGCTTGCCGAAGCCTTCGTCCAAAGCGATGCGGCAGGCGCGATCGACCATGTCGTCGAGGTCGATGGCATCGGGAGAAACGACGCAATGCGTGCCCCACAGCAGCGACAGCCGCCGCGCCGTGTTGAGGATCGGCGACAGCGCCACGATCGGCACTTGCGGCCGCTCGCGCGCGGCGCGCAAGCCGGTTGTGCCCGACGCGGTATAGGTGATGATCGCCGACAGCTTAAGCGTCTCGGCTATTTCGCGGGCGGCGAGCGAGATGGCGTCGGCTCCCGTCGCTTCCGGTTCCGAGCGCTGCGCGTTGATGATGCCGGCATAGGTCGGGTCGGTTTCGACCTTGGTGGCGATCCGGTTCATCATCGCCACCGCCTCGACCGGATAGGCGCCGGCGGCGGACTCCGCCGAAAGCATTATCGCGTCGGCGCCTTCAAACACGGCGATCGAAACGTCCGACACCTCGGCGCGTGTCGGCACCGGCGCGGTGATCATCGATTCCAGCATCTGCGTGGCGACCACCACCGGCTTGCCGGCACGGCGCGCGGCGCGAGTGATCTGCTTCTGGATGCCAGGCACGGCTTCGAGCGGCATCTCGACGCCGAGATCGCCGCGGGCAACCATCAGCGCATCCGAAAGTTCGATGATCTCGGCCAGCCGGGCGACGGCCTGCGGCTTTTCGATCTTGGCCATGATCAGCGCCCGGCCGCGTGCGATCTTGCGTGCTTCGGCCAGGTCCTCGGGCCGCTGCACGAAGGACAGTGCCACCCAGTCGACGCCGGTCGCCAGAACCGCGTCGAGATCCCGGCGGTCCTTTTCCGTCAGCGCTCCGACCGGCAGGTCGGTGTCGGGCAGGCTGACGCCCTTCTTGTCGGAAATGATCGTGCCGGCGACGACGGTGCAGACGATCGCCTTGCCGTTGCTGCTGACCGCCTTGAGCTCGAGCTTGCCGTCGTCGATCAGCAGGCGATGACCAGCCTCGACCGAACGCAGGATTTCGGGATGCGGCAGGTAGACCCTCGTCGAATTGCCGGGCTCGGGATTGTCGTCGAGCGTGAAGGTCTGACCGACGGTCAGCACCTCTTTGCCGTTGGCGAACTTGCCGACGCGCAGCTTTGGCCCTTGCAGGTCGGCGAGAACGCCGATCGGCCGGCCGACCGCCTCCTCGACGGCACGAATACGGCCGACGAGCGTACGCATCAATTCATGATCGGTATGGCTCATATTGATGCGGAACACGTCGGCGCCGGCTTCGAACAGCTTCTTCAGCATCTCCTCGGACGAGGAGGCCGGACCGATGGTGGCGAGGATCTTGACCTTGCGGCTGCGTCTCATTGACTGTTTGTTCCCGGGGCGGCTGGAGCGCCATCCGTTGCGGGCTCGTCAGTCAGCTGGACCATCCAGCTTGCCTGCTCGCCCGTGTCATATTCCTGGAATCCGGCGCGCTGAAAGCCTCGGGCGACGCAATCGGTAACGCCGGCGATCTTGAACTCTTTTTCGGCCACGCACATGTTGATCGGGCCATCCCAGCGTCCGCCGCGCTCGGCGTCTTCTGCATAAAGATAGTAAAACCTTGATGACAACGGTCCCTCGATCAGCGTCTTGCAGCTCGATCCTTCGATGTGCCACCAGCCTTCGGTGATCCAGCCGGCTTTGGCGCGATAGCCGATGCCGACGCCGACCAGGTTCTGCGTGGCATTGCAGACGCGGAAATCGGCGCGTGCCGGCGAGGCCGAAATCACCACAAAAAGGCCCATGGCCGGTATCAGGAGCGGCATGGCCAAGGCATGGCGCACACGCAGCCTGCCGGCGAAACCCATCCTGAAACCCCTCAAGAACCACATTTGCATCTCTCAACGCCCCTTTTCGGAAAAGTCCGTACGCATGTCAACGCGCCGATCTATCCAATTCCAATCGATTTAGAAGGCTCTGACGCGCTTGCGGTCGCCCCTGCTCAGTTTTTTGGCAGAAACCGTGGCCAAACAACGGCATTGCGCAAGCGTTCTCTTCGTGGAATGACGATACCACCCTCCCCTGAAGCCAGCGAACAGACCTTTCCCGCCAATGACCCGATCCACAGTTTTCGCGCCTTTCGACATCGTCGAAGGCGACCGCAAGCGCGGCATGGTGCTTTTGGCCGATCACGCCCGCCGCGACCTGCCGGAGGAGTATGGCAGCCTCGGCCTGCCCGCGGCGGAGTTCGACCGCCACATCGCCTACGACATCGGCGTCGAGACTGTAACCCGCGAACTCGCAAGTCTGCTCGGCGTTCCGGCGGTGCTTGCCAATTTTTCGCGACTGCTGATCGACCCCAATCGCGGCGAGGACGATCCAACGCTGATTCGCCAGCTCTATGACGGCACCGTCATCCCGGGAAATTATCCCATGGCGCCGGAGGAACGCGAAAGACGGCTGGATCGCTTTTACCGCCCCTATCATGACGCCGTCGGCGCCATGATCGCCTCGGTGGCGCAAGCGTCGGCGCAGGCGCCCTTCATTTTTTCGGTGCATTCCTTCACACCGACCATGCAGGGCTTCGTGCGGCCGTGGCATGTCGGCATATTATGGGATCTCGACGATCGCGTTGCGCGGCCGCTGATCGACATGCTCGCCGAGGACAAGAGCCTCGTCGTCGGCGACAACGAACCCTATGACGGCGCACTGCGCGGCGATACCATGTTCAGGCACGCTATCGTCAACGGCTTTGCCCATGCGCTTATCGAGATCCGCCAGGACCTGATCGCCGACCGGAAGGGTGCGCTCGCCTGGGCCGAACGGCTGGCGCCGATCGTTGACGCGATAGATCGACGTGCCGATATACATGCAGTGAAAATATTCGGCTCGCGCACCGGGCCGGCATGATGGAGGCCAAGGAGGCCAACAAGCCATGACCGAGCTCAGCGACGTACAAAAGCGCGATTTCGAAGCCGCTGCCTTCCGCCGGCTGGTCGCGCATCTGCGCGAGCGTTCCGACGTGCAGAACATCGACCTGATGAACCTCGCCGGCTTCTGCCGCAACTGCCTGTCCAACTGGTACCGCGATGCGGCGCAAGCCGAGGGTGTCGAACTCAGCAAGGACCAGTCGCGCGAGATCATCTACGGCATGGCCTATGCCGAGTGGCAGGCACTGAACCAGATCGAGGCCTCCGATGCCAAGAAGGCCGAGTTCGAGGCAAGACGCCCCAGGGACCACTAGAGCAATTCCAGGAAAAGTGTGAACGGTTTTCCGTCCGGAATTGCGTCAAGACAAAAGGATGGAACGGTTCGGCGTTTCCGTGAAACGATGAACCGTTCCAGGGTCACAATCCATCGCACTGAACGACCTTCACGAATGGTTTTTGCCCCAAATGGGAGGACTGCCGTGCCTAAGATCGACGTCGCCGACGTACCCGGACGCAAGGGCTCATCCTATCCACCTCCGTTCGATGCACCCTGTGCCGAACGCGTGCGGCAGCGGCTGGGCAACGCCGGCGGGCTCACCGACTTCGGCATCAATCTCATGCGCCTGCCGCCGGGCAACTGGTCGAGCCAGCGCCACTGGCATTCGCACGAAGACGAGTTCGTCTACGTGCTCGAAGGCGAGCTGACGCTCGTCGAAGATGCCGGCGAGACGGTGCTGCGCGCGGGTGATTGCGCGGCCTTTCCGAAAGGCTCCGGCAACGGCCATCACATGATCAACAAATCGGGCGCAGTTGCGATCTATCTCGAAGTTGGTTCGCGTTGGCCCGCCGACGTAACCACCTGCTCCGACATCGACATGATGAGCACCAACGCCGACGGCCGGTTTGTGCACAAGGATGGCGCGCCTTATCCCGAGCCGTAGAGATTTTGGAGTGGACCACCGAGGTGGTTGGCCGATACGAGAGGACGTAGCGTCCACCGGCGCCTTGTGGCGCCGTCTGGTCCAAGCACTTTCGGCGAAGAGCGCTTGACTGTGAATTGAATCGATCTAATTTGCCGCGCAAAGCCATTTCCGGACCGGATTCTACCCGATGGACGCGCAGAAAATCACGCAAATCGCGATTCGTGGACGCTGGGCCGTGGCCGGCATCTTCCTCGCCAACGGCTTCCTGACCGGCAGCTGGGCGCCGCAGATCCCGGTGTTCCTGACCCGGCTGGACATCAGCAAATTCACGCTCGGCCTGCTGATCCTGTTGTTCGGCGCCGGCGCCGTCACCGCCATGACCTGGTGCGGCCATCTGATCTCGAAGCATGGCTCGCGCACCGTGCTGCGCTGGTTCGGACTTGCCGGCAGCTTCGGTCTTTTGATGGTGGCTCTGGCCCCCAATGTGCCCCTGGCGGCCATCGCCATGTTCATCTTCGGCGGTTCGATCGGCGGCATGGACGTCGCCATGAATGCCAATGCGGTGGCGGTGGAACGGCGGCTGTCCCGCGCCATCATGTCGTCCTCGCACGGTTTCTGGAGCCTTGGCGGTTTCGCAGGCGGCGCTTTGGGCGGTTTCGCCATCCAGAACTATGGTCATCTCGCGCATGCGGCGATGGTGACGGCGCTTGCCTTTGCTGTCATCGCGGTAGCGATCCGCTACCTGATCGCCGAGGACAAGCATCCGGTCGCCGAGCATCACAAATTCGCCCTGCCGGCAAACCCGCTTGTCTATCTGGTCGGGCTGATGGCGCTGCTGACGATGATCTCCGAAGGCGCGGTGCTCGACTGGGCAGCGCTGTATCTCAGGCAGGAGCTCGGCGCCGATCTTGCTATCGCAGGCCTGGCCTATGCCGCCTTTTCCGGCGTCATGGCCGTCATGCGCTTTCTCGGCGATGGCGTCCGCAACCGTTTCGGTGCCGTTACGACGCTGCGCGCGTCGGCGCTTGCTGCTGCAGCCGGCATGCTGGTGGCCGGGCTGGCTCCCTCGCCGTGGCTGGCCATTGCCGCCTTTGCCTTTTGCGGCCTGGGTATTGCCAATATGGTGCCGATCATCTTTTCGGCCGGCGGCAACCAGGAGCGCATGGCGCCCGGCACCGGCATGAGCGTCGTCACCACAATGGGTTACTCAGGCATCCTGGTGGCGCCTTCGGCGATCGGCTTCATCGCCGAACACTCGAGCTTCGGCCCGATCTTCGTCGCTCTGTCCGGGTTGCTGATAGTCGTGCTGTTGATGGCCGGGCTCGCTCACCGCGCCGAATTTGCTGCCGAGCCTGCACCGGCTGAATAGCGCTTGAACTGTTCGTAGAGGAAATCCGCGACGCGGCGGATGCGGACGCTGGTACGCACGTCGCGGTGCATGGCCAGCCACACCGGCAGCGTCGGCAGCGGGAGGTCCGGCAGCACGATTTCCACCAGTGCATCGCGCTCGGCCAGCGGCTGCTGGCCAAAGCCGATGCCGTTTCCCGCCCGCAGTGCCTCCCACAAAACTATGTGGTTGTCGGTCCTGAAGCGGAAGGCATTGCGGTTGAGCGGAACCCCGAATTGAGCGAAGCCGCGAATGATTTCATCGCTGCGATCGAAGCCGACCAGATCGTGCTCGGCAAGATCGCGGGCCTCGCGCGGACGGCCACGCCGGTCGAGATAGGATTTTGCCGCGCAGGCGCGGAGCGGAATGTCGGTCACCTTGCGCGCGACCAGTTCATTCTGCGCCGGCTTGACCATGCGGATGGCAATGTCGGCGTCGCGACGCAGCAGATTCTCGACCTGGTTCGAAGCGACGATCTCAACCTCGATGCCGGGTTCCTCGACGGCAAGCCGCGCCGTCATCTCGGGTAGCACATAGGCCGCCACCGCCTCGCTGGCGGCAATGCGCACCGTGCCCTCGATCGCTTCGACCGATCCCAGGGCCAGCAGCGAAAATGCGCTCGCCTGCTCGCTCACCGCGCGGCCCCGTTCAAAAAGCGTGCTGCCCGCTTCCGTGAGCGCATAGCCGCGCCGCCCGCGCCGGAACAAGGTGACGCCGAGCGCCTGCTCCAGCTCGGCGATGTGGCGGCCGAGTGTCGGCTGGCTTGCGGCAAGCTTTCGCGCGGCGGCCGACAGGCTCCCGGTCTCCGCCACCGTGACGAAACTCTTGATCAGGTTCCAGTCTATATCCATTCAAAATTGAATATCAGACCACCAGCTTTCGTCAATTTCCATTCGTTTGCGAGGAGATCATATTGGGTCATACGCAAACATGGAGACAAACAATGACCAAGATGGCAATTCTCGGCGCCAATGGCCGGCTCGGCCGCACGGTGGCCAAGGCCTTCATCGATGCTAGCTACCACGTCCGCGCTGTCACCCGCAGCGGCAAGGTGCCGGCGGAGCTCGAAGGCGCCACGGCGATCGCCGGCGATGCGCTCGACCGCGAGGCGCTGATCCGCGCCACCGACGGCATTGATATCATTTTCAACGGCCTGAGCCCGCTCTACACCGACTGGAGCAAGTGCCTGCCGATGGCGGAGAACGTCATGGCCGCCTGCCGGGCGAACGGCGCGCTGCATCTCTTCCCGGGCACCGTTTACAACTACGGCTCGCCGATACCGGCGGTGATCACCGAAGACACGCCGTTTCACCCGACGACGGAAAAGGGCCGCATCCGCGTCGCCATGGAAGACCTGTTTCGCCGCGAGGCCGACGCGGGTCGGGTGCGCACCATCCTGCTGCGCGCCGGTGACTTCTTCGGCGGCACCGGCAGCGGATCGTGGTTCGATCTGGTTGTTGCCGCCAAGATGACCAAGGGCGTCTATACCGCCCCAGGGCCGGTCGATCTCGTGCATGAATGGGCCTATCTGCCCGACCTGGCCAAGGCTTTCGTCGGACTGGCCGACAATCTCGACAAGCTCGGCTCCTACGAGGCGCTGAACTTTCCCGGCCATGCGGTGACCGATCTCGAGATCAAGGCGGCCGCTGAGAAGGCGCTCGGGCGCACGTTGAAACTGACGTCGATGCCGTGGTGGGTGCTGCGTGCCGGCAGCCCGTTTGTGGCGATGTGGCGCGAGATCGTTTCGATGTCCTATCTCCGCTTCGAGCCGCACCGGCTGGTTTCAGGCGGGCTTGAAGGCATTATCGGTGCGATCCCCCACACGCCGCTGGAAAATGCAGTGTCGGAAGCGCTTGAAGACATCGGTATCGCCACGGTGAAGGCAGCGCAGAAGCAATCTGAAAAAAGGCGGATGGCCTGACGGTCATCCGCCGCTTGTCGGGGACCAATGATTGCGGTCAGATCCGGCCCATCAACAGCAGCACCAGGACAACGATCAGGATGACGCCGACGATGCCGGATGGTCCGTAACCCCAGGACCGCGAATGCGGCCACGCCGGAACCGCGCCAATCAGGATAAGAATAAGGATAATGATGAGAATGGTGCTTATCGTCATCAGAAAATCCTCGCTTTGAGGTTGCAATGACGGAACAATGCAGAAGGCCGCCCATTGTTCCCGGGCGGCCTTTGCTTGATCAGGACGGCGATTCAGCCTCTATTCGGCGGCCTTCGGGAAGGCGATCGCCGGTTCGGCGCCCAGATCGGCCTCCAGGCCTTCCGAGGAGATCTCGGCCTTGCCGCGCCCGAACAGGCGACTGAACCAGCCCCGACGCGCACTGGGTTTTACTTTGGCGCGGGTGAACACCATCAGCATTGACGGCGTCACCACCAGCGTCAGCACGGTGGCGAAGGACAGGCCGAAGACGATCGCCGACGACAGCGAGATCCACCATTGCGTCGACGGCGCGTTGATCGTCGTCTCGTGATGGAAGATTTCGAGGCCGAGGCCGAAAGCGATCGGCAGCACGCCGAGGATCGCCGACACCGCCGTCAGCACCACCGGGCGGGCACGTTCGCGGCAGGTCTGCAGAACGGCTTCGTATTTGTCCCAGCCCTCTTCGCGCAACCGGTCATAGGTGTCGATCAGCACGATGTTGTTGTTCACCACCACGCCGGCCAGCGCGATGACACCGATGCCCGACATGACGATGCCGAATGCCTCTCCCGTCAGCAGCAGCCCTAGGAACACGCCGATCGTCGCCATGACCACGCAGGACAGCACCAGCCAGACGCTGGTGAACTTGTTGAACTGCGCCAGAAGCACAATGAAGATCAGGAAGATCGCGGCACCGAAGGCTTTGCTGAGGAAGGCCCCGGCCTCCGCGCTGTCCTCATTGGAACCGGCAAGCTTCCAGCGAATGCCGCTGCCGAGGTTCATGTCGGCGACAGCTTTGGTGACCTCCTGCTGGACGGCAGCCACCTGGGCGCCGGCAGCGACGTTGGCCTGGACGACCACCGTTCGCGCGCCGTCGATGCGATTGAGGATACCGACCGTCGGCTCCGGCTTGCGTACGACGAAGTTCGAGATCGGCACCGAGCCTTGCGCGGTCTGAACCCTGAGTTCGTCGAGCGTCGACAGCGTGCGCCGATCCTCGGGCAGGCGCAGTCTGATGTCGACGGCATCGTCGGCGCCGGCGGGGCGGTACTCGCTGAGCTTCAGCCCGTTGGTCACCAGTTGGACCACCGTTCCGACCGCGGTCGGGCTGATGCCGTACTGCGCCGCCTTGGCGCGATCGACCTCGAGCGCCCAATCGACGCCGGGCGGCGCCAGGCCATCGGAAATATCGATGACGCCGGGCACCTTGGCAATGCGCGCGGCGACGGCGCGGGCCTTGTCGTCAAGACCCTTCGGATCGACGGCCGAAAGCCTGATCTGGATCGGCTTGCCGGTAGGCGGGCCGGCTTCCGGCACGCGAACCTCGACGTCGACACCGGGAATGCCGGCCATCACGCCGCGCAGTTCGTCGAGGATTGAGTTCGCCGATTTGCGCTCGCGCCAGTCGACGAATTCGTACTGGATCACGCCGACCACGTCTTCCGGAACGTCCTGGCCGCCGCCCTGCGTCTTGCCGACACGGGTATAGACAGACTTCACGCCCGGCCAGCCGAGCAGCCGATTTTCCGCCGTCTTGGTGGCCGCGTCCATTTCGGCAAGCGAAAGATTGCCGCGGGCGTGGACATAGAGCAGGCCGTAGTCAGGCTCGACATTCGGGAAGAATTCGACGCCGGCGCCGAATTTCGAATAGGCGTAGCCCACGCCAAACAACAGCGCGACGGTAAGGACAAGCACGGTGATGGGATAATGCACCGCCTGCTTGACCACGGCCATGTACCAGCCGTCGCGATTGTCGTCGGGGTGATGAGCCGGCGCCTTGGCAAATATGGCGCCCAGCGTCGGCGCGAAGACCAGCGCATAGAGCATCGAGGCCGAGAGCGTCACGATCAACGTGATCGGCATGTATTTCATGAAATCGCCGATGATGCCCGGCCAGAACAACAGCGGCGAGAAGGCGGCAATGCGCGTCATCGTCGCGGCGATGACCGGGCCGGCCATGCGCTTGGCCGCAAGCGCGAACGCCTGTTCCTTCGGCATGCCCTCGCTCATGCGTCGCTCGGCGAATTCGGTGACGATGATAGCGTCGTCGACCAGCATGCCGACCGCCAGGATGAGGCTGAACAGCACGATCATGTTGATCGTGTAGCCCATCATCGCCAGCAACAGGATGCCGATCAGGAAGGATGAGGGGATGGCCAATCCGATCAGTAGCGAGGCACGGCCAGACAGCGCGTAGAGAATGACGATGAACACCAGGATGACGGCGATCATCACGTGGTTCTGAAGGTCGCCGAGCAACTGGTTCACGAAGACGGACTTGTCTTGCGTGTAGGTGACGTGCATGCCCTCCGGCATCGTCTTGATGAAGGCGTCGGACACCTCCCTGACCTTGCCAATCGTATCGATCAGGTTGGAGCCGATGCGCTTCTTCACCTCGATGGCAATCGCCGGCTTGCCGTCCAGGCGGGTAACCGTCTCGGCGTCCTTGAAGGTCGAGCGGATGGTGGCGATATCCTTGGCCTGCACCACCGCGTTGGGGCCGGCGACGACCGGAAGCGCCGCCACATCTTCTGGTGTCTCGATAAGCGAGGGCACCTTGACTGCGTATTTGCCCTCGGATCCTTCGATGTTGCCGGCGGCGACAAGACTGTTGGAAGCGCCGACCGCACCGATCAACTGGTCGAGCTGCAGCCCGTAGGACGAAAGTTTCATCGGATCGATGACCACTTCGACGAGGTCGTCGCGCGCACCCTGCAATGAGCCCTCGAGCACGCCAGGCACTTCCTCGATGCGGTCGCGCAGCTCGCGCGCCGCCGCCGTCAGCACGCGCTCGGGCACCTCGCCCGACAGCGTCACGACCAGGACGGGGAACTCGGAGATGTTGACCTCGGAGACCACGGGCTCCTCAGCCGCTTGCGGCAGGTCGGCCTTGCCGTCCTGCACCTTGCTGCGCGTGTCCTGCAGCGCAGTGGCGAGATCCGTCTGTGGCTGGAATTCGACCAGCACATAACCGCCGCCCTGGAAGGCGGCCGAGCGCATCTCCTTGAGGCCCTTCAGGCTCTTCAGCTTGGCTTCCATCGGCCGCAGCAGGAGGCGTTCGGAGTCTTCCGGCGAGATGCCCTGATAGATCAGGCTGACATACATCATCGGAATCGGAACGTCGGGTTCCGCTTCCTTCGGCGTCGACTGGTAGGCGACCGCACCGGCAAGGATGAGAAAGACCAGGACCGCAATGGTCAGCCGGGCATTGCTGATTGCAAGTTTGACGATGTCCATGATTACTGCGTCCCGGTCGTCGCTTCGCCCAACAGCTTTTGAATGGTCGCCTGGTCGGCCTCGACCGGCTTGACCACTTCGCCTTCCTTCACCAGCTCCTGGCCAGCGACGATGATGCGGGCGTCGGCCGGAATGCCGCCGAGCACCAGGCCGGTCGGCGTGTCGTCGACCAGGTCGATCGGGAAGAACACGACCTTGTCATCCTTGTCGACGGCGCGGATGCCGAGGTCGCCCTTGTCGCCGAGCGTCACCACCGATCGCGGCAGCATCACGGCGTCGGTCGGCTGGGCGCTGAGCGCAATTTCTGCCGTCATGCCGGCCGGTACGGACCCATCGGCATTGGGGATAGCGACTTCAACCCGGAAGGTACGGGTTGCCGAAGATGCATCCCGGCTGATGTAGCGCACCGTACCCTTGACGGTCTGACCACTGACCAGGCGCACATTGGCTTCGTCACCGATCTTCAGATAGCCGAGATCGCGCTCGCTGACTTCGCCGCGGGCGATCACCGGATCGAGCTTCAGAATGGTCGCCACCTCGCCGCCCTGCATGACGGAACTGCCAAGCTCCACCGGCACCCGGTCGATGACACCGTCGAAGGGCGCCTTCACCTCGTTGCGGTCGAGTTCGGCTTGCGCGGCGTCCAGTTGCGACTTGGCCAGCGTCAGGTTGGAACGGGCCGTATCGAGCTGCAGCGTCGGCAGATTGCCGGTTTTCATCAACCGCAGGGCCGCAGCCAGCTCGGCCTCACGTTGCACGACAAGCTGCTTGGCGTTGTCGACCGCCGAGATTTTTTCCTCGGCGGCAAGCATCAGGATCAGGTCGCCGGTCTTGACGTGCTGACCCTGCTTGACCGGCAGCTTGTCGATGACGCCGGCGACGCGTGTCGCCAGGACCGCGCGCTTGTCGGCTTCGGTCAGTCCGGAAATGCGGATAGCGCGCGCATAGATGCGCCGCGGCGGGGTTATGATCGCGACCGTCCGCAAGGCCGCTTTGGGCTGTTCTGCCTCGGCAGTCCCCGGCTTGGCAGCCCCCTGTTCGCCAGTTTGGGGCTTGCCTGAGTCGGCGGCCTTGGGCTGCTCGACCTCTCCTGCCTTGGGCTTGTTGTCGGCGGACGCGCTGCCGACGGACGAGAATTCGCCTGTCGCCATCCAGCCGGCGAACCCGATGAGCACAACAATGGCTGCAAGCTTGTGAAACCTGAATTTCGGCATCGTCATTTTTTCCAGTGCGCGGGGTTCGGCCAGGCCGCATCTTCTACTTGGGGCGCGTCGCCGATATGGGTGCGCGCGAGGCCGTATTCAAATTGCCGTGATCGGCGAAGCGCGCTTCTACCTTAAAGTTGCGTCGCAATATAGTCAGAAAAGTTGATGGATTGTTGCTTTGTCCGCAAAGATGCGGCTGCAGCATCGGCTGTTGATCGCCAAAACAGCGGTATGGCAGCAAGTGTCAGGATGATTGGACAGATTGCGATGTCATCTGCTTTGCGGGGGAGCCAGAACAATTCCAGGAAAAGTGTGAAACGGTTTTCCGTCCGGAATTGCGTCAAAAAAGATAGAGCGGTTCGGCGTTTCCGTGAAACGGTAAATCGTTCTAGGCCGGACGGCGGGCGGCCTCGGGCTGCTTGCGCGCCGCAAGAAACTCCTTGACCCGCCGGCCCGGCGCCGGCCCGCGCACCGGCTTCAAGCCGTCGTCGAGCTCGCCGGACAGATCGATCGTCGGCCGCTTGCCGACGGCGTCGTAATTTTCTTCCAGCCAATCACTGGCTGCGGTGCGGCCGAGGTCACGCAGATAGGCAAGGAACGCCCATTCGGCATTGACCTTGGACGATGCCGACAGATCCTTGAACGCTTCGTCGGCATCGATGCGGTGCATGCGGATGTCGCGATATTCGCCGTGCGGCAATCGGCCGGCGGCGATCAGTTCCTTGACGAAGGCGATCGAGCGGAATTCGCGCAACAGCCCGGCATTGAAGGTGATCTCGTCGATGCGGTTCTGGATCTCATTGGCGCTCTTCGGCGTCCCTTCGCGGACCACCGGATTGATCTGCACCAAAAGCACGTCCTCAGTGGCCGCCGTCTTGAAGAACGGGAACAGTGCCGGGTTGCCGCCATAGCCGCCATCCCAATAGGGCACGCCCTTGATCTCGACGGCGCGGAACAATTGCGGCAGGCAGGCCGACGCCATTACCGTGTCGAGGTCGATCTCGCCGTCCGAGAAGACACGCAACTGGCCGGTCTCGACATTGGTCGCGGAAATGAACAGTTCCATCGACTTGCAGGCGCGCACATTGTCGAAATCGATCTCACGTTCGACCACATCGCGCAGCGGATTGATGGCGAGCGGATTGGCGACATAGGGCGAAAATACCCGCGACATCGTATCGAACAGGAAATAGCCGGGCGTGTTCTCGATCGACCAATTGCCCCAGGCGACGTCCCACGGCATGCGCTGCACTGGGCTGAAGCGGCCCTTTGCCGCCACCGCACGCCAGAAATCATCAAGTTTCCGCCGTGCGCCCTCGACGCCGCCGCGAACGAAGCCGTCGGCCAGCGCGACGGCATTCATGGCGCCGGCGCTGGTGCCCGAAACCGCCGTTATATCGAGGCGCCCGTCCTCGAGCAGCCGATCGAGCACGCCCCAGGAAAACGCCCCGTGCGAACCCCCGCCTTGCAGCGCGATGTTGATCTTCTTTGGCTCCTCCGCCTTGCCGTTTTTCGGCATGGCGTGACCCTTGACCGCTGGACGGCTCACTGAGCGGTCCAGCCGCCATCGACAGAGATGTGCGTGCCGTTGATCTGCGCTGCCGCATCCGAGCACAGGAACACTGCCGCCGCCGCAACCTGCTCGACGGTGACGAACTCCTTGGTCGGCTGCTTTTCGAGCATGACCTCGCGGACCACAGTCTCGCGGTCCATCTTGTTCGCCTTCATCTGGTCGGGGATCTGCGCCTCGACCAGCGGCGTCAGCACATAGCCGGGACAAATGGCATTGCAGGTGATCTTGTCGCGCGCCAGTTCCAGGGCGACCGTCTTGATCAGGCCCATAATGCCGTGCTTGGCCGAGACATAGGCCGACTTGAACGGCGAGGCCACCAGCCCATGGGCCGAGGC
The DNA here is from genome assembly GCF_040320105.1 of Mesorhizobium sp. M0778. Taxonomy (NCBI): domain Bacteria; kingdom Pseudomonadati; phylum Pseudomonadota; class Alphaproteobacteria; order Hyphomicrobiales; family Phyllobacteriaceae; genus Mesorhizobium; species Mesorhizobium sp. M0778. Next base: position 467,259 of record NZ_JAMYPA010000001.1, on the reverse strand, counting down.
GACGTTGACGATCCGGCCGCCACCGGCCTGTTTCATCAACGGGATGGCGGCGGCGATGGTGTGGAAGGCCGATGACAGGTTGATGGCGATGATCGCATCCCACTTCTCGATCGGGAAGCTTTCCACCGGCGCGACATGCTGGATGCCGGCATTGTTGACCAGGATGTCGACCGAGCCGAATGTCTCGGCTGCCTTCATGACCAGAGCCCGGCACTCGGCCGGCTTCGACATGTCAGCCTTGACATAGGCGGTCTGGACCTTGTGGTGTTTCGCAATTGCGTCGGCGATGGCGTGGTCGTCGGCGGTGTCGGAAAAGGAATTGACGACGATGTTGCAGCCTTCGGCCGCGAGCGCGTGGGCAATGGCCAGGCCGATGCCCGAGGTGGAACCGGTGACGATGGCGGTTTTTCTGGCGGTCAAGGCGGCTTATTCCTTTCGAGGCGGGCTCCCGCGGAACCATGCTGCACTGCAGCATATAGGCTCTCTGCCACCCAAGAACAGCGGATGTGTGGAGCAATGACATAAAATTTTTGTCATGAGGACCTCTCTCACCTTGACGAGAGAGTGTCTGGCACCGGCTGTAGCGGGGCCGGTTTCCGCAAAGCATGCGGGGGAAAATCCTTAGGCGACGAGGTCCGGCACCGGCCCGATATAGCGCGACTGCGGCCGGATCAGCCGTCCGCTCGTCTGCTGCTCGCGGGCGTGGGCGATCCAGCCGGCGACGCGCCCGGCAGCAAAGACATTGGTGAACGCCTCTTTCGGAAAGCCCGCGGCCTCCAGCAGAAGTGCTGTGAAGAACTCGACATTGGTCTGGAGCGAGCGCGACGGCTTGGCGATGCGAAGCACTTCAAGCGCCGCTTGCTCCACGCTTTCGGCAAACGCCAGCCGGTGGCCGGCTTCGCCCTCGGCGCCGAGTTGCCGCACCACCGCTTTCAGCACGTCGGCACGCGGATCGCGCACACGGTAGATGCGATGCCCGAAGCCCATGATGCGGCGGCCGCGCGCGATCTCGTCGCGCAGCCAGATGGCGGCGTCGCCATGCGCCTCTATCGCATCCAGCATCTCGATCACCGGACCTGGCGCGCCGCCATGCAGCGGCCCCTTGAGCGCTCCGAGTCCGGCCAGCACCGCCGAAGTAAGCCCCGCCTGCGTCGAGGCGACCACGCGCGTGGCGAAGGTCGATGCGTTGAGGCCATGGTCGCAAACCGTCACAAGATATATCGAGCGCTTTCGCCAACTTCGGCGAGGCCGCCATGCCGGTCAGCATCCGCAGCATGTCGGCGGCATGATCGGCCTTGCGATCAGGCGCAATTGGGCTTTCGCCGCGCTGCAAGCGCAGCAAGGCCGGCGTCAGCACGGCAGGTGCCGCAACCAGCCTGAGCGCGTCCGGCAATTTGTCGCCGTCCGGCAGTAGGGCAATGCCGGCGCGCATCGCGCTGTAAATATCGAGGGATGCGAGAAACGGCAGCAAGGGTTCGATCCGCTCGAACACTTCACTGCGCGCCCGGCCGATCGCTTTCGCCAGCTCCTTTTCGCCGGGAAGATCGTCGAAAGAGCCGTCGAACAGCAGCCGAACCACGTCGGCGTATTTCCAGCGGCCTGCCAGTTCCGGCAACGAATGGCCCCGGATGGTCAGGCGGCCGCCAAGACCGTCGACATCGGAGAGCACCGTTTCTGCCGCCACCACATCATCGAGCCCATTCGCCATTGGTTTTCTCCTTGACCCTTTCCGGGTCGTAGATAAGGGTTGGCGGCTGGACCATCAATCTTGATCAACCGAATCAACGTGCCAGGTTTACATGACTGAGTGGCTGACGCGGGACGAAGCCCTGGAGCGCCTCAAGGTGCGCGCCCAGACGCTCTATGCCTATGTCAGCCGCGGACGCATCGGCATGCGGCCGGATCGGGCCGACCCACGCCGCAGCCAGTATCGCGCCGACGACATCGCGGCGCTGGCGAGCCGCCGGGCGCGCGGCCGAAATCCCCAGGCAATCGCCGAAAGTGCAATTGCCTGGGGTGAGCCGGCGATCGCCACCACGATCTCGACCGTTTTGCACGGCCGCCTCGTCTATCGTGGCCAGGATGCGGTTGCACTCTGCGAGACTGCCACGCTGGAGCAGACGGCAAACCTGCTTTGGGCATCTGACGCACCAGTGTCGTTCGTGTCGGCGAGCCGCCATGGCAACGGCGCAACTGGCCGGCCGGCTGCCTTCGCGGAATTGGCCGCGTTGGCGGCCAAGGGCCGGCCTTCGCTCGGCCGCAGGGCGGCTTCGCTCAACCACGATGCGGCCGGCGCCATCGCCGCTCTGGCCCAGGCGCTCGGCGCGGTTCGCGGAATCGGTGCCGTGCACGAACGACTGGCGCAGGGCTGGTCCCTCGATGCAGCCGGCGCAGACTTGATTCGCACGCTTCATTTCGATGGCCATAGGGTCATGCAGTGAAGTGGAGACGTGGATTTCGTATGCGTTCGACCTCGAGTATATCACACAGGTGCAACGCGACGACTGGTTGCAATCCTATGCCCGCATCTACGGAATGCTGGTCAATCTCAGAGAGAAGCTGAGGTGATCTCTTTCCTCAATTCCTCAACTCTTCAATTCTTCAATTCCCTCTTTTTCATGTTTTGGCCGCATTTCCGCCTACGGTCCGCGCTCATTGTCGCCCTTGAGTAGCCCTCGGCAGAACGGTTGTGGACGGCAGCCGAAACCAAATTTTAACCGTGTTTCTTGAGCGCCGGTTAACCCAAACGTGGTTACTGGACGATCAATGAAATCACTCGAATTGCGAAGGAGAGGCGGCATGGGCCGTATCGCAGCACTTACCACAAACCCGGTCATGATCGCGCTGGTCGCGATGCTCGCGATCACCGGTTGCGCCTCGAAGAAGACGCCAAACAGCGCCGCCGATCTCGGCCTCAACGGCGCTGGTGCGGCAACGCCCGGGTCAGCCCAGGACTTTACCGTCAACATCGGCGACCGCATCTTCTTCGACACCGATTCGTCGTCGATCCGCGCCGATGCGCAGACGACGCTGGCGCGCCAGGCACAGTGGCTGAACCAGTACAAGCAGTATGCCATCGTCATCGAAGGCCATGCCGACGAGCGCGGCACGCGCGAATACAATCTGGCGCTCGGCGCCCGCCGTGCTGCCGCCACCCGCGACTTCCTGGTCGCCAAGGGCGTTTCGGCGCAGCGCCTGAAGACCATTTCCTATGGCAAGGAGCGTCCGGTCGCGGTTTGCGACGACATCTCCTGCTGGTCGCAGAACCGCCGCGCCGTAACCACCCTGGGCGGCGCCGGCTCCTGATCGGCATAAATGCAACACTTGGTGCGAAAGGCGGCCAAAGGGCCGCCTTTTTCATATCTGCCCGCTCCAAACAAAATTTGGCCGAAGTCTCACGTCCTGTTAAGAGCCGAGAGCGTCTGGCTAGTCCCAGTTGGCTGGTCTACTTCGAGTGAGAGGCGCGCAACAACGGTTTCACGGCGAGAGGCACATGCATTTCAGATCGGTCTTGAGCGGCACGCTTGCGCTGCTGCTCGTATCAAGTATCGCGGCACTTGCTGACGGGGCAAGCGGCACCGAGCAGTCATCGGAAAGCGGCTTTTCCTTCCATCTGCCGACGATCAAACTGCCCGGCATTTTCGGTGAAAAGAAAAAGCCGGATCAGGTTCAACTCGCGCAACAGGATGGCACCGGCACTCCGGCGCTGGAGGAACAGCTCCGGCAGATGAACGGCAAGATCGAGGAACTCAACTTCCAGGTCCTGCAGATGCAGGAGCAGATCCGCAAGCAGCAGGAAGACAACGAATTCCGCTTCCAGCAGTTGGAAGGCGGTCCGCAAGGCGCGCAGCAGCCGGCCGAGCAGAAGAAGTCCGAGGCGGCGCCCAACAGCGACAACCCCAACGGCGACAGTAACGTGGCGGAGGCGCCTGCAACGCAGGCTCCGGCCGCTGCCGACACGCCGCCAGCCGGCGACAAGAGCGTCGAGGACGTCATCGTCGAATCGCCCAACGGCGATCCCGGCAAGCTGATCCCCGGCGCGCCGCCCAAGACGTTCGGCACCATCACCGTCGACAAAAACGGCAATGTCGTCGAAGCCGATGGCAATGCGCAGGCGAACGCGCCGGAGCAGAATACGGCCCCAGCCAACGGCGCCAACGCAGCCGGCAACAAGGCCGGCAAATCCGACGATACGGTGGTCGCGGCACTCCCCTCGACCAACGACCCGGAGGAGCTTTACCGCAACTCTTACCAGTTCATCCTGTCGGGCGACTACAGCACCGCCGAACAGGGCTTCCGCGACCATATCGCTCGGTTTCCCCGGGACGCCAAAGCGGCGGACGCGCATTACTGGCTCGGTGAATCGCTGCTCGGCCAGCAGAAATACCGCGATGCGGCCGAGACTTTCCTCGCAGCCAGCAAGGACTATCCCAAGGCCAAGAAAGCGCCAGACATGCTGCTGAAGCTCGGCGTCTCACTGGTCGGGCTGAAGCAGCGCGACGTGGCCTGTGCCACCTTCAGCGAGATCGGCAAGCGCTACCCCGATATTTCCGGCGCGCTCAAGGAGCGGGTCAAGCAGGAAAGGGCACTCGCGGCGTGCTAGTTTTTCTGTTGCACGTCGTTGCCCCAAAACCGGGCCCACTTTTGGGCGACATGCATGACGCTCGACACCGAGCCTGATCTTTCGGATTTTTCGCGGATCGACTTTTCCAACGGCGCTGTTGTGGCCGTGTCCGGCGGCAGCGACTCGACCGCCCTTCTCCTCCTCCTCAAAGCCCATCTCGACCGTACCGCACCGGCAACGAAATTGCTGGCGGTGACGATCGATCACCAATTGCGGCCGCAAGCGGCAGCGGAAGCGCAAGCCGTGGCCAGGCTGTGCGCGGCGCGCGGCATTGCCCATCGCATCGTCGTCTGGTCGGGGCACAAACCAGCGACCGGCCTGCCCGCCGCCGCGCGCGAAGCCCGATACCGGCTGCTCGCCGAGGCCGCCGAAGCGGCAGGCGTCGGGCTGATCCTGACCGGCCACACCGCCGACGACCAGGCCGAGACCGTGCTGATGCGGCAAGCGCGTGACGAGGTGCCAAGTGAGGAGAGGCCGCGGGGCCTTGCCGGCATGGCGCCGGCAACCCTCTACGACTGGCGGTACTGGATCGTGCGGCCGCTGCTCGGCGTGCGGCGTGCGGCGCTGCGCGAATTCCTCCGGCGCGAACAGGTCGCTTGGGTCGAGGACCCGACCAATGCCGACACTGCTTTCGAGCGCCCGCGCGTCCGCGCAGCACTTGTTGAAGGCGACGATGCGCTTCGCATGGCTGAAACGATGGCGCTGGCCAGAAAGGCGGCGGTCGAGCGTGAGCAGTTAGGACAGCGCGCGGCCATGCTGATCCGCGGCTTGGCCTCCAGGCCGGCCGCCGGCCTCGTCCGCCTCGATCAGGATTTTGCGACGGTCGCCGACCGCCGGGCGGCTATTTATGCGCTGCGCATCCTGCTGGCGGCGACCGGCGGTACCGCCTTCCTTCCCGACCAGGCCCGCGGCGAAGCCCTTTTCGGCCGGCTCCGGGCCGGGCCGCTTTGTGCCACATTGTCGCGGAGCGTGGTCGATGCCCGGCGTACCGGCATCTTTCTGCATCGTGAGTTGCGCGATCTGCCGCCCGCTGTTGCGGTTTCCGACAATGCCCTTTGGGACGGCCGCAGACGGATCACATTGAGCGACAGTTCAGGTGCATTGTTGATCGCGCCGCTGTTGGTTGCCCCGCTCGGGGTGGCTCTTGCCGCAAAGCGGGCAATTGCCGGGCATGGCACGCCGGCAAGCCTTGTGCGTGCCGCCTTGGCCGCCGAACCAGCGCTATGGCGGGATGGCGAATGCCTTGGTCTGCCTGGGCAAGGCCCGGGTTTGCCTGAGGAAAGCCCGATGCCGGCGGCGGTCGCCGCATATCCGGCAGTCGCGCCCTTCGCCCGTTTCCTGCCGTCCTTCGATCTGGCGCCGGCCGATGCCGTCGCCGCGTTGCTTGGCGCGGCGCCGGTTCCAGCCGCGCCATTCGGCGGCCACAGTGCCGGCCTACCACGGGCGAAAGCTTAACCGAGACCTGCTGTTATGCTTGGCAAGGGGAGACGCTCTCCCTATGTTAGGGCCAAGTTTCCTCTCACGACGTGCGTCCGCCCAGCGGGCGCCAACGGGACAATTGATGAATCCAAATTATCGCAACCTCGCGCTCTGGGCGATCATAGCGGTCCTGCTCATCGCTCTCTTCAATCTTTTCCAGACGCCGCAGACGCGTGGAGCCTCGAGCGATGTCCCCTATTCGCAGTTCCTACAGGAGGTCGCGGCGGGACGGATCAAGTCGGTGACCATCGCCGGCGCCCGTATCTCCGGCAACTACACGGACAGCTCCAACGGCTTCCAGACCTATTCGCCTGGGGACCCGTCGCTGGTTTCGCGGTTGCAGGACAAGAACGTCACCATTAATGCGCGTCCTGAATCCGACGGCTCCAATTCGCTGTTCGGCACCCTGATCTCCTGGCTGCCGATGATCCTCATCCTCGGCGTCTGGATATTCTTCATGCGCCAGATGCAGTCCGGTTCCGGCCGCGCCATGGGCTTCGGCAAGTCGAAGGCGAAGCTGTTGACCGAAGCGCATGGCCGCGTCACCTTCCAGGACGTCGCCGGCGTCGACGAAGCCAAGGAAGATCTGGAAGAGATCGTCGAGTTCCTGCGCGACCCGCAGAAATTCCAGCGGCTCGGCGGCAAGATCCCGCGCGGCGTGCTGCTCGTCGGTCCTCCCGGAACCGGCAAGACGCTGCTCGCCCGCTCGGTCGCCGGTGAAGCCAACGTGCCGTTCTTCACCATTTCCGGCTCGGACTTCGTCGAGATGTTCGTCGGCGTCGGCGCAAGCCGCGTCCGCGACATGTTCGACCAGGCCAAGAAGAACGCCCCTTGCATCATCTTCATCGACGAAATCGACGCCGTCGGCCGCCATCGCGGTGCCGGCCTCGGCGGCGGCAATGACGAGCGCGAGCAGACGCTGAACCAGCTGCTGGTCGAAATGGATGGCTTCGAATCCAACGAAAGCATCATCCTGATCGCCGCCACCAACCGGCCCGACGTGCTCGATCCGGCGCTGCTCAGGCCGGGCCGCTTCGATCGCCAGGTGGTGGTGCCGAATCCCGACATCGTCGGCCGCGAGAAGATCCTGAAGGTGCATGTGCGCAACGTGCCGCTGGCGCCCAATGTCGACCTCAAGGTGATCGCACGCGGCACGCCGGGCTTTTCCGGCGCCGACCTGATGAACCTGGTCAACGAGTCCGCCCTGATGGCGGCGCGGCGCAACAAACGCCTCGTCACCATGGCCGAATTCGAGGACGCCAAGGACAAGATCATGATGGGCGCCGAGCGCCGCTCGTCGGCGATGACGCAGGCTGAGAAGGAGCTGACAGCCTATCACGAGGCCGGCCACGCCATCCTGGCGCTCAATGTGCCGTCGGCCGATCCGCTGCACAAGGCGACCATCATCCCGCGCGGCCGGGCACTCGGCATGGTCATGCAGCTGCCGGAAGGCGACCGCTATTCGATGAGCTACAAATACATGATCTCGCGCCTCGCCATCATGATGGGCGGCCGTGTCGCCGAGGAGTTCAAGTTCGGCAAGGAGAACATCACCTCAGGCGCCTCTTCCGATATCGAGCAGGCGACCAAGCTGGCGCGCGCCATGGTGACGCGCTGGGGCTTCTCCGACAAGCTCGGCCATGTCGCCTATGGCGACAACCAGGAGGAGGTGTTCCTCGGCCATTCGGTGGCGCGCACGCAGAATATCTCGGAAGAGACAGCGCAGATCATCGACGCCGAAGTGCGCCGGCTGATCGACGAGGCCTATTCGACGGCAAGGTCCATCCTGACCAAGAAGAAGAAGGAATGGATCGCGCTGGCGCAAGGCCTGCTCGAATACGAGACGCTGTCCGGCGAGGAGATCAAGCAGCTGATCGCCGGCAATAAGCCCGCACGCGACCTCGGCGACGACACACCGCCGAGCCGCGGCTCGGCCGTGCCGAAGTCCGGCCGCCGCAAGAAGGGCCCCGAGCCCGAAGGCGGTATGGAACCCCAGCCGTCAAGCTAGGCTCCGGCCCAGGAGAGATCGACTTCGAAACGCCGCGGCTCTGACCGCGGCGTTTTTCTTTGGGGAATGCGACCCTTCCTGCATCGCTGGAAATTGGCGAAAGTGACGATGACGGCCAATCTCCCCCCTCGCGGGGGAGATGTCCGGCAGGACAGAGAGGGGCGCGAAGGAACGCGGCCTTCTATCGTCCTCGTTGACGACTTCGGGAAGATCGACAAGGCGCGCCGGTGAAGGAAATTCGCAGTTTTTTGCCGACGGCGCCACATTTTGTTCTTGCTTTGTGCCGGCAGCTATGCTACTAATTTGCGTATGGTGCCAATTGGCTCCAACGACCCGCCCGCCGAGGCGGGTTTTTTGTTTCAGGCTCCTTCGACCAAACGTGGCGCGTGCTGCCGACCATCGATGTCGGCGGGACAGCGCCCCTCTCTGTCCTGCCGGGTCCTGCCGGACATCTCCCCCACGAGGGGGGAGATCGCTAGAGCGGCGGCCGACTGCGCGCGGATGCCGCCTCTTCGGAACGCGCGGCAGCATGCAGCAACAAAAAAGCCCGCGAACCTTGCGGCTCGCGGGCTCATGTCGTCGGATGATGGCGCTGGTCAGCTCTTCAGCTTGGCGTTGCAGAGGCTGTAGAAGCCGCCGCCCTTCTGGATCCACCTGAGGCCGCCCAGCGTGTTGGCGTCCTTGTTGGCGTAATACAGGTCGAGGCAGGTATGCATGCGGCCCTTGGCCGGGGTCTCGGTAGCGTATTTCTTGGAGATCGCCGTCGGGAATTTCACGCCCTGGGGGGCGGTGATGGTCGGCGCTTGCGGATCGCCGGTGTACTTCGCATCGGGAGCCGGCAGGGTGTCGTCGTCGTCGGCTGCGCCGGCGCCGCATTGGCTCTTGCGGAAGTCGTTCCACTTCATGCCGTTCAAAGTATTGCCGGACTTGGCGGCCTGATATTTGGCGCTGCAATCAGCCATGCTGAGGCCTTTGCCGGTATCGGTCGCGGCAGCTGTCGTCGCCTTGGCAGGTGCCGCGGCAGGTTGTGCCGCTGCAGTTGCGCCGGCGGCGCATTCACTCTTGCGGAAATCGTTCCATTTCATGCCGTTGAGCGTGCCGGCAGCCTTGGCGGCCTGGTATTTGGTGCTGCATTCCTTGGCCGTCAGGCCCGGCGCAGCGTCGTCGGCGGTGGCTGCCGCAGCCTTGGTCGTGGCGGCGGGTTGTGCGGCTGCCGTCGCGTCGGCGGCGCACTGGGTCTTGCGGAAATCGTTCCACTTCATGCCGTTCAGCGTGCCGGCGGCTTTTGCCGCCTGGTACTTGGTGCTGCACTCCTTCGCCGTCAGCCCAGGCGCCGCATCGTCGCCGGCGGCTGCCTTGGTGGTGTCGGCGGCCTTGGCCGTGGCTTTGGCTGGGGCGGGATCGGTCGTAGCGGCGGTGGCATCGGTGCCGCATTGGGCCTTGCGGAACTGGTTCCAGTTCTGCCCGCCAAGCGTTCCCGCATCCTTGGCCGCGTTATACTTGGTGCTGCACTCGGCCATGGTCAGCGCATTGGCAGGCGCCGCCAGGAATAAGGTCGCGACGGCAAGGCCCGTCAAAGTGGCAAGTCGATGGATGAGCATGCGTTTTCTCCCTATGGCGGTTCATGATATGTCCCAGTGCAGCAATAGCGCTCAACGGCTGGTTGCGCCAGATGCTAAGTAGCGTAGAGACAATTTAGAAGTGCATTCTTTTCTTTAAGGTGATGAATTCGTTGCCGGGACTGTTTCCCAGCCAAGTTCGTCCGGGTGCATTGCACGGAGAGCGCGCATATGGCTCGTTCCCAGCGAGTACACTGCGTCGCATGACAGCCAGTCAAATCGGCGGGTGCGACGGACCTGAGCCTATCTCTGTCTGAAGCAGCGCGATGCGGATTCGGGTTCAAGGCCACACTGTCACAAACCAAAGGATCCAGATAAGGTTTGAGGTTGACGTTTCTGATGCTGCTGCCGCAACAAGGGCTCGAAAATCAACACATTAGCGTGACGCAAAACACACAAGACAACAATTTTCTAAGGATTGGTCGTCCATAATCATACAATGTGATGACAGAGCTCGGCCGATTTTATGGCATGAGATGCTCGGAAAGAACCATCGGGAAGCTGGCTAGCATGGCAGGACATTATTTCGGTACGGACGGTATTCGTGGGCGCGCCAACAAGTTTCCAATGACGGCGGAGGTCGCCATGAGGGTCGGCATGGCCGCCGGCCTCTCGTTCCAGCGCGGCAGCCACCGCCACCGCGTCGTGCTCGGCAAGGATACCAGGCTTTCCGGCTACATGATCGAGAACGCGATGGTGTCGGGCCTGTGCGCCGCCGGCATGGATGTCTTCCTGCTCGGCCCGATCCCGACGCCAGCGGTTGCAATGCTGGTGCGCTCGCTGCGCGCTGATATAGGGGTGATGATCTCTGCCTCGCACAACCCCTATTACGACAATGGCATCAAGCTGTTCGGCCCCGATGGCTACAAGCTGTCCGATGAGATCGAGGAGCGTATCGAGGGGATGCTCGACAAGGATATCGAACTGGCGCTTGCCGATTCTGATGGGCTCGGCCGCGCCAAACGCGTCGACGGCGTGCATGACCGCTATATTGAATTCGCCAAGCGCACGCTGCCGCGCTCGATGTCGCTGTCGGGCCTGCGCATCGTCGTCGATTGCGCCAATGGCGCCGCCTACAAGGTGGCGCCCGACGCGCTATGGGAACTCGGCGCCGAGGTCGTTGCCATCAATGTCGAGCCCAACGGCTTCAACATCAACAAGGAATGCGGCTCGACCCATCCGGCCGGCCTGCAAAAGAAGGTGCACGAGGTGCGCGCCGATATCGGCATAGCGCTCGACGGCGATGCCGACCGCGTCGTCATTGTCGACGAGAACGGCGCGATCGTCGATGGCGACCAGATCATGGCGCTGATCGCCGAATCCTGGCACCAGAGCGGGCGGCTGGCCGGCGGCGGGGTCGTCTCGACGGTGATGTCCAATCTCGGCCTCGAACGCTTCCTCGGCGACATGAACCTGCAGTTGCATCGCACCAAGGTCGGCGACCGCTATGTCGTCGAGCACATGCGTGCCCATGGGCTCAATGTCGGCGGCGAACAGTCGGGCCACATCGTGCTGTCCGATTTCTCGACCACCGGCGACGGCCTCGTCTCGGCGCTCCAGGTGCTCGCCTGCATCAAGCGGCAGAACCGGCCGGTCAGCGAATTGTCGAAGAAGTTCGAGCCGGTGCCGCAGCTGTTGAAGAACGTGCATATTTCCGGCGGCAAGCCGCTGGAGGAGGCGCCGGTCAAGGCAGCGATCGAAGATGCGCGCCATCGCCTCGGCAAGGCCGGGCGCTTGGTCATCCGGCCATCCGGCACGGAGCCGCTCATCCGTGTCATGGCGGAGGGCGACGACCCGCAGCTTGTCGAGTCCGTGGTCAACGACATCGTCGAGGTCATTTCGGAAACGCGCAGCGCCGCCTGATCTCCCTCCAATATCAGTTCAAAAAGCCCGCCTTGCCGGCGGGCTTTTTGTTGGATCGCCTGTCAGTCCTGCAACAGCAACGGCCGCCAGAATCCTCGGATTTTAGAGATTCGTGGTTAATCGATACGGTTAAACGCCTTTTAACCTTTCCGATTCATTATCCACAACTGAGGTCAATCATATTTCGGGCGCGTTCGCCGTTCGAGGGTTCTCAGGGGTGATAAGCATGTTCAACACAGCAAGAATGGCTCTCCTGGCCGCGCTGTTTGCCGGCGTCGGGCCGGCATTCGCCGCCGATTTCGTCGAGCCGCCGGTGGTCGAGGAGGCGCCGCCACCGATCGCCTACGAGCCGCCGGCCGAGTATGGCGGCTGGTATATCCGCGGCGATATCGACTATCACTGGTCGAAGTTTCGCGGTGGCGACTATATCACCTACGGTGTAGCGCCCCAGAATCCCGGCAAGTTCGATACAGGCAAGCTGGATGGCGCCTTCTCGGCCGGCGCCGGTGTTGGTTACCAGATCGACGAGCATTTCCGTACCGATCTCACCTTGGACTGGATGAGCAAATCCAAATTCCGCGGCTCGACCAACGGCTTCTGCGGCGTATTACAAACCCCTTGCACATCCGTCGACACCTCGTCCTATTCGGCGCTGCTGCTCTTGGCCAACGCCTATGTCGATATCGGCACCTGGCATGGCGTCACACCTTATGTCGGAGCGGGCATCGGCGGCGCCTGGGTCACGTGGGATGAACTGCACAACGTCGATGACGACGGCGAGTTCGAGCATCATGGCGGTAAGGGCTGGCGTTTTGCATATGCTGCGATGGCGGGCGCATCCTACTGCCTGACCGACCGCGTAAAGCTCGATGTCGGCTACCGCTTCAGCCACATCAACGGCGGCAAGATGTTCGAATATGCTTCGGATAGCAATGTCGGCCCAGGTTATGACCGAGGCATCAACGTGCACGAAGTGCGCGGCGGCCTGCGCTACCAGTTCGGCAGGTCGGACTGTGCTCCGCCCCCGGAGCCCTATGTTCCGGAACCCGAGCCCGTCTACACCAAGTAGTCGCTTCGAAATCGAAGAATTCGTCGACCGCCCGGCTTCTGCCGGGCGGTTTCGTTTGGCTGCCTAAAGATGCTGCGTTGCTCGGTAATACCGTCCAGCTCGAGGAGCGAAAACGGATCAAATCAATTGCTAACGCCTTGTTATCCTTAACCCGCACTTAACCACTATGGTTAACAATGCTCTCTGAAACGGCGCGCGCGATCGCGAATGCGCCAAGTCGGGAGCCGGGGACCATGACATTCAAATCGCCTGTAGTGCTGGCGCTTGCAGCAGTCGTCCTGATGCCGCTCACGCCGGCGCTTGGCGCCGATTACGATCCGCCGGTCTATGTCGACCAGGCGCCCGACTATGTACCGGTCGAGGTTGGCTCGGGATGGTATCTGCGCGGCGATGTCTCCTATCTGGTGCAGAAGAGCTTCAAGGATGAGGATTTCGCCTTCACGCCCGCGAGCTTCGACGAAAAGGAAGATCCCATCTTCGCCAGCATAGGCTTCGGCTACCATTTCAACGACTATCTGCGGGCCGATCTCAATGTCGGCTATCTTCCCGGCAACAAGATCGACGTCGGCTATAACGACGGAACGACGGTGGCATCGGCGACCCTGAAGAACTATGCCTTCTCAGGCATACTCAATGGCTATGTCGACCTTGGCACCTATGTCGGAATCACACCTTATCTCGGCGCTGGTATCGGTGTCGTCCAGAGCAAGCGTCGCCTCTCGGCGAGCTACTTCACGGACAACGCCAACCCCGCCGACGATTTCGTCCTGCGTGACAACAAGACCCAATACTCCTTCGCCTACACGCTGAATGCCGGCCTTGCCTACCAAGTGTCCAAGAACGTCTCAGTCGATCTGGGCTATCAGTATTTTTCCGCGCCAGACGCCGAATATGTGACTGCGGAGAGCCTGACTTCTTTTCCGATCCGCAAAGGAATCAACAATCATCAAGTCAAAGTCGGACTACGCTACGACCTCTGGTAGGCTCGATCGAAGCCGAGGCGTTAACGATGGCGGGTCGTAGGCCCGCCGTTCGCATTTTTGCCCCGGGCGCTGGCAATATCCTGACAGCGACAAAAACTTTCCCCTTGACGCCGAAAGCCTGAACGCATATCGCCGTTCGTGGGCCACCCCTCCCCAACGAGGGGCCACTATCTGGAAGGATAGACCACGATGACGACGCATACGAAGCCCGGATTCCGTCCGGCAAATCCCAATTTTTCCTCAGGTCCCTGTGCAAAACGCCCCGGCTGGTCGGTCGAGGCGCTCAAAAATGCCGCGCTCGGGCGCTCGCACCGTGCCAAGATCGGCAAGACCAAGCTCGAACAAGCGATCGATCTGACGCGGGAAATCCTCCAGGTTCCGGCAGACTATCGCATCGGCATCGTGCCGGCCTCGGACACCGGCGCGGTCGAAATGGCGCTGTGGTCGCTGCTCGGCGAACGCGGCGTCGACATGGTCGCCTGGGAGAGCTTCGGCTCCGGCTGGGTCACCGATGTGGTCAAGCAGCTGAGGCTTGCCGATGTGCGCAGGTTAGAGGCCGACTACGGGGCACTGCCCGACCTGACCAAAATAGACTTCGACCGCGACGTGGTCTTCACCTGGAACGGCACGACGTCGGGCGTGCGCGTGCCGAACGGCGATTTCATCCCGGCCACCCGCAAGGGCCTGACCATTTGCGACGCCACTTCGGCGGCCTTTGCGCAAAAGCTCGATTTTCAGAAACTCGACGTCGTCACCTTCTCCTGGCAGAAGGTGCTGGGCGGTGAGGGCGCGCATGGCATGCTGATCCTCAGCCCGCGCGCCGTCGAACGCCTGGAAAGCTACAAGCCGGCCTGGCCACTGCCGAAGATCTTCCGCCTCACTTCCGGCGGTAAGCTGATCGAGGGCATCTTCAAGGGCGAGACTATCAACACGCCGTCGATGCTGTGCGTCGAGGACTATCTCGATGCGCTGCATTGGGCGAAGTCGATCGGCGGCCTCGATGCGCTGATCGCCCGTGCCGACGCCAATGCCGCCGTGCTCGATGGCTTTGTCCGGAAATCTTCCTGGCTCGGCCATCTTGCAGCCGACCCGGCGACGCGCTCGAACACATCGGTCTGCCTTTCCTTCACCGATCCGGATGTCGGGGCACTCGACGCCGACGGACAGGCCGCGTTCGCCAAGGCAATTGTCTCGGTGCTCGACAAGGAAGGCGTCGCCTATGACATCGGCGCCTATCGCGACGCCCCGCCCGGCCTGCGCATCTGGTGCGGCGCGACGGTCGAGGCCTCCGACCTCGAGGCGCTGCTGCCTTGGCTGGACTGGGCCATTGCCGCGCAAAAGGCGTCGCTCAAAGCGGCGGCCTGATCCCTCCCCCTCGAGGGGAGGGTGGCCCGAAGGGCCGGGTGGGGTCGCCTCCACCCGCTCAACGACACGAGCTCAACGATCCACCATCCAGAAAGATTCGGCCGCATCCGGCCGCACCGACCCCACCCCGGCGCTTCGCGCCGACCCTCCCCTCAAGGAGGGACGCCAATCGCAAAGGACCAAGCCAATGCCTCGCGTTCTCGTCTCGGATAAACTTTCCACCACCGCCGTGCAGATCTTCAGGGATCGCGGCATCGACGTCGACTATTTGCCGGATCTCGGCAAGGATAAGGAAAAACTGCTCGAGGTGATCGACCAGTATGATGGGCTGGCCATCCGCTCGGCGACAAAGGTCACGGAGAAGCTGATCAACGCCGCGACCAGGCTGAAGGTCGTGGGCCGCGCCGGCATCGGCGTCGACAATGTCGACATCCCGGCGGCGAGCCGCAAGGGCATCATCGTGATGAACACGCCCTTCGGCAATTCGATCACCACTGCCGAGCATGCGATCGCCATGATCTTCGCGCTGGCCCGCCAGATACCGGAGGCCAACGCCTCGACCCATGCCGGCAAATGGGAAAAGAACCGCTTCATGGGTGTCGAGATCACCGGCAAGACGCTGGGCATCATCGGCTGCGGCAATATTGGCTCGATCGTCGCTACGCGCGGCGTCGGCCTGAAGATGCATGTCATCGCCTTCGATCCGTTCCTGTCGGACAGCCGCGCCGAGGAGCTCGGCGTCGAAAAGGTCGAGCTCGACGAGCTGTTCGCCCGCGCCGACTTCATCACGCTGCACACACCGCTCACCGACAAGACGCGCAACATCATCGATGCCGCGGCGATCGCCAAAATGAAGACCGGTGTGCGCATCATCAATTGCGCGCGTGGCGGGCTGGTCGTCGAGGCCGACCTGATCGCGGCACTGAAAAGCGGCAAGGTGGCAGGCGCCGGCATCGACGTGTTCGAGGTCGAACCGGCGGAGTATAATGAACTGTTCGGCATGGAGAATGTCGTGGCGACGCCGCATCTCGGCGCGTCGACCACCGAAGCGCAGGAGAATGTCGCCCTTCATGTCGCCGAGCAGATGTCCGACTATCTGATCAAGGGCGCCGTTTCCAACGCCATCAACATGCCGTCGATCACCGCCGAAGAGGCGCCGCGGCTGAAACCTTTCGTCAAGCTTGCCGAAGTGCTCGGCGCCTTTGTCGGCCAGGTCACCGAGGATCCAATCAAGGAGGTCGAGATACTGTTCGACGGCTCGACCGCGACGATGAACACGCGCGCGCTGATCAGCGCCACCCTTGCCGGGCTGATCCGGCCGCAGGTCTCCGACGTCAACATGGTGTCGGCGCCGATCATGGTGAAGGAGCGCGGCATCATCGTCGCCGAGGTCAAGCGCGACAAATCCGGCGTGTTCGACGGCTATATCAAGCTCACGGTCAAGACCGAGCATAGGACACGCTCGATCGCCGGCACCTGCTTCTCGGATGGCAAACCGCGCTTCATCCAGATCAAGGGCATCAATCTCGACGCCGAGGTCGGCCAGCACATGCTCTACACGACGAATGCCGATGCGCCTGGGATCATCGGCCTGCTCGGCACGGTCTGCGGCGAGAACGGCGTCAACATCGCCAATTTCCAGCTCGGCCGCAACCGGCCGGGCGGCGATGCCATCGCATTGCTCTATCTCGATGCGCCGTTCCCGGAAAAGGTGTTGGCGCAGGTGCGCTCGCACAAGTCGATCGACTCCGCCAAGCGGCTGCACTTCGACGTCGGCGTGGCCTGAAATTCGGTCGCCCCGTGTGCAGCAGCACGCGGGGCGCTTCCACGGTCGTTGATGGACCGCAGTCAAACGTCGCGGCAAGCGACTTCATTCAGCGGCGGATATCGCCGTCTTCCGTCCGCTGTATTCGGCGAGGCTGATGCCGCTGAGCACCAGCGCGAGTGCCAGCGCCTGATAGAGCTGGAATGTCTCGCCGACGATCAGCACCGACAGCAGCGTACCGAAGATCGGCACCAGATTGATGAACAGGCCGGCCCTGTTGGCGCCGATCAGTTCGTTGCCCCTGATATAGAAGATCTGCGAAATGACCGAGGCACCGATGGCGGTATAGAACGCGACCGCCCAGCCGCGGGCATCGGGGACGATGACCTTGCCGGCGGCAATCTCCCACAGGAAGAAAGGCAGCGATGTGATGAGTGCGGCAACCGACAGCGCCAGCATCAGGCTCTGCCAGCGGATGGCCGGCTTCAGCCGCAACCCGACCGAATAGAAGGAGTAGCAAAGCACGGCGACCAGCATGATGGCGTCGCCGAAGTTGAGATCCAGCCTGAGAAGCTGGTGTGGATCGCCATGGCTCGCCGTCACCGCGACACCGGCGATGGTCAGCACGACGCCGATGACCTGCACGCCATTGACGCGCAGGCGAAAGAGCACAAAATTGGCGATGATGATGACGATCGGGATCGCCGCCTGCTCGATCGAGACGTTGATCGCCGTGGTGTAGTTGAGCGCCGTGTAGAAGATCGTGTTGAAGAAGGCGAAGCCGCAAGCGCCGAGCCCGCCAAGCAGCAACCAGTGCCTGCGCACCACCGGCCAATCTTGGCGCAGCGTTGCCCAGCCGATCGGCAGCAAGATCAGAACCGCCAGCAGCCAACGCAGGAAGACCAGCGTCATCGGCGAGATATGACCGACCGCCAGCTTCCCCGCCACGGAGTTGCCGCCCCACAGCAAGGTGGTGAACAGCAGGAACAGATAGGCGGCTCGATGCATCGTGAAGTCCCGGCCAGGCGGAGAGAAATGCGCGGCCGTTGCGGGCCTATTGCGGCAGCTCGCGCAAGTAAATGATGTCAAAGGCGAAAATTGTTGTGCCTCGGAGCGTTTTGGGCGGCAAAGAATGGTCGCGCTCGCCCGGTCTTGACGCTATAGAGGCCTGTCGTTTCGAACCGTTTCAAGCTGCCTGGCGCGGCATCTCAAGGGAAAAGAAGCATGGCCAATGTGGTGGTCGTCGGCTCGCAATGGGGCGATGAGGGCAAAGGCAAGATCGTCGACTGGTTGTCCGAGCGCGCCGACGTTGTCGTGCGCTTCCAGGGCGGCCACAATGCCGGCCATACGCTGGTCGTCGATGGCAAGGTCTACAAGCTGTCGCTGCTGCCGTCCGGCGTGGTGCGGCAAGGCAAGCTGTCGATCATCGGCAATGGCGTCGTCTTCGATCCGCACGCTTTCGTCGCGGAGGTGGCGAAATTGAAGGCGCAGGGCGTCGAGGTGACGCCGGACCGCCTGAAAATAGCCGAAAACACCGCGCTTATCCTGTCGCTGCACCGGGAGCTGGACGGATTTCGCGAGGACGCCGCTTCCAATTCCGGAACGAAGATTGGCACGACCCGTCGCGGCATCGGTCCGGCCTACGAAGACAAGGTGGGCCGACGCGCGGTCAGGGTGATGGATTTGGCGGATTTGGAAACGCTGCCCTTGAAGGTCGACAGGCTGCTGACGCACCACAATGCGCTGCGCCGTGGGCTCGGCCATGCCGAGGTCACGCATGAGGCGATCATGAGCGAGCTGATCTCGGTCGCCGACGAGATTCTGCCCTATATGGACCGGGTCTGGAAAATCCTCGATGACAAGCGCCGCGCCGGCGAGCGCATCCTGTTCGAAGGCGCGCAAGGCACGCTGCTCGACATCGACCATGGCACCTATCCGTTCGTTACCTCCTCCAATACGGTTGCCGGCCAGGCCGCCGCTGGATCCGGCGTCGGCCCGGGCGCCATCGGCTATGTGCTCGGCATCACCAAGGCCTACACGACGCGCGTTGGCGAAGGCCCGTTTCCAACCGAACAGAAGAACGAGATCGGCGAGTTCCTGGGCACGCGCGGCCATGAATTCGGCGTCGTCACCGGCCGCAAGCGCCGCTGCGGCTGGTTCGATGCCGTGCTGGTCCGCCAGGCTGTCGCCGTCAACGGCATCAAGGGCATTGCGCTGACCAAGCTCGATGTGCTCGATGGGCTGGACGAGATCAAGGTCTGCACCGGCTACCGCCTCGACGGCGAGGCGATCGATTACCTGCCGGCCAGCCAGGGCGCGCAGGCGCGCGTCGAACCGGTCTACGAGACGCTGGAGGGGTGGAAAGGCACCACCGCCGGCGCGCGCAGCTGGAACGACCTGCCGGCCCAGGCGGTGAAGTACGTCCGCTACATCGAAGAGCTGATCGGCGCGCCGGTCGCACTCCTTTCCACCAGCCCTGAACGGGACGACACGATACTTGTGACCGATCCGTTTCAAGACTAGTTTCTCAGCCTTTCCGGGCATTGCGGCTGATTTGCGGGGGCCGGCCCAGAAACAAAATGCAGGTCGACTGAAGCATGGTAGATTTTGTTTCTGTTCTGAAAAAGACGCTCGACAATCTCGGCGAGCCGTCGGCGGAGGTGCGCGCCAGGGTCTACGACAAGGCCCGTTCGACGATTGCAAAGAAGATTGCCGAACGCGATCCACCGCTTGCGCCGTCGGACGTCGCCAGGCAGAAGCGTGCACTCGAAGATGCCATCGCAAGCATTGAGCGAGAGTATGGCAAACCGGCGCCGGCATCCGATCCGCTGGCGGAGCTGGAGGACATCTTCTCCTCCATCGACCGCAACAAGAACCAGCCCAGCCATGTCCGCCAGCCGGCCAAAACCGAGCCGGCCAAGACCGAGCCGGCAAAGACCGGGCCGGCACAGACTGGGCCGGCACAGACTGGGCCGGCATGGCAGCCCACGCCCGCCAAGGCGGCGCCGAACTGGCAAAAGCCGCAGCCCGTCACTCTTTCTCAGGAGCGCGCTGGTCCGCCGCCGTCCGATATGGATCTTCCGACGGCCGATGACCAAGACGGGGTTTTTCGGGGCGATGACTTTTCCAACGACGGCGACCCCGCGGAGGATAGGTTCCAGCGGCTCCATCCTGCCGAGCGCAGGCGCAGCTATGGCGGTGTGATTGCCGCTGCCGCCGCCTTGCTGGTCATTGCCGGTGGCGGTTACGGCATGTGGCTGAACAAGGATGCGTTCGGCAGCATGCTCGGCCTCGACGGGACCAAAACCGTCGCCATCGAACCGCTGGTAAAACCAGCCCCGGCCAAGCCGGTGGCCGATGCGGCCGTCCCGGCCGCCGCGCCTCCGACGGAGGCCGGCGAAGGCGCGAAGTTCACGCAGCGCCTGACGCCCGAAGGCCACGAGGTCGATCCCGGCCCCGCGGCCGGGCAGGCGGGCATCGGCGAAGGCGAATCCGTCGCTGCGCTGACCACGCCGCCGTCGGCTGCACAAACGCCGACCAGCCCGGTACCCGCCGCGCCGGCACCGGCCGCGCCCGCAGACGCGCAAGCCACGGCCAATGCTCCAGCAGTCGACGAGTCCGGTGCACCAACTCCCGCAACGCCGCCCGCCAACGGAGCGGCAGCGCCGGCCGATGCTGCAGCTGCCCCGCCAGCGCCTGCAGCGGCCGCCCCACCGCCCGTGACGGCAGCGGCACCGACGGTAGTTCCGCCGGAAGCCGCGCTGGCCGTCGGCCAGAAGGCGATCTTCTACGAGGAGCGCACCAGCACCGCTCAAGGCTCGGCCGAGCCCGGCAATATCGTCTGGTCGCTGGTGCAGGAATCGCCCGGCGGCGACCTGCCGCCCGAGCCGGCGATCCGCGCCGAGGCGACCATTCCAGGCAAGGATATCCAGTTGCGCATGACGATCCGCCGCAACACCGACCAGACGCTGCCGGCCAGCCATATCATCGAGATGATCTTCCTGACGCCTGACGGCTTCGAGGGCGGCGGCGTCGACAACATCCTGCGTGTCGCCATGAAGGGCTCCGAGCAGGATGCCGGCAGCCCGCTGATCGGCATCCCGGCCAAGATCGCCGACGGTTTCTTCCTGGTTGCGCTCAACGATACCAAGGCAGATGAAGACGCCAATCTGACCTTGCTCAGGGGCCAGGACTGGATTGACGTTCCGGTCGTCTACAAGACCGGGCGGCGGGCGCTGCTGACGATGGAAAAGGGCATTCCCGGCGAGAAGGTGTTCGACGAGGCGCTGAAGGCCTGGCAGACAAAGACAGCGGGCTGAGGGCCGCTTACCAGCCCAACCCCTCTTTGGGGCTCAGAAGCCTTGGAACAACATGTCGATTGCGCTCACGATGTCGTCGTGATGGCGAGAAAGATTTCCTTCGGCAATGGGCAATTCAGATGTCATCAAGGCTGACATGAATTGAGTGACCATGACATGGTCCTTGCCGTTGATGGTGAAGATAGGATTTAGCCGGCGGCCGGGCACTGGGGCCTTATTGGCTGGCATCAGCGGGACGACTACCTTGGTGTCGAGCCGTCCCAGAAGGTCGGACTGGACATCGAGAAGATAACCGTCGCCTTCGGCAATCTGGTAGAAATCATAACGCGCCATCAAAACAGCCGGTGCTTGGCGAGAGGCAAGCCGTTGCGCCTGACATAGTCATTGGAACTCTCGATCGCTTCCTTGTTTTCCTCCTGCCATCGCCGGGTTTTTTCGGCCGAAATCGCCTTGGCGATACCCTCTTCTGCAGCGCGGGATATATTGATGCCCAACGCCTTGGCGTCCTCGATCAATCCGGAGTCGATCGATGTATTAACCGACTTTCTTTGGGTTTTTGGATTCGATCGAGGCATGGAGCCGCTCCCATTTATGCGCATAATGTAGGCGCATATGAGCGTGCATTCAACCTCTCACCGCTCCATCTCTTCGCGCAGCATCTCGAGTTCCAGCCATTCCTCTTCGAGCGCTTCCAGCGTGGCGCGCTCCTTGTCGAGCGCGGCAATCGTCTTCTGGAACGACGCCGGGTCGCGCTCATAATAGGCCGGATCGGCGATGTTGTTCTCCAGCCGCGAGATCGAGGCCGACACCGCCTCGATCTTCTTGGGTAAGGTTTCCAGCGCGAATTTCTGCTTGAACGACAGTTTCTTGGCCGGGCCCCTGCTAGCGGCCGCTTCGCTCCTGCTTGCCGCCGTCGCCTCGCCGGTCTCTGCCTTCGGCCGCGCCTTGCGGTCGTCCAGCCTGGTGCCGCCGCGCTGCGCCAGCATATCGGAATAGCCGCCGGCATATTCGATCCAGCGGCCGTCGCCATCCGGCGCGATGATGCTGGTCACCGTGCGGTCGAGGAAATCGCGATCGTGGCTGACCAGGATCACCGTGCCGGCAAAGCCGGCGACCAGTTCCTGCAGCAGCTCCAGCGTCTCCATGTCGAGATCGTTGGTCGGCTCGTCGAGCACAACCAGGTTTGCCGGCCGCGCCAAAACGCGGGCGAGGATCAGCCGTGCCCGCTCGCCGCCCGAAAGCTCGCGCACCGGCGTGCGCGCCTGTTCCGGCTTGAACAGGAAGTCCTTCATGTAGGACACGACGTGGCGCTGCTCGCCATTGATGACAAGGTTCTCGCCGCGTCCGTCGGTGAGATACTGCGCCAGTGTCTCCTGCGGATCGACGGCCTCGCGCTTCTGGTCGAGCGTGGCGATCTCCAGATTGGTGCCGAGCCGAAGCGTGCCCGCGTCCGGCTTCAATTCGCCGGTCAGCATCTTCAACAGCGTCGTCTTGCCGGCGCCGTTCGGTCCGACCAGACCGACGCGATCGCCGCGCTGGATGCGTGTCGAGAATCCCTTGACCACGGTCAGATCGCCAAAGCTCTTCTCGATGTTCTTGGCCTCAATCACCAGCTTGCCGGATTCGGCTGCGTCGCTGGCTGTCATCGTCGCCGCACCCTCGGCGCCGCGATGACCGCGAAAGCGCTGGCGCATGGTCTGCAACTCACCGAGTCGGCGCATGTTGCGCTTGCGCCTTGCCGTCACGCCATAGCGCAGCCAGTGCTCCTCGCGCACGATCTGGCGGCCGAGCTTGTGCTGCTCGCGCTCTTCCTCCTCCAACACCGTGTCGCGCCATTCCTCGAAATAGGCAAAGCCCTTATCGAGACGACGGGTCTGGCCGCGGTCGAGCCAAATTGTGGCGCGCGACACGCGTTCCAGAAAACGGCGGTCATGCGAGATGACGACCAGTGCCGAGGAGGTGCGGGCAAGCTCCTCCTCCAGCCATTCGATAACCGAAAGATCAAGGTGATTGGTCGGCTCATCGAGGAGGAGAATGTCGGGCTCCGGCGCCATGACGCGGGCGAGTGCCGCGCGCCTCGCCTCGCCGCCGGAGAGGTCGTTCGGCCGTTCCTCGCCGGTCAGGCCGAGATGCTCCATCAGATAGGTGGCGCGATAGGGATCGTCGGCGGGCCCGAGGCCTGCCTCGACATAGGCGCGGACAGTCGCAAAGCCGTCCATGTCGGGCATTTGCGGCAAGTAGCGCACAGTCGCCGAGGGCTGGCGGAAGACTTCGCCGTCCTGCGGTTCGATCAGCCCGGCAGCGATCTTGAGGAGCGTCGACTTGCCAGAGCCGTTGCGGCCGACCAGGGCGATCTTGTCGCCAGCCGAAGCCGTCAGGGCGGCACCGTCGAGCAGCGGCGCGCCGCCAAAGGTCAGCTTTATCCCGTCGAGATTGAGAAGCGGCGGCGCCATGTCAGCTTTCAGGTAGGGGAAAAGGATGCGCGAGCAGCAGTGCGCGGCCGCTGGCCAGCGCGATTTCCAGCCGGCCCTTGACCTCGTTGGAAATGGTCAGCGACGAGCCGAAGGCAACCTCGACATGGGCGAGCGGCCATTTGGCGCCGGTGACTGTCAGGCCGGCGAGATCCGAAAAGCCGAGCACCGAAAACAGCGTACCGTCGACATAATCGAAGCCAGTCTTTCCAGGCAGCAAAGGAATGCCTTCCTGTGCGCCGCTGGTCAAAAGCACTTCCGTCCCGCCTTCCGCCAGCCGGACGCTCAGCGCCAGATGCAGGAAGATGTGGTCGGTGCGTTTGCCGCCGAAGGCGCCTGCCAGCACAAGTCTGGTCGCACCGCGTTCGAGCGCGGCGGCGATAGCGAGTTCACCGTCGGTCTTGTCCTTTTCGGCGGGAAACACCTGCCGTGGCACGGCGGCCAGATCCTCCGGCAAATCGGCAGGTATGGAATCGAAATCGCCGACCCAGAGTTCCGGCATCAGGCCCAGCATAAGGGCATGGCCGATACCGGCATCGGCAGCGATGACGCGGGAGCCTTCGACCTGGCGGTCGAGCAGCGGCGTGCGGATGAGATCGCCGCCAAGCAGGATGGTGAATGTGCTCATATCTCGTGGCCCTTACCAGCCCTGCCCCGGAAACGGAAGATGAAACGGCAGACGAAACGGAAGGCTGGGCTTTGGATGCCCGGCAAACTTCCGCTTGCGCAGCACTTCGGCCGGGCCTATGTGTCGAAACGCTCTAACGGGGTGCCGGACGCGATCTTCGCGGACCGGCTGAGAGGCAAGACTGCCAACCCGCTGAACCTGATCCGGTTTGTACCGGCGGAGGGATTAGACGTTTCGGACAGCCCGACGCCTCAATTCCTTTCAACGCGAACGAAGGAGGCGCCGATGCGCAG
Organism: Mesorhizobium sp. M0778; assembly: GCF_040320105.1. Lineage (NCBI taxonomy): Bacteria > Pseudomonadati > Pseudomonadota > Alphaproteobacteria > Hyphomicrobiales > Phyllobacteriaceae > Mesorhizobium > Mesorhizobium sp. M0778. The sequence continues at coordinate 442,773 of NZ_JAMYPA010000001.1, read as the reverse complement.
TTTTTTCCACGCTCTTGTCTCGATTATCCTGCTTGCAGCATCCGCGCTCGCCCTGCCAGGGCAGGCATCGGCACAGGATAAGCTGACCGTCTATACCTATGAAAGCTTCACCGCCGATTGGGGTCCGGGACCGGCGGTGAAGAAGGCCTTCGAGGCCGAGTGCAGCTGTGTCGTCGAATTCGTCTCGGTCGCCGACGGCGTGGCACTGCTCAACCGTGTGAAGCTGGAAGGGGCCGCGACCAAGGCCGATATCGTGCTTGGCCTCGATACCAATTTGACCGCCGATGCCAAGGCAACCGGCCTGTTTTCGCCGCATGGCGCCGTGTCGGACGTCAGTGTGCCGGGCGGCTGGAGCGACGATATCTTCGTGCCGTTCGACTATGGCTATTTCGCCGTTGTCTACGATACCGAAAAACTGAAGAGCCCGCCGAAGAGCCTCAGGGAATTGGTCGAGGGCGATGCCGGCGACAAGATCGTCATCCAGGATCCGCGCACCTCGACGCCGGGCCTTGGCCTGCTGTTGTGGGTCAAGTCGGTCTATGGCGACAAGGCTCCGGAAGCCTGGGCCAAACTCAAGGCAAAGGTGCTGACGGTGACGCCGGGCTGGAGCGAGGCCTACGGCCTGTTCACCAAGGGTGAGGCGCCGATGGTGCTGTCCTATACCACTTCGCCAGCCTACCACATGGTTGCCGAAAACACCTCGCGCTACCAGGCGGCGTCCTTCGAGGAAGGCGAATATCTGCAGATCGAAGTCGCTGGGATCACCACCAAGGGCGCGAAGAACCCGCTGGCGGAAAAGTTCATCGCCTTCATGACCGGGCCGAAATTCCAGGATCTCATTCCCGAAACCAACTGGATGTTCCCGGCCGGCAAGACCGACAAGCCGCTCAATCCGGCGTTCGACAAGCTCGTCAAACCGACCAAAACCTTGCTGTTCAGCTCGGAAGAGGTCGCCGCAAATCGCAAGGCCTGGGTCGACGAGTGGCTGGCGGTGATGAGCAAGTAGCTCGGATTGAAAGATGATCGCCCTACGGCGCCCCCCTCTGTCCTGCCGGACATCTCCCCCACAAGGAGGGAGATTGGCCGTCATGCCGGCTTTCGCCAATCTCCGACATTGCCGGAATGAGCGGAGCGCTGAACCTGCCAACCTCCCCCCATGTGGGGGAGATGTCCGGCAGGACAGAGGGGGGCGCGAAGGAACGCAATCCTCGCTAAGAATCTCGAATCTGGTGGTCTAGCGTGCAACGCGCGCCATCATCGGATACCCGCGTCGCTGCCGGTATCGTCGCGCTCGCCGCCATCGCGCTGCTGATCGGCGGGGCATTCGCCGGGCTCGTCGTCGAAGCCATGCGCGACCTGTCGGGCGCCGCCTCCGCCTTTGATTCCTATCTCCTCCGTGTTGCCCGCTTCACGCTCTGGCAGGCTCTGTTGTCGACCCTGCTCTCCGTCGCACCGGCGCTGTTCGTCGCGCGCGCGCTGTCGCGGCATCCACAGTTTTTCGGGCGAGGCTTTGTCCTGCAGCTTTTCGCCGTGCCGCTGGCGCTGCCGGCCATTGTTGCCGCACTCGGTGTCTTGGCACTCTATGGCCGCGCCGGGTATTTCGCCGGCTTGCTCGGTGCGATTGGCGGCCAGAACTGGCCCGGCATCTATGGCCTATCGGGTATTCTCGTCGCCCACGTCTTTTTCAACCTGCCGCTGGCAACGCGACTGTTCCTGGAAGCGTTGCAGACGGTGCCGGCTAACCAATGGCGGCTGGCGAGCCAGCTTGGCATGGGTGCTGCGCCGGCCTTCCGGCTGATCGAATGGCCGGCGTTGCGTGCGGCCCTGCCGGGCGTTGCCGGGCTCGTTTTCATGCTGTGCATCACCTCCTTCACCATCGTGCTTACGCTCGGCGGCGGGCCGCGCGCGACGACGCTGGAGGTTGCCATATACCAGGCCCTGCGTTTCGACTTCGACCCGGCGCGGGCGGTGACGCTGACCTTGTTGCAGATTGCCCTGACCTTCGTCGTCGTGCTGGCACTAACGCGGCTTGGCGCCAATATGACCGGCGACGCCAATCTGCCGGTAGCCCCGCGCCGGTATTTTTCAGCCGGTGCGGCCGAGACCGTGCTGAACGCACTGGTGATCGGGCTGGCACTGCTGTTTGTCGCCGGACCGATGGCGGCTACGCTGTCGGCCGGGCTTGGCGCCGATCTCGGCCGCCTGGCCGGCGAGAGCGCGGTGCGGCAAGCGACGGCGACCAGTGCCGTGCTCTCCCTCCTATCGGCGCTGCTCTCCTTGGCGTTGTCGCTGTCGCTGGTTATGGCGCGCCGGGCGCTGGCGCTCACCCGGCGGACCGGCAGGCGGACGCTGCTCGAACACCTGGCCGACACCGGTGCGGGGTTCGTCCTGGTGGTGCCGCCCATCGTCATCGGTGCCGGCTGGTTCCTGCTCCTGCGCAGCGTCAGCGATGTCTTTGCGATCGCCCCTGTCATGGTGGTTGTGGTCAATGCGGTGATGGCGATGCCGTTCGCCATCCGCGCCATCCGCCCCGCCTATGACGCGGCGAGCGAACGCCACGAACGGCTCTGTGCACAGCTTGGCATCTCGGGCTGGAACCGGTTGCGTCTGGTCGACTGGCCGTCGCTGCGGCGGCCGCTCGCCACCGGCTTCGCCTTCGCCATGGCGCTGTCGCTCGGTGATCTCGGCGTCATTGCGCTGTTCGGCAGCGATTCCGTGCAGACATTGCCCTATCTGTTGCTGGCGCGCATGGGCAGCTACCGCACCGAGGATGCGGCCGGCCTGGCGCTGCTGCTCGGCCTTGTCTGCCTGGCGCTTGTGCTGACCGCGGACTGGCTGGGAAGGAGGGAGAAATCATGATGCCGATCAGCCCGGAACGGTCGATTTCGGTCGAAAAAGGCGCGGCCGTGCGGCTCGATAATGTCTCGTTCAGCTATGGTGAAACGCCGCTTATATTCGATGTCGATTTCCCGGCGTCGGAAATCACCGCCATCATGGGGCCGAGCGGTTCGGGAAAGTCGACGCTGCTCAATCTGGTGGCCGGTTTCGAAGCGCCGCGGTCAGGCCGCGTGCTCATCGGCGGCGCCGACGTCAGCACTGCGCCGCCATCAGCGCGGCCGGTATCGATGGTGTTCCAGGAAAACAACCTGTTTGCCCATCTGTCCCTCGAGCAGAATGTCGGGCTCGGCCGCTCGCCTTCGCTCATGCTGAGCGAGGCTGACCGCGCCGCAATCGCCGCAGCGCTGAAGCGCGTCGGCCTTGCCGGCAAGGAAAGCCGGCTGCCGCGCGAACTCTCCGGCGGTGAGCGGCAGCGCGTCGCGCTCGCTCGGGTCCTGGTGCGCGACCGGCCGGTGTTGTTGCTCGACGAGCCGTTCGCTTCGCTCGGACCGGCACTGCGCGACGACATGCTCGACCTGGTCGCCGACGTCCATTCGGAGCAGCGCATGACGGTGCTATTCGTCACGCACCAGCCGGACGATGCGCGCCGTATCGGGCAAAACATGGTTTTCCTGGATGGTGGCACGGTTGCCGCGACGGGCACTGCGGCCGATTTTTTCGTCGGGGCTGGACCGGAGGCATTCCGACGCTATATCGGCTCGGGTCCGTTTGCGGCTGGATCACGAGATGTTGCCCGGAAGCGGACATAATTTATGGTCAAACCGGCGGAAGGCGAAGCGGCGCTTGCTTGCCATGGTCGAGGTAGTGTGGCTAGGTCCGCCAGGAGCTGGTCCGGCTTAGACCGTGATTTGCCCTTGCTGCCTCGTATCTGTCGGACGCACGAAGGACGCCGTAGCACTTGATTTTGCGCGTGATGCTTTCCGGAAATCGCGCCCGATTTTCGCGGTCACGTGCCAGGACTTGAAAGGAAGCCGATCTGCCGACCGGCATCGACAATCGGAGGGTGAAACCGCTGGCGCGCTTTCTGGCGCTGGCCGGTCTTGCCGTGGCGCTGGCAAGCTGCCAGATGTTCACGCCTCCCGACGTGCAGGAATCAGGCTTTCAGCCCTCAGACAAGCCGATCACGGTCGACAATGTCGCCGCCAACGGCAAGCTCGCCCAACTGGCGAAGGCGCAGCACCCGCGCATCCTCGCCACCTATGGCGGAGAATATTCCGACCCCAAGCTCGAGCGCATGGTGGCCAAGATCGTCGGCAGACTGACCGTAGTGTCGGCCAACCCGACCCAGACCTACCGCATCACCATCCTCAACTCGCCCAACGTCAATGCCTTCGCGCTGCCGGGCGGCTATCTCTACATCACCCGGGGCCTGCTGGCCTTGGCCAACGATTCAGCCGAGCTTGCCGCCGTCATTGCGCATGAGATGGGCCACGTTACGGCCAATCACGGCCTGCAGCGCCAGCAGCTGGAAGCCGAAGAGGGGTTGGCGACCAAGGTCGTTTCGGATGTGCTCGGCGACAACCCGACGGCCAAGGCGGCGCTGATCCGCGGCAAGCTGAGGCTGGCCCAGTTCTCGCGCAATCAGGAGCTGGAGGCCGACGCCATCGGCATCAAATCGATCGGCGAAGCCGGTTTCGATCCCTACGCCGCCGGCCGCTTCCTGCAGTCGATGTCGGCCTATACCGATTTCCGCTCGATCAGCGGCGCCACCGACGCCAGCCTCGACTTCCTGGCGACGCACCCCAACACGCCGCAGCGTATCGACCTCGCGCAACGCCACGCCCGCCAGTTCGGCGCGCCCGGTGTCGGGTCGCGCGACCGCGATTCATTCCTTTCCGGCGTAGACGGGCTGCTTTACGGCGACACACCGGAGGAAGGCTATGTGCGCGGCGAAACTTTCCTGCATCCTGGCCTCGGCGTGTCGTTCTCGGTGCCCAATGGCTTCATCATCGACAATTCGGCAGCGGCGGTGACGGCGACAGGCCCGGGCGACATCGCGATCCGCTTCGACGGCGTTTCGATCGACAACGGCCGCTCGCTGACCGACTACATCCGCAGCGGCTGGGTTGCCGGCCTCGACGCCAGCAGCGTGCGCCAGGAGACGATCAACGGCAACGAAGCGGCAACCGCGCATGCTGGCGCCGATGGCTGGCAATTCGATATTGCGGTGATCCGCGCCGGCGGTCAGGTCTACCGCTTGCTGACCGCGGCGCCTTCGGCCAGCACCTCGCTGAGCACGGTGGCGCGCTCGGTCAGCGGCTCGTTCCGCATCCTGAGTGCTGCCGAGAAGGCGGCGTTGAAGCCGCTGCGTATCCGCATCGTCACGGTGCAGCCCGGCCAGACAATGGGCTCCCTGGCCGCACAGATGGTCGGCGTCGACCGCAAGCTGGATTTGTTCAGGGTGCTCAACGCGCTGTCGCCGGGCGCTGCCGTTTCGGCCGGCGACAAGGTCAAGATCGTCACCGACAAGTAATCGCGACGCTGCTTGTGTAAGGGCCAGAGCCTGAATACCGTGGCAAGCTGCGCGCCATGCAACGAGGCGGTTTTGTACACTTTCTTCAATTTCATGATGAAAACGCTGGTCGCTAAAGCGGAGCGCAGCAGGTTTCCAAGGTTCTTTGTGGTGGTCTGCTGCCTGCTTTCGATTTCACTGGCGGTAGGCCTGACATATGTCAAACAGCATCAACCGGGCAGCGGGCAAGAAATAATCAGCCAGGACGTGGCACGTTAGGCTGCGAGAAATTCCGGGTTCTGCTTCACCAGAGCTGCCTTGAGCTTTTCCATGGCGCGCGCCTCGATCTGCCGGACACGTTCCTTGGAGATGCCGAGCGTCTCGCCGAGCGCTTCGAGCGTCGCGCCCTCGTCGCTCAGCCGGCGCTCCTCGATAATCCTGAGTTCTCGCGCATTGAGCGCGCCGAGCGCCGTCTTCAGCCAGACAGAGCGGCGTTCGACATCGATCGTGTCGCCGACGACCTCGTCGGGCAGCGGGTCATCCGAAACCAGGAACTCCATCCGCTCGGTTGCGCCCGCATCGTCGGCAAGCGGCGTGTTGAGCGAGCTGTCGGGTGCCGAAAGGCGGGAATCCATCATCGCCACATCGGCCTCGGAAACGCCGAGAGCCGCCGACACTTCGCGGTAAAGCGTGGCATTCGACGTCTGCTCGGCGCCGTTTGCCAGGCGGGCGCGCAGGCGCCGCAGGTTGAAGAACAGCGCCTTTTGCGCGGAGCTGGTGCCGCCGCGCACGATCGACCAGTTGCGCAGGATATAATCCTGCATCGAGGCGCGGATCCACCATGTCGCATAGGTCGAGAACCGCACGTCGCGCTCGGGCTCGAAACGGGCCGCGGCCTCCAGCAGCCCGACATGGCCTTCCTGGATCAGGTCGCCCAGGGGAAGGCCGTAGTGGCGGAACCGCGACGCCATGGAAATAACCAGCCGCATATGGGCGACGGTGATGCGGTGCAGCGCGTGCTGGTCATTGTTCTCCTTCCAGCGCAGCGCCAAGAGATGCTCTTCGTCGCGCTCCAGGTAAGGGGCTTTCATCGCCGCGCGAACCATGGTCCGTCCTGCACTGTCTTGCATCATGCCGCGCTCCTGCTTCAGGCGTTGCGGTGCGATCGCTGAATCGTGAGTTGGCGCCGATGGTTGAAATGGCGGCGCCGCGCCCTACAACAGCCAAGAACGTGCGATGCGGGGGAATGTTCCCCCGGACTGTCATGCCGATTGCGCTGTTCCAGGCGATTCGCCATCGGCCTTGACTCAGCCGGGTGCCGCCGGGAGGTGTTGGTTGAGAATGGGATTTCAAGGGCGCGAGATTTTTGAAATTTAGTTTCTTATTTTGGCATCGCGCATCTGTCATTTTCCGGCACTCGCAACGACGCCGGACATCGGCCAAGGACGGGATCACAGAAAAATGAAATGGCTCAAATCGCTCATTATCGCCGGAACGCTGCAGGTTCTGGCAATCGCCGCCGGTCATGCCGGCGCCAATCTCGACCAGATCAAGCAGTCCGGCGTCTTCAAGGTCGGCACGGAGGAACCTATGCGCCCTTCACCTATCATGATGCTTCCGGCGCGCTGGTCGGCTTCGACGTCGAGATCGCCCGGGCCATCGCCGAGCGCCTCGGCGTCAAAGCCCAGTTCCTCGAAGGCAAATGGGACGGGCTGATCGCCGGTCTCGACGCCAACCGCTACGATGCCGTCATCAACGAGGTCGGCATCACCGAGGCGCGCAAGGCCAAATATGATTTCTCCGATCCTTACATCGCCTCCAAGGCGGTGCTGATCGTGCGCGGCGACAACACCGACATCAAGGGTTTCGCCGATCTCAAGGGCAAGAAGGCGGCGCAGTCGCTGACCTCGAATTTCGGCAAGCTGGCTGAAACCAATGGCGCCGAGCTCGTCGGCACCGACGGCTTCGACCAGTCGATCCAGCTTCTTCTCACCGGCCGCGCCGACGCCACCATCAACGACAGCCTGTCCTTCCTCGACTTCAAGAAGCACAAGCCCGACGCCAATGTGAAGATTGCCGCGCAGGAAGAAAACGCCGACTATTCCGGCGTCATCGTGCGCAAGGGCGATCCGGAACTGGTGGCCGCCATCAATAAGGCGCTGGCCGACATCAAGGCCGACGGTACCTACCAGAAAATCGCCGATACCTATTTCGGCCAGGACGTTTCGAAGTAAACGGCTTTTCTCGCGTGGGCCGAATGCCGGCCCGCGTCGTTCATGTCGCGGCGAGCTGTCTTTGACGGCCCGCCGCTTTCGCGTGATATGAGCGACGGCAATCTGGCAAGGAGGAGGCTTCGTGCCGCACTGGCTGCAATTGATGCTGGAATCCCTGCCTACGCTGCTGTGGGCTGCACTGATCTTCACCGTGCCGTTGACGCTGCTGTCGTTTGCATTCGGTCTTGTCCTCGGCCTGGTCGTGGCGCTTGTCCGGCTGTTCGGTCCCAAACCGCTGGTCGCCGTGGTCCGCTTCTATGTCTGGATCTTCCGCGGCACGCCGCTTCTCGTGCAACTGTTCCTTATCTTCTACGGCCTGCCATCGGTCGGCATCCTGCTCGACGCTTTTCCGGCAGCACTGATCGGCTTTACCTTGAACATCGGCGCATATTCGTCGGAAATCATCCGCGCCGTCATTGGTTCGGTGCCGAAGGGCCAGTGGGAAGCGGCCTATTCGATCGGCATGACCTGGGCCCAGGCAATGCGGCGCACCATTCTTCCACAGGCGGGGCGCGTCGCCGTGCCGCCGCTGTCCAACACCTTCATCTCACTGGTCAAGGATACATCGCTCGCCGCCGCCATTACCGTGCCCGAGATGTTCCAGGCGGCGCAGCGCATTGTCGCCACCACTTATGAGCCGCTGATCCTCTATGTCGAGGCAGCGGCTCTCTACCTGGTCATGAGCTCCGTGCTGTCGGCCTTGCAGGCCCGATTGGAAACGCGGCTTAACCGCTATGGTGGCTTCCTGGAGGCGCGCGCATGATCGGCCTCACCAACATCGAAAAGCGTTTCGGCGACAATTTGGTGCTGAAGGGTGTGACCGTCACCATCGAGGAAGGTAGCGTCACCGCGCTTGTCGGGCCATCGGGCGGCGGGAAAAGTACGCTTTTGCGCTGCATCAACCTGCTCGAGCTGCCGACTTCAGGCACGGTGCGAATCGGCGACGATGCACTCGAATTCCACCCCGGCGGCAGGGTCTCGACCAGGGATATCCAGCGGCTGCGGCTGCAGACCGGCATGGTGTTCCAGAATTTCCAGCTGTTTCCGCATCGCACCGCGATTGAGAACATCATGGAGGGGCTGGTGACGGTGCTGAAATGGCCCAAGGAAAGGGCGCGCGAACGGGCGCTCGCCCTGCTCGAAAAGGTCGGCATGGCGCACAAGGCCGACGCCTGGCCGGCGACGCTGTCAGGCGGCCAGCAGCAGCGCGTGGCGATTGCCCGGGCGCTGGCGCCGTCGCCGAAAGTGCTGCTCTGCGACGAGCCGACCTCGGCACTCGATCCGGAACTGGCGCAAGAGGTGGTCGACGTGCTCGGCAAGCTCGCCAGCGAGGGCACGACCATGGTGATGGCGACGCATGATCTGAGGCTCGCCTCCAAGATCGCGCGGGAAGTGGTGTTCCTCGATGCCGGCAACATCGTCGAACAAGGGCCGGCCGCGGTGCTGTTCAGCAACCCGGAGCGCCAGCGGACCAAGCGGTTCATCGCCACGCTGAAGCAGGAGGCGGAAAGGGAGGGCGGTGTCGAAGGTTAGATATGCATTCGCCGATCCCAAAAATAAAAACCCGGCGCGAGGCCGGGCTTTTCTGAATTCGAAGGCGAAAAGGCTCAGGCGGCCTCTTCCTGCTCGGCTTCCTCGTTGTCGGCCTTGGCCCCGCGCTTGGGGCCCTTGTTGAGGTTCACCTCGATAAGGCGCACCGCTTCGGTCTCCGACATGCGGTTGACGGCCGCGATCTCGCGGGCCATGCGGTCGAGGGCCGCCTCGTAGAGCTGGCGCTCGGAATAGGACTGCTCCGGCTGGTTGTCAGCGCGATAGAGGTCGCGCACCACTTCCGAGATCGAGATCAGATCGCCGGAGTTGATCTTGGCATCATATTCCTGGGCGCGGCGCGACCACATGGTGCGCTTGACGCGGGCCCGGCCCTGCACGACCTTCAGCGCGCGCTCGACATAATCCTCTTCCGACAGCTTGCGCATGCCGATCGAGGTCGCCTTGGCGACTGGCACCTTCAGGCGCATCTTGTCCTTCTGGAAGTCGATGACGAACAGTTCCAGCTTGTGGCCCGCGACTTCCTGCTCATCGATCGAGACGATCTGGCCGACACCATGCGCCGGATAGACGATGTACTCGCCGGTCTTGAAACCGTGGCGCGCTGCGGTGGACTTCTTCTGCGGGGTGATCGTTGCCATTACGCCCTGAACTCCTTGTTGTGGTACCGGCATCGTGCCGGCCCGAACTCGTGCGACCGGGGTGACCGGTCCTTAGCCACACAACGATGAACTCACCGGAAGGCCAGGACCGGCAAATCGCAACATTGCGACCGCCTGCCCCAGATCGCTCTGGTCCGGATTGAGAAATTCACCTTTCAGTGATTTGGGGCGTTTGCGCCATAAATCGACGTTGTGTCACCGGCATGTTGGGCTGATATAACACAAAAAGTCGGAAGAATCAAGGTTTTGCTGCACGCGCGAAGGCCATGCGCCATCGCCGCCTGTCAAGGCAGTTAATGTATCACGTCTGTTACGCCGCGTCAGGCTGCCGCAATCAGCGCTCTCGTTAATCGCCTTCGCCGGGCTCCGGGGAGAAATATTTCTCGAATTTGCCAGCTTCCCCGTCGAAGGATTTGGCGTCGGCCGGGGGCTCCTTCTTGGCGGTGATGTTGGGCCATTTATCGGCATATTCGGTGTTGATCTGCAGCCATTTGTCGAGGCCCGACTCGGTGTCGGGCTTGATCGCGTCGGCCGGGCATTCCGGTTCGCAGACGCCGCAGTCGATGCACTCGTCCGGGTGGATGACGAGCATGTTCTCACCTTCGTAGAAACAGTCGACCGGACAGACCTCGATGCAGTCCATGTATTTGCATTTTATGCAATTGTCGGTCACGACATAGGTCATTGGTCGGCTCCGGGACGTCCCATTTTGTTGGGCTTTTTTGGTGAGGTAACGCCTTTGTCCGCCGCTGGCAAGGGCAGCCCTTGCCAGCGGTGCCGGGGTTTCCGGAATGGAATTCCAGAGGCCCGGCAAAGCGGAAGTTCGACCTTGCTCAATCGTCGCCGAGCAGGTGGTCGGTCTGGCGGCGTTCCTTCTTCGTCGGGCGACCGCTGCCGGCCTCGCGCAACGGCGGCACCGCATCCGGAAGCGCCTCGCCCTTGGGCGCGGGGGGCGGCGACATGTCCTCGTAAAGCAGGCGGGCTTCTTCGGCCGGGCCGCGCCGTGCGCCGGTGCCAAGGACTTTCCAGACGAAGATCCGCCGCTCGAGCGTGATGGTCAAAACGTCACCCGGCCGGACCGTATCGGATGCCTGCGCTGCTTTGTCGCGATTGATGCGGACGCGTCCGGTGACGACCAGCTTGGCTGCCAGCGTGCGTGATTTTACCGCGCGCGAGAAGAACAGCCACTTGTCGATGCGCTGGCGGGCATCAGTGACCATCGGACGAACAGCTTACTTCTTCAGCTGGTCGCGCAACGCGGCGAGCTTGGCGAAGGGCGAGTCCGGATCGAAGCGGACCGGGCGTTCCTCACGCGGCTTTGGCTGGAAGGCGGGCTTTGCGCCTTGGGCGCCGCCTTTGCCGTCCTGCCGTCCAGCCTTCCAGTCGGGCCGGTTTTCGCGCCGGTCGAGGCGTTCGCCTTGCGGCTTGCCGGCGCGCTGCTCTGCCGCCTCGCCTTGCGGCTTGGGCTTGAACTTGCTGCGGTCGAAGCGTGGCTTGCCGGCGCCGTCGCGCTGATCGTGGCGCCCTTGACGGGCGGGCCGGTCGCCCGGCGTCGGTTGCCCGCCGGCATCTACCGGCGCATCGCTGCGGCCGTCCGGCGCAGCTTGACCATTGCGCGGGCGACTGTCCCGATGATTGTCCCGGGGGCGGTTGTCATGCTGGCGATGACGCGGGCGCTGGTCGAAACGACCCTGCCGCCACAACAGCACAGGTTTTGGCTCCTCGGCTTCTGGGGCAGCTTCGCCGGCGACGGCTTCCGCCGTTGCTGCAGGTTCGGCCGGCGATGCTTCCATAGTGTCGGAAACCGGCGGCTCTGCCGGTGCCGTAGCCTCAGTTTCCGCCCCAAGTTCCGTCCTTGGCTCAGCCGCTGGTTCTGCAGCCGCTTCGGCGGCGGGCTGGGTCTCTTGCGTGACTTCTGCCGCAGCTTCAGGGGCTGGAGCTTCCGGCTGGTCTTCCGCGACAGGCTCTGCCGCCGCTTCGGTCACGGCTTCGGCCGCCTCCGCAACAGGAGCCGCATCCGACACAGGCTCCGAAGCCTCCGCCGAAACCTCCGCCGGCGGCTCTGCCGCGGCAGCTGCTTCCGCCATCCTCGCCTGCTCGGCTCGCGTTGCCTCTTCCGCCGCCTGCTTTGCAGCGGCCGCTTCACGCGCGGCATTGTCCTGTGCTTCGAGCCGCGCCTTGACCTCGGCCGCCGGCTTGGCATCGGCGCGATAGCCGAGCCCCTTCAGGATTTCTTCCATGTCGTCCGCGGTGGCGCCGAGGATCGACATCATCGGCGGCGTCACCATGAAGGACTGACCGTCATAGGCGCCGTCGGGGCGAGGTCCGAGGCCCGGCTTCCAGTTGGTCGCCGGCCGGATCAGGTCGGCCAGCCGTTCGAGAATATCGACGCGTACAGCACGCCGGCCAAGATTGCGGTAGCCCGCCAGCTTGTAGAAGGTCTTGTCGAAGGTTGGATCGATGACCACCGAGGTGCGGCCGGAGGCCAGTGCGTGAACGACATCGCCGAAGCCGGGCTTGTCCTTGCCGTCGTTTCTCAGCGCCCACAGCAGCGTTATCAACCCGGCCGGCGCCGGCTTGATCAGCGCCGGCACGAAGACATGGTAGGCGCCGAAGCGCACGCCGAGACGGCGAAGCGCCGCGCGGCCCTCCTGGTCGAGCGACTTCATCTCGTCGGCGATGTCGCGACGGTTGATGAGGCCGAAATGCTCGACGAGCTGGAAAGCGATGCCGCGGCCGATGCCGGTGATCTGCTCGGCATTCTTGAGATCGACCAGCGGCTTCAGCAGGGATTCGATCTGGAAATTGACGAAGCGCTCGGCGCGCGCCGCAACCTTGTCGCGGGCCGGGCCGGTGAGTTGCTCGTCGGCGAGCAGAACGAGACGCGGCTTCAAAGCGTCTTCGCCAGCGACCAGCGTGCCGATCGGCGCGCCGATCCAGCGCAGCGTGCCATCCGAACCCAGCGCGATGTCGCCATTGGCCGAGGCGCCGAAGCGTTCGGCACGCGCCTCGAACTCGGCGGCAAGCGCCTTCTGCGCCGCCGCCCGCACCGCCTTGGCGTCCTCGCCGCCGGCGCTCTGGTCGGCGGTGAAGCGGAAACCCTGCAACTCGCCGACGTGATGGCCTTCGACGAGGACGGTTCCGGTTGGGCTGATTTCGGCTTCAGGCATCGTGTTTTCTCTAAGGCGCCGCATGAGGACGGAAGTCCTGCGGTCTACAAAACGTTTCGTCAACCGCTCATGCAGCGCATCCGACAATCTGTCTTCGATTTCGCGCGTCTTTTCCTGCCAGTGTGCCCGATCGGCCAGCCAGCCGGGCCGGTTGGAAACGAAGGTCCATGTGCGGATCTGGGCAATCCTGTGCGATAGCGTGTCGATATCGCCTTCAGTGGTGTCGGCCCGGCGCACCTGCTCGGCCATGTAGTTCTCGTCGACATGGCCGTGCCTGGCAAGGTCCATGTAGATGGAGGCGATCAAGTCGGCGTGCTGGGCCGGCGCGATCTTCCTGTAGTCGGGCAGCGCGCAGGCTTCCCACAGCAGCGCCACCCGCTTGGCGTCGGTGGTGAGTGCCCGGATGTCCTCGTCGCGCGACAGATGCTCGAGCGCCTGCGCGTCCACGGCCGGCAGTGCGCGCGTCAGGCCTTCGACCGGGGCGTTGGTCTCGATCGAGCGCTTCAGCGCATCGAGGTTGGCGAAATCGAAATGCGCGGTACGCCACTGCAGCACTTTCACCGGATCGAAATCATGCGCCTCGATCTTCTTGACCAATTCCTCATCCAGCGGATCGACCTGGCCGGTGACGCCGAAGGTGCCGTCGCGCAGATGCCGGCCGGCACGGCCGGCAATCTGGCCGAGCTCGGCCGCGGTCAGGTTGCGGTACTGGTAGCCGTCGAATTTGCGATTCTGGGCGAAGGCGACGTGGTCGAGGTCGAGGTTGAGGCCCATGCCGATGGCGTCGGTGGCGACGAGGTAGTCGACATCGCCCGACTGGAACAGCGCCACCTGGGCGTTGCGGGTGCGCGGGCTGAGCGCGCCGAGCACGACGGCGGCACCGCCCTGCTGGCGGCGGATCAGCTCGGCGATGGCATAGACCTCGTCGGCCGAGAAGGCGACGATCGCGGTGCGCCGCGGCAGGCGGGTCAGCTTCTTCGAGCCGGCATAGGCAAGATGCGACAGCCGTGGCCGGGTCACCACCGACACGCCCCGCAGCAGGCGCTGCAGAATGCCGTGCATGGTGGCCGCACCCAGCAGCAGCGTCTCCTGGCGGCCGCGCAGATGCAGGATGCGATCGGTGAAGATGTGGCCGCGTTCGAGATCGCCAGCGAGCTGGACCTCGTCGATGGCAACGAAGGCGGCGTCGGTCTCGCGCGGCATCGCTTCCACCGTGCAGACCGAGTATTTCGCGCCCGCCGGCTGGATCTTTTCCTCGCCGGTGATGAGCGCAACCTTATGGGCGCCGACCTTCTCGCAGACGCGCGTATAGACCTCGCGGGCAAGCAGCCTGAGCGGTAGGCCGATGACGCCGCTCTCATGCGCCACCATGCGTTCGATGGCGAGATGGGTCTTGCCGGTATTGGTCGGGCCGAGCACGGCCGTCACGTCTCGACCCGACAGGATCAGCGGTTCAGTGTGTTTCGGATGGATGTTCATCGGCCTGGAAATAAGGCTCTCTGCCTCGCATTGTCGGGAGCGCGCCCATATTGGCCGCGTATGACAGGCGACACATAGGGATTTCGGGCGCGAAGCGAAAGCGGAATGTGCCGAGGGCAGGCTGATTGGTCGGTTCGAAGCCAGAAATCTGTTCCCGATTAACAGTTGGAACGAGTCTGGAACGAATCAGCGACGAATCACTGACTCGCGCTGATTCAGGTTTTGTTCACGGCTACATCTGGGATTTCTGCCGGCGAGTCTCACCACATGCTGAATCACAGAAACTGGCCCGATTCATGCAGGCGGCATTCAAACGAGCACCACCGTTAACCTTTGCCGGTGAATGATCGTGGCCGGCCAATCTGCTTCGCCCAACATTATGAAATTATTGATGTTTCCTAATCCGCTTTAATCATTTCGAGGGCGTTTTCGGCTCTCGCCGTTAACGTTCCGCTCAAAGCCGGAACGAATCGGCGACGAATCAGCGATAGGCAAAGTTTCTTGGTTTGTTCACCGCAGCATGTTGTGTTGTGAACAGCTTTTCCACCGAGAATCCACAGGCTGCCGGGCAGTTTTTGCACAGGCTGGGCAGCGGCCGTTAACCTTTGCGTGCCGGATTGGGGCAGCGTGCTGAATCGAGATCTTGCAACGGGAAGACCGCTATAGAAACGGGCCGTTTTGCAGGCCCGTTCGTCCAAGCGCGTATCTATCTCAACGTAAAGATAAACGGTCAGGCGATGTACTGCCCGCCATTGGCTGATATTGTCGAGCCGGTGATGAACCCGGCATCGTCGGAAGCGAGGAAGACGACGCAGCGCGCGATCTCCTCCGGCTCGCCGAGACGGCCGACCGGGATCTGCGGAAGGACACGCTCGTTGAGCACCTTCTCGTCCATCGCTTTGACCATCTCGGTGGCGATGTAGCCGGGGCAGATGACGTTGACGGTGATGCCGGCGCGCGCGCCTTCCTGGGCCAACGCCTTGGTGAAGCCGATATCGCCGGCCTTCGAGGCCGAATAATTGACCTGGCCGACCTGCCCTTTCTGGCCATTGATCGAGGAGATGGTGATGACGCGGCCGAATTTGCGGTCGCGCATGCCGCCCCACAACGGATGCGTCATGTTGAAGACGCCGGAAAGGTTGGTGTCGAGGACCTCTTTCCATTGCTCGCGCGTCATCTTGTGGAACATCGCGTCGCGCGTGATGCCTGCATTGTTGACCAGCACCGATACGGGACCGAGATCGGCCTCTACTTGTTTGATGCCGGCAGCGCAGGCCTCGTAGTCGGCAACCGACCATTTGTAGACCGGGATGCCGGTCGCTGCCTTGAACTTTGCTGCCGCTTCCTCATTGCCGGCGTAGTTTGCGGCAACCGAATAGCCGGCGCTTTTCAAGGCGACCGATATCGCCGCGCCGATGCCGCGCGACCCGCCTGTGACGATTGCAACCTTTGTCATGTGTCCTCCCGAGCAATGCAGATGACTGAGCGTTGAAGCGGTAGGGTTTGCCCTCTATTCCCTACTCGCTTTGCGCCAGTATCCTATTCGTATCGCTTATCTCATCACAATGCTTCCACGCACATGGCAACGCCCATGCCGCCGCCGATGCACAGCGTGGCAAGACCCTTCTTGGCACTTCTGCGACGCATTTCGTAGACCAGCGTGTTGAAGATGCGGGCGCCCGAGGCGCCGACCGGATGGCCGATGGCGATGGCGCCGCCATTGACGTTGACGATGGACGGGTCCCAGCCCATGTCCTTGTTGACGGCGCAGGCCTGCGCGGCGAAGGCCTCGTTGGCTTCGACCAGATCGAGGTCGCCGACCGACCAGCCGGCCTTGGCCAGCGCCTTGCGCGAGGAGGGGATCGGTCCCGTCCCCATGATCTGCGGGTCAACGCCGGCGGTCGCCCAGGAAACGATACGCACCAGCGGCGTGATGCCGCGCCTTGCGGCTTCCGCTTCGGTCATCAGCACCACGGCGGCGGCGCCGTCATTGATGCCGGAAGCATTGGCTGCTGTCACCGTGCCGTCTTTGTCGAAGGCGGGCTTGAGCTTGGTCATGGCGTCGATCGTCGCGCCATGGCGGATGTACTCGTCCTGGTCGACTATCGTGTCGCCCTTCCTGCCCTTGACTGTGAAGGCAACGATCTCGTCGTTGAATTTTCCGCCTTTCTGCGCAGCCTCGGCCTTGTTCTGGGAAGCCAGTGCGAACTGGTCCTGGTCGTCGCGGGTGATTTGGAACTGGCGGGCGACGTTCTCCGCCGTGTTGCCCATATGGTAACCATAGAAGGCATCGGTCAGGCCGTCCTTGATCATGGTGTCGATCAGCTTGAAATCGCCCATCTTGACGCCACCGCGCAGATGCTGCGCATGCGGAGCCATCGACATCGATTCCTGGCCGCCGGCAACGATGATTTTTGCATCGCCCTGGGCGATCTGCTGCATGCCGAGCGCGATGGCGCGCAGGCCGGAGCCGCAGAGCTGGTTCAGGCCCCAGGAGGTCGCCTCCTGCGGCACGCCGGCGGCCATGGCCGCCTGCCGCGCCGGGTTCTGCCCTTGAGCCGCGGTCAGGATCTGGCCGAGAATGACCTCGTCCACCTCCTTGCCGTCGACGCCGGCGCGGGCAAGCGCTTCCCTGACGGCGACGGCACCCAGTTCATGAGCTGGCGTGTTGGCGAAGGCGCCGTTGAAGGAGCCGACAGGCGTGCGCGCCGCACTGGCGACAACGATGGCGTTGGAAGCGGACATGTTCTTCTCCAAACTTTCGGGGAGCGATTTCGGGTGCCGTCGGGGACTTTTCTTGCCCTTTCCACAACCCGAGTCAAACCCGAAATGGGCATGGCGTTCCTCCGCGGCAAGCAGGCCGCGCGTCGCTGCGATGACGGCCCATCCGTGCTGCGCAGCATAAAATGTTCCCGCACTGCACAAACAGCTTGGATTCATGATGCTTTTGCGCATATCCTTTAACAAGGCGCAATCGTTACCGGCGGCTTACTTAAGCTGGCCGGTGTCCGGGGAGGATGCAGATGGCCGCGAAAGACGAACCTATTGTTATCAAGAAATATGCCAATCGCCGTCTCTACAATACGGGCACCAGCACCTATGTGACGCTCGAGGATCTCGCAGAAATGGTCAAAAAAGGCGAGGACTTTACTGTCCAGGACGCCAAGACCGGCGACGACATCACGCATCCGGTGCTGACCCAGATCATCTTCGAGCTGGAGAACAAGGACGGGCAGAACATGCTGCCGATCCCGTTCCTGCGTCAGCTCATCGCCTACTACGGCGACCAGATGCAGATGATCGTGCCAAGCTTTCTCGAACAGTCGATGCTGGCCTTCTCGAAGGAGCAGGAACGCTTTCGCGAGCAGATGAAAGATGCCCTCGGCAAGTCGCCGATGGACATGATGAAGATCGCGACGCCGATCAAGGTGCTGGAGGAGCAGACTCGGCGTAACATGGAAATGTTCCAGAACGCCATGCGGCTGTTCACGCCGTTCCCGCCTGCGGGGTCTGCGCCGGCAGCAGCACCGGCCGAACAGGCCAGGAAAGAAACACCGGAAAAACCGGACGACCTTCAGGAGCTGAAGGAGCAGATCGCCGCGATGCAGCGCAAGCTCGACACGATGTCGTGACTGCCGGCCGGCGAAGCGCCGGCCCAAAATTTCCCTCAGCAGGCCCGTGTCAGAAAACATCTTCGCCTCGAAGGTGAAGATGTCATCCACGCTCTATTTTGTGGCACGCTCTATTTCGTGGCATGCCCTATTTCGTGGTCACCGTCACCAGAGCGGTAACAGGTTTGCCGTCTACTAGAATGGGCCGGTGATGATCATCGGCAAGAAGCACGCCGATCACGTGTCTGCCGGCGGCATCCGGGCAATGGCCGAAACGGGCCTTGATAAGATCACCGCCAAAGTCGCTGTTCATGCTGTTGTACGGCTTGCCGGGGATGTTGCAGGTGTCTCCGTTGGGATCGATCTTCATATGCACGTGGCCGCATTGCTTGATTTCCCCGCACTCACCCGCAGTGAGCAGCCTGAAGTTGCTCCTGACGACAACGCCTATCGCCTTCTCAGGAGAATTGCCCAGTTCGACAACTGAACCTGCCGTCGGCCAGACGACTTCCAGGGTGGGCCGATCCTCGGCCTCGGCAGATACGAGCGACAATAAGGAGAAAGCGAGGGCAGTCGTTGCGGTGATGCGAAACATGGTAACCTCCGTTGCGATGTAAACATTGATTACATACGCAGCGCTCGAACACAAGGGAAATAATCAGTGATTACATTCCGCTCTCGTGCTATTTGACTGAGATGACCAAGACAACTGATTCCGACGAAGCCGGAGATGCCAAGCGATACCATCACGGCAATCTCGTCGAGGCCTTGATCACGGCAACCGTGGAGATCATCGAGGAGCGGGGAGCCGAGCATGTGTCCGTACGCGAGGCCGCAAAACGTGCCGGCGTTTCGCCCGGCGCGCCATTCCGGCATTTTCGATCGAAAACAGCGCTGCTCACCGCGGTCGCCGAACAGGCCATGGATCGGCTGACAAAGGCCGTTGCCAAGGCGCGGTCGAAAATCGACAGCGCAGATCCCATTGAGGCCTTCGAAGCAATCGGACAAGGCTATCTGGAATGGGCAATTAGCAACCCCACGCATTTCCAGATCATCAGTTCCCGAACCCTGATTGATTTTGAAGGGTCGGACAGCCTTCGTGATCAGAATGAGGCTATTCGGCGGACGATGATCGACTTGCTGACGCAAGCGCAACAACAGGGTCGGCTTGCTCCCGGCACCGACTTTGATCATCTTGTGCTTGCCGCGCGTGCACTCGTTTATGGGTTGGCACGCATGGCGATCGATGGTCATTTCCGGGAATGGCATCCGTCCGAGCCGCCAGCCCTGGCCGCGCAGCGGGCTCTCCGACTTTTCATGAGCCGGATGACCATTCCATCTAAAGCTTAATCCGCCAGCACCCAAAAAAGGGCCCGCGATTGCGTCGCCAGCTAATGGAACTCCGGCAGCGGTCCCTGGTAGCGGGCGCGTGGTCTGATCAGGCCGCTGCTTGTCACCTGCTCCACGGCATGCGCGGCCCAGCCGATGCTGCGGCCGAGCGCAAACAAGCGAAACGGCGCATCGGACGGCAAACGGAGGCTGCGCGTCAGCGCGGCCAAGGCGAAATCGACGTTCGGGCGCATGCCCGTTGCCGCAAAGGCCGCATCGCAAAGCCGTAACAGCCCATCATCGACATCGATCGCGGCCAGCAACGGTTCCGCACGCGGATCGCCGTCGGGATAAAGCGGATGGCCAAATCCGGGCAGTGGCCTGTCGTGACCGAGCCAGCGTCCGACAGCCGCATCCGGCCCCAATCTCTGCGCATCCTCCGCCAGCATCATGACCGCCTCCGCGGCGCCGCCATGGCGCGGACCGGAGAGCGTGGCGAGGCCAGCAAGCAAGCAGGCCGAAACAGGTGCACCGGTGGACGCGGCGACCCGCGCGGCGAAGGTCGATGCGTTCAGTTCGTGATCGGCCAACAGCACCAGCGAGCGGCGGATCCGGGCTTGGAGCGGGTCTGTTTGGCAAAACCCTCAGCCAAATTGGCGCAGATCGCCTTGCTGGAACGACGTAGTTGATCGGCGAGCGCGTATTGCTCCATTTTCGGAAAAGCAAGCGTGGCTCTGTGTACCCCAAGGGAAACCGCATAGGCGCGCTTATAGACTTCCAAATCCCTCGCGTGCTCGATGTAGGCCCCTGGCTTCTCCATTCTTCAGTTCTTCAACTCGTCAGTTCGTCAATTCCTCAGTTCCTCTATTCGAGCAGCGGCGACCAGGCCGGATCCGAGGCGAAGTTCGCTGTCGGGATCGACTGTTCGTTGCGGCCGGTGAGGTCGACCGACACAAGTTTTGGTCCGCCATTGGAATCGCGGAAGAACATCAGCACCCGGCCGTTGGGTGCCCAGGTCGGCCCTTCCTGCTGAAAGCCGGTGGACAGGATGCGCTCACCCGAACCGTCGGTGCGCATGACGCCGATCTGGAATTCGCCGCCGGTCTGCTTGGTGAAGGCGATGAGATCGCCGCGCGGCGACCACACCGGCGTCGAATAGACGCCGTCGCCGAACGAGATGCGGGTCTGGCCCGAGCCGTCGGCGCCCATCACATAGATCTGCGCCCGGCCGCCGCGGTCCGAGGTGAACACCACCTTGCTGCCGTCGGGCGAGTAGGATGGCGACGTATCGATGGCGGTCGAGTTGGTAAGCCTGGTCGTCGAGCGGCTTCTCAGGTCCATGGCGAAGATGTTGGAATTTCCGTCGTCGCGCAGAAGGCTCATGATTACTTTCTGGCCGTCCGGCGAAAAGCGCGGCGCAAACGTCATGCCGGGGAAATTGCCGACCAGCTCGCGCTGCCCCGTCTCGATCTGCAGCAGGTACACCCGCGGCTGACCGCTCTCGTAGGACATATAGGTGATTTCCTGCCGGTTCGGCGAGAAGCGCGGCGTCAGCACGATCGACTTGCCGTTCGAGAGATAGCGGACGTTGGCGCCGTCCTGGTCCATGATGGCAAGCCGCTTCTTGCGCGCATTCTTGGCACCGGACTCGTCGATGAAGACGACGCGCGTGTCGAAATAGCCCTTCTCGCCGGTCAGCCGTTCGTAGATGGCGTCGGCGATGATGTGGGCGACGCGCCTGGTATTGGCGTCGTTGGCGAAGAACTGTTCGCCCGACATCTGCTGGCCGGCAAAGGTGTCCCACAGCCGGTACTGGGCGCGGACACGGCCGTCAGCCTCCTTGCCGACACTGCCGGTGACCAGCGCCTGCGCATTGATCACCTTCCAGTCCTCGAAGCGCGGCGTGGCATCCGGGTTCGAGATCTTTTCGATGAAGGCGCTTTTGTCGATCGGCGCGAACAGGCCGGAGCGTTTCAGGTCGGCACTGACGATGTCGGAAATCTCGGCGCCGAGCGCATCGCCGCCCTGGAAATCGGTGATGGCGATCGGCAACGGCTCGACATTGCCCTTGTTGACGTTGAGCTCAACGAGCGCCCGCGCCGGCAGGGTGGCAGCAACGGTCATGCCCAGCGCCATCGCTGCGATCGCCAGGAGCGGCTTGAGAATGGATTTCATGTCTTCTCGCTTCTCTTCAAGGATTCTATGGGGGCGCCGGCCTAGAGGCCCAGCATCTCCCTCGGATCGAAAGTGACCTGGATGTCGGACCAGATGTCCTGCTTGCCTGCGGGAACCTGCAAGCCAGCCATGTCGCATTTCTGAACCGCGCGAACGGCACTTTCGTCAAACGGGCGGTTTCCGCTCGACTTTTCGACAGTAGGCCGGCCATCCAGCTTGCCCGACGCGTCAAGATTGAAGCGGACCACGGCGACGAGATCCTCCGCGCCTTCCACTCCGACTGGCAGGGTCCAGCATCCTTGAAGCTGATTTTCCAGGGTTCCCATCTCCGATTTGGAGAGCTTCTGGCCCTGATCCTTGTCGCCGCCGAGCGAAGACTGTTGGGTCGAGCGCTTGGCGCCGCCACCGGCCGGCTTCCGCTTGTCGAGCAGAGCCGAAATCTCATCGGCGTTGAATTGCTTGTCGTCCGATTTCGGCTTGGATGAGGCTTCCTTGACCGGCTTGTCGGCATCCTTGCGCTCCGGCGCCTTGGCGCTTTCGGCCTGGACCGGCTGCGGCTTCGGCCGAGCCTCAGGCGCGGGGGCCGAGTCGGGAAGCTGCGCCTCCTCGGTTGGCGGTTCCTTGGCAATCGCCTCGGCGACGGCGTCCGGCTTGACCTCGGGCTGTGGATCGATCGCGGCGGTCTTGTCCTGCGGCGGCGTGGGCGTCGGCTCCTTGGCCGGCGTCGGCTTGGGCTCGGTCTGCTTGACCGGTTCTGGCTTGACCTCTTCCTTCGGCTGCGGCACCGGCGCTACCTCCGTAGCGGGAATTGGCTTCGGCTCTTCCTTCGGCTTCGGCACGTCCTCGGGCTTGGGCTTTTCGACCGGCGTCGGCGCGGGTGGCGGGGCCGCCGTCATGTCGACTGGCTGGGGCTTGGGCTCAGGTGTCGGCGGCTTGTCGGTGTCGACGCTGTTATCGCCGACTTTCTGGGCGTCGGGAACGATGTCGGGACGCTGCGTCGGCACCGGCGCCGGCTTGTCGTGCATCACAGCCTTCTTGTCGCCTTGCAGGATCTGTGCCGTCGCTTCCATCGGCACGATCTCGACCGACACCGATTCCGCATCAGACGCGGGCATCGCGGGCGGCGAGGACAACGTGAACAGGCCGAAGGCCAGCGCCACCGTATGCAAGATCACCGATGTGGTGAGGCCGGTCCGCATGTTCTTGTCTACTGATCCTGTTCCTGCAGTGACAGGAGACTCATGTTCTTGTAGCCAGCGGCTTGGACATAGCCCATGACCTTCAGAGCCGCTCCATAATTGGTTGCCTTGTCGGCGCGAACGAAAATGCGCTCGTCATAGCCGGTCTTCGAAATCGCCTGCAGCTTTGCCACCAGTTCCTCGATCGGGATCTCGGTTTCCTGAATGAAAATCTGGCCGGCGGCATTGATTGATAGGGTAATCGGTTGCGTGTCGGCCGCAATCGGCTTGGCCTGAGTTTCCGGCAGATCGACCGGAACGCCGACCGTCAGCAACGGCGCCGCGACCATGAAGATGATCAGCAGCACCAGCATCACGTCGACCATCGGCGTGACGTTGATCTCCGATATCAGGGCGTGATGGCGGCCGCGCCGCCTGTGGCCGCGCCCGCCGCGTCCTCCGCCACCTGCGCTTACGGACATTCCCATGATCGTTCCTCAGGCCTTCTGCACGACTTTTTCATCGATTTGGCGCGAGAGTATGGCGGAGAACTCATCCGCGAACCCTTCCATGCGCACCGCGATCTTGCTCGCGTCGGACGACAGCTTGTTGTAGGCGATGACGGCAGGGATGGCGGCGAGCAGGCCGATGGCCGTCGCCAGCAGCGCCTCGGCGATGCCGGGCGCGACCACCGACAGGCTGGTGTTCTTCGACGCGGCGATCGCCTGGAACGAGGTCATGATGCCGATAACCGTGCCGAACAGGCCGATAAAGGGCGCCGCCGAGCCGGTGGTGGCGAGAAAGCCGAGCCGCCCTTCCAGCTTTTCCATCTCGCGGGTCAGCGCCAGATCCATGGCCTTGTCGATGCGGGTCTGCAGGCCGAGCGGCGATTTCGCGCCCTTCTCGAAGCTCTTCTTCCATTCGCGCATGGCGGCGACGAAGATCGCGCTCATGCCGGTCGTCTTGCGGTCGGCGAGCGTGCGGTAAAGTTCTTCCAGCGACTGTCCCGACCAGAACACCTGTTCGAAGCGATTGAGCGCCAGCCGCATGCGGGCATAGGCGACGAGCTTGTCGACGATGATCGCCCAGGTCCAGATCGAGGCGCAGAGCAGCCCGATCATGACCAGCTTGACCACCCAACCGGCCTGCATGAACAAGGCCCAAATCGATAAATGCGCGCCCGGTTCGGCGAGAGCGATGTTTTCCATGTTACGTCCTTAAAGATTTTCCGGGCGTGGCTGGCGGCTGGCCCATGGGCATCCCTTGTGGTCCGTTCGCGTTAAGCTGGCGGAATAACCCCAAATGCACCATTGGCGGCCTTTTCGGGGCAAATATTGGTGAAAGGAAGGCGCTTGGATTCTTCCAATCTTAACCAATCCCTTCATGGACCGTTATGGTTAAGGATGGGTTAGGACGTACAGCGCGGCGCATTGCGGCGCCCTGATAGGTCGCCCGGCGATTCTGGCGTGGACCGGAAGTTCCGGGATCGTCCGCCTCTGAATCTTTATTTGCGCGTTCTTGGCATGAAAGCTGCGATCCAGTCCTTGGGAAAGCGCCGCGGCCGTCCGTTGTCGCCGACGATCGCCGCTTCGACCCGCGCCTCGACCAGCACTTCGCTGCCGCGCTTCAATTGCTGCGCCATGACGATCCGCGCACCGGAAATCTCGTCGGTGCGCGTATCGATGGTCAGGATGTCGTCCATGCGGGCCGAACCGCGGAAATCGATTTCCATGCGCCGCACCACCCAGACTATTTTCTCGCCATGTTTGCCCTCGGCAAGCTCGGTGTGGTGGACGCCGGCCAAGCGCAGATAATCGGAACGGCCGCGCTCGAAGAACTCGAGATAGCGCGCGTGGTAGACGACGCCGGAAAAATCGGTGTCTGCATAATAGACCCGCGCCATCAATCGATGGCCGAATTCCGTCAGCGCGCCGGAAAGCCCGGCGGACAATGCCGATTCACGGTGATCGTCCATTGCTGTCCTTTTGGCCCGACGGGCCCTGTTTTAAGCAACACCTGTTTTGCGCATAGACCGGCGATGATCAAGACCTGGAGGGCGGGGCCGGGAACTGCCAGCACCGAAGCCATAAGCAGCGGAACTTACGGCTCTTCCTGGAATAGGCTGATCTGCTGCTGCGCCAGGTCCTTCGGCGCGTCGAGGCCGAGATGCCGCCAGGCATTGGCCGCCAGCACGCGGCCGCGCGGAGTGCGCATGATAAAGCCTTGCTGGATCAGAAAGGGTTCGATGATGTCCTCGATGGCATCGCGCGGCTCGGAAAGCCCAGCGGCGATGGTTTCGATGCCGACCGGCCCGCCGCCGAAATTCCGGGCGATCATCGACAAATAGCGGCGGTCGAGCGCGTCGAGGCCGAGCCCGTCGACCTCCAGCCGCGTCAGCGCCTCGTCGGCGATCTTGCGGTCGACATGGCCGTCGCCCGCAACGCTGGCGAAGTCGCGCACCCGGCGCAACAGCCGGCCCGCGATGCGCGGCGTGCCGCGCGCCCGCCGGGCGATCTCCAAAGCACCGTCGTCACCGAGCGGCATGGCAAGGATGCGGGCGCCGCGCCGCACGATCTGCTCGAGTTCCTCGACGGAATAGAAATTGAGCCGCACCGGAATGCCGAAGCGGTCGCGCAGCGGGTTGGTCAACAGGCCGAGCCGGGTGGTGGCGGCGACTAGCGTGAAGCGGGCCAGGTCGATCTTGACCGAGCGCGCCGCAGGCCCCTCGCCGATGATCAGGTCGAGCTGGAAATCCTCCATCGCCGGATAGAGGATTTCCTCGACCGCCGGGTTGAGCCGGTGGATCTCGTCGATGAACAGCACGTCGCGGTCTTCGAGGTTGGTGAGCAGCGCCGCGAGATCCCCGGCCTTGGCGATGACCGGACCCGAGGTCGAGCGGAAATTGACGCCGAGCTCGCGCGCCATGATCTGCGCCAGCGTCGTCTTGCCGAGGCCGGGCGGGCCGACGAACAGCACATGATCGAGCGCTTCGCTGCGGCCCTTGGCGGCCTCGATGAACACTTTGAGATTGGCCCGCACCGCCGCCTGGCCGACGAAGTCGCCGAGCGTCTGGGGCCGCAAGGTCTGCTCGGCGTCCTCGCCGCGTTTGTCGGGAGCAATGAGGCGTGGCGAAAGGCTCATGCGCATACCGCTCGAAGGAAAAAGTTCGTATCGACACGGATTAACGTCACCCGGCACCCTCTCGTTCGGCGTCTTGCTGCTCGCCAACAACCTGGCGGCCCACTGCATCCCTTACCACCGCGTCGATCTGTTCCAGCGTAGCGGGCCCGTTAGGTGGATCACCCAGAAATCCAGCGAGGTCGGCAAATTCGAGATTGCGCGGCGTTCCTATCAGGAGACCATCCACGACCGTCCAGGCAACAGTATCGCCTGACTTGAGCGACAACTCGTTCCGGACTTTCTTTGGAATCGTAAGCTGCCCCCTGGAGGTCAAGCCCGCATATCCGACCATGCTCTTGTTCCTAGTCGGAATTTATTTGTCGGGCAACATCTCACCGTGCCAGCTCCTTCAGCCCGAAGCGGATCAGCTTCGACGCGTCCGCTTCCTCGCCGGCCGTCTTCAACGCCGCCGCCACTGCGTTGGCGGCAGTGTCGCGAGAATAGCCGAGATTGACCAGCGCCGAGACTGCGTCGGTGATCGGCGCCGAAGCAACGCCTTCGCCGAGCTCCTGCTTCAGGCCGATGGTGCCGGAGGCAGCACCTGCATAGGCCGGCGCCTTGTTCTTCAACTCGGTGACGATGCGCTCCGCCACCTTCTTGCCGACGCCCGGCGCGCGGCTGACCATGGCGATATCGCGCAACGCAATCGCATTGGCGAGGTCGGCCGGCGCCAGCGTCGACAGGATTGCCAGCGCCACCTTGGCGCCGACGCCCTGCACATTGTTCATCAACAACCGGAACCATTCGCGCTCCAGCACCGACTGGAACCCATAGAGCCGCAGCATATCCTCGCGCACATAGGTCTCGATGAACAATATCACCGCCTCGCCGGGCGGCGGCAATGCGGCAAGCGTGCGCGCCGAGCAATAGGCGACATAGCCGACGCCATGCACATCGACGATGCAGAAATCCTCGTCGATCTCGTCCAGCGTGCCTTTTAGCTTGCCGATCATTTGAGCTTGCCGATCATGCCGGGTGGGTTTCCGGAGAGATGATATCGAGGTCCGGGAAATAGCTGCGATAGCGCGCGGCATCGCGCGTCAGCAGGCGATGCCCAGCGACAACCGCATGGGCTCCAATAAAGAAATCCGGCAGCGTTCGTTCGCGGAGGCCGCCGGCGCGGCGATAGCGGGAGTGCGTGACACCAGCAAGGAAGGCCGCTTCCCACGGCAGGAATTCGCGATCCATCTTGAGCATGTCGACTGCTTGGCGAAGGGCCTGTTCGGTCGCGATCAACGGCGCGAGTTCGGACCAGACGATTGCATTGATTACGAGTGCGCCGTCGCGCCGGCATGCGGTAATTGCTGATGCCGACCATTTCGTCTCCCGTCCGGCAGGACCCCAAACGTCGATCAGGACGTTTGTGTCAATCAATGTCGAGGTCTTCACGCGGGCCCCTCAGCCATTCCACATATTCGTCCGCCGTCATGCCCCCCAGATCCAGCGTACCAGCCATACGGCCGAGCATCTGGCTGAATCTGCGCGAGGCTTCCTCCTTCGACATGTTTTCGTCGACCGCAATGACACGAGCACCGTCCTCGGTGGGGACGAACTCCACCTCCGAGCCCGGGCCGATACCCAGATGATCCCGTATTTCCTTCGGGATGGTCACTTGGCCCTTGGTGGTAACGCGCATGGTAATACCTCGTTGGTATTACTTATTGTTCACTGGAGAACAAGTCAAGAACAAACTTATTCGGCCAGCATCGCCATCCTGTAGGCGATGCTCTGCCTGTGATGCGCGTGACAGATGGCGATGGCCAGCGCATCGGCGGCGTCGTCGGTGTCGAAAGTCGCCTTCGGCATCAGCACCTTGACCATCATATGGATCTGCTTCTTGTCGCCATGGCCGACACCGATCACCGCCTTCTTGACGGCGTTGGGCGCATATTCGGCAACGGCAAGGCCGGCGCGCGCCGGCACCAGCATGGCGATGCCGCGTGCCTGGCCGAGTTTCAGCGTCGCCGCGGCATCCTTGTTGACGAAGGTCTGCTCCACCGCCGCCTCGTGCGGCATCGTGGCATGCAGGATCTCGGCAAGCCCGTCATGCAATTGGCAAAGACGCACCGCCAGCGCCGCCTTGTCGTCGGACCGTACTGTGCCGGAAGCGACGAAGCGCAGCGAATTGCCAAGGCTTTCGACGATGCCCCAGCCGGTGCGCCTAAGCCCCGGATCGATGCCGATGATGCGAATCGCTTCCCCCATCCGCCAATTCTACCTTCGGCGGGCAGCGATGCCAGCGAAATGTGAACAAACCAGAAACGGGGCTCGTGATGTCCACAAAGCCTCTGAGACCGTTTCGAAAGGTCGCTCCGGCGAGTCATATGGTGGTGGTTTCGAGAACCGGAGCGCAGCGGACACTTGGGTCCGTGAGCCCACGCGTGATCCCGAGGGGATCATGCGCAATCAAAGTGCTGCAGCGTCCTTTGCGCGTCCAAAAGGACGCGGCGCTGCAGGTAAGCGGAGAAAACGCCGCCAGATGGCCGCTGGAGTAGAGTTTCCAAACGGTCTCTCAGCCGCGGGCGAAAGCCGTGTTGAGCAACGTGATCTGGTCGGAGACCGGATTGAGGCGACGGCTCGACTGAGGCACCTCGGCGAGGCCGCCATAGATCTCCTCGTCCATGCGGCGCACCAGCGCCTGCAGGCGCAGCGAGCGGTTGACGAGGTCGACGAAATCCGTCGGCAGCTCGGCCCAGCCGGGCGCCTCGTCATGCGCGGAGGCGGTGTCGAGACGCACCTTGGATTTTTCGGAAGCCACCTGATCGCGGGTCATCTCGCCGGAATTCGCCGCCCGCTGCAAAAGCAGCCACGAGGCGACCTGCATCAGCCTGGTGGTCAGCCGCATCGACTCGGCCGCATAAAGCGTCGCCGCCAGCCTCGACAGCTTCTTGGCCTCGGCGCGGCCCTTGCCGTCGAGATATTCGGCCGCCTGCTCGACCAAGCCCATGCCTTCCTGATAGAGCGGCTTGAAGGATTGGGAGAAAACCCGGCGCTCCGCCAGCTTGATGGTGTTCGCGCTCGCCTTCGAAGGCTCGTTCATCGCTGCGCCCCTGCACTTGCCTGACAGCCGGCCGATTCGGCTCTTGGCCGCCATATCCGGCAGCCTAAACGACTGAAGCTTGAAAATGCGCTTCGCTGCCGGCGAAGGCAAGCACATGTTTAACAAACGGTTAACGGCCGCATTTGGCCCAAGGGGCTCCATGCCGGCGAACAAAAAAAGAGCCGCGGATAAGGCGGCTCTCAGGAGTTTAACAGGGAGGCGTCAAACAAAGTGGCTCCAACCACTCGGTAAGAATCCAGATCACTGGATGGACATAGTAAACGCCTGTAAAGCTTAACAAAGCCTTAACGCAGGGCATATTTTTCGATCAAGCGCCCAGCATCTGTGCCGTAACAGCACAGATGGCCGGCTAAGCCGCCGCTCTCACCACCGGCTGGAAAGTGGGGGCGACGCGCTTGCGCCACGGTTCCTCCAGATCGTGACCGACATACCGAAACAGATCCGCTCGCCGCGCGACATCGTTCCGAAACAGGCGCCGCGCTAAACGCCCGCTCCTCGCAACGAGGCGGAGCAAAATTGCGCTCCGGCAATCATGAAAATTTCTCAAGGAGCGAACAATGGACTGGTACTCGGCCGTTAAATTTCTGCACATCGTCTCGGCGATCCTCTGGGTCGGCGGCGGCTTCACCCTGATGCTGCTTGCGGTACGCGCCGACCGCGCTGGAAACGTCGAAGGCATGTTGCAGGCGATGCGCGCCACTGGCGAGCTCGGTAACCGGTTCTTCGCGCCGATATCGATGCTGACATTGCTCTTCGGCCTCATCATGTGCGGCTTCTGGGTCGGCTTTTCCGATTTGTGGGTGCTGATCGGCCTTGCCGGTTATGCGACGACCTTCTGCATCGGCATGTTCGTCTTCAAGCCGACTGCCGACCGCATGGCAGGCATGATCGCCAAGGATGGCGTGACGCCGGCGGTGCTTGCCCAGGGCCAGCGCGTCCTCAATGCCGCGCGCTTCGACTATTCGGTGATGCTGATGATCATCGCGGACATGGTGCTGAAGCCGACACTGCACGACATCACCATTCTTGGCTGCATGGCGTTCGTGCTGGCAACCGGCGCTGCTCTCGCGCTTGGCAGGACGCGGCCGCTGCTGCCGAGTGCCGCCTGAGGTTTAAGGAATCCGGCGGCGGCCGCCTGGGGCCGCCGTCTTACAGAAGGCCGGCGATGCCGTCCCACAGAAGCTTGACCGCGACGACCGCCACGGTCGCATAGGTGAAGGGATAGAACAGCTCCGGCCGCATCCGCCGCACCAGCCAGGCGCCGGCGATTGTCGACAGCGGCGCCAGCGGCATCAGCACCGCCGACGCGGTCAAATTGGTGGTGTCGAACTGGCCGAGCGCGAAATAGGGGATGAGCTTCAGTGCATTGGTGACGGCGAAGAAGATCGCCGCGGTGCCGGACAGCACCTTCGGATCCAGCCTGATCGGCAACGCATAGACCTGAAAAGGCGGGCCGCCGACATGGGCGACGAAGCTGGTGAACCCGGCAACGGTACCCCAGAAGCCGGCGGCAACGCGGTTGGGCTCCGCCGCGTGGCCGGCACCGTGGCGGAGTTGCAAATAGAGCCAGCGCAGCACGAAGATCAGGGCGACCGCGCCGACGATCAGCCGGACCATCTCTTCGGTTACAAGTGCCGCCGTCAGCCAGCCAAGGGCAATGCCGATCACGGCACCCGGCATCATGTCGGCCAGCATCTTGCGGTCGAAGATACCCCACCATGTCCACACCGAGACAATGTCCATCAGGCACAGAATTGGCAGAAGAATTGCGGCAGCCTGAACCGGCGGCATGGTCAGCGCCATCAATGGCACGCCGACAAAGCCGACGGCGCCGCCGAAGCCGCCTTTCGACAGGCCGACGAGGATGACGGCCGGCATGGCCGCGGCATAGAACCAGGGATCGATGAGCAGGCCTGACATGGGGAAAGGAGGCTGGAGGGAAAGTTGAACTCTGGAATAGACCAGAAATGGCCAGACCGCGACCGCAAATACGTGGGCCACGCCACCGGAGCCCGTCACATATTTGGCATGTCGAGCGGCGGCGGGCGTCTCCGGATCGGCTGCGCCTTGATGATGGCGGTGCTGGTTTCGGCCTTGTCGGCGATGCGGTCGAGAATGCCGTCGAGCTCGCCGATCGAGCGGACGAACAGCCGGGCGACGAAGCAGTCATCGCCCGTCACCTTGTCGCATTCGCCGAATTCCGGGATTTCCTCGATCAGCTTCTGGACGATGTGCAGCTTACCGGGCAACGGCCGGATGCGAACGATGGCCTGCAAGGCGTAGCCGAGCGCCTGCGGATCGATGTCGATGGTGAATGCGCGAATGACGCCGCGATCCTCAAGCCGCCGAAGCCGCTCCGAAACGCTTGGCGACGACAACCCGACCTGCAGCGCCAGTTCCTTCAGCGAGGTCCGTGAATCCCTGACCAGGATATCGAGGAGCTTTCTATCGAGCTCGTCCAGCATTTTACAATTCCAAGAAAAAGCCGATGTTTACCTAATTAAATTAGGTTCGTTCTGCATATCACCAGCTACAAGTCATGGAAAGGCCCATATCTGCCGTGGGATTATAGAATCTCAACGGGTTTCGGGAGCATCCATGGACAACACGGTACGCGGCACGATCGAAATGACTGCGGCGATGGCGATCCTCGGCTCGATCGGCTGGTTCGTCGTCCTGTCCGGCCAACCCATCATGGACGTGGTGTTCTGGCGCTGCGCCTTCGGTGCGGTAACGCTGCTGGTTATCTGCACGGCGCTGGGACTGCTGCGCGGCAGGCTGTCGCTTCGCATTGTCGCGATCGCGGCTCTCGGCGGTGCTGCCATCGTTATCAACTGGCTGCTGCTGTTCAGCGCGTTTTCCCGCGCGTCGATCTCGATCGCCACGGCTGTCTACAATACGCAACCCTTCATGCTGGTCGGTTTTGGCGCGCTCTTCTTCTCCGAACGGCTGACGGTGACCAAGCTGACCTGGCTCGGCATCGCCTTCGCCGGCATGCTGCTGATCGTGCAGGCCGCGCCCGATGCAGGCGATCATGGTACGGATTACTTTACCGGCATTGCGATGGCGCTGGCCGCGGCTTTCTTCTGGGCCGTTGCGGCTATCGTCACCAAGAAGCTCAAAGGCACGCCGCCGCACCTGATCGCCCTGATCCAGGTCTGCGTCGGCGTTCTCATGCTGGCACCTTTCGCCAATCTCACCCACCTTCCCGCCGATGCGCGGAGCTGGGTCATGCTGGCGACGCTCGGCATCGTCCATACCGGCCTGATGTACATCCTCATGTACGGCGCCATCCAGAAACTGCCGACGCATCTGCAGGGGTCGCTGTCCTTCATCTATCCAGTCGTCGCCATCCTCGTCGACGTCGTCGCCTTCGGCCACCGGCTGCATCCGGCGCAGATCGCCGGCGCCGCCGCCATCCTGGTCGCCGCCGCCGGCATGAACCTCGGCTGGTCGCTTTGGAAATCGAAAGTGCCTGCGTAGAGCCCGCAAGCGACCAGGCGAGGAGAATTTCGGCCAACGGTAGTCATGCGCCGAGCCCCGATAGATCTAGCCGGCAATCGTGATCCCCCTGCCGCCTGTTCAATCCCCGCACTTTGCTCTATGCCGCAATGCAACCATCTTCGCCCGGCATAGGCGATAACCGGGACCGAACACCAATGAATGACGCAACGCCCCCCAACCGCTGCCGTATCGTGTTGATCGCGCCGCCGAACGTGCCGGCCGAGCGCATCGCCGCAGCCTTCGACGGCGGTGACGTCGCCTCGCTGATCCTGCCGGAAAACGGCATGGACGAGGCCGCCTTCCAGGCCTTTGCCGAGCAGATCGTGCCGGTGGCGCAAGCGGCCGGCATTGCCGTCATCATTGCTGGCGACACCCGCATCGCCGGCCGCGTCCAGGCCGACGGCATCCATGTCGAGGTCGGCAAGGACGAGCTCGCCGAAACGATCGAACACTTCCAGGCCAGGATGATGGTCGGCACCGGCGGCGCCAAGACCCGCGACGACGCGCTGGAACTTGGCGAGGTCAGGCCCGATTATATTTTCTTCGGTCGCTTCGGCTACGACAACAAGCCGGAGCCGCATCCCCGCAACCTGTCGCTCGGGCAATGGTGGGCGGACGTGATCCAGATCCCTTGTATCGTCATGGCCGGATCCGATCTTGCCTCGGTGGAAGCTGTCGCCGCCACCGGTGCCGAATTCGTGGCGCTTTCCAGCGCGGTTTTCGCCGGCGACGTCGATCCGAAGACGGCGGTTGCCACCGCCAACGCGCTGCTCGACGAAACCGCACCGCGCTTCGAGGACTGACGTGCTCTCTCGGACGATCCTTTTCAGCGCTTTTCTCGCAACGGCCGTAACCCAGGCGATAGCGGCGGAACCCGTTCCGCTGCCGCAGCCGAGGCCGGATTCCGGCGAGCCTGCCGACAAGCCGTTTCTCCCACCATTGCCGCAGCCCGCCACCACGGCCCCTTTGCCGTCGGCCGATACCATCAACCCCGACCGCTTCGGCGCAAAACCGTCCGACGCCGCCTACGGCGCCTTTCAGCGCGGCCTCTACAAGACGGCCTACAACCTTGCGATTTCCCGTGCTCAAAACGGCGATCCGGCGGCACAGACGCTGGTGGCCGAGATATTGTCGCGCGGCCTCGGCGTGCCGGTCGACGCGGCAGGGGCGGCGAAGTGGTATGCGCTTGCCGCCGAGCAGGGCATCCCGGAATCGCAATTCCAGTATGCGCTGATGCTGCTCGATGGCCGCTACGTCAAAAAGGACGAGAAGGAGGCCTATGCGCTGATGCAGGCCGCCGCCGAAGCCGGCAACCGCCTGGCGCAGTTTAATTTTGCCCAGATGATGGTCGAACAGGAGCCCGGCGATGCCGGTATTGCCAAAGCCGTATCCTATTACGAGCGCGCCGCCGCGACCGGGCTTGCCGACGCACAATATGCGATGGCACAGGTCTACGCCAATGGCGCCGGCGG
This sequence comes from Mesorhizobium sp. M0778, assembly GCF_040320105.1. Classification (NCBI taxonomy): domain Bacteria; kingdom Pseudomonadati; phylum Pseudomonadota; class Alphaproteobacteria; order Hyphomicrobiales; family Phyllobacteriaceae; genus Mesorhizobium; species Mesorhizobium sp. M0778. The sequence goes on along the minus strand of NZ_JAMYPA010000001.1, from coordinate 408,781 downwards.
CAAGCCGCGCGACGATGTCCGCGCCCGCGGCCTGCTGGCACAGGCTGCGCGGCAGAACTACGACACGGCGCAGATCGATCTCGCCACCTGGATGATCGAGGGGCGCGGCGGCGCCCGCGACCTGAAATCGGGCTTTAACTGGATGAAGCAGGCCGCAGAAGGCGGCAACGTCGCCGCCCAGAACCGTCTCGCCAAGCTCTACATGAACGGCATCGGCACCGATCCGGATCTGATCCTCGCCGGCGCCTGGTATGTTGTCGCCCGCCGCGCTGGGCTCATCGACCAAGAGATGGACGATTTCCTGCAGGGCCTGACCGACGAGCAGACGCAGCAGGCGCTGCAACGGGCCAATCGCCTGCCCTGACTGTGATCTCGCGACTCATTGCACCCGGACTCGCAAGCGCGAGGCTCATTGCGTATGATCGAGCACGACCTTGCCGAAGGGCGAGCCGTGTTCAAGGTACCGAAAGGCTTCGGCGGCCTGGGTCCACGGTACGACCCGGTCGATCACCGGTCTCAATCGGTTGACGACAATGGCGCGGTTCATCGCCTCGAAGGATTCGCGTGAGCCCACCGGTATGCCTCGCGCCCTGACCTGCCGGCGGAAGATGTCGAGCGGGTTGATGGCGCCGTCACTGCCGCCGAGATAGCCGATGACGTTGATCTGGGCGCCGCGCGCCGCTGCCCTCAGCGATTGTGTAAAACTCTGCGGTCCGCCAACCTCGATGATATGGTCGGCGCCGCGCCCATCCGTCAATCCCAACACGGCCGATGCCCAGTCGGGGACGCTGCGATAGTTCACGGCATCATGCGCGCCCAGTTGCTTTGCCCGTGCAAGTTTCTCGTCGCTGCTCGACGTCACGATGACGCGCGCCCCGGCAGCGGCGGCGAATTGCATCGCAAACAAGGAAACGCCGCCGGTGCCGAGACAAAGTACGGTGTCGCCGGGCTTGACGCTGCCCTCTGTAAACAGCGCGTGCCATGCCGTCACGCCGGCGCAGGGCAGCGTCGCCGCCTCGAAGTCGCTCAGATTGGCCGGCGCCAGCACCGCCGCCTGTTCATCGAGCCGAGCAAATTCGCTGAGCAGCCCGTCGATCGGGCCGCCACGTTGATAGGAGGGCTCGGCCATCGCGAAACTGCCGCCGACCCAGCGCTGCCAGAACGTGCCGCAGACCCGGTCGCCGATCTGGAACCTGCTGACCTCGGCGCCGACGGCTACGACTTCGCCGACGCCGTCCGACAGCGGCACCAGCGGCAATGCAAACTTCGTGTGATAGCTGCCGCGGACGATCTCGGCATCGCGGTAGTTCAGCGCCGTCGCCTTCACCTTCACAATCATCTCTTGGCGCCCTGGTTCAGGCATCGGCCGCTCGACCATTCTGAGATTCTCGAGGCCGCCCGGGCTCTGCAATTCGATCGCTTTCATCGTGTTCCTTCTCTGCTGGTCCTGCCGGAGGAAAATCGCTTGCCATCCATCGGATTTCAAATTCATAATGTTCAGCATAATTATGCCTCTCTGACATGTTCAGGTGTCTTGTGCTCGAAGAACTGAAAACACTGGCCCTCTTTGCCGAGGAGGGTTCGATTCAGAAGGTGGCTCGACGCCTGCCGTTGACGCAGCCGGCCGTCACCCGCCAGATCCAGCGGCTGGAGGAGATGCTCGGCACGGAATTGCTCGACCGCCGGCTAAAGCCGTCGCGACTGACCCCGGCCGGCGTAGAGGTGCTGGCACGCGGCAAGGACATTCTCGCCGCCGTCGACGCGCTGCGATCATTCGCCAGGGGCAACGAGCCGGAGGGTCTGCTGCGGCTCGGCCTCGCCCATGGACTTTGCGACAAAGCCGTGGCCGCCGCCATTGCTGATGCCGTGGCGCGGTTTCCGAAGGTTTCGCTGCGTCTGAAGAGCGGTTGGAGCCTTGAGCTGGCCGACCAGCACAAGCGCGGACAGCTCGACCTCGCCTTCATCCTGGACGGCGGCAATTCCAAAACTGGCGACGGCGTTGTCGGAACCGAGCCCCTCGCCATCATCGCCGCCGAAAACACCGGCCGGCAAGCCGACGTCAAGACCATGCCCTGGGTTCTCAGTCCTGAACCTTGCGACGCGCGCCGGCGGCTGGCGGCTGCCCTTGCCGAGGGCGGCCACAGGTTGATGGTCGGCGCCGAGATTCAGGACAGCGCGCTGCAGATCGACTGGGTTCGTCGAGGCCAAGGCCTTGGCCTGCTGCCCAAGCGGCTGCTGCAGGAAAAGCTGCCGGAGGGCATTGCCCTGGTCGACGCTCCCGGCCTCGAGCTGTCGCTGCGAATTGTCGTCTTGCGTTCGCCGCACCTGCATCTTTTAACAGAGGTAGCCGACGCCATGAGCGCGGCCGTAACCGCCATCGTCAGGACGGACTGAGGCTGCCGCGCCGCGCTGCCGGGCGAGCTTCGTTCCCGCTTCATCGGAAGGCGCTCCTTGCCTCTGCTAGCGATTTGTGGTCTTGGAGGCGCCAAATTGCCCTTTGCGGCGATCATCTCATTTCCGGATCACCTCACCATGGCCAAGATCAATGGCAACGAAATCCGTCCCGGCAACGTCATCGAGCATGATGGCGGCCTTTGGGTGGCGGTCAGGACCAACACCGTCAAGCCCGGCAAGGGCGGCGCCTACAACCAGGTCGAACTCAAGAACCTGATCAACGGCACCAAGCTCAACGAGCGCTTCCGTTCGGCCGAGACGGTCGAGCAGATCCGGCTCGATCTGAAGGATTTTTCCTTCCTCTACGAGCAGGGCGACGCGCTGGTGTTCATGGACACCGAAAGCTACGAGCAGCTCGAATTGCAAAAGGAGTTCGTCGGCGATCGCGCCGCCTTCCTGCAGGACGGCATGATGGTGACGGTCCAGCTCTATGACGAAAGGCCGATCGGCATTTCGCTGCCCGACCAGGTGACGCTGACCATCACCGAGGCCGACCCGGTGGTGAGGGGCCAGACGGCAGCCTCGTCCTACAAGCCGGCGATACTCGAAAACGGCATCCGTGTGCTGGTGCCGCCGTTCATCGGCTCGGGCGAGCGTATCATCGTCGATACCAACGAAATCACTTACGTACGCCGCGCCGACTAAGGCGTGATCCCGAAAAGTGGCAGACTTTTTGGATAGGATCACGCGTCAAAGCAGATAGGCGCAGCGACAGGAAGAAGAGCAATGGCGCGTTCCGCGATCCTCAATGTCATGGTCCAGGCCGCAATGAAGGCCGGCCGCTCGCTGTCGCGCGACTTCGGCGAAGTGCAGAACCTGCAGGTCTCGATGAAGGGGCCGGGCGACTATGTCAGCCAGGCCGACCGCAAGGCCGAAGACATCGTCTTTGCCGAACTGTCCAAGGCGCGGCCCGGCTACGCCTTCCTGATGGAGGAACGCGGCGTGATCGAGGGCGACGACGGCCAGCACCGCTGGATCGTCGATCCGCTCGACGGCACCACCAATTTCCTGCACGGCATCCCGCTGTTCGCGATCTCGATCGCGCTGGAGCGCCAAGGCCAGATCGTCGCCGGCGTCATCTACAATCCGGCGATGGACGAGCTCTACACCGCCGAGCGTGGCGGCGGCGCCTTCATGAACGATCGACGGTTGCGCGTCGCCGGCCGCACCAAGCTGGTCGATGCGGTGATCGGCTGCGGCGTGCCGCATCTCGGGCGTGGCCAGCACGGCAATTTCCTTGTCGAGTTGCGCAATGTCATGGCCGAGGTCTCGGGCGTGCGCAGCCTCGGCTCCGCCTCGCTCGATCTCGCCTACGTCGCCGCCGGCCGCATGGACGGTTTTTGGGAAATCGGCCTGTCGGCCTGGGATATTGCCGCCGGCATGTTGCTGATCCGCGAGGCGGGCGGCTTCGTCTCCGATTTTGCCGGCGGCCAGGACATGCTGACCGCCGGTTCGGTCGTTGCCGGCAACGAACTCATGCAACGCGCGCTGTTGAAGACGGTGAAGAAGCCGCTCCCAGCGCGCTGATGTAGTCGCGCCGCGCTGAAGCGCCGCAGTCGCAAAACCGCAACCAAAGCTTGAAATACTGTCCCGCGGCCGCCCAGATAAGGCGACGCAGGATCATCGATGACGAACAGCCGGCCCACATCCCAGAGCGAATTATCCCAGCTCGACATCCCCTTCATGGGGCGCTGGCATTACTCGCGCGCCGAGATCATCGCCGACGGTATCGTCCACGCCGTGGGCATCGTGCTGGCGATCGCTGCCGGCTCGACGTTGCTGGCACTGGCCGCCTATCGAACCGGCCCCGGCGAATATGTCGCCGCCGCCTTCTATGTGGTCTCGCTGCTCACCGTGCTGTCGGTTTCGCTGGCCTATAATCTGTGGCCGGTATCGTCGCCGGCGAAATGGATATTGCGGCGCTTCGACCATGCGGCGATCTACCTGCTGATCGCTGCGACCTACACGCCGTTCCTTGCCCAGCTCGGCGGCTCGCCGCTGGCTGTTTCGATGATCGTCCTGGTCTGGATCGCCGCGACGGTCGGCATCGCCATCAAGGTCTTTCTCCCCGGCCGTTTCGACCGGCTGGCAATCGTGTTCTATCTCGCCATCGGCTGGAGCGGCATCGTTCTGGTGGAGCCGCTCCTACGGACGCTGCCGGCGACATCGATCGCCCTCATCGTTGCCGGCGGCATCGTCTATTCCTGTGGCGTGATCTTCTTCGCCTGGAAAGGCCTGCGCTTCCACAATGCGCTGTGGCACGGCTTTGTCGTCACCGGCGCCGGCCTGCATCTGGCCGCCATGGTCGACTGCCTGGTCATCAACCGGCTTTGACCTCCGGTCGCGGACAGTGGCAATATTGCCAAGCGCCATTCAATTTCGTCACAATTCCGTTTAGAGTCGCAAACACAATGTGATCGGCGGCGATGGCATCGGAAACGGGGCACGGATGACTTTACTCAGATCCTTCGGCATGGGCAGGCGCTCCGACGTTCTGATCTACGACCCGCACAAATTGTCGAGCCCGCAGGTCTTTCTGCTGACCATGGTGATCTTTCTGTTCATCGTGGCCTTTATCGCCGCCATCCTGACCCGCCAGATCTCGACCGCCTTCGTCACCAATCCCGGCCTCAACGGCCTGATCATCGGCGTGCTGGCGGTCGGCATCCTGCTGGCCTTCGTCCAGGTCGGCCGGTTGTTCCGCGAGGTGCGCTGGGTCAATTCGTTCCGCGCCGGTTCCGAAACCACCGAACCCGTGCTGCTGGCGCCGATGAAGGCGATGATCGGCCGCTCCTCGACGATTGCCTTCTCGACCAGTTCGATGCGCACCATGCTGGATTCGATCGCCACCCGCCTCGACGAAAGCCGCGACACCTCGCGCTACCTTGTCGGGCTGCTGGTGTTCCTCGGCCTGCTCGGCACCTTCTGGGGCCTGCTCAACACGATCGGCTCGATCCGCGAAACCATCGAGTCGCTCGATCCCGGCACCGGCGACGCAGCGGCCGTGCTCGAATCCCTGAAGCAGGGGCTTTCCGCCCCTTTGGCCGGCATGGGCACCGCTTTCTCGTCGTCTCTGTTCGGCCTGTCCGGCTCGCTGGTGCTCGGCTTCCTCGACCTGCAGGCCGGCCGCGCCCAGACGCGCTTCTATACCGAGCTCGAGAACTGGCTGTCCTCGGTCACCGACCTGTCCTCCGACATCGTCGTTGCCGACGCGGCCAAGAGCGAACCCTCCGATGAAATCCGTCTGTTGTCGGAAAAGCTGCGCACCCTGCAGGAGAATGGCGGCGGCGCCAATCCGCGCGTCGCCACCGCCATGGCCAATCTCGCCGACGGCATTTCTGGCCTGGTCAAGAACATGCGCTCGGAACAGCAGATCATGCGCGACTGGGTCGAGGCCCAGTCCGACGAGCAGAAGGCGATGCGCAACACCCTGGAGAAGATCGCCGACGCCTTGAAGAAACCTGGAGTGCATTGACGTGGCGTTGGCACGAGGCCGGCGCTCCGACCGCCGCATCGATTACTGGCCGGGCTTCGTCGATGCGCTGTCGACGCTGCTGTTGGCGATCATGTTCCTGCTCACGGTTTTCGTGCTGGCGCAGTTCCTGCTCGGCCGCGAGATCTCCGGCAAGGACACGGTGCTCAACCGCCTCAACTCCCAGATCAATGAGTTGACCCAGCTCCTGGCGCTGGAGCGCTCGACGACGCAGGACAAGGAGGACACCCTTGCCAATTTGCAGGCCTCGCTGTCTGCATCGGAGGCGGAAAAGAGCCGGCTCGAACAATTGCTGGCGCAAGGCGCTGGCGCCGGCGACGCCGCCAACCAGCGCGCAACGGCACTTTCCGGCGAGCTCGACAGCCAGCGCCAGATCAGTCAACAGGCACTGAGCCAGGTTGAAATCCTCAACCAGCAGATCGCGGCGCTACGCAGGCAAATCGGAGCGCTCGAAGAAGCGCTCAACGTGTCCGAAACGCGCGATCGCGAGTCCAACACCAAGATTGCCGATCTCGGCCGCCGCCTCAACGTCGCGCTGGCGCAACGCGTGCAGGAACTGAACCGCTACCGCTCCGATTTCTTCGGCCGCTTACGTGAAATTCTCGCCGACCGCGAGAACATCCGCATCGTCGGCGACCGCTTCGTCTTCCAGTCGGAAGTGCTTTTCCCGACCGGCTCCGAAGTGATCAACGATGCCGGCAAGGTCGAAATGAAGAAGCTCGCCGATGCCATCATCGAATTGCAGAAGGAGATCCCGCCGGAGATCAACTGGGTGCTGCGCGTCGACGGCCACACCGACAACAAGCCGCTCTCCGGCACCGGCCGCTACCGCGACAATTGGGAATTGTCGACGGCGCGCTCGACATCGGTGGTCAAGTTCCTGATCGAGAACGGCGTGCCGGCCAACCGGCTGGTCGCGGCCGGCTTCGGCGAATTCCAGCCGCTCGACCCCGCCGATACCGAAGAGGCGCGCAACAAGAACCGCCGCATCGAGCTGAAGCTGACCGAGCGGTGATCTGCAAACCTTCGGTTCGTTACATGCACCGGATCGAGCCGGCTCAAGTCGGCGGCATCTAGGGCACTGATGCGGCAGCGGCAAGAGCTGAAGAAATTACCCTTTTTTAATTACACTTTGCCGCCACCGCCTTTTAGCCTTGGTCATGGGCCGAGAACCGCCGGCGGTGGAACCGCTCATCGCGACGCGACGGAACCTGACGGCCCGCGGCCGGAAGGCAGGAAAACCCAACCATCGCCTTCCCCAGTTAAGGAGACGCAACCATGCGCTTCTTCGCTCCCAGGAACCTCAGGACTGCTACGCTCGCCACACTTCTCCTCGCCGTTCCGTTTGCTGGCGCTTACGCCGGCCCGCGTGAGACGGCCTTGATCAATCAGATCCAGAGCGTGGAGACGGGTATCCAGGGCGCCATCCGGGCGAACAAGCTCGAGCCGGGCGAGGCGCGTGACTTGCGCACGCAGGTCGCTCAACTCGATCGGGCCGCCCAGAGGGCCGCGCGCGATGGAACGATGCCGAGCACGCAATATCAGCAGTTGCTGGCGCAGCTCGACGATGTCAGCCAAAAGCTACGCGCTGATACCGGCAGTGCCTTCCTCATCGGTAACGGCGGCGATGGCGGATACTATCCTAACGGCTACGGCCCAAACTATCCAGGCGGCTGAGATCGGCCGCAGCGCCCGGCGCTGTGGCAATTGATTTTGCGTATGATCCTTTTCCAGTTTCGGTTCAGGGATCATGCGCTAGCCCAACGCCAGCGCAATCAGCGCCAGCATTGCCGGCACTGTCTGGATGAACAGGATTTTACGGCCCACCGTCGCCGCGCCGTAGAGACCGGCGACGGCGACGCAGAGCAGGAAGAAGACTTTGAACTGGAAACCGGCTTCGCCGAGGTAAAGCCCCCAGATCAGCCCAGCTGCGAGAAAACCGTTGTAAAGTCCCTGATTGGCCGCAAGCACTTTCGAGGCACTGGCGAATTCCGGCGTCAGCTTGAATACCATGTGGCCGCGCGGCGTGTCCCACAGCACCGTCTCCAGATAGACGATGCAGAGGTGGATCACGGCCACCAGCCCGACCAGCACATTGGCGATCATATCTCGTCTCCCCCATTGCGGTCTGCCGCCGCCGACGACATTGATCACGCACGCCACCGCTTCCGCAAGATGCCTTTCGGCCGTTGCGGCCGGCAGTCGATGCATCGGTCGCAGACGGTTTTCAGGGGTTGCCAACACTTTTCCATTGGTATCTTTTCCCGCCGTCAAATCAGCGGAACCCACCATGTCCTTTCAAAATCTCGACGACCTCGGCCACAAGCTCGAAGCGCTGGAACATGCCCTCGCCATTCTCGGCGCCGACGAGGCGACCCATATGGCGGTCGGCGGCGGCGAGAAGCGCGCAGAGGCAATGTCGGCGCTTGCCGGCATGCACCACGCCCAGGCGACTGCGCCGGAGATTGCCGATTGGATCGCGGCGGCCGAGCAGGAGGCGTTGAACGAAGAGCAGCAGGCCGCGGTCAGGGAGTTCCGCCGGCAATACACCAACCTGACCTGCCTGCCGGTCGAGTTCGTCGAGCGCCAGACGACTGTGCGCATGCGCTCCGAGCAACTCTGGCGCGACCTGCGCGCCAAGAACGACTGGGCCGGCTTCCTGCCGGCGCTCGAAGGCGTCGTGGCGCTGGTGCGCGAGGAGGCGACATTTCGCGCCGAGGTGCTCGGGCTCGAGCCTTATGACGCGCTGATGGAGCAATATGACCCGGGCAATCGCACCGCCGACATCACGCCTTTATTTGCTGAGTTGAAGACTTTCTTGAAAGGCTTCGTACCGGAGGCACTTGCCGTGCAGGAGGAGCGGCTGGCGAAACATCCGCTGAAGCCGCTTTCCGGCAGCTACCCCTTGGACAAGCAGCGCGAGCTCGGCCTCGCCATGATGGCCGCAGTCGGCTTCGACCTCACCCACGGCTCGCTGTCGGTTTCGCACCATCCCTTCTGCGGCGGTGTGCCGAGCGACGTGCGCATAACCACCCGCTACAAGACCTCGGATTTCCTGTCGGCGCTGATGGGCGTGCTGCACGAGACCGGCCATGCGCTGTACGAGCAGAACCTGCCGAAGGCGTGGGCGCACTGGCCACTCGGCAGAGCGCGCGGCATGGCGGTGCATGAAAGCCAGAGCCTGTTCGTCGAAAAGCAGATCGGCCGCAATCCAGAATTCTGGCGCTGGGCACTGCCGGTGGTCGAAAGACACCTTGGTGAGAGCTGGACGATCGACGACATCCTGCCGCATGTGCACCGGGTCGAGCGCGGTCTGATTCGCGTCGATGCCGACGAGGTCACCTACCCGCTGCATGTCATCCTGCGCTACGAGCTGGAGCAGGAGCTTGTCTCGGGGCGGCTGGAAGCAGCCGACCTGCCCGAGGCCTGGGATGCCAAGATGCGCGATTATCTCGGCCTGTCGACATCAGACAATCCGGCTGATGGTCCGATGCAGGACGTCCACTGGCCGGGTGCCGCCTTCGGCTATTTCCCCTCCTACACGCTGGGCGCCATGATGGCGGCGCAGCAATGGGCGGCGCTGACCAGAGATCATCCTTCAGCCGACGAAGACCTCGCCAAGGGAGATTTCGCCGCGATCAACGACTGGCGCCGCAAAAGGATCTGGTCGCAAGGCTCGCGCTGGTCGACGCCGGAACTGCTCGAACGCGCCACGGGCGAAAAGCTCAATGCCGTGCATTTCACCGATCACCTGAAGAAGCGGTACGGTAACTGAGTCGCTTCGTCTGTTCCTGGTTCTTGCTGCGGTGACTGCAGAAATCCGCGAAACTGGCCTTTACTTTGGAAGGAAAGCCTCTGAAAAAGGAGTTCTTCCAAGTTGGGCGAGCGTAGATGTCTGCCTGTTACAGTTTTCGTAGGATGAAGTCTTTCTGGCCCCGCTTGGTATTTTTCATCTTGTTGATCGGCCTGAGTTCTCCGGCCATGTCCGACGACATGGTTCTCAAGGGCCCCGCGGAAAGCTGGGTAATGCAGGTTGATATTCCGGCTGCCGATCCCACCCGATCGGATCAAATCAAGAATGGCGTTTCATGGCTGCTCTCGGACGACCAGATCAAGCATCGCGCCGGCGGCTATGTCGAGTACTCGCGCACAGTCTATAAAATCGTTGACCGTCCCGGGCTGGATCGGGGCGCGAGTATCGATCTGCAATTCGATCCGTCCCGGCACAAGGTCACGCTCAACCATCTTCACATCATCCGCGACGGCGCCGTTTTGGACCGGCTGGAAGACGTCGAATTCGACATCTTCCGCAGGGAAAGAGATGCCGAGAAAGGCGTCTTCGACGGCTGGCTGACAGCACATGTCAACATCGATGACGTGCGCGCCGGCGACATCGTTGATTACGGATCGACCTATGAGATAACGCCGCTCGTTGGCAAGGATCTCTTCTTCAAGAATTTCTCCACCGAATGGGAAGAGCCGGTAGCGCTTATCCGCACGAGCATCATTTGGCCTTCGGGCCAGCCGCTCGAGACCAAGACAAGGGGGACCCAACTCAAGCCTTCGATCTCGTCGACAGGGCCGGACACGACCTATCTGTGGGAAATTCCAAACCCGAAACCGGTCAATGTCGAGGACAACCTGCCCGTGACATATCCAGGCTGGGGCTCTATCGATGTCGCATCGACCGCGAATTGGCAAAGTGTGGTCGATGCTGTTGCGCCCTATTACAAGCCAGCGACCGTTTTTCCCTCGGCCTTTGCCGCAAAGCTCGACGACATCGCACTGCGGCATCCAGTGCCCGAAGACCGGATGGTCGAGGCAATGCGGTTGGTGCAGGACCAGATCCGCTATGTAAGCCTGTCGATGGGTGCCGGTTCCTACATTCCGCGTGATCCCGCGACCGTCATCCTGAGCGGGTTTGGTGACTGCAAGGACAAGGCACTGCTGCTGGTTTCTTCGCTTGTGCGGCTTGGCATTGCTGCCGAGGTTGCCCTGGCCGATCTCGACGAAGGGCGGGCCCTGGACCAGCATCTGCCGGCGCTTCGCGATTTCGACCATGCCATCGTCAAGGCGAGGATCGGAACAAAGACATATTGGCTGGATGCTACCGACTATCTTCAGGGCGGCAAGGCGCCCAATCTCGCACAGTCGGACTACGGCTTCGCGCTGCCGCTTTCCAGCACCGGCGGATTGGAGAAGATGCCGAGTCCTGTGCTTACCAGCCCATCGATCCAGATCGCCGAGGACTTCGATTTTCCGCGGAAACCGGGCGATCCCCTCGTGCTGACGGTCTTCTCGACATATCAGGACGCCGATGCCGATTGGATGCGCGGCAATTTGGCCAGCCGGTCGCTGAGCGAGGTGTCGGACGCCTACCTGAAATACTACAACAAGCAATATCCGGGCATCCAAACCGTCGCCAAGCCGGAAATCGTGGATCGCCGCGACGACAACATAGTGAGCGTGAAGGAAAGTTATCGCTTGCCGGCAGAGGCGCTGGCGGCCAACGATCTGGCAAAGAATTTCCCGATCCGCGCGGCCGATCTCGGCAACAACTCTCTTCCAACCCCGACAATCGTCGACCGAACCGGGCCAGTCTCCATCGGCCCCCAGTTCTACCGGCGTCACAAGATAACGGTGCGCAACCTCAAGGCGAGGTTTTCCGGCGAGTCGATGAAAAACGTCGTGACGCCCTATCTATCTCTCAAGGCGTCCTGGTCCAACACGCCCACCGAATTTCAAGTCGAATGGAACTTTCAGAGCCTGGCAACTGAAGTGCCGGCCAAGGCGATTGCCGACTATCTGAAAACCGTCGATGACGTCGCGGACGAAATCCGGTGGCAGTACGATTTTACCTATGAAGAGCCGCCTGCCGATGTGCAGCTCAGCGATCCGGCAAAGGAGCAGCGACAGACCGTCGCCAGCATGCTTTTGTTGTCGTTGCTTGTCGGCGTTCCCCTGTTCATCGCCTATCGACGCGGCAAACGCCGAGCTTTCGGTAGCTGAAGAATCCCAGCGGTCGCTGGGGGACCTACTCGGCCGCGCCCCTGAAGGCATTCGCCCCGGTTTCGAACTGCAGCTTGGCCAGCCGCGCATAGATGCCGCCCTTGGCGACCAGGCTCTGATGCGTGCCTTCCTCGACGATGCGGCCGCCATCCATGACCAGGATGCGATCGGCCTTCAGCACGGTTGCCAGCCGATGGGCGATGACGATCGTGGTACGCCCCTGCATCAGCCGGTCGAGCGCCGTCTGCACCAGCGTCTCGCTTTCGGCATCGAGTGCCGAGGTCGCCTCGTCGAGCAGAAGGATCGGCGCATCGCGCAAAATGGCGCGGGCGATCGCCACGCGCTGGCGCTGGCCGCCCGACAGCGTCACCCCGCGCTCGCCGACCTGGCTGTCATAGCCCTTTTCGAGTTTCAGGATGAACTCGTCGGCAAGCGCGTCTTTCGCCGCCGCCTCGATCTCGGCCTGGCTGGCGCCCGGCCGGCCAAAGCCGATATTGTCGCGCGCGCTTGCGGCAAAGATGGTGACATCCTGCGGCACGATGGCTATGCGCGCGCGGATCGCGGCCGGATCGGCCTCGCGCAGATCGACTCCGTCGATGACGATCCTGCCGGCTTCCGGATCGTAGAAGCGCAGAAGCAGCGAAAACACGGTGCTCTTGCCGGCGCCGGATGGTCCGACGATCGCCACCGTCTCGCCGGGTTTGACCTGAAAGCTGAGGCCATGGACGGCAGCGCGGTCGGGCCGGGCCGGATAGGAGAAGGAGACATCGTCGAAGCTGATCGCGCCTCTCGCCTTTGCCGGCAGCGGCTTCGGATCGGCGGGCGCCTGGATCGCGGGTTTCTCGGCCAGGATCTCGGTCAGCCGTTCGGCAGCGCCTGCTGCCTGGGACAGTTCGCCCCAGACCTCCGACAAGGCGCCGAGCGCGCCAGCAGCGAACACCGAATAGAGCAGGAATTGGCCAAGCGTACCTGGCGACAGCGTGCCGTCGAGCACGTCGCGCGAACCGAACCACAGCACCGCCACCACCGAGGAAAAGATCATGAAGATGGCGAAGAAGGTGAGAAAGGAGCGGGCAAAGATCGAGGCCCGCGCCGCTTCGAACGCTGCTTCCACGGCGGATGAAAAATACCCGGTGACAAGCTTCTCGTTGGTGAAGGCCTGCAGGGTGCGGACCGCGCCGATCTGCTCGCTGGCATAGGCGGTGGCATTGGCCAGAGTATCCTGCGCCAGCCGTGACTTGCGCCGCACCGAGCGGCCGAAGGCGACCAGCGGCAGCACGATTAACGGAATGGCCGCGATGACCAGGCCGGACAGTTTTGGGCTGGTGAAGACCATCATCGCCACGGCGCCAAGGCCGAGGATGACGTTGCGCAAAGCCACCGAGGCGGTAGCACCCACGGCCGATTTGACCTGTGTCGTGTCGGCGGCGAGCCGCGAGACGATCTCGCCCGACTGGGCCGTGTCGAAGAAGGAGGGCGACAGCGTCGTGACGTGGGCAAAGACATCGCGGCGGATATCGGCAACGACGCGCTCGCCCAGCGTGATGACGAAATAGTAGCGGCTGGCAGACGCCGCCGCCAGCACGGCGGCCATCACCACCAGCATGGCGAAATATTCGGCAATGAAGCTGGAATCGGAAGCGGAAAAGCCGTGATCGATCATCCGCCGCACGGCCAGTGGCAGCGCCAGCGTCGTCGCCGCCGCGACGGCCAGCGAGATGATCGCGCCGATGACCATTTTGCGGTAATGGGTGATGTAGGGAAACAGGCGCTGCAGCGGCCTCAGCGAGCGCCTGCGCTCGTCTGCATCGCCGCTGATGTTCGCCATGACCGTGTCCTTTGGCCTTTTGAGGTTTGCGCCATCAATATGCGCTTGCCGCGGCCTTGTGATTCAATTCCGGCTGATGTATAGGCTCGCCGACCGTTTTAGAAGCCGTGGCTCCTCAATAGCTGCGGCTTCGAGTTTTAAAAAGGGGCGCATCGACGCAGGCTTCAGCCCGTCGGCAGCACCCGGCAAGCCAGGAACAGAACCATGAAGACCGACATCCATCCCGACTACCACACCATCAAGGTCGTCATGACCGACGGCACCGAATACATGACCCGTTCGACCTGGGGCAAGGAAGGCGATACGATGAACCTCGATATCGACCCGACGACCCATCCGGCCTGGACCGGCGGCCAGCAGACCCTGCTCGACCGCGGCGGCCGCCTGTCGAAGTTCAAGAAGCGCTTCGAAGGTTTTGGCCTGTAAGGTCGAAGAACGCTCAAGCCGCATTGGCTGCCTGCAGATAAAAAACCCGCCCTTGTGGCGGGTTTTTTATTCAGCGGATCGTCGCGCGAACGAAATCGCCCTTGATGACGATCGAGGGTTTGGCGCCGGCGGTGTTGGGAAGCGAACTGTCGACGAAGGACGCCAATGCTGTCACCGAATAGCTGATCGGAACCTGCTGGCCGAAGGACAGCGTGGCATCCAGCGCCTTGCCGGCAATCGCGATGTTTTCGTCCTGCCGGATGCTGCCATAGAAGAGATTGACCTTCAGCGCCTCGCCCTTGAGATCGATGCTCGAAGCATGCCCGTCGAGTGAAACATCGGCGGCCTTGCCGGCGATGGCGATAGTAGAGAAATTCCCCGCTATGTTGGCTTGCAGCGCCGCTTGGTCGATCGACACGGAACTCTCGGGTTGGATGTTGGCGTTGATCTCGACCACGCAGTCCGAAGGATCCAGCCACGAGGAGGGAGCAACATCGATGCGTAGCGTCGAGGCCACCAGCTTCATGTCGCTGGCGGAACGGCAGTCACTGGCGAACCAACTCGAATACCAGCTCGCAAACCAGCCTTCACGGCGGCCGCTGATCGTCGCGTGGTAGGGTGCCGCGGACGAAGTGGTGAGCTTGACGGAACTGGCTTCGCCGGTGATGACGACGGCGCTCACCCCGACGAGATCGAGCGTCTTGGAGGCCTCACCGGTCGCCGGCGATGCCAGGGCAACGCCGGCAAAAGGCAGCAAGACGAGAATTGCGGATTTCATCATTGTCTCCGATCATGTTGGGCGGTCGCGACTGGACCGTGGCGTTGTCGAGATGATCTGAAACGTCGATTTCCGCGACCTTGATCGCGATCCGGGACGACCGCGAACGCAATCCGGGTCATTGTCGGCCGCTGCCCGCTTTGGAACCACGCTTGCGATCATGATCTTCATTCCCCTGCCATTCGTCGTTGCCCTGTTGCTGGTCATCCTGCTCGTGCAGATGGTCCGCCGAAACGAGGCCGATCTGCGTGAAAACATCGCCTTCATGCTGCTGATCGCCGCCTATGCCTTGCAGTCGGTGCTGATCGGCATTCGCTGGGGTTATGATGTCAGGGCAATCATGCCGTTCCAGTCGGTCCTGGCGACACTGATCGCACCCCTTGCCTGGATAGCCTTCAGCGGTTTGACAAAGGAACCGTCCGCGCATCGCCTGGCATCACTCTGGCCGCATTTGCTGCCGGCCTGCCTGGTTGTCCTGCTCCTGATCTTCTGGCGCGAGCCGGTCGGGCCGGTGATCATCCTCGTTTTCCTGTCCTATGGCGCCGCCCTTCTTTGGCTAGCGCTGGCCGGTCCGGATGTTCTTGTCGAATCGCGTCTCGACGGCGTCTTGCGGTCCTACCGATCGCTGTTGGTGACGGCGCTGGCGATCCTTGCATCGCCGGTCACCGACATCATCATCAGCTTCGACCTCGAATGGACAGGTGGCACTCATTCCGGCGCGGTGATTGCCGCCGCCAACGTCCTAGCGCTGATGCTGCTCGGCAGCGCGGCCGCTGTTGCCAGCGAAACCGCTGCTTCCGACGAAGAGGAAGAGGATGTGTCGCACGCCCAAACCACGCCACGGGCAACCAGCGAAGATTCCGCGATCGCGGCGGCGGTCGACGCGCTGATGACATCGAAAGATCTCTACAAGGATGTCGATCTCAACCTCGGGCGCATCGCCAGGCGGCTCGGCCTCCCCGCGCGGCAAGTGTCATCGGCGGTCAATCGCGTCCACGGATCGAGCGTATCCCAATACGTCAACGGCAGGAGGATCGATGAGGCCCGCCGCTTGCTCGCGGCGACCGACGAACCGATCACCCGCATCATGCTCGACGCCGGTTTCCTCAGCAAATCGAACTTCAACCGTGAGTTCCGGCGCATCACCGGCCTGAGCCCGAAGGCATGGCGGCGGAAGTATCGGCCGCCGAAGGGCACGATGCCGGCCATCTCCTTGCCAGGCAAGGGAAAATGAATGCGCGCGGCGCCGGTCAAGCGCCGAGCAACTCCCGCAGAGCCATCCGCTTGTAGGCCGCAACCAGCCTGTCACCCTCTTGCCGGTCGACCGAAATCGCCAGCCGCATTGCTGCCTCGCCCATCTGCCAGATGAGAAATGCCGTCGTTTCCAGCGCTTCCGGATCGGCGGACGGCCGCAACCGCTTCAGCACCGCCGTGAGGAATTCGGCGTTGGCCCGGCTGTCGGCAAGCTCAAGCTCGCGCAATGCTTTGTCGGCCTGTGTCCCCGACCAGATGTCGCGCATCACCGGCTCGGCCAGGAATAACCGGTAGTAGATATCCACCAGCTCCGAAAACGCCTGGCGCAGGCCGTCGGCGTCATTGACCTCGGCCAGTGCTGCCGCAATGCAGGCCTGGCTTTCGGCGGTGTAGCGTTCGGCCAGCGCCCAAATGATTGCCCGCTTGTCCGGGAAGAACTGGTAGAGCGAGCCGATCGACACGCCGGCCCTCTCGGCCACCTCGCCCATGCGCATCGCATCGCTGCCTTGCTCGGCGATCAGCGCCGACGCTGCGGCCAGCATGCGCTCGACCCGCTCGCGGCTACGCTGCTGGCTCGGCGCCCGGCGCGGCGATGCGATCTGGCCATCCTGTGAATCCGATACGGCAGAGCCTTCCATCACTGTCTCCAGGCGAACAATCAACAAATTGGCTTGACTCGCAAAATACGAGGGTTTATCACGTTTGGCAAATGTGAGGATTACTCACATTTGCAAACTGAGGAAAATCGACATGAACCCTACTGTAACGAAACCAACTTTGATCCTCGGCGGCACCGGCAAGACCGGCCGCCGCCTCGCTGAGCGGCTGACGGCGCGGGGTCTGCCGGTGCAGATCGGCTCGCGCTCGGGTACGCCGCCCTTCGACTGGGAAAATAGCACGACCTGGGAGCCCGCGCTTGATGGTGTCGGCGCCGTCTACATCAGCTACTATCCTGATCTTGCGGTGCCCGGCGCGGCCGACACCGTCGGCGCCTTCTCTCGTCTTGCCGTGGAGTGTGGTGTGCGCCGGCTGGTACTGCTGTCGGGGCGCGGCGAAACGGAAGCACAGCGCGCCGAAGAGATGCTCAAAGCTTCAGGCGCCGATTGGACGATCCTGCGCTGCGCCTGGTTTTCCCAGAACTTCAGCGAAGGCTTCCTCGTCGAATCTTTGCAGGAGGGCGAGGTGGCGTTGCCGGTCGGCAGTGTGGGCGAACCATTTGTGGATGCCGACGATATCGCGGAGGCCGCCTTTACCGTGCTAACCCGGCAAGGACATGTCGGAGAGCTCTATGAGCTGACCGGGCCGCGGCTGCTGAGCTTTGCCGACGCGGTCGCCGAGATCGGCAGGGCCGCAGGCCGCGACATCCGTTTCAAGCGGGTTTCCCATGCCGAGTTCACCGCCGCCATCGCCGAGCACGAGTTGCCGGCCGAGTTCGCCTGGCTGCTCAACGAGCTGTTCACCGAAGTGCTCGACGGCCGCAACGAAACGCTGACCGACGGCGTCCAGCGCGTGCTCGGCCGCGCCCCAAAAGACTTTTCCACCTACGCAACCGAAACCGCCGCCACGGGCATCTGGAGGAACTGACATGATCATGAAACTGCTTCCCACCCTCACCTTCGTCGCTGCCATTGGCTCAGGCGTTGTCGGCGGCGTTTTCTTCGCCTTCTCCAACTTTATCATGCCGGCGCTCGCCCGCTTGCCTGCCGGAGGCGGCATCGCCGCCATGAATTCGATCAACATCACCGTGATTACGCCGGCATTCATGACCGCGCTATTCGGCACCGGGCTGGTCTGTCTTGTGCTTGCCGCCGGCGCTCTTATCGGCTGGAGCCAGCCGGGCGCGTTCTGGCTTCTCGCCGGCGCCCTGATCTATCTCGTCGGCAACCCGATCGTGACGATGATGTTCAACGTGCCGCTCAACAACGCCCTGGCCGCCGTCGATCCGGCAAGCGCCAACGGCGCCGCGGTATGGGCCACTTATCTCAAGGACTGGGTGATGTGGAACCATGTCCGCACCATCACCGCCATCGTGGCGCTGGGCTGCTTTATCTTCGCGTGGCGGTGAATGCCGGGGCAAGAAGACCCTCAGGCAGGGTCCTTCGACTTATGACCCTTGCGATCGGCATGGCCGAGATCGCGATCCGGATCGATGACGTCGCGAACCAGTTGCTTGAGCTTTGCGGCGTCGGGAAAACCGCCGTCACGTTTGCGGTCCCAGACCAGCGTGTCATTGCAGGAAATGGTGAAGATGCCGCCGGTACCGGGTACCAGCGTCACTTCGCCGAGATCGGTGCCGAAGGTGGACAGCAGCTCCTGCGCCATCCAGCCGGCCCTGAGCAGCCACAGGCACTGCGTGCAATAGGTGATGCGGACTGTAGGCAGCGCGTGTTGGGTCATGCCGCGCTGAGCTTCGCCAAGGTCTCCTCGTCGACCTCGAAATTGGCGTAGACGCTCTGCACGTCGTCGTCATCTTCAAGCGTCGCGACCAGCTTCATCAGCGATTGTGCCCGCTCCTCGTCGACCGCGATATTGGTCTGCGGCTTCCAGATCGGCTTCACCGATTCAGCCTCGCCGAGCGCGCCTTCCAGCGCCTTCGACACCTCGCCGAGATTCTCGAAGGCGCAGTAGATCGTGTGGCCTTCCTCGTCCGACTGGACGTCGTCGGCGCCGGCCTCGATCGCCGCGTCCATCACCTTTTCGGCGCTGCCGGCCGATGCCGGATAGTAGATCTCACCGATGCGGTCCCACATGAACGACACCGAGCCGGTCTCGCCCATCGCCCCGCCGGCCTTGGTGAAGGCAGCGCGCACATTCGACGCCGAGCGGTTGCGGTTATCGGTCAGCGCCTCGACGATCAGCGCGACGCCGCCCGGCCCATAACCCTCGTAGCGCACGGCCTCGTAGGTCTCGGCATCGCCCATCGACGCCTTGTTGATGGCGCGCTGGATGTTGTCCTTCGGCATCGACACCGCCTTGGCGTTCTGCACCGCAAGGCGCAGGCGAGGGTTCATCGATGGATCGGGCGTGCCGCTCTTGGCGGCGACGGTGATTTCGCGCGCCAGCTTGGAAAACATCTTCGATCGCACCGCATCCTGACGGCCCTTGCGGTGCATGATGTTCTTGAACTGTGAATGGCCAGCCATGGCACCCCTGTCGTCTTCTCGGCTAGAGCATCCGCGGCCTGGTGAACCACCCGGCGCCTTGCAAAGTGCTCGAATTCAAAATCTCAGAACGTCCTGCTGCGTCCGGACGGACGTACGGCGCTCTATGTCGGAATGGCCGGCTTATAGATAAATCGGCTCAATTCGTCCAGCCGCGCCGTGGCAGACGACACGCAAGGGCTTGAGACCCGAAAAGGCAGGCTTCGGCGGCCGTTCACCCCTCCAGATCGGACTTCAGCCGGTCGAGAATGCTGATCGCGTGCGTGGCATATTGGCTGATCCAGCGGTCGTGGATGTGCTTGATCGGCAGCGCGTTGAGATGGTTCCAACGCTCGCGGCCCTCGCGCCGCGCCACGACCATGTCGGCCTCCTCCAGCACTTTCAGATGCAGCATGATCGTGCAGCGGTCCATGTCGGGGAAGGCATCGCACAACATGCCGGTGGTCTGCGGCGCATCCTTCAGCCGGTCCAGCAACTCACGCCGGCGCGGATGCGCCAGCGCCTTGAAAACATTGTCGTCCTGCGAATGGCTTGACATGTTAGGTTTCTATAACATATCGTTGAGCCATTCAAGGAAGGAGCTGTGGATATGTCTCTTGGATTCAGGGTTTCGGGCCGCATCGGCAAACCTGTCGCCGAAGTCTTCGACGCGGTCGTCAATCCGAAGAAGCTTAGCGGCTATTTCACTACGATCGGCGGCGCCAGCGCGCCGCTGGTGGCTGGTGCCGGTGTTGTCTGGTGGGGCAACGTCCCCGTCGAGGTCGACGAAGTGATCAAGGACAGCCGCATCGTGCTGCACTAGGACGCCTCCGATGCCGACGGCAAGCCAGCCTACAAGACCCGCATCGAGATGAATTTCGAACCGCTCGATGATGGCGGCACCTTTGTCACCATCGCCGAGACCGGCTGGCGCGAGGACGCGGTCGGCCTGAAGAAGTCCTATCTCAATTGCGAGGGCTGGTCGCAGATGCTGGCCTGCATGAAGGCCTATGTCGAATACGGCATCAATCTGCGCGACGGCTATTACCGCAGCGAGATGAAGGGCGAGCCGGCCAACGAGAACAACATCTGAAAAACCACCAAGATGACGGAGGCCTGCGATGAAGCAAGTGACGCCATTTCTGATGTTCGAGGGCAAGGCCGAAGAGGCAATGACCTTCTATTGCGAGACGATCCCCGACAGCAGCGTCCTTGACGTCACACGTTACGGCTCCGGCGAAGACGGCCCGGAAGGGACGGTCAAGCTGGCGCGCGTGTCCATAAGCGGTCTGGAAGTGATGGTCTACAACAGCCCCGTGCACCATGCCTTCACATTCAACGCCGTCGGTCTCGCTGTATGTGGATTGCTCCACGGAGGCAGAGCTGAACGGCATTGTCGAGGCCCTGGCCAAGGACGGCAAATTTCTGATGCCGCTGGACAATTATGGTTTCAGCCGCCGGTTTGCATGGCTCAACGACAGGTTCGGAGTCTCCTGGCAAATCAATTTGGCATAGCGGGTTCTGGACCGAACCGGCCAATCGAACCTGAACACGGGAATGGAGCCAGCAAATGACCGCGAAGATCAGCGGCGGCATCAACATCGCCATGAAAGTGCCGCCACATCAATACCAGGCAACGATCGCCTTCTATCGCGACGTCATCGGCCTGAAGCCATTCACGGCCAAGGCGCCCGCTATCGGCTTTGAACTCGGTCCCAATCGCCTGTGGATCGACGAGGCGCCGATGCTTAGTCAGGCCGAGGTCTGGCTGGAACTGTTCACCGATGATTTTCCAGGCGCGGCGGACCATCTCGCCAAGGCCGGCGTCGTGCGCTGCGACGCCATCGAGGCACTGGGTGAAGGCTTTCGCGGCGGCTGGATCACCAACCCGGCCAACATCATTCACCTCGTGCGCGAACCCGATGCTTGGTGAACCGGGGCGGCGCCGTGGAAAGGAGGACGCTATGGAAATCCGTGAAACACCGACCGCCGAAGCCGGCATGCTGATAAGGCGGCCGGTCGCCGACGTATTCGAAGCCTTCGTCGATCCGGCGATCACGACAAAATTCTGGTTCACCCATGGCAGCGACAGGTTGGACAGCGGCAAGGAAATCCGTTGGGAATGGTACATGTATGGCGTCTCAACGACGGTCAGCGTCAGTGAGATCGTCGAAAACAAGAAGATCGTCATGCAATGGAGCGATCCACCGACCACGGTGGTGTGGACCTTCACCGAGATGCCGGGCGGCACGACCTTTGTCGAGGTCCGCAATTTTGGCTTTGCCGGCAGCGGCGACGAGCAGATCAAGCAGGCGATCGACTCGACGGGCGGCTTTGCGCTGGTGCTCGCCGGCGCCAAGGCGTGGCTCGAGCAAGGCCTGACGCTTGGCCTGACCGGCGACCGCCATCCGAAGGGTTTGCCGGCGCAATAAGGTCAGCCGCGGTGGGCCATCCTCAGTGCCCGCCGCCCTTTGCCTTCTTCCGCCGCCGCGCCAGCATGTTGAGCCCTTCGACCAGTGCCGAAAACCCCATAGCAGCGTAGATGTAGCCTTTCGGCACGTGGTAACCCATGCCGTCGGCGATCAGCGTCATGCCGATCATCAGCAGGAACCCTAGCGCCAGCATGACGATGCTGGGGTTCCTGGCGATGAAATCGGCCAGCGGCCCGGCCGCCAGCATCATCACGCTCACCGCCACGATCACCGCGATGTACATGATCGCGATTTCGTCGGTCATGCCGACGGCGGTGATGATCGAGTCGATCGAGAAGACGAGGTCGAGCAGCAATATCTGGAAAATGGCGCCGGCCAGCGACAGCTGCAGTGTTTCGCCCATCATCGTGTCCTGGTGATCATCGAGATCGACCGTGTGGTGGATCTCCTTGGTCGCCTTCCAGACGAGGAACAGGCCGCCGGCAATCAGGATCAGGTCGCGCCATGAAAAGCCGTGGCCGAAGGCGGTGAATATCGGCATCGTCAACTGGACGATGATCGAGATGGTGGCCAGCAGGATCAGCCGCATCACCAGCGCGGCGGAGATGCCGAGCCGCCGGGCGCGGGCTCGCTGCGCTACCGGCAATTTGTTGGTCAAAATCGAGATGAAGATCAGATTGTCGATGCCGAGCACGACCTCCAGCACGATCAGCGTCAGCAGCGCGACCCATGCCGTCGGGTCGGAGACAAAGGCGAAATGCGGCGCCAGGAATTCGACTAGCTGCATGGAGGTCGTCCCCTCTACGATCTAGAGCAGTTTCGCCGGCAATTGGGTATTGCAAGCGTCCATATCAATGTCACGACCAGAAGGAAGGAGCCGTTTCCTCCAGCCGCGGGCCGCGGCGAAACGGCGCGATCCGTTCAGTCAGGCCGCTACGGTCGGAAATGTCGACGCCGACGCCGCACAATGTCGCCGGTCCGGTCGACGCCTCGAAACGGCCTTTCGGCACCTTGGACAAAAACCGGTTGAGCGGCTCCTCCTTGTCCATGCCGAGCGAGGAATCGTAATCGCCGCACATGCCGGCATCGGAAATATAACCGGTGCCGCCATTGAGGATCTGGTGATCGCCGGTCGGCTGATGCGTGTGGGTGCCGACAACAAGGCTGGCACGGCCGTCGACGAAATGGGCGAAGCACATTTTTTCCGAGGTCGCCTCGGCATGGAAATCGATGACGATCGCATCGGCCTGCTCGCCAAGCGGACAAGCGGCAAGTTCGCGCTCGCCGGCCTGGAACGGATCGTCGAGCTCGGGATGCATGAACACCCGGCCCATGATGTTGGCGACCAGCACGCGCGCGCCGTTCCTGGCGATGTAGACGCCTGAGCCGCGCCCCGGCGTGCCTTTCGGGAAGTTGGACGGACGCAGGAAGCGTTCCTCGCGCGGCGCGAAAATCAGCGCATCGCGTTGGTCCCAGACATGGTTGCCGGTGGTGACGACATCGGCGCCGGCCGAGATCGTCTCGCGAAAAATCTCCTCGGTGATGCCGAAGCCGCCGGCGGCGTTCTCGCCATTGACGATGACGAAGTCGAGTTTGAAATCCGAGATCAGGCCGGGCAGTTGTTCCCACACCGCCGTACGTCCTGTCTTGCCGACCATGTCGCCGAGAAAGAGAAGTCTCATATAAGCGTGATCCTGAACTGAAGGTCAGCGAAGCAAAAAGCTGCATGACTTTCGGAAAAGACCATGCGTCCAGGAACTTATCTACAATTTCGGCGCGAACAGGCGCAACCCGCTCTCGGTGAGTATTTCCGGAATGATCACGTCATGCGGCTCGTCCGGCACCAGGGCCACCTCCTGGCAGTCGAAGGCAATGCCGATCAGCCGCGGCTGCTGTCCGTTGTCGGCCAGCCGCGCGATCGCCCGGTCGTAATAGCCGGCGCCGTAACCGATGCGGTGGCCGCGCGCATCGAAGGCGGCAAGCGGCACCAGCATCATTTGGGGATCGAGCACCTCGGCTTCCTCATGCGGCCCGACGGTGCCGAAGCCCATGTCGATCATCGGCGCGCCGCGCACCAGTTCGCGAAAAACGATGGTGGTCTTGTCGAGAATGGCCGGCAGGCAGAGCCTCGCCCCCTTTTCGCGCAAGGCAAACATCAGCGGCCGGACGTCGACTTCCGAGCGCATCGGCCAGAAGCCTGAGACGATCTGGCCCGGCTCGACGGTGATCCGGTCGCGCGCCGTCTCGGCCATTTCGAGTGCTGCCTCCACACGCCAGAAAGGGTCGAGCGCATCGCGGCGCCCGAGGGCTTGGTTGCGGAGATTTTTTTTCAGATCTTTTGGGGATGTCATGGAGCCAGGATAGAAAAAGTCGGATCTGGACAGGGTTTTGGGAGCGACGTTTCCTACCGCATGGCCCACTGAAATGTGAGTGACGATCCACACAACCGGTGGAGAGAGCGATCCCGGGAACCTACAAAGTAGGTGGGCGCCGTATGAGAAAACCCACGGGTCTTCCCAGGGACAGCTCCCTAGGGATCATTAAGGCCCCGGGGAAATGTTCTCCTGCCGGGAAGCGCAGACCGTCCCCGCCAATATAGGCAGACGACAGGCCAAGCGCCAGAGAGACGACATGCTTCGAGTCTTAAATCGACGCAAAATCCCTCAACGAGGTCAGCGGCGGCAAGATCCCCGCTTCGCCAGCAGCGCCTTGCACAGCGAAGGCCGCGTCCTTAGGGTCGCGCGATGAACCCGGGAGCAAAAATGCGTTTCGAAGGCACGGCAGCCTATGTTGCCGACAAGGATCTGATGGTGGCGGTCAACGCGGCGATCGCGCTGGAGCGGCCGTTGCTGGTCAAGGGCGAGCCCGGCACCGGCAAGACCGAACTTGCCCGCCAGGTGGCGGCGGCGCTCGACTTGGACCTGATCGAATGGCACGTCAAATCGACGACGAGAGCCCAGCAGGGCCTTTATGAATATGATGCCGTCTCGCGGCTGCGCGACAGCCAGCTCGGCGACGAGCGCTTCAACGACATCCGCAATTACATCAAGCGCGGCAAATTATGGGACGCCTTTGCGGCCGGCAAGAAAATCGTGCTTCTGATCGACGAGATCGACAAGGCCGATATCGAGTTCCCCAACGATCTGTTGCAGGAATTGGATAGGATGGAGTTCTTCGTCTACGAGACCGGCGAGACCATCCGCGCCACCGTCCGGCCGATCGTCATCATCACCTCCAACAACGAGAAGGAATTGCCGGACGCCTTCCTGCGCCGCTGCTTCTTCCACTACATCCGCTTCCCCGACGTCGACACTTTGCACAAAATCGTCGACGTGCATTATCCCGGCATCAAGCAGAACCTCGTGCGAGCAGCACTGACCCAGTTCTACGAGATCCGCGACGTGCCGGGCCTGAAGAAGAAGCCGTCGACCTCCGAGGCACTCGACTGGATCCGCCTGCTGGTCGCCGACGACATCGCGCCCGAGGACCTGCGCGCCGACCCGAAGAATGCTTTGCCGAAACTGCATGGCGCGTTGCTGAAGAACGAACAGGACGTGCATCTGTTCGAGCGCCTGGCCTTCATGGCGAGACGGCAGGGGTGAGGAGCCGGTCAGTCGGAAGCCGACGAAAGCCCTCGGACAGCGGTTTCCCGTCGCTGGACCGTTGCCCTTGGCCAGGCACGGAGGCAGCTTCGGGTTGCCGACTTCAGAGGGAGATGAAATGACCGAGATCACCGTCCGCCCATTGGCGCAATCCGACCATGCCGATTGGCGGCGTCTGTGGACCGCCTACCTCACCTTCTACGAAACCACGTTGCCGGAAGCGGTTTACGCCGTCACCTGGAAGCGGCTGTTCACGGCGGGCGAGTTCGAGCCGAAAGGCTTTATCGCCACCCTCGACGGCAAGGCCGTCGGCCTGACGCACTATCTCTACCATCGCTCCTGCTGGTCGGAGATAAACAACTGCTATCTGCAGGACCTGTTTGCCGACCCCGATGTGCGCGGCAAGGGCGTCGGCGCCGCCCTGATCGAAGCGGTCAGGCAGGAAGCCGGCAAGATCGGCGTCAAGAACGTCTACTGGATGACGCACGAGACCAACACCACCGCACGCAAGCTCTACGACCATGTGGCGCGCAGGACCGGCTTCATCGAGTATGATCTGCTGTAGACCGTGAGATGTTCATCCCCTTCTTCCTCGAACTGAAGGCAGCGCGGGTTCCGGTCTCGCTCCGCGAATATCTGTCGCTGCTGGAGGGGCTGGAGGCCGGGCTGGTCGACTATGATGTCGAGGGCTTTTACTATCTCGCCCGCGCCGCTCTGGTGAAGGACGAGCGCCACATCGACCGCTTCGACCAGGTCTTTTCGCACATCTTCAAAGGTGTCGAGGCGCGGGCTGGCGAAAACCCGGTCGATGTCGCAAACATCCCGGAGGAATGGCTGCGGAGGCTCGCCGAAAAGCACCTGACCGATGAGGAGAAGAAGCTGGTCGAGGCGCTGGGCGGCTTCGAAAAGCTGATGGCGACGCTGAAGAAGCGGCTGGAGGAGCAAAAGGGCCGGCATCAGGGCGGTTCGAAATGGATCGGCACCGGCGGCACCTCGCCCTTCGGCGCCTATGGCTACAACCCCGAAGGCGTGCGCATCGGCCAGCACGAAAGCCGCAACCGCCGCGCGGTAAAAGTCTGGGACAAACGCGAGTTCAGGAATTTCGATGATGCCGTCGAGCTCGGCACCCGCAATATCAAGGTCGCGCTGAAACGCCTGCGCCGCTGGGTGCGCGAAGGTGCCGAAGAGGAATTCGACCTGCCAGGGACCATCCACGCCACCGCCGAGCACGGATATCTCGACGTTAAGACACAACCCGAACGTCGCAATGCGGTCAAGCTGCTGATGTTCTTCGATGTCGGCGGCTCGATGGACGACCACATCAGGAGCGTCGAGGAGCTATTTTCGGCTGCCCGCGCCGAATTCCGCCAGCTCGAATATTTCTATTTCCACAACTGCCTCTACGAGGGCGTGTGGAAGGACAATCGCCGCCGCCATGCCGAGGTGATTCCGACCTTCGATCTCCTGCATAAATATGGCCCCGACTACAAGGTGATCGTCGTCGGCGACGCCTCGATGAGCCCCTACGAGGTCGCCCATCCCGGCGGCTCGGTCGAGCACTGGAACAAGGAGGCCGGCGCCGTCTGGCTTGGCCGGTTGCTGCAGCAATGGCCAAATGCCATATGGCTCAACCCGGAAGCCGAGAAGAACTGGGGTTTTACCCATTCGATTGCCATGATCCGCGATATTTTTGACGGCCGCATGTTTCCACTGACGCTCGCCGGCCTCGAAGCCGCGACGAAGCAACTTTCAAGGAAGCACTGAATGGATCCACGCAAAACAGGAAGGTCGACCTGTTTCCTTTGCCTGCAATGCGGTGTCCAGTTCGCGGCGACAGCGACGCCGCCGCGACATTGCCCGATCTGCGAGGACGAGCGGCAATATGTGCGCTGGGAGGGCCAGGCCTGGACCACGCCGGAAGAGCTCGCCGCCGGCCATCGGCTCGCGATGAGAGACGACGCCGGCGTGCTCGCCTTCGGCATCGAGCCGCGCTTCGCCATCGGCCAGCGGGCATTGCTGGCGCAAACGCCGCACGGCAATGTGCTGTGGGACTGCATTTCGATGGTCAGCGACGAGGCGGTGGCCGAGATCAACCGCCGGGGCGGCCTCGCCGCGATCGCCATTTCGCACTGCCATTATTATTCGGCAATGGTCGAGTGGAGCGAGGCGTTTGGCGGCGTGCCGATTTATCTGCACGCCGATGATTGTCAGTGGATCATGCGGCCGCATCCGGCGATCATCAGCTGGCAAGGCGAGACGCGCGCCATAAACCCGTCGCTGACGCTCATCCGCTGCGGCGGCCACTTTGCCGGTGGCCAGGTGCTGCACTGGAAGCGCGACGGCGGCAATGCCATCCTGGCCGGCGACATCGTGCAGGTGACGCCGACTCGCCGCCATCTCAGCTTCATGTACAGCTACCCGAACTACATCCCGCTCAACGCTTCGAAAGTGCTCGGCATCAAGGCCGCGCTGGAGCCTTTCGCGTTCGACCATATCTATGGCGCGTGGTGGAACCAGAACGTCATCGGAGATGCAAAGGCGGCATTTTCAGCATCGGTTGCGCGCTATCTCGCCGCCATCGCCTGAGGAATTCTTCGCGACAGGATAGAAATACGGGCAAACGCGGTAACAAATCCCTATTTCAGGCGAAGTTGGGAAGGCAACCCAAATAGCGACCTAAGCTAAGAGGAAAAAATGGACAGCCACACCTACCCCGTTACCCGCACCGACGCCGAATGGCGCGCCCGGCTGACGCCTGAGCAATATGCGGTGATGCGCAACCACGGCACCGAGCGGCCGGGAAGCTGCGCCCTGCTGCACGAGAAGCGCGCCGGCACCTTCTCCTGCGTCGGCTGCGACCAACCCTTGTTTGAATCCAAGCTGAAATTCGAGAGCGGCACCGGCTGGCCGAGCTTCAACGACCCGGTGCCGGGTTCGCTCGAGACTACTGTCGACCGCAGCTACGGCATGGTCCGCACCGAATGCCATTGCGCCCGCTGCGGCAGCCATCTCGGCCACGTCTTCGAGGACGGCCCGCCGCCGACCGGCCTGCGCTATTGCATCAACGGCGTGGCGCTCAAATTCGAGCCGGCCGCCTGATCGTCAGGCCACGACCACCAGGATCAGCCACAACGTGGCGCCAAGCGTCATCAGCGAGGCCTTGGCGCCACTTGATTTTCCGGCAGTTCGCCAAACGGCAAAAGTCAGGAAGATGTTGTAGGGCACCGGCGCGAAATGCACCGCCAGAACCAGCGCAAGCGGCAACTTCAGCCCGAGCAGAATGAGCGCCGCCACCGATGACGCGACGTTGATCGCTGTGCCGACAACGACCAGGTCGCGCCAGAACAGCCGATCGAGCGGCACGCCGCCGAGCCAGCGTGAGCGGAAGAAGGCGGCAACGCGCGACATGATCGTCATCGATCGACCGGCTCCTCGCTCTGCTCACCAGCGCAACCCTTCCACAAGGATTGCGTCTGGAAACCCTGCTTTATTCCTGACCCAGAACTTCGGCAATCGCGCGCTCGAAACGCGAGGCTTCCGTCACCAGCCAGTCGGTCATCGCCGGCCAATTGTCTTCGGCAAAACAATTCACCCGCCACATCGAATTGATGCCGAGGCCGTCGCAACTTTGTTCTGGCCTGAGCTTCAGCCTGTCTTCGATGGCCGGCTGGAACGGCTTCAGCCGCGACCAGGCTTGCGTGGCACCGAACTTCTCGTTGCGGCCGAAGAAGACGCCGACATGATTCTGCGCAGGCGCGACGTACATGGAAAGGACCAATGCGAAGTCGGGCAGCCCACGCTGCCAGAACCACGGTCCACGCCTCGCCAGCAGAGCCCTTTCATCCGGATGCCGTTCCGCGAACAGCGTCCAGAAGCTGCGTTGGCGGAATTCAGAGGCGCGGCGGGCGCCAAAATCGAATTCGCTCATGTTCGAACCGTTGAGGGGCGCCGCAACCGGCGCCCAAGGCTATTACCGGCCTACACCATTCCAAGCGCGGCCTTGTACAGATCGAGGATGGACTCCTCTTCCTGCCGCTCGGCCTGGTCCTTCTTGCGCAGCCGGATGATCGACCGCATCGCCTTAGTGTCGAAGCCGGTGCCCTTGGCCTCGGCGAACACTTCCTTGATGTCGTCGGCAATCGTCTTCTTCTCTTCCTCGAGCCGCTCGATACGCTCGATGAAGGCGCGCAACTGGCCGGCGGCAACAGTCTGGCTGGTCTCGGTGATGTCGTCGGCCATATTCTTCTCTCCGCGTCGTTTTCTCACCGCGACTCGGGGTGACCCGAGCGGCGAATTGCAGCGGTTCGATGCCCGACCGGGCGCGGCGGGTCAAGGTGCTATCGATGCGGCATGAAGGGCTGCTGCCAGGCGCCGACAAGGCTGTCTGATGCCGGCCTATTTCACCCGAATGCGATCAGCAGATCCTTGGCATCAATCTGGTCGCCGGCCTTGACGAGCACCTCGGCGATGGTGCCGTCGCGCTCGGCATGCAGCGCCGTTTCCATCTTCATCGCTTCGATCGACAGCAGCACGTCGCCGGCCTTCACCGCCTGGCCGGCAGCGACCGCAAGCGCCGAGACGACGCCGGGCATCGGCGCGCCGACATGCGCCTCATTGCCCGGCTCCGCCTTGCGCCGTGCCTTGGCAGCGGACGCGCCATGCGCCCGGTCCGGTACCTTCACGCGGCGCGGCTGGCCGTTGAGCTCGAAGAACACGGTGACCATGCCCTTTTCGTCGACATCGCCCATGGCAAGGCAGCGCACCACCAGCGTCTTGCCTTTCTCGATGTCGACGAAAATCTCGTCTTCCGGCTTCATGCCGTAGAAATAGGTCGGTGTCGGCAGCACGCTGACCGGGCCGTAGGTCTCCTGCGCGGCGGCGAAATCCGAAAACACCTTCGGATACATCAGCCACGACGCGAACTCGAACTCACTGAGCTTGCGCTCGAGCTTTTCCTCGACCTCCCTGCGGCTGGCCGTGAGGTCCGCCGCCTTGAGCAGCGAACCCGGCCGCACCGTGATCGGCTTTTCGCCCTTCAGCACCTTCTTCTGCAATGGCTTTGGCCAGCCGCCCGGCGACTGGCCGAGGTCGCCGCGCAACATCGACACCACAGAATCCGGGAAGGCGATGTCCCGCGCCGGATTCTCGACGTCGGCGACGGTCAGGTCCTGGCTGACCATCATCAGCGCCATGTCGCCGACGACCTTGGACGACGGCGTCACCTTGACGATATCGCCGAACATCAGATTGACGTCGTGATAGGTCTGCGCCACTTCGTGCCAGCGCGTCTCCAGCCCAAGCGAGCGCGCCTGTTCCTTGAGGTTGGTGAACTGCCCGCCAGGCATTTCGTGCAGATAGACCTCCGATGCTGGCCCCTTCAGGTCGCTTTCGAAGGCGGCGTACTGGTTGCGCACCGCCTCCCAGTAGAACGAGATATTCCTGATCCATTGCGGGTCGAGGCCCGGATCGCGCTCGGTGCCCTTCAGCGCCTCGACGATCGAACCCAGGCATGGCTGCGAGGTGTTGCCAGATAGCGAATCCATCGCCGCGTCGATGCCGTCGACACCGCTCTCCACCGCTGCCAGCACGGTGGCCGCCGACAGGCCGGATGTGTCGTGCGTGTGGAAGTGGATCGGCAGGTCTGTCGCCTCGCGCAGTGCCTTGAACAGCACGCGGGCAGCACTCGGCTTTAGAAGCCCCGCCATGTCCTTGACGGCAATGATATGGACGCCCGCCGCCTGCAATTCGCTGGCCAGGCCGACATAGTATTTCAGATCGTATTTCGCCCGCGCCGGATCGAGTATGTCGCCGGTATAGCAGATCGCCGCTTCGATCAGCTTGCCCTCGGCGCCGACCGCATCCATGGCCACACGCATGTTCTCGACCCAGTTCAGGCAGTCGAAGACGCGGAACAGGTCGATGCCGCCAGCAGCGGCCTGGTGGACGAAATGCTGGACGACATTGTCGGGATAGTTAGTATAGCCAACGCCGTTGGCGCCACGCAGAAGCATCTGCAGCAGAAGATTGGGTGCTGCCTCGCGCACCAGCGACAGCCGCTCCCATGGATCTTCGGTGAGGAAGCGCATGGCGACGTCGAATGTTGCGCCGCCCCAGCATTCGAGTGACAAAAGCTGCGGCAGAGCGCGCGCATAGGTGCCGGCGATGCCGGCGATGTCATAGGTGCGCACACGCGTCGCGAGCAAGGATTGATGCCCGTCGCGCATTGTCGTGTCGGTGACCAGCACCTCTTTTTGCTCGCGCATCCACGCCGCGAATTTCTCCGGCCCGAGCACGTCGAGCTTCTGCTTGCTGCCGTCAGGCACATTGCCGTTGAGATATGGCACCACCGGTGGCGCCGCATCTGCTTTTGGCTGCGGCCGGCCGCGCGTCTCGGGATGGCCATTGACCGAAACGTCGGCAAGATAGTTGAGCAGCTTGGTCGCGCGGTCCTGCCGCTTCACGCTGGCGAACAGTTCCGGCGTCGTGTCGATGAACTTGGTGGTGTAGGAATTGTCGGCGAAGCTCCGGTGATTGATGATCGCCTCGAGAAAGGTGAGATTGGTCGCCACGCCCCGGATTCGGAATTCGCGCAACGCCCGGTTCATGCGGGCGATGGTCTCGGCCGGCGTCGGCGCCCACGCCGTCACCTTTTCCAGCAATGGATCGTAGAAGCGGGTGATGACCGCGCCCGAATAGGCGGTGCCCCCATCAAGGCGGATGCCGAAGCCGGTGGCGCCGCGATAGGCGGTGATGCGGCCATAGTCGGGGATGAAATTATGCTCGGGGTCTTCAGTGGTGATGCGGCACTGCAGCGCGTGCCCGTTGAGCCTGATGTCCTTCTGCGTCGGCACGCCCGATTCCGCCGTGCCGATGGCAAAGCCGTCGAGTATGTGGATCTGTGCTTTGACGATGTCGATGCCGGTCACTTGTTCGGTGACGGTGTGCTCGACCTGGATGCGCGGATTGACCTCGATGAAATAGAATTTTCCGGTATCGGCATCCTGCAGGAACTCGACCGTGCCGGCGCCGATATAGCTGGTTTCGCGCGCGATCCTCAGCGCATAGGCGCAAAGCTCCTCGCGCTGCGACATTTCGAGATAGGGAGCCGGCGCCCGCTCGACCACTTTCTGGTTGCGGCGCTGGATCGAACAATCGCGCTCGAACAGATGCACCGCATTGCCATGCGTGTCGCCCAGCACCTGCACCTCGACATGGCGGGCGCGCTCGATCAGCTTCTCGAGATAGACCTCGTCCTTGCCGAAAGCCGCCTTCGCCTCACGCTTGCCTTCCATCACCTCGCGGGCGAGATCGGCCTCGGAGCGGATGGCGCGCATGCCGCGGCCGCCGCCGCCCCAGGACGCCTTGAGCATCACCGGGTAGCCGATCGTCCTGGCGAGTTCCTTGACCGCCGCCATGTCGTCCGGCAAGGGATCGGTGGCGGGAATTACCGGCACACCGACTTCGATTGCGAGATTGCGGGCGGCGACCTTGTTGCCCAGCCTGCGCATCGTATCCGGCTTTGGCCCGATGAAGATGATGCCGGCCGTGGCGCAGGCCTCGGCGAATTCCGGGCTCTCCGACAGCAGGCCGTAGCCTGGATGGATGGCATCGGCGCCCGAAAGCCTGGCGACGCGGATAACCTCCTCGATCGACAGATAGCTTTCGATCGGCCCCATATCCCTGGTCAGGTGCGGCCCGCGCCCGACCTGGTAGCTTTCGTCGGCCTTGAAGCGATGCAGGGAGTATTTGTCTTCCTCCGCCCAGATCGCCACGGTTTTGAGGCCGAGTTCATTAGCCGCGCGGAAGACGCGGATGGCAATTTCGGAGCGGTTGGCGACAAGGATCTTCGAGATTGCCAAGGACAGGGCTCCGGACACGGGGAAGGGAACTGCCGGACATGATTAGCGCGAAAATGCTGCAGTGCAAACAAAATCGGGCAGCGGCTAAACCGATTTAAATCAACTCGATGCCGTCAAAACGGAAATGCCCGGCGCAAGCGCCGGGCATCTCCAAAATTATCGTCGTCGACAGGCTTACATCTTCTGGATGTAGGTGTACTTGCCGTCGTCGCCCTTCTTCCACTCGTACATGACGTAGCCGGGCAACGTCGGATCGCCCTTCGCGTCATAGGAGAGGTCGCCCAGAACGGTCTTGAACGGACCCTTCTCATGCAGCGCCTTGGCAACTTCCTGCGGGTCGTTCGACTTGGCAACGGTGGCTGCTTCGGCGATCGCCTGCATGGCGGCGTAGGAGTAAAGCGTGTAGGCCTCCGGTTCGAAGCCCTGCGCGCGGAACTTCTCGACGAGTTCCTTGTTCGTCGGGATCAGACGCGGATCCGGGCCGAACGTGTTCAGCGTGCCCGCAACTGCGTCGCCAGCGATCGAGGCCAGCTCGTTCGACACGATGCCGTCGCCGGAAACCAGCGTCGCCTTGAGGCCCTGGTCAGCCGCCTGGCGGATGATCAGGCCGGCTTCGGTGTGCAGGCCACCCCAATAGATGATGGAAACGCCGGCTTCCTTCATCTTGGCGATCAGCGCCGAGAAGTCCTTGTCGCCGACATTGACGCCTTCGTACATGACTTCCGTCAGGCCGGCTGCGTTCATCGCCTTCTTGGTCTCATCGGCAAGGCCCTGGCCGTAGGTCGTCTTGTCGTGGATGACCGCGATCTTGGCATCCTTGAAGTTCGCCGCGAGATAGGCGCCGGCGATGCTGCCCTGCTGGTCGTCACGTCCGCAGGTGCGGAACGTGTTCCACATGCCGCGTTCGGTGAACTTCGGATTGGTCGCGGCCGGCGTGATCTCGAGGATGCCGTTTTCCGCGTAGACTTCCGACGCCGGGATCGAGACGCCCGAGTTGAAGTGGCCAACCACGAACTTGACGCCGTCGCCGACGAACTTGTTGGCGACCGAGATGCCCTGCTTCGGATCGGAGACGTCGTCGCCGACCGAGAGCTTGATCTGCTCGCCATTGATGCCACCGGCCGCATTGATGTCGGCGACGGCCTGTTCGGCACCCTTCTGCAGCTGCGCGCCGAAGGCGGCATTCGGACCGGTGATCGGACCGGCGACGCCAACCAGGACGTCAGCCCACGCGCTGCCGCTGAACGCGATCAGCGCGGTCAGGGCGACGGCGGACAAAAGTGATTTTTTCATGTAAAACGCTCCCATTTACGGAGTGGGCGTTGGATGATGCTTTCATGCGATGCCCACTTTTACTCGCAGAAAACGTACTTTGCCGATTTTCAGGCACTTGTCACGCCGATTCATCCCCGAAACGGCGTTAATCATGAACGTCAACCTTTCGGCTTCCAGCTCAAAACCGATGCTCTTTCATAGAGCCAATTATACTGTGTCACCATCTGGTTTGTGCGCGTGTATTGATAGCCGATGAAGCCCAATATCATCAGTACGATCGTATCCACGATATAGTAATGCAGCGAGAACATCGTGCCGCCGAACAGCGCGTGATGAATGAACCTTACGCCAATGCCAAGGCCGAGCATGTAGGCGAACAATTGGAGGAAGCTGCGCCATGTCTGGGCGCTGGCCTTGCCGGTCATCCATGCCGCCCAGCCGCCGAGCAGGCAGGTGACGAAGAAGAACTGCCAGATCGAGGGTTCCTCGTAGAGAATGCCCTGCATGATGAAGTCTCCTGAACTCAGTGGTGGCCGCCTTCGAGATAGGCGGCGCGCACTTCCGGATTGGCGAGCAGCTCCTTGCCGGTGCCGCTCATCGTCACATTGCCGTTGACCATGACATAGCCGCGCGTCGCGAGCTTCAGCGCGCCGAAGGCGTTCTGCTCGACCAGGAACACTGTCAGCCCTTGGGTCCGGTTCAACTCGCGGATGGCGTCGAAGATCTGCTTCACGATCAGCGGCGCCAGGCCGAGCGACGGCTCGTCGAGCAGGAGCAGCTTCGGCCGTGCCATCAGCGCACGCCCGATCGACAGCATCTGCTGTTCGCCGCCCGACAGGGTGCCGCCGCGCTGGGCGATGCGTTCCTTCAGGCGCGGAAACAGCGTGAACACCTTCTCGACGTCCTCGTCGTAATGCTTGAGGCCGTCGAGGCTGGCGCCCATCTGCAGGTTTTCCATCACCGTCATGCGCGGGAAGATGCGCCGGCCCTCCGGCGACTGGGCGATCCGCATCCGCGCGATCTCATGCGTTGGCATCTGGGTAATATCGGTGCCGGCGAAGGTGATCGTGCCCGCCCGGGCCCGCGGAGCACCAAAAATGGTCATCATCAGCGTCGACTTGCCGGCGCCGTTGGCGCCGATCAGCGCCACGATCTCGCCCTGCCTGACGGTGACGTCGACACCGTTCAGCGCCCTGATGTTGCCGTAGTAGGTCTGGACGCCTTTGATATCGAGCAGCGTTGTGCCGGCCATCACTTGCGCCCTCCGCGCTTGCCCGCAGGTGCGGCAGCAGTCTTGCCGGCAACTGTTTTCGCAGTTTTCCCGGAAGCGTGGCTCGTTTCCACTTTCCCGGCGTCGACGCGGCGCGAAAATTCCGTCTCCTTGCCGGCGGCGAGAAGCTTGGCCTGACCAACCCAGTCCTCACGGGCGATGCGTCCGTCGAAGGCGAGATAGGCCTCGACGGCCGCGACGTCGGCTTTCTTCCATGCCGCGATCTGGTCGAAATGGAAGATGCCGTGCTGGTTAAGCTTCTTCTCGTTGACCGTGCCGATGCCCTTGATGCGGGTCAGATTGTCGGCCTCGCCGCCACGTGGCGCTGTGAGCCGGTTCGAAACGCCCGCGACCTTCGACTTGGCCGGCGCCTTAGCCGTGGAGGGTTTCGCGGTCGGCTTAGCTGCAGCGGGTTCCGCCTTGGCCGGGGGAGCGGCGGCTTGCGCTGCTGCCTTGCTTGCCGCGGCACTCGACTTTGCATCGAACTGCCCGGCTTTCGAGGCGCCTTTCGACACGGTCACGCGCTCGCCCTCGCTGTGGCCGATCGTATCGGTCACCGGTCCGGCGAGATACGAAGACGATGTGCCTGGGCCGTGCGCGGAATCGGGACCGGTGTCCAATTGCTCGATGACGTCCTCGTCGCCGACTTCGGTCAGTACCGTCTCGACTTCCTCGTCTTCGACGCCGAGATAGGCAGCGATGACGCGCGGGTCCGTGCGTACCGAATGCGGGCTGCCGTCCGATATCTTGCGCCCGTATTCGAGCACCACGACGTGGTCGGAAATCTGCATGACCACCGCCATGTCGTGCTCGATCAGCAGGATCGAGGTGCCGGTGTTGTCTTTGATGTCCATCAGCAGCGCGTTGAGCGCCATTGATTCTTTCGGATTGAGGCCGGCAGCCGGCTCGTCGAGGCAGAGCAACTCCGGACCCGTGCACATCGCCCGCGCGATCTCGAGGCGTCGTTGCGCGCCATAGGGCAGGTCGCCGGCCGGGTCGTCGGCACGGTCGACGAGATCGGCCTTCTCCAGCCAGTGCCTGGCCAGTTCGACCGACTCGGCCGATGCCTTCCGGTAGCCGCTGAAGCCGAACAGGCCGAGCACGGTGTAGCCGGACGCCTTCATCAGCTTGTTGTGCTGGGCTACCAGCAGGTTCTCGAGCAGCGTCATGCCCGAGAACAGGCGGATGTTCTGAAAGGTGCGCGCCACCTTGGCGCGTGCCGGGATTTCATGGTTCGGCAGGCGTTCGAGCAGATAGCTCGAGCCGTCGCGCCTATTGAGCGTGAGCATGCCTTCCGACGGTTTGTAGAAACCGGTGATGCAATTGAACACCGTGGTCTTGCCGGCGCCGTTCGGTCCGATCAGCGCGGTGATCTCGCCGCGCTTGGCCTGGAAGGAGAGATCGCCGATGGCGACCAGACCGCCGAATTTCATCGACAGAT
The DNA here is from genome assembly GCF_040320105.1 of Mesorhizobium sp. M0778. Classification (NCBI taxonomy): domain Bacteria; kingdom Pseudomonadati; phylum Pseudomonadota; class Alphaproteobacteria; order Hyphomicrobiales; family Phyllobacteriaceae; genus Mesorhizobium; species Mesorhizobium sp. M0778. The sequence goes on along the minus strand of NZ_JAMYPA010000001.1, from coordinate 371,520 downwards.
GGTCGACCTGCAGGATGGCATCGTTCATGGGAGATGGGTTCGTATCACTCATCAGCCGTGGCCTTCCTTAGTGAAGGAGCCGGATACGGCCTTGCTCTTCTTGAGGAAGGCTGTCGGTTCACGGCTGCCGACGAAGCCGCGCGGCTTCCACAGCATGACGATGACCATGGCCATGCCGAATAAAAGCATGCGGTAGAGTTCCGGGGTGAAGTCGGGGCCGAAGACCTGCTTCAGGAAATCGAGTTCGCGCAGCACCTCCGTGCCGCCGATCATCACCATGGCGGCGACGGCGATGCCAACCAGCGAACCCATGCCGCCAAGCACGACCATAGCCAGAATGATGGCCGACTCCAGGAAGATGAAGGATTCGGGGCTGACGAAACCTTGCCGTGCCGCGAAGAACGAGCCGGCGAAGCCGCCGAACATGGCGCCGGTGGCAAAGGCAGTGAGCTTGGTGGTGGTGGTGTTGATGCCGAGCGAGCGGCAGGCGATCTCATCCTCGCGCAGCGCTTCCCAGGCGCGGCCGACAGGCATGCGCCTTAGCCTTATCGTGACGAAGGCGGTGAGCAGGCAGAGCCCCAGGATCAGATAGTAGAGGAATATCTTGTAGTAGGCGCTCGATGTGGCGATATCCAACACCTTGGCGATATAATTCGGATCCGAAACGTTGAACGTCATCAGGCCGAAAAAGGTGACCTTGGGGATGCCGGAGATGCCGGCCGAGCCGTTCGTAACCTCGCGCCAATTGATCAGCACGAGACGAATGATCTCGCCGAAGGCAAGCGTCACGATCGCCAGATAATCGCCGCGCAGACGCAGCACCGGAAACCCGAGCAATACCCCCCAGAAGGCGGCCATGGCGCCGGCGGCGGGCAGCAGGATCCAGAACGACAGGCCAAAATGCGTGCCGAGCAGCGCATAGGCATAGGCGCCGACCGCGTAGAAGGCGACGTAGCCGAGATCGAGCAGGCCGGCGAGGCCGACGACGATGTTCAGCCCCCAGGCCAGCATCACATAGATCAGGATCTGGATGCCGAAATTGTCGACCCATTTCAGTGAACCCTGGAACCCGCCGGCCATCGACCCTGCGTACACGGCAAGCACCGCCACGACGATGATCGGGTAGAGCGCCAGTGCGGTTATGCCCAACGCCGAGAAATGGGCGAGGATGAAGGTGCGGAAATAGAACAGCACCGAGGCCAGCGCATAGATGATCGCCAGCGCCCGCGCGAAGCGCGCATAACCGGCGAGACCCGGCCCCAGCAAACCATCGAGCGAGCCGGCCAGCAGCGCCAGCACAGCCACTACGACGACGGCAGCAATGAAATACGGCAACCGGAAGAACCGCGTCGCCACGCTTTCCGGCAACAGCCCCGTGGCGATGTCGGCAATCTTCTGGTTGGCCAGGAAGGGCTGGCCGTAGGCAACGTAGAGAAAGCGGCCGAGCATGGTGGCGATCACCACGGCGGCGAGCAGGCCCCAGCGCTGTACGAGGATCAGCTCGTTGGAGATGTTCTGATCGGTCCGCAGGCCGATGAACAGCACGAACAGGCCGAGCGCGATGGCACCAGCATAAAGCGCCTCGCGCGTGGCGCGTTGCACTGGGGTGGCGACGACGCCGCGCTCCGGAGATACAGTGACCGCCATGACCTCAGACCTTTTCGACTTCTGGCCGGCCCAATATGCCGGAAGGCAGGAAGATCAGGACGATCGCCAGGATGGAGAAGGCGGCGACGTCCTTGTAGTCGATCGAGAAATAAGCCGACCACATGCTTTCGATGAAGCCGATCATCAGCCCGCCGAGCACGGCGCCGGGCAGCGAGCCGATGCCGCCGAGCACCGCCGCGGTGAACGCCTTCACGCCGGGCGTGAAACCGTCGGAGAAGGCGATGACGCCGTAATACATCAGGAACAGCGTGCCGGCGACGGCAGCAAGGGCCGCACCCATGACGAAGGTGATCGAGATGGTGCGGTCGACGTCGATGCCAAGCAACGCCGCCATCTTGCGGTCCTGCTCGCATGCCCTTTGCGCCCGGCCCAGTGAGGTCTTGTTGACCAAATACCAGAACAGCGCCAGCAGCAGCGCGGTGACGATGACGATGATGATCTGCTTCAGCGATACGCTGATGCCCTCGATGTTGTAGACCGTGGACACCATCGGCGGGATCGGCTTGTTGCGCGGCCCTTGCGTCACCTGGACGAAGTTCGACAGGGCGATCGACATGCCGATCGCGGTGATCAGCGGCGCCAGCCGGAACGAACCGCGCAAAGGCCGGTAGGCCACCTTCTCGATCGTCCAATTATACAGGCTGGTCAGCAGCATCGCGACGATCATCATGATCAGCAGCGCGATCACCACCGGCAAGGAATAGAACAATGCGCCGAGAATGAGGAAAACGATGAGGGCGGTGAATGCCCCGACCATGAAGATGTCGCCATGGGCAAAATTGATCATGCCGATGATGCCGTAGACCATCGTATAGCCGATCGCTATCAGCCCATAGATCGATCCCAGCGTCAGCCCATTGATAAGCTGCTGGACAAAATACTGCATGCTGTCGTGGCTCCCCTGGAATGTCGCCCATGCAGACGCATTCCTTTTCGTATTTCCCCTAGTCGTAAAGTTTCGAGCCCGGATTGCAACGTGATTTTTCGATGGCTATGCGTGTTTTCGCCGCACGCCGTCCGATTGCCCGTTTTATTCCCGTCCGGCCCCTGGACCATCGCGGACCCTACCATTGGCCTAACGCAATGTCTTTGACGATTCAACCGCACCATGCGCCTCGTTTCGAAGAAATCGCCGTCAAAATAAGTTGATGAGCGGGATCGTTGCGTCGTTGATCGCAATCCGTTTACGCTCTCTTTCTTCCCCTGCGTCAGCGTTTTTTCTATTTGACGACGAAGCCGTGCGCGAACGGGTCGCGGTCGTCGATGAAGATCGTGTTCAATCCGGTCATCCGTGCCCAGCCGCCGATCGACGGAATGATCGCCGGCTTGCCGGCGACGGTGACCTCTTTTTCCACCCTGCCCTTGAACAGCGAGCCGATGATCGATTCATGGACGAAGTCGTCGCCAACCCCAAGCTTGCCCTTGGCGTGAAGCTGCGCCATCCGCGCCGAGGTGCCGGTGCCGCAGGGCGAGCGGTCGATCGCCTTGTCGCCGTAGAAGACGGCGTTGCGGGCATCGGCTTGCGGGTTGGTCGGCGCACCGGTCCACAATATGTGCGACAGCTTGTCGATGCCGGGATTCTCCGGGTGGACGAAGGAATATTTCTCGTTGAGCCGCTGCCGCACCACCGGGCTCCAGGCGATCAGCTCGCCCGCCGAATGGTCGGCCATGTCGCGATAGTTCGTTTGCGGTTCGACGATGGCGTAGAAATTGCCGCCATAGGCGACATCGACGCTGATCTCGCCGAGCCCGGGGCATTCGACCGTCAGTCCCTCGGCATAGAGGAAGGACGGCACATTGGTGATGCGCACCTCCTCGACATAGTCGCCGACCTGCTTGTACTCGGCGACGACCAGGCCCGCCGGCGTATCCAGCCTGAGCACGCCCGGCGTCTTCGGCTTGATCAGCCCATGTTCGACGGCAAAGGTCACAGTGCCGATTGTGCCGTGGCCGCACATCGGCAGACAGCCGGAGGTTTCGATGAACAGGATGGCGATGTCGCAATCCTCGCGCGTCGGCGGATAGAGGATCGAGCCGGACATCACGTCATGGCCGCGCGGCTCGAACATCAGCCCGGTGCGGATCCAGTCATATTCGGCCAGGAAATGCGCTCGCCGCTCCATCATCGTCGAGCCGTTGAGCAGCGGTCCGCCGCCGGCGACCAGCCGCACCGGATTGCCGCAGGTGTGGCCGTCTATGCAGAAGAAGGAATTCTTGGCCATGCCGGCTCCCAACTGAATGTCTTCGATCTCAAAACCGTTGCGGACTGAACGGACCGAGATCGAGCGATGGACTCTGCCCGAGAACGAGCTCACGGATCAAGCGTCCGGTCGCCGCGGCCTGGGTCAGGCCGAGATGACCATGGCCGAAGCCATACACCACCGACGGCGTTTTTTGCGACCGCCCGATCACCGACAACGAATCCGGCAGCGACGGCCGGAACCCCATCCATTCGCGGCCATTGGCCGGATCCAGCCCTGGCAGGAATTTTTGCGCCTTTTCGAGCAGTGCTTTCGAGCGCGCATAATTGGGCGGCCTTTCGAGGCCGCCGAGCTCGACCGCGCCACCGACGCGCAGGCCGGTCTCGAGCGGCGTGATGACAAAGCCATGCCCGGAGAAGATCAATTGCCGCTTTACGTCGAACGCAGTCTTCGGCAGCGTCGTGTTGTAGCCACGCTCGGTCTCCAGCGGGATGCCGTCGCCGAGATGTCTCGCCAGCAGATGCGACCAGGCCCCGGCAGCGATGACGACATGCTTTGCCCGACGCGTCGTACCGTCGGCCATGGTCAGGATCGCGTCGCCCTGTCCCGCCTCGATACGCTCGATCCGGGCCTTTTCGAACCCCGCGCCCAACCTCTCGGCATAGGCCCATAAGGCCTTTCCAAGCAGCTTGGGGTCGGCGACGGTCTTCCACCCCGGCACGAACGTGCCCCTGGCGAAGCGCGGCGACAGGCCGGGCTGCAAGGCGGCGAGAGCGCTGCCTTCGACATGGTTGAAGCCGATGCCGAAGCGCTGCCTTGCCGCCCAGCCGGGCAGCGACGCCTTGAACTCGGCCTCGCTTTCGTAGAGTTCGAGCGAGCCGTCCTCGTGCAGCATCGGCCGTGTGCCGGAACGGTCGAGCAAGCCCATCCATTCCGCCTCGGCGAGCTTCATCATCCCGGCCTGCGCGGCAAGGCCGGCTTCATAGCGGTCGCTTCGGCCGGCCCGCCAGAAGCGGACCAGCCAAGGCAACAGCTTCGGCAAATAGGCGGGCGGAATGCTGAGCGGGCCGAGCGGGTCGGCGAGCCATTTCGGCAGCTGCCTGATCATGCCCTTGTGGGCGAGCGGCAGCACATCGGAGAAGGCAAAGGCAGCGGCATTGCCGGAGCTGGTTTCCTCGCAGATCCCCGTCCGATCGAAGATCGTGACGTTTCGCCCCGCCTCGGCCAGAAAGGCGGCGGCGCAGATGCCGATGATGCCGCCACCAATGATGGCAACATCGAGCGTAGCATCATCATTCATTGCCATGCGCCGCGCTGCACATCTGCAAATAGCCTCAAAGTGACTGGATCAGAATGTCGGCAGCTCTGGCCGCACCGCCAGCGCATCCCTGACGATCTTTTCGACAGCCTTGCGGCGCTCGCCCGACAATGGCTGGCGCGGCATGCGCACCCGGTCATTGGTATCGATGGCGAAGACCTCCGCGAGCTTGATGTTCTGCACCAGATAGGTCGAGACGTCGAGGTCGAGCAGCGGCCGGAACCAGCGGTAGATCTTCAGCGCCTCCTCACGGCGGCCCTGTCTCATCAGCTGGTAGATAGCGACCGTCTCGCGCGGGAACGCGGTGACCAGGCCCGCCACCCAGCCGATAGCGCCGACCGACAGCGCCTCGAAGGCGAGATTGTCGACGCCGGTGAACAGATCGTAGCGGTCGCCGAGGCGGTTGATGATCTCGGTCGAGCGGCGGATATCGTCGGAGGACTCCTTGATGGCGACGAAGCGCTGGTCCTTCGCCAGTTCCTCCATCTGGTCGACGGTGACGTCGACGCGGTAGGCAAGCCGGTTGGAGTAGATCATCACCGGCAGGTCGCCGGCCGCGGCGACTGCGCTGAGTGCCGCGACTGTCTCCTCGGCATTGGTATGGTAGATCGGGCTCGGCACCACCATCAAACCGTTGGCGCCTTCTTTTGCGGCGCGGCGCGCGATCGTCGCCGCCTCGCGTGTGCCGGCTTCGTTGACCGTCAACAGCACCGGTTTGTTGCCGGCGATCTTCTGCGCGGTCTTCAGCACCTCGATCTTTTCGTCATGCGCCAGCATCGGTCCTTCGCCAAGCGAGCCACAGACGATGATGCCGTCGCAGCCGGCCTCCATCTGCAGCGCAAAGCAGCGCTCCATCTCGGCATGGTCGAGGCGATCATCCTCGGTGAATTTGGTCGTAACGGCGGGGAAAACTCCGGCCCACATGTCGGTTGCTCCATCTGATATATCAGTCGTATATTTCTTAAGAAGCCGCCTGTCAACGTTGAATCTGATATGATATATCAAAAATATATCAGGAGACGCCGCATTGGTATATGACAACCCAGGCTCCGAGCCGGCGACTGCGAAGGCCTACCGCAGGCTCGAGCATATGATCGTAACGCTCGAACTGGCGCCCGCGAGCTTCATCACCGAGGGGGCGCTGATCGACAGGCTCGGCCTTGGCCGCACCCCGGTGCGCGAAGCGATCCAGCGGCTGGCCTGGGAGGGGCTGCTCGAGGTCCGGCCGCGTGCCGGCATTGCCATTGCCCCGCTTCACCCTGGCGACTGGCTGCGCGTCCTCGACGCCCGCCGCGGCGTCGAGGTCGTGCTTGCCCGCTCGGCCGCCCGCTTCGTCACCCGCGAGGCCGCCGACCTGTTTCATGACGCAGCGCTGGCCATGCAAAAGGCCGTGATTTCGGAAAATGTTCTTTGCTTCATCCAAGCCGACAAGGCGCTTGATGAGGCGCTGGCGCTGGCTGCAGACAACCCGTTCGCGGCGCGCCTGGCGGCGCCCTTGCAAACCCACAGCCGCCGCTTCTGGTTCCGCTACAAGGCCGATACCGGCTTGGCCGAATCCGCCGAGCACCATGTCGCATTGATCCGCTCGATCCTCGCCGGCGACGAAGAGGCCGCGGCCAAGGACGCCAAGCGGCTGATGGCGTTGCTGCGCGGCCACGCTGAGGCAGCTGCTACGCGCTGACGCCGCCCGCTCCCTCATGAGTTTTGGCCGGGCAGGGCGTCCACGCTTTCCCAATTTTCGCCGGCTGCGACAATGCAGCTTCTGCCGGCGACGTCGGTCACGATGACCGTCCAGCTTCCGCTATCGGCGACAAAAACTTCCATGACCGCCTCCTGACCGATCAGTCCGAGAGCAAACTGTCTTTCCTGGAAATTCTCGGCCAGGTGGGCGACGAGGTCGCCATGTTCAACGCAGTATTGATATTGGGCGCTTGCGGCATTCGTACCCACCGCGAATAAGCCAGCAAAAGCTACGGTCTTCACCCATCCTAACAGCGATTTGCGTGCCATAGGGCACCTCCTTTGCCATCACGATCCGGCAAAGGGAGGTGATTGACGGCCTCATTTTGCCGGAGCGATCCAGGCCGGTTCCGACGTCATCATCGCGTCGCTCCTTTCCGTGTTCCGGTCTGCCGCCAGCGGGAACGATTCTGGATGTTCTCGCTATGTTCCATATATGGTATCGCTAACGAAAAATAGCAAGCCGTGCGCGCCTCAAGTGGGCGCGGGGAGATCCGTTTCAAGGTCGCCGAGAACAGGGCCGCAGCCCGGCTGTCGTGCCGAGGCTGCGGCCAGGTGAATAGGAAGGCCTACTTCAGGTACCGGGCAGCGCCGCTATCGTCATCGCGCTCTCCCAGCCTTCGCCGACTGAAATCACGCAGCTTTGACCTTTTGTATCGCTGGCGAGGATGGTCCAGGTGCCCTTGTCGGAAACGAAGACTTCAAGCACCACATTCGGATTGACGACGCCAACCGCGCTCGGGTTTTCATGAAACTTCTCGCCGAGCGCCTTGACCATATCGGCGCGTGCCGCGCATTGCTCGGCAGCCATTGCCGGGATGGCGGAAAGCGCCGCCGTTGCCGCGCAAGCTATGATCGCCATGAGACGTGTCATCTGACATCTCCTTTGCGCCGGACGATATCCCCCGGAGCCGTCACCAGCGCCGTTGGTTGATCTGCCAACTCCTCCTTCGCGGCAGGACTGCAACCTAAGAGGATTGCTGCCTTCTTGGTTCCATCACATTCGTGTTCATGCCGATGAAGACGGCGACAAAAAAGGCCCGGGCTCCAAGCCCGGGCCTTTTCTTGCTTTCTGCGATTTGGATCAGTTCATCGTCGGGATGACGAACTCGGCGCCGTCCTTCACGCCGGCCCGCGCGCCCGCAGCCGAAGCGAGGACGCGCAGACAGGAAACCGTCCGGCTAATTCATCGTCGGGATGACGAACTCGGCGCCGTCCTTCACGCCGGACGGCCAGCGCGACGTCACCGTTTTGGTCTTGGTGTAGAAGCGGAACGCGTCCGGCCCGTGCTGGTTGAGGTCGCCGAACGAGGACGCCTTCCAGCCGCCAAACGTATAGTAGGCGATCGGCACCGGGATCGGCACGTTGATGCCGACCATGCCGACCTGGACTCGCGAGGCGAAATCCCGCGCCGCATCGCCGTCGCGGGTGAAGATGGCGACGCCATTGCCCATCTCGTGCTCGTTGGCGAGCTTGATGGCGTTTTCGTAAGTCGGCGCGCGCACCACCGACAGCACCGGCCCAAAGATCTCTTCCTTGTAAATGCGCATGTCGGCAGTCACGTTGTCGAACAGGCAGCCGCCCATATAGTAGCCGTTCTCGTAGCCCTGCATGGAAAAGCCGCGGCCATCGACCACCAGCTTGGCGCCTTCCTTGACGCCGGTGTCGACATAGGATTTGACCCGCTCCAGCGCCTGCGCCGTGACCAGAGGGCCGAAATCGGCGGAAGAATCCGTCGACGGACCGACCTTCAGGCTCTCGACGCGCGGCACCAGTTTTTCCATTAGGCGGTTGGCGGTGTCGTTGCCGACCGGGACGGCCACCGAGATCGCCATGCAGCGCTCGCCGGCCGAGCCGTAGCCGGCGCCGATCAGCGCGTCGACGGTCTGGTCCATGTCGGCATCGGGCATGATGATCATGTGGTTCTTGGCGCCGCCGAAGCACTGCACGCGCTTGCCGGCCGCGCAGCCGCGCGAATAGATGTACTGGGCGATCGGTGTCGAGCCGACGAAACCGATAGCCTTGATGTCGGGATCGTCGAGGATGGCGTCGACCACTTCCTTGTCGCCGTTGACGACATTGAGGATGCCCGCCGGCAGGCCGGCCTCGATGAACAGTTCGGCAATCCGCATCGGCACGCCCGGATCGCGCTCCGACGGCTTGAGGATGTAGGCATTGCCGCAGGCGATGGCCGGCGCGATCTTCCATAACGGGATCATCGCTGGAAAATTGAACGGCGTGATGCCGGCGACGACGCCGAGCGGCTGGCGCATCGAATAGACGTCGATGCCGGGGCCGGCGCCATCGGTGAACTCGCCCTTCATCATATGCGGCGCACCGATGCAGACCTCGACCACTTCGAGGCCACGCTGGATGTCGCCCTTGGCGTCGGCGACGGTCTTGCCGTGTTCGCGCGCCAATATCTCGGCCAGCGCATCATACTCCTTGGCGACCAGCTCGAGGAACCGCATCAAGACGCGCACGCGCCGCTGCGGGTTGGTTGCCGCCCAGCCGGGCTGTGCCGCCTTGGCGTTTTCGACCGCTGCGCGCAATTCCGCCTGCGAAGCCAACGCCACCGTGCCACGCACCGTGCCGTCCATCGGCTGCATGACGTCCTGCTTGCGGCCGCTGGTTCCGGCGACACGCTTGCCGCCGATGAAATGACCGTATTCGATCATGGTCTCTCTCCCTGGTTCGTGATGAGGCATTGTCCGCCTTTGCGGGAGCGATGGCAACGCGAGTGAAAACGCAACCGTTGTGCAGAAAATAGATAGCGGCGCGCGATTGTGCATCAAATGGCGCAAATGGTAGGGAGTGTACTCCTATCGCTTGGATTGCTGAGTTGAGTTTCTTCACACCCCCCTGTGTCCTGCCGGACATCTCCCCCGCAAGGGGGGAGATTGGCGACTTCGGCCTTACCGCCCTTTTTGCGACGTTGGAGATTGGCGAAAGCCGACCGGACATCCGATCTCCCCCCTTGCGGGGGAGATGGCCGGCAGGCCAGAGGGGGGTGGGCGGGAACACGGCGCTCTTTATCGAAACGGACCATCCCCATGAACTGGGATGACGTTCGCATCTTCCTTGCCGTGGCGCGCGCCGGCCAGATCCTCGGCGCCGCCAGGCGGTTGGAGCTCAATCACGCGACCGTCTCGCGCCGCATTGCCGCCCTCGAGGATGCATTCAGGACAAAACTGTTTCGCCGGCTTACCACCGGCAGCGAGCTGACGCCGGCAGGCGAACGTTTCCTCGAAATCGCCGAACGCATGGAGGGCGACATGATCGCCGCGCGCTCGACCGTTTCAGGCGAAGGCGACGACGTTTCGGGCACCGTGCGCATCGGCGCGCCGGACGGTTTTGGCGTCGCCTTCCTGGCCAGGCGCCTCGGCGCGCTGACCGCTCTGCACCGTGAACTCACCATCCAGCTGGTGCCGGTACCGCGCTCCTTCTCGTTATCCCGGCGCGAGGCCGACATTGCCATCACCGTCGAACGGCCGACGGAAGGCCGGCTGGTGGCGGGAAAGCTGGTCGACTACACGCTCGGCCTGTTCGCGTCGCGGGCCTACGCCGACACGCATGGCCTGCCCGGAAGCGCCGCCGAGCTGGGCCAGCACACGCTGATCGGCTACGTGCCGGACCTGATCGTCAGTCCCTCGCTCGACTACGCGGCCGAATTCAGCGCCGACTGGCGCACCAGCTTCGCCATTTCCTCAGCGCTCGGCCAGGCCGAAGCGGTGCGTTCCGGCGCCGGCATCGGCATACTGCACACCTTCGTTGCCCACTCGATGCCGGAGTTGGTGCCTCTCGATATCGTCGCACCCATCCGCCGCGCCTACTGGCTGGTCTATCATGAATCGGTCAGGCCGCTGCGCCGCGTTCAGATCGTCGCGAGCTTCATCACCAAGGCCGTCGAACGGGATCGGGGATTGTTCGCGTGAGATCTATCGGCCGCTGGCTGTCTTAGCTGCTGGGGGTCTTACTTGGCGTATCGTCCCGGCCCGAGATCGCCGACGTCGATGTCTGGCACCCGGCTGGAGATGATGTCGGCCAGAACCTTGGCCGAGCCGCAGGCCATGGTCCAGCCGAGCGTGCCGTGGCCGGTATTGAGATAGAGATTGGAGAAATCGGTGCGCCCGATCAGCGGCGGCCCGTCCGGCGTCATCGGCCGCAGCCCGCACCAGAAGGTGGCCGACCGCATGTCGCCGCCGCCCGCGAAAAGGTCGCCGACCGAATGTTCGAGCGTGCGGCGCCGCGATTCGTGCAGCCGCATGTCGAAGCCGGAGATTTCCGCCGTGCCGCCGACCCGGATACGGTCGCCGAGGCGGGTGATCGCCACCTTGTAGCTCTCGTCCATCACCGTCGACACCGGCGCGGCGGCGGCGTCCTTGATCGGCAGGGTGATCGAATAGCCCTTGACCGGGTAGACCGGGATGGGCCGCTTCAGCATGCGCATGAACCGCGCCGAATAGCTGCCCATCGCCATCACATAGGCGTCAGCGACCATCCAGCCCTTGCTGGTGCTGATGTTGGTGATGCGATCGCGCTTCTTGACGACGCGCCGTATCTCCGTGTCGTATTCGAAGGTGACGCCGCGTGCCGCGCAAAGCTCCGCAAGCCTGTCGGTGAACATCTTGCAGTCGCCGGTTTCGTCGCCGGGCAACCGCAGGCCACCGACGAATTTCTCGCGCACGCCAGCCAGCGCGGGCTCGGCAGCAATGCAGCCGTCGGGGTCGAGGACCTCATAAGGGACGCCATAGGTCTTCAGCACCTCGACATCGCCGCCGACGCCATCGAGCTGCTTTTGCGTTCGGAAAAGCTGCAGCGTACCCTTGGCGCGCTCGTCATAGGCGATGCCGGTCGCCTCGCGCAGCGCCTTCAGCGTGTCGCGGCTGTATTCGGCCAGCGGCACCATGCGCGCCTTGTTCAGCGCGTAGCGTTCAGCCGTGCAATTGCGCAGCATCTTGACCAGCCATATCCACATATGCGGATCGAGCGCCGGCCGCACCACCAGCGGACCATGCTTCATCAACAGCCATTTGACGGCCTTCAGCGGAACGCCGGGCCCGGCCCAGGGCGAGGCATAGCCGGGCGAGATCTCGCCGGCATTGGCAAAGCTGGTTTCCAGCGCCGGGCCTTTCTGGCGGTCGATCACCGTCACCTGATGGCCGGCCTCGGCAAGAAAATAGGCGGTGGTGACCCCGATCACACCGCCGCCCAGCACGAAGATCTTCATCGCTTAGTTCTCCGCAACGGCGTCTCGTCAGGGTTCGGGTCCGGGATCATCGCCGCCTTCTGTCTGCCGGATTCTGCGGCGTCCGCCAAGTGCCGATGCTGAGGGAAACGACATGCGTGAGGACAACAAGCTTGCGTCCTAGCCATTCACATAGCGCCGGTGGAAGCGGTGGCCGAGGCTGGTCAAGACCTCATAGCCGATGGTGCCGGCCTGGCCGGCTACCTGGTCCACGGTCTGCGACGACGGCTCGATCAGTTCGACGAGGTCGCCGGCCTTCAGCTTGCCGGGCGGCAATGCGGAAATGTCAAGGATGATCGAATCCATCGAAACCCGGCCGATGAAGGGCAGCCGCACATTTTCGAACCAGGCAGCGGAAGCGGCGCGTCGATGCCAGCCATCGCCGTAGCCGAGCGAAATCGTCGCCGCGGCAAGCGGGGCCTTGGTGTGGAAAGTGTGGCCGTAGCCGACACCGGCGCCGGCCTCCAGCATCCGCGTCTGGATGACCTTGGCTTGCAATCGCACCACCGGCAGCATCGGGTTGTCCTTCGCCGGCGTCGGATTGATGCCATAGAGAGCGGCACCCGGACGAACGAGGTCGTAGTGATAGCGCTGCCCGAGAAAAATGCCTGATGAATTGGCAAGCGACGCCGGCGCTCCCGGCAGCATCCGGCGCAGCCGTTCGAATTCCAGCCGTTGCTGCTCGTTGGCCGGTTGCTCGGGTTCGTCGGCGCAGGCGAGATGGCTCATCACGAAGGTCAGTTCGACACCATCGAAAGCCTGCGGATCCTGCGCGATGGCTTTCACCTCCTCGGGCGCCATGCCGAGCCGCGACATGCCGCTGTCGACCTGGACGGCGGCAGGCAATTTATGGCCCACCCGCCCGGCCATCTCGCGCCATGCCGCAAGTTGGCTGGCGCTGTTGACGACAGTGCAAAGCCCCGCCGCAACCGCTTCCCGTTCCGCACCTGGCGGAATGCCGTTCAGCACGTAGATGGCCGGGTCTGAGCCGAGCGCCTTGCGCAGCAAGACGCCGCCGGCCAAATGCGCGACGAAGAAAATATCACAGCCTTCAGCCATCAGCGCCGCCGCCACCGGCGCCGCGCCAATCCCGTAACCGTCGGCCTTGACCACTCCGGCACAGCTGACGCCGCCCAGACGCGCCTTCAGCCGCCGGTAATTCTCACGGACGGCGCCAAGGTCGATGGTCAGGATCGCCCCCGCCGCCGCTTCGCTGATCGGCTCACTCGGGGCGCCGGCCTGCGGTAGAGAGACGGTCTGCGGAAGGGATTTGCTGGAGATGTCGGTCATGCCGACCTGTTTTAGCGGAAGGCCGGCGGCTACGCCACCAGGTGCCGGAACGCTGCCACCACGTCTTCGTAGACCTTGCGCTTGAACGGCACGATCAGACCGGGCAGTTCCAGCATCGGCCGCCACGCCCACCGGTCGAACTCGGCCTTGTGGCCACCCGGCGGCGGATTGATTTCGATCTCGCTTTCGTCACCGTGGAAGCGGAAGGCAAACCATTTCTGCGTTTGGCCGCGATATCGTCCCTTGAAGGCGACGCCGACCAGATGGGCCGGCAGGTCGTATTTGATCCAGTGCGGCGCCTCGGCCAGCAGCGACACCGAGCGCATGCCGGTCTCTTCGTAAAGCTCGCGCTCCGCCGCGGGCAGCGGCTCCTCGCCATCGTCTATGCCGCCCTGTGGCATCTGCCAGAGCTGCGTGGTTCCAGCGAATTCGCTGTCCGGCTCGGCAATGCGATGGCCGACCCAGACCATGCCATCGCCATTGAGGACCATCACCCCTACGCAGGGCCGGTAGGGCAGTGTCTCGGCGTCAACGAGCTTGTTCTTTGCCATGTCAGCCTTTTTCCGGATCTATGGCCACCGCCGAAATCGGCACGATCTCGATGCCGCGCTTCTTGGCCTCGGTCACCCAGGACGACACGGTATCGACTGTCAGGTCGAAGGCCGAGCCGATGCCGACGGCAAAGCCTTTCGCCCGTGCCGTCGCTTCCAGCCCATCCAGTTTCTTCAATATGGCGCCGCGGTCCTGCACCGCGTCGATCGCCGTATCGCCGCCGACGAACGGCACGCCGTCCTTCAGCGCCAATTCGGATGCCAGGCTGCGCGCCGACGAACCGTCGTCGACATAGGCCAGACCACGCTTGCCAAGCTCGGCCATCAACGGCCCCATCGCCGTCGCGTCGGCCGAAAAGCGGGCGCCCATATAGTTCATGACGCCGGTGTAGTTGGTCGTTCGCGACAGCGCCCAGCGTAAATTCTTCAAATTCTCGTCCGGCGCCGCTGCCACGGTCAGCGTGTTACGGCCGGGGTTGACGTTCGGATAGTCGAACGGCTCGAGCGGCACCTGCATGATGACCTCATGGCCGCCTTGCCGCGCCACCTGCATCCAGCGGCCGATGCTGTTGCCTTGCGGCGCGAAGGCCAGCGTCACTTCCGCCGGCAGCTTGGCGATGGCTGCCTGCGTGCCGGTCTGCGACACGGCAAGCCCGCCGATGACGAGCGCCACGCGTGCACCGCGTGCGCCGGACCACGGCCGCGCATAGACATCGAACGGGCGCCGGCCGTCGGCGGCGCGGATCGGCAGCGGACCGGTCTCGCTGGCCTCGATCAGCGCCTTGTCGGGAATGTGCGCGATCCTGAGGTTCTGGCCGATCGTCGAAGGGTCGCGGATGACAATGGCCGCCTTGGGCGGACCGTCGCCCTCTTCGGTCTGGACATGGATGATCTGCGGACCGCCCATCTTCCCGCTTGTCGTTTGTTCGCCCGTCTTCTGTTCGCTTGCGTTGCTTGGCGCTTCCGTTGCGGGCGTCGCCTTGGCCGGCGCCGCGGCGGGATCCGCCGCTGCCGGCATCTTCGGCGTCGAAACGGCGACTTCTTGCGGCTTGCGGAACGGCTTGTCGCGCAAGGCGATCGCGCCGGAAACGCCGACCACGGCCAGCACGACGAGCGCGGCCGCGACTGCACCGGCGCTGATCCTGCTGCCTGGGCGCGGCGCCCGGATCGCCTGTCCGAGAGGTCGTTCTATGTCCTTGCCGATATCAGCCAAGCCCGCACCCCCGGCGCGCATCTCCGAAGTGAAACCTCCGGAGGCGCAAATCCAAAATGTCGGCGCGTCCCCTCGCTTCACTGGACGCGCAGCATGCCGGCCGCGGCCCCGAATCAAACTGCCGGAGCCTCGCGGCCCCGGCAGCATCGCATCGCTTCGCTCAGGCAGCCAGACCTGTTTGGCCCGGCTTGCCTGCCCTTATTGGTTCAACACGGCCTTCTGCGGATTCGGTGGGAACGCCGGATCGGTCTTCTGGCCGCGCAGCAGCTGCTCGGCATAGATGAGCTGCAAATCGTCCTTCGGTTCCGGCGGCACATAGGCTGCCGAGCCCGAACCGGTCGTGCCTTCGTCGGCGCCCTTGATATGGCCCTTGAGGTCGGATTCGCCGCGCGTCAGGTCCCTGCCCTGCAGTTCCGCCGGCAGCGGCTGGTCAACCTTGATATCGGGCGTGATGCCCTTGCCCTGGATCGACTTGCCGGACGGTGTGTAATAGAGCGCCGTCGTCAACCGCAGCGCCCCGTTCTCGCCAAGCGGAATGATGGTCTGCACCGAACCCTTGCCGAAGGACTGCGTGCCGACCACCGTGGCGCGGCGCAGATCCTGCAGCGCGCCGGCAACGATTTCCGAGGCACTGGCCGAGCCGCCATTGACGAGCACGATCAGCGGCTTGCCGCCGATGTCGTCGCCGGCCCGCGCGTCGAAGCGGGTGACGTCCTTCGGATCGCGGCCGCGCGTCGAGACGATCTCGCCACGGTCGAGGAAGGCATCCGACACACTCACCGCCTGGTCGAGCAAACCGCCCGGATTGAGGCGCAGGTCGAGCACGTAACCCTTGAGCTTGTCGTTCGGCACCTGCTTCTTGATGGTGTCGATGGCATTCTCGAGGTCGTCATAGGTCTTTTCGGTAAAGGAGGTGATCTTCATGTAGCCGATGTCGTTTTCGACCCGGAACTTCACCGCCTTGACCTTGATGATGTCGCGCACGACCGTCAATTCGATCGGCTTGTCGGCGCCCTGGCGCAGGATGGTGAGCTTGATCGGCGTGTTGACAAGCCCGCGCATCTTCTCGACGGCGTCGTTGAGCGTCAGGCCGCGGACCTCCTCGCCGTCGATCTTGGCGATATAGTCGCCGGCGAGCACACCAGCCTTGGCGGCCGGCGTATCGTCGATCGGCGTGATCACCTTGACCAGGTCGTTCTCCATGGTGACCTCGATGCCGAGGCCGCCGAACTCGCCCTTGGTCTGCACGCGCATGTCCTGCGCTTCTTCGGCATTCATGTAGGAGGAGTGCGGGTCGAGCGAGGACAGCATGCCGTTAATGGCATTTTCGACCAGCGATTTGTCGTCGGGCGGCGTCACATAATTCGCCCGCACCCGCTCGAAGATATCGCCGAAGATCGCCAGTTGCTTATAGGTCTCGGAGCCCGCAGCCTTCGCCGTCGAGCCGGGCGCGCCATAGACCAGGCTCATCGCCGATGCACCCATCAGCGCACCGGCAAACAGAAGCGACAGTTTCCGCATCATTCACGTCCTTCCAGAAAAACGGTCCGCCCACCATGGGGCCGGATCGACGGGTTTTCCATCCTTGCGGAACTCGACATAGAGCTCCGGCGTGGCATTTCCATTCTTCGATGCCGAGGTGCTCGCCACCCGGGCCTCTCCCATCGCGCCGACCGGCTCACCTGCGAGCACCGACTGGCCAGACGCGACGCTGATTCTGCTCATCCCCGCCAGGACGACATGATAGCCGTCACCCGCATTCAGGATCAAGAGTTGACCGTAAGAGCGGAAAGGCCCCGCATAAAGCACGTTTCCATCCGCCGGCGCTGTGACGATGGCTCCCGATTGTGTCGCAACCATGTCACCGAGCATCACCGCGCCGTTACCGTCGTTGGCCCCGAAGCGCCGCTTGATCCTGCCGGTGACCGGCAGCGCGATCTGCCCTTGAAGCGCGGAAAACGGCGCAGCAGCGGTGAGCCTGTTGCTCTCCGGCACCGGCAGCGAGGCCAGTTCCGTTGGCGCCGGGGCCGATGCCGGGCCCTTGTCGGCGTCCACCGTCTTTTGCTCGGCTGCCTTGGCCGCATCCGCCGCCTTGCGGGCCCTGTCGGCCTCGAGCGATGCGATCAGCTCTTTCAGGCTGCCGGCCTTGGCCGCCAGCGTCGCGGACCGTTGCTTTTCGGCGGCCAGCGCGGTTTGCGTATCGGCGGCGAGCTTCTGCTTGGCTTCGAGCAGCATGCCGAGCCGCTTTTTTTCCGCCGCCTGCTCGCCGACCGCTGCCGTCAGCCGCGCCCGCTCGGCCTCGATCGAGGCCGTCACCCGCGACTGCTCTTTGAGATCGGCCAGCAACATGTCGGTCTGCTGGCGCAGTTCCGGCACCACGGCACCGAGCAGGATGGCGCTGCGCACCGACGACAATGCGTCCTCCGGCTTGACCAGGATCGCCGGCGGCGGATTGAGCCCCATGCGCTGCAGCGCGCCGAGCACTTCGGCCAGAACGTCACGTCTGGCGGCCAGTGAGGCGCGTATCTTCTGCTCCTGCGCCTTCAGCCCTTCCAGCTTGCCGCCAATGTCCTCGATGTCCTGGCCGAGCTTCTGCTCGGTCATCGCCGACTGGATCAGTGCCGCGGTGATCGAGGCATGGTCCTTCTTGACCGCCGCTATGTCGGCGGCGAGCTTGGCCAGCCGCTCGGACGACAGCGTGATCTCTTTCGATACCTTTTCGTATTCGGCGCGGCTCTGGTCCGGGTCCGGCGCCAGGTCGAGCGTGTTCTCAGCCCGCGCGATCCCGAGCGAAACCACGATCACCGCCGCTGCGATGCCGTAGCGCACGCGCCAGGAGCCCGTTCGTGATTTCCAGTCTTCAGACATTGAAGCCCAACTCTATGCGCGGCTTCGTTAACGAACCATCAACCATGTTCGAGCCCGGCCGCCATCCGCAAACCCCTATGAGCCCAAACTGTCGATGAGCATTGGGGCAGAAATCCGGGCGACTGGCGTCAATTCGCTGATCGAACCGGCTTCATGAACGATGGTAGGGGTGGCCGGAAAGGATCGTGGCCGCCCTGTAAAGCTGCTCGCCCAGCATGACGCGGACCAGCTGATGCGGCCAGGTCAGCGCGCCGAGCGACACCGTCAGATCAGCCAAGTCACGCAGCGACTGGTCATGGCCGTCGGCGCCGCCAATGGCGATCACCAGCGCCTTGCGCCCGCCATCGCGCAGCAAGCTTATGCGGCCGGCGAAATCCTCGGAGGAAAGGTTCTTGCCGCGCTCATCCAGCAGCATCAGCGCCGTGCCCGGTTGCAAGTGGGTCTGCAGCTTCTGGCCTTCCTCGCGCCGGCGCTCATTGGCCGTCTGCGCGCGGCCTTCGGCAATCTCGGCGATCCCGGCGAATTCGAGGCCTACGGCAGGGCCGCTCTTGGCGAAACGCTCGAAATAGCGGTCGGCCAACTGCTTCTCGGGGCCGGCTTTCATTCGGCCCACGGCATGAACGGTAATCTTCATCCCTGCCTCGGAGAGCCGCTGATGCGTGTCGCACAACGACATGCATCAAGACGAATACGGCTCAGTGGAGGGTCTCTTCCTCAAGATCCGGCGCCTGCCACATCTTTTCGAGATTGTAGAAGTCGCGGACCTCGGGACGGAAGACATGGACGATGATGTCGCCCGAATCGATCAGGACCCAGTCGGCGCCAGCCAGCCCCTCGACGCGCGCCGTGCCGAGCCCGGCATCCTTGAGCGCCTTGAGGAGATGATCGGCGACAGCCGAGACATGACGGTGCGATCGGCCCGACGCGACGACCATGTAGTCGCCGAGGCTCGATTTCCCCTGAATGTCGATTGAGACGATGTTTTCGGCCTTGGAGTCTTCCAGACTGGCAAGGACTGTCTTGATGGCGCGGGACACGGCGTCGTTTACGCTGATCCCGGCCGGCGAAGGCACGATGTCGGCCTTCTTCCGCAGTGCTGTTCTCAGTGTATTTCCTTTCGCAGCAAGAACAACCAAATCACCTTTCAAATCAGGTGACACTGCTTAGATAGGCAGAGTTAGGTTGCAGTTTCAAGACACCGCTCGCAAGCAGACGCCCGGTAACGGCCGAATATGCGGCTTTTCCGGGCCAGAAATTCGGAACCGCCTCGCCCCGCAGCGGTTATCGGCTCATCCACGAACCGGAATCCCGACATGCCGATCGATCCTCAGAACGCCCTCCTCACCGTGCAATCCGGCCTGGCGCAACTCAGCACGCTGATCGTCTCCTACTCGCTTTCGGCGGTCGGCGCCGTCATCCTGCTGGTCATCGGCTACATCGTCGCCGGCCTCGCCGAGCGTTCGATCTATGCCGGCCTCGGCCACGTTCACGGCTTCGACGAAACGCTCCGCCATTTCTTCTCGCAGGTCGTCCGCTACGCCATCCTCGGGCTTGTCGTGATCATGGTTCTCGGCCAGTTCGGCGTGCAGACGGCTTCGATCATTGCCGCCATCGGTGCCGCCGGCCTGGCCATCGGTCTGGCGCTGCAAGGCACGCTGCAGAACATTGCCGCTGGCATCATGCTGCTGGCGCTGCGGCCGTTCCGCATCGGCGAATATGTCGAGGTCGGCGCCATATCCGGTACCGTCGAGGAGATCGGGCTGTTTGCAACAACGCTGAGGACGGTCGAAGGTGTCTACGTGCTTGCACCTAACTCGACCCTGTGGAACCAGCCGGTCCGCAATTTCACCCGCAATGGTGTGCGCCGCGGCGACATCACGCTCAGCATCGGCTCGTGGAACGACATCGATTTCGCGCAAAAGACCATGCTCGGTGTCGCCGCCGCCGACCGGCGCGTCAGGCGGCAGCCGGCGCCGATCGCCTTTGTCGCGACTGTCGGGGACAGCACCGTCGCCATCACCTTGCGCTACTGGACGGCGGCTGCCGATTTCTTCGCCGCCCAGATCGACCTCACCAAGAGTGTCAAGCAGGCGTTCGATGCCGAAGGCCTTTCAATTCCGGCGCCGGCGCCGCAAGCGCCGCAGCCGGAGGCCTCAGCCACGCAGCAATAGAGCATTTGAAGCCAGCCCGCAGATGGCCCTCAAAGCTCTCCGCGCCCGCGCTGATCTTCGGGCGCGAAGGCGAGATCGACAGGCAACGGCGCCTGCGCCGTCATCGGCGCGAAACTGCCAGTCTCGGTGGCGGGCACGGGCCGCACCATGCCGACGCGCCAGAGAACGAACAAGCAGTAGGCGGCGGCAATGACGATTGCCACATAGATGAAGGCCTGCGTGCCATAGATGGCGGAAAGCCCGGTCACAATGCCGGGCACGACGAAGCCGGACAGCGACCAGGCAAACAAGAGCGAGCTCGACAGCGCCACCATGTCGTCCTTGCCGGCGCGGTCGCCAGCATGGGCGCTGGCCAGCGAATAGATCGATTCCGAGGCGCCGTCCCAGACCACGTAGATGACGAGCAGCGTCGCCAGAGCGCCACCGTCGAAACCCAGTGCAAACAGGCCCGCCGCGGCGGCAAGCGCCGACGCCGCGATCAGCACAAAGCGCCGGTCGGTGCGGTCGGAAATCCAGCCGAGGGGAATCTGCAGGATCAGCGTGCCGACCGGCATTGCCGAAAGCAGCAAGGCGACGTCGGCCTGGCTGTAGCCTCTGGCGGTGGCATGGATTGGCGCAAAACCCGAAATCGTCATCGACAGGCCGCCGACGGCAAGCATGCCGGCAACGCCGACCGGCGAGATTCGCCAGGCGCGGCCGAGCGCCACCGACGCCGCTTGCGGCGCCGGTGGCTGCGCGAGCCGCGTCAGCCCGACGGGAAGGATCGACAGCGCGGTGAAGGCAATGCCGATCAGCGGCGCATCGGCCGCGCGGATATCGATCAACGCCAGCGTCGAATAGCCGACGCCGAGTCCGGCGACATAGGCAACGTAGAAGATAGCCATGACCCGGCCGCGGATGGCGTTTGCGACGACATCGTTCAGCCAGCTCTGCGCGACAATGAACAGGCCGCATATGGCAAAGCCGTAGAGCGCCCGTGCAGCGATCCATGGCAATGGGTGCGGCCCGGCGCCGACCGCGGCGTTGGACAGCACGATCAGCGCCGACAGTACCATGAACACGCGGGCATGGCCGACACGCCGCACCAGCGGCCCGGTCAGGATGCAGCCAGCGAGGCCGCCAGCCGAAAGGCCGGTGACGATCAGCCCCGCCCAAGTCGGATCGAAGCCCTCGGCGCCGAGCCGGACTGGGATATAGGCGAACATGAGCCCATTGCCGACGGCGATCAGCGCCATCGACAAGAGGATGCTGGCAATAGCGATCGAGGGCGCCGGCTGCCCTAGACCGTTCTTGTCCTGGTCGCGCTCGAGAATCGTCATGACCGAGGATCGCCCATCAAGCAGGTCAAGGCAGCGGCAAATGCGACATGGCTGGACTTGCCTTCCGCCCGCTCAGCCCTTTGCCACATTGCGGATCGCGCTCGACGACAGCGACGAACGCGGGCCGTGGATGAAGGTCCAGGCCGGCGCGTTCATGCGGGCGAGCCGCGGTGCGTCGCCTTCGTCGACGCGGGCATAGTCGAAAGTCTTGGCGACCACGGACGACAGGAACGACAGCGTCGCACCTGGCCGGTCGACCACCGCGATCGGGAACGTCATCACGATACGGCGCCAGCGCTGCCAGCGGTGGAAGTCGCGAAGCGAATCGGCCCCCATGATCCAGACGAAATCGACGCCGGGGTTACGCGCCTTGACCAACGCCAGCGTGTCGGCGGTGAAGCGGACGTGGTGGGCCGCCTCGAAGGCGGTGACCTTGATCTTCGGGTTCTTGGCGATCTTTTCAGACAGCTGCAGCCGCTCGGCCAGCGGCGCAAGTTCACCAGCGTTCTTGAGCGGATTGCCGGGCGTCACCATCCACCACAGCTGGTCGAGAGCAAGGCGTCTGAGCGCGATCTCGGCGACCAGCGCATGCCCGGCGTGCGGCGGATTGAACGAACCGCCAAACAGCCCGACCGCCACGCCTTTCCCGGCATGCGGCATCTTGAGGTAACGGGAGGATATGGCATGTTCGGACAAGGCAAGCATGCGTCAGGCACCCCCCTCTGCCCTGCCGGGCATCTCCCCCTCAAGGGGGGAGATTGTCAGCTTCAATGACAGCTTGAATTCTGCCCGCCCGGCAATTGGCGAAATCGCGAACGAGAGCTGATCTCCCCCCTTGAGGGGGAGATGTCCGGCAGGACAGAGGGGGGTGGCTGGGCGCAAGGCTTCAGGTTCTTTGAACACAAAGCTTCAAGGCCTCACCTGTCCCGACCCGCGTACACGATATTTGAACGACGTCAGTTGCTCGACGCCGACCGGTCCGCGGGCATGCATCTTGCCGGTGGCGATGCCGATTTCGGCGCCCATGCCGAATTCGCCGCCATCGGCAAACTGGGTCGAGGCGTTGTGCAGAAGGATCGCCGAATCGACCTCGTTGAAGAACCGGTCGACCGCTGTGGCGTCCTCGGCGACGATCGCCTCGGTGTGATGCGAGGAGAACGTCTCGATATGCTCGATCGCGCCGCCAATGCCGTCGACCAGCTTCACAGCGATGATCGCGTCGAGATATTCGGTCACCCAGTCTGCATCGGTCGCGGGCTGGGCATCGGCATAAAGCCTCAGCACCTCGGCATCGGCATGGATTTCGCATCCTGCCGCCCGTAGGGCCTCGAGGATCGGCACCAGGTGCGTGACGGCGACGGCACTGTCGACCAGCAGCGTCTCGGCAGCGCCGCACACCCCGGTGCGCCGCATCTTGGCATTGACCGCGATCTTGACCGCCATGTCGAGATCAGCCGATCGGTCGATATAGAGATGGCAGATGCCCTCGAGATGGGCGAAGACCGGCACCCGCGCCTCCTTCTGCACACGCTCGACCAGGCTGCGGCCGCCGCGCGGAATGATGACCTCGAGATTGCCGGAAAGCCCTTTCAGCATTTCGCCGACGGCGGCGCGATCGGTGGTCGGCACCAATTGTATGGCATCCTCCGGCAGCCCGGCTGCCTTCAGCCCCTCGACCAGGCAGGCATGGATCGCGGCGGAAGAATTCGCTGAATCCGAGCCGCCGCGCAGGATCACCGGATTGCCCGCCTTGAGGCAGAGCGCACCGGCATCGGCGGTCACGTTCGGCCGGCTCTCATAGATGACGCCGATGACGCCTAGCGGCGTGCGCACCCGTTCGATGTGCAACCCGTTCGGCCGGTCCCATCCAGCAATGATTTCGCCGATTGGGTCGCGCAACTCGGCGATCTCGCTGATGCCGTCTGCCATGGCGCGGATGCGGACGGGATCGAGCTTCAGCCGATCCATCGACGCTGCCGATAGGCCAGCCTCCTCGCCATTTCTGATGTCGATTGCGTTGGCGTCGAGGATATCCTGCTCATGCCGAAGGATCGCCTGAGCCATGCCGACCAGCGCCTTGTGCTTGCGCTCGGCCGCTGCGATGGCCAGCGGTCGGGCCGCGGCATGCGCGCGGCGGCCGATATCGGCCATCAGCGCGACGGTGTCATCCCGGGATTTTTCATGCAGCGTCAGCATGGCTCATCCTCCGCTATGTAACCTGGTCACCGACTACTTGCTCACCACCGGCATGGCTCACCACAAGGTCGTCGCGGTGGATCATCGCCGAACGCGCCTCGTAGCCGAGCACGGTTTCGATCTCGGTCGTCTTCAGCCCAGCGATCCTTACGGCATCGGCGGCATCATAGGCAACCAGCCCGCGCGCTATCTCGCGGCCCTCGGGCGACAGGATCGCCACCGTGTCGCCACGCGCAAAATTGCCGCTGACCAATTTGACGCCGGCCGGCAGCAGCGACTTGCCGGAGAGCAGCGCGCCGATGGCGCCGGCATCGACGGTCAGCCGGCCAGCCGGTTCGAGCTGCCCGGCGATCCAGGTCTTGTAACCTTTGACCGGGCTGCTGCTCGGCCGGAAGAAGGTGGCGCGCTCGCCGCGCTCGATTGCCAGCAGCGGCGACAGCCGCGTGCCTGATGTGATGATCATGGCGGTGCCGGCGGCGGTTGCAATCTTGCCGGCATCGAGCTTGGTGCGCATGCCGCCGCGCGACAATTCCGAAGCGGCGGCACCCGCCATCGCCTCGATGTCGGGGGTGATGCGGTCGACGATCGGAATGAACCGAGCGTGCGGGTCACGCGCAGGCGGTGCCGTGTAGAGCCCGTCAATGTCGGAGAGCAGCACCAAAAGGTCGGCGCCCATCATGGTGGCGACGCGCGCCGCCAGCCGGTCGTTATCGCCATAACGGATTTCGGAGGTGGCCACCGTATCGTTCTCGTTGATGACCGGCACCGCCTTCATCTTGAGCAGCGTCGAGATCGTCGCCCGCGCGTTGAGATAACGGCGGCGCTCTTCCGTGTCGCCGAGCGTCAACAGGATCTGTCCCGATTTCAAACCATTCTTGCCGAGCGCATCCGACCAGGCGCCGGCCAAGGCGATCTGCCCGACGGCGGCCGCCGCCTGGCTCTCCTCGAGCTTCAGCGCCCGCTTGCCGAGACCGAGGATGGTGCGGCCAAGTGCAATCGCACCGGAAGACACAACGAGAATTTCGGCGCCGCCATTGGCCAGCACGGCGATGTCGTCGGCAAGCGAGGCCAGCCAGTCGCGCTTCAGGCCCGTCGTGCGGTCGACAAGCAGCGCCGAGCCGATCTTGACGGCAATGCGCCGATAATTTTTCAGCGATTGCGCGGCCATGGCTATGCGTTCCAGCGCGTCTCGACCGGCGCAGCGACAGCTTCGCGCGCCTCCGCCACCACAGCCATCAGCGCGCGCAACACCGCCTCGACGCCCTCGCCGGTGACCGCCGAAAGCAGCATCGGCGCGCGGCCGGCGGCGCGTTTCAGCGAGGCGGCCTTCTTTTTGCGTGCGTCGGCATCGAGTATGTCGACCTGCGAGAGAGCGACGATCTCGACCTTGTCGGTCAGCCCGTTGCCATAGGCGTCGAGTTCGGCGCGCACGGTCTTGTAGGCCTTGCCCGGATTTTCTTCCTGCGCCGAGACGAGGTGCAGAAGGACGCGCGTGCGTTCGACATGGCCGAGAAAGCGGTCACCGATGCCGACGCCTTCATGCGCGCCTTCGATCAGGCCGGGAATGTCGGCAATGACGAATTCGCGCCCGTCGATGCGGGCCACGCCAAGGCCTGGATGCAGCGTGGTGAAGGGATAGTCGGCGATCTTCGGCTTGGCCGCGGTGACGGCCGCCAGGAAGGTCGACTTGCCGGCATTGGGCAGCCCGACCAGGCCGGCATCGGCGATCAGCTTCAGCCTGAGCCAGATATTGAGCTCTTCGCCCGGCAGTCCGGGGTTGGCGCGGCGCGGCGCCTGGTTGGTCGAGGTCTTGAAATGCTGGTTGCCGAAGCCGCCATTGCCGCCCTTGGCCAACAGGAAGCGCTGGCCGACGACCGTCAGATCGCAGATCAGCGTCTCATTGTCCTCGGCAAAGACCTGTGTTCCGGCCGGCACTTTCAGCGTCACGTCGGCACCCTTGGCGCCGGTCATGTTGCGGCCCATGCCGTGCGTCCCGGTCTTGGCCTTGAAATGCTGCTGGTAGCGATAGTCGATCAGCGTGTTTAGTCCGTCGACCGCCTCCACCCAGACATCGCCGCCGCGGCCGCCGTCGCCGCCGTCCGGGCCGCCGAACTCGATGAACTTTTCGCGCCGGAACGACACCGAACCGGCGCCGCCGTCGCCGGAGCGGATGTAGACCTTGGCTTGATCGAGAAATTTCATCGGATTGTATGGTTTCTGCTATTGGCTTTGCGGGTTGCTCTAAAGCAAGGCGGGTCGAAGGGCGAGGGCCGTTTTTGCTACTGTAACGTCGCGCGTATCTCTGGACGCGTAGCATTTGGTTGACCCTTGCCGAAAATCGATCTTCGGCTTTCCAAGCGCGAGATGTCGGAATGAAGCTGGTAACTTACAATATCCACTACGGCATCGGCCTCGACGGCCGCTATGATGTCGGTCGCATCGCCGATGCGGTGCGCGGCGCCGACGTGATCGCGCTGCAGGAGGTCACCCGCGCCAACCCGAAGAATGGCGGCCGCGACATGGTGGCCGAGCTCGGCGAGGCGCTGCCCGACTATTTTGCCGTCTACGGCAGCAATTTCGAAGCCGACGCCGGATCGCGCCTGGAGAACGGCCGCGCCATCACGACCACCTTCCAGCTCGGCAACATGGTGCTGTCGAGAACGCCGATCCATCTGTCGCGCAATCTCCTTTTGCCGCGCAGCCGCAGTTTCGAGGCGATGAACTTCCAGCGCGGCGCGCTGGAGGCGCTGATCGAAACGCCGCTTGGCTTCGTCCGCTTCTATTCCACTCATCTCGACCATCGCAGCCCGGTCGAACGCCTGAGCCAGATCCGCTTTCTGCGCGAACGCCTGTTGAACTACCCGCTCGAGGGCGGTGGGCTCTCCGGCGTCGCCGAGATCGGCTTACCGGACTTGCCTTGTCCCGAAGCCTTCGTCGTCATGGGCGACTTCAACATGCTCGCCGGATCGCCGGAACACGTCGAACTCGCCGGCCAGCCTGACCATGAATTCGGCATGCCGGTGACCGCCGACCTCGCCGTCGATGCCGCCGCGCGCCTCGGCGCGGCCGGCGCCGATCTCGTCACCTGGGTCGACCCCAAGCGGCCGGGCGATGCCAGCCGCCACAAGCGCATCGACTATATCTTCACCAGCGCCTCGCTTACCAAATCGCTGAGGCGCCTGTGGGTCGACCGGCAAGCGGCCGGTTCGGATCACTTGCCGGTCTGGGTCGAGATGGCGTGACGTCAACGTTGGCCCGCAATCTTTGGCGCCGAGGTGTGTCGAGATTCAGGTCAGGCCGTGCCGAGAGTGGTGGCTTCCGAGAACCGGAGCGGAGCGTACTTAAAGTACGCGAGCACCGGAAGCGCAGGAAGCCGCCATTCGCAGGCCGGCATCACCTGAATATCGACATGCCTCAAAAATGCACCCAGTTCCTGAGGCTGGTCCAGGTCTTGCGATCGAGGCGGTAGCGCTCGACCGGCACCTGGCCGGCAACGATCGAATTCAGCATGCCCTGGCCGGCATACTGGAAGCCGCATTTGTGGATGACCCGGCGCGAGGCCGGATTGATCACCCGCGTCGAGGCGTGCAGCACCTGGATCGTGGTTCTCTGGAAGGCAAGGTCGACCAGTGCGTGCGCTGCCTCCGTCGCGTAGCCGCGTTTCCAGTACGGCTCGCCGATCCAGTAGCCGAGCTCCAGCCCGCGATCCGTGGTGTTGAGCCCGGCACAGCCGACGAAGGTCTCGGTGCCGGCCAGCGTCAACGCATAGGCGATTCCGGCCCGGCGCGATGCCGTCATGGCCAGGAAAGCGCGTGCCTCGGCCTCGCCATAGGGATGCGGCATGCGGGCCAGCATTTCCGCGACATGGCGGTTGTCGGCGAGCGCCACCAATTGCTCGATGTCGCTTTCACGCGGGGCACGCATGATCAGCCGCTCGGTCGCGAGCACCGGGCAATCTATCGCGTAACTTTCGTCGTCTGACTCTTCCGCTTCGGCAACCATGTCAGTCCTCCAGGCAAGAAAAAGGGGAGATGGAAACCCATCTCCCCTGATCCATTTCCTGGCTTGGCCAGACACCGGTCCCGAGATGGGTGCCGGTGTTCTCTTGCGGAACCGGCTACTCCGCTGCCTTCGTCATCGGGTTCACCGATACGTAGGTTCGGCCATTGGCTTTTTTGTTGAAGGTGACTGCGCCAGCTTCGAGCGCAAACAGCGTGTGGTCCGTGCCAATGCCGACATTGGTGCCGGGATGCCACGTCGTGCCACGCTGACGAATGATGATGTTGCCCGGAATCACGGCTTCGCCGCCGAACTTCTTCACGCCGAGCCGCTTGGAATGGGAGTCGCGACCATTGCGCGATGATCCGCCAGCTTTCTTGTGTGCCATCTAACTACTCCGATGCGCCGCGAGGCGCCTAAAAGGTCTTATGAACGCGTTCGCGTTCCGTTTCAAGTCCGATCCGGCGACGATTGCGCCGGTTCGTTCTACTTCTTCGCCAATTCCTTTGCCTGCTCGCGCCAGTCCTTGATCTGGTCGGCGCTGAACGGCATGTGCTCGTCGATCTTGGCGACATCCTTGTCGGACAGCTTGGCGATCTGGGCGAAGGTGGTGATGCCCTGTTCGTTGAGCTGGCCGGCGGCAACCGGGCCGATGCCCTTGATCACCGTCAGATCGTCCGGCTCGCCCTTCGGCGCCTTGAACAACGGCGCGGCGGCTTCGGCAGCCTTGTCCTCGGTCGTCTCGGCCTTGGCTTCCTTCTTCGGCGGAGCCTCTGCCTTGGCTGCGGCCTTCGGCTCAGCTTCAGCCTTCGCCTCGGTCTTGGCGGCAACCTCTGCCTTCGCTTCGGTCTTGGCGGCGGCCTTCTTCGCCGGCTTGGCGCCACCCAGCAGGATCTCGGCGATCCTGACGGTGGTCAAAAGCTGGCGATGGCCGATCTTGCGGCGCGAATTCTGCCGACGACGCTTCTTGAAGGCGATGACGGTGCGGTTCTTGCCTTGCTCGACGACTTCGGCGGTGACCATCGCACCATCGACGAACGGCGCGCCGAACGTGACGTTCTCGCCTTCGCCATGCGCGAGCACATTGCCGATTTCGACGATATCGCCGACATTGGCTTCGAGTTTTTCGATCTTCAGGAGATCGTTGGCGGCAACGCGATACTGCTTGCCGCCCGTTTTGATGACTGCGAACATTTTTTGCCTTTCGCTGTTCGGTCGGCCTTGATGAACCGCCTCAGGCGGTTCGGCCGTCTTTTTGTCAGTCTGCGGGTTCAAAAAACAAGCGGCGCGGAATATCCCTCCACGCCGATTGCGCGCTGTCCCTAACCGAAGGTTCGGCTTGAGTCAAGGCAAGCGCCGCGGGCAAGCTGCGAATGGGCTGAGCCCAGTCCGGCAAACATGGAACATCGGGCACCGCAGCTTTGAACGCAGCACGGACGGGAACCTGCGGCGCCGGGGCAGATTGGCCCTTGTAACCTGCCTGTCCAGCCGTTATCTAGTGCGCCGCGCCGGCAACGGCGGACCATGACCGCGGAGAGGTGGCAGAGTGGTCGAATGCACCGCACTCGAAATGCGGCATGGGTGCAAGCCCATCGGGGGTTCGAATCCCTCCCTCTCCGCCAGTGATCCTAATTTCATTTTTTGATTTTTGCCTGCCGAACTCAGCCATAAATGCTCGTGAAGCCGCGGAGCTCAATTGCAGCCCGGCGTTAACCCTTGGCCCGCTAGGTCGTTGACCAAGCAACCGAGCGGTGTTGCGGAAGGTTGTCGGTTCGCAATGTGGGTCAAGCGAGCGTCAGCTGGATCGTGTATTTGGTGATCGACCCGTCGCGAACCTACCCACGACCTCATCGAGCACATGGAACGGAGCAAGAAACCACTTTCGTGGTCGCATTGGATGGTGGCTGGGTTCCGTCGCGAGCAGTTGCTGATCAACGCGGTGACTTGTGTCTGGGTCGGCAAGTTCACCAAAAATCACCGAGCGATGCACTAACTGCTGGAGTGCGCCCCGCCTTCGACGTATAAATGGCGCTACATTCCGGGAGGAAGAGCCATGAATGCAGTGCCTCAATGGTGGCTTGCAGGCGACTGGTTCGACATCTGCAGCTGCGATATCCCTTGCCCTTGCGAGTTCGCCCAGCGGCCGACCGGCAATCACTGCCAGGGTGTGCTCGCCTGGCATGTACGCGAGGGTCAGTATGGCGACGTGAAGCTCGACGGCCTGTCGCTGGTGGCGCTCGGCGAGTTCGAAGGCAATCTATGGGCCGGCGAGGCAAAGGCTGTGATGGGCATGTACCTCGACGAGAAGGCGAACGAGCGGCAACGTGAAGCCCTGCAGGCGATCTTCGGCGGGCAGGCTGGCGGCTGGCCGGCGGGTTTTGCCGCCAACATCGGCGAGATGCGTGGCATGGAGTTCGTGCCGATCACTTTCGAGGTGGCGGGCGACCTTGCCACCTGGCGGGTCGAGATTCCTGGCCTCGTCGTCGGGCATGCGGAAGCGCTTTCAGGTCCCACAACACCACCCGGCAAGCGGGTGCAGACGATCAACCCGCCGGGCTCGGAGGTCGGCCCGGGCCAGGTTGCCACCTGGGGGCGTTCGGTCGAGGTGAGCACCAAAGGCTTCGGGCTCGACTGGACGGGCACGGCGCGCTCGAGCAAACACATTCCGTTCGACTGGACCGGCCCGAACTAGGACGTGCCGATGCCTGACGCGTTCCCCGGGAAATCGTCGCGGCTCCGGAATTTGCGTGGCATGCCGCTCGGTGTTCTCGCATCGCTCGTCGTGCTAACAGCGGCGGCGTGGGCGCTGACCCTCAGCATGGATATGCCTATGGGCATTGCGGTGCGCGGCGGGATGGAGGGTATGGAAGGCATGGCCGGCATGGCGATGGCAGGAATTGCCGCCGACGGCTGGTCACTTGCCGGCGCCGCCGCCTTTCTTGCTGTATGGACGGTGATGATGGCTGCCATGATGCTGCCGGCGGCCGCGCCCATGATCTTTATGTTCGCGGCGGCGCAGGCCAGGCGCGAACAGCACGTTGCCATCCCGACGTGGATATTCGTCGCGGGTTACATGCTCGTCTGGGCGGCGGCGGGCCTTCTCGTGTATGTCCTGGTCCAGTTCGGAAGCGAGTTTGCGACCAGCCTCGATCCGCCTCAGCGTTCGAAATGGGCGCCGCTCGCGCTCGGTATCACGCTTGGCGTCGCCGGACTCTACCAATTCACGACCCTCAAGCACATTTGCCTCAGCCATTGCCGTTCGCCGCTCGCTTTCGTTGCGCAGCATTGGCGCGACGGGCGGGTTGGCGCACTCGAGATGGGGCTGCGGCACGGGCTCTATTGCTTTGGTTGCTGCTGGGCGCTGTTTGCCGTGCTGGTCGCGGTGGGCATCATGAGCGTCGCCTGGATGCTGCTGTTGACGCTGGTCGTCTTCGTCGAGAAGCTGCTGCAGCGCGGCCGCCGCTTCGAAGTTGCTTTGGGCATTGCGCTGATGGCCCTCGGGATCGCTGTATCGTTCGGCGCGATCGAGATGCCTTGGATGAGCGGCTAGCCCCCAGCCGGGTGGTGAAATTCCAAACATATCGGTCCTTAAGGATAAGGGCGGGTCGTTGTGTTTGGCGAACCGATACTAGCAGCTGGCAGCCCTCTGATCGGGTCGGTGATGGCTCAAGATGGCAGACTATGCAGCCTTCCGCCGCAATTGGCTCACACTCAGCCACACCGCCGAAACCAGGAAGTAGAGGGCGCCTACTGCGGCATAGCCGGCCACGTTGGTGATGGATGGCGGCATCGGCATCCGCGCCTGCGCGATGAAAAACGTGCCTGCCAGTGCTGATTGCCCTCCGCTCAGGATCATCGCCCACTGCGCGCCAGAGCTCTTCCAACGGCGGACCGCGGTGCCGAGTTGAAGCAGGCCAGACAGGATCGCCCATAGGCCGAACACCCCGAGCACCCAATTCATGCTCATCTTCAGCGCAACAACGACCGCGAGCGTTGTCGCCACACTGACCACGACGTTGATGGTCTGGGTGCGATTCTGTCCCAATCCTCCGCTGCGCGATGCGTCGACAAAATTGGCGAGGGCATCCCATGCAGGATAAGCCACGAGCAAAACCGCCGCCACCACCCCGGAATTCTGTCCCACTGTAAAGGCAGCCGCCACCCAGACAGCCGAGACCGCCGTCCGTGCGAAGTAATAGAGCTTGAGCCATTGTTCCTGGCTGGCGCGGGAAAGATCGCTACTGTGAACCGTCATTGGATGTCCTTTCGACTAGTAGGTAGGTCTCTCGACGAACGTCGCAGAGCCGTTACGGCGATGGTTATTTGAGGTCTTAGGATTGTATCTGGAGGGAACGCGGAGCGAGCCGCTCCAGGAGCGGGCGTGTCACGACGGCGAATATCTTCGGATCGCCATAGGCCCGTGCCGAAAGCATCGCGCCGTGGACAGTCGCCATGAACGCTTCAGCCTCGGCACGAGGGGTACTCATCAGTTGGAATCGGCCGAGCCGCGCACCGCGCTCCAGCACGGATGTCAGCCAAGCCGACAGGGAGCGGAAATGCGCCCGGACCTCAAGGCCAACTTCCTCGGGCAGCACGGGGAGTTCGCTTGCCAACAGCGCGCAGATACAAAACGGAGCGCTGGCATCCGCGATGCAGACTTCCCAATAGCCAGCGTAGTCCTGAAGCTGTTCGAGCGGATCGGAGACCTGAAGTTCGAGATTCGCCATCCCCGCTTCAGCTTCTTCCCGATACCGCGCAACCAGCGTTCGGACCAGATCGACCTTGCTTGGGAAATGGTGATGGATGCTCGCCTTACGAATCCCGACCACATCAGCGATGTCGGCATAACTGAAACCGTTGTAGCCGCCAGCGACGATCAGAGAACGCGCACAAGCCAGGATGTCGTCGGAGGTAGTAGACGCGTTGCCCATGCCCTTACCTACCTTCTGGTAGGATGGCAGTCAAGCCCTCTTGCAACGCAACGACCAAAGAGAGAGCAGTAGCGTGGAATTGGGTGGCTATGGCGTAGACGTTAGTCGATGTTCCTTGTGTCTCGGCCGCGATCAATTCAAAAAAGCGTCCGGTGTTTGTCGATCGAAGTAGCCGTCCCACTTCGACGAGAAGGCAACACCCTCCGGCCGACCGGACCACGGCTAATCGCCGCGCGGATCTGGGCGTTTGCACCGACCGCGCTATCTCCCCATCGTTAGCCCTTGCTCTATCGCTGGTTGAGATCGGGAGGTTTCCATGGATCGGCGACTATTTTTGACAGGAATGTTTGGCATTGCCGGGGCCGCGGCCCTTGCAAGCACAGTTCGGCCAATCAACGCAGTGGCCGGCGTTCCAACTGCCAGAAGCGGCATTCTCGATGAACTCGAGGCGCC
The DNA here is from genome assembly GCF_040320105.1 of Mesorhizobium sp. M0778. NCBI lineage: Bacteria > Pseudomonadati > Pseudomonadota > Alphaproteobacteria > Hyphomicrobiales > Phyllobacteriaceae > Mesorhizobium > Mesorhizobium sp. M0778. The sequence goes on along the minus strand of NZ_JAMYPA010000001.1, from coordinate 338,354 downwards.
GGATGTCGAGACCTTCGACGACGACGAAACTCAAGCAGAGTTGCAACCAGTCTATCATCGCCGGTGGCACCGGCCGCGTCGGCGCCGCCGGCGCGCTTGGAGAAGGGTATGTCGCGTTTACTGGCGAAACGGCTATCGGCGCAGACGGTGCTTCCGCAGGCGCGTCTGGGTCTGGTTTCGATTCTAGCAACTGGCCGGCTTGAACCCTGGCCATCGCGGCCGGGGTTTTCGCCTCAGGCGACCGTTAGCGCCCTTAGAGAGTTTGTCTGACGGCGCGCCGGAGGAGGCTGACGGTGTTTGCAGGTTTCAGAGCCACCAGCTTGCGACTGGACTATACGACCATTTTCGCAAGGGTCGGTGGCACCGGTCCGCCGCTGCTGCTTCTTCACGGTTTTCCAGAGACGCATCTGATGTGGAGGGATATCGCCGCAGCCTTGGCGCCCCGCTTCACGGTGGTCGCCGCCGACCTTCGAGGCTATGGCCAAAGCGGATGCCCGGTTTCCTCTGCCGATCATAGCCAATACGCCAAGCGCGCCATGGCCGGCGACATGGTTCAAGCCATGAAGCAGCTGGGGTTTGAGCGGTTCATGGTTGCCGGGCATGATCGCGGCGGGCGGGTTGCCTATCGCCTGGCGCTCGACCATCCCGACAAAGTGCTCAAAATCGCCGTCCTCGACATCGTCCCCACCGCCGCAACATGGGATCGGGCGGATGCCAGACTGGCGCTCGGCTTCTGGCCCTGGAGCCTGCTTGCCCAGCCGGAGCCCCTGCCGGAACGTCTGATCGGCGCGGCTCCCGAAGCAGTCGTCGACGATGCAATAACGCAATGGGGATCGTCGACGAAAATGGTCTCCAAAGAGGTCAGGGACGCCTATGTTGATGCGCTTCGCGATCCCGCGCATATTCATGCGATCTGCGAAGAGTATCGCGCCGCTGCGACGATCGATCGTGAACATGACGCGCTGAACCAGGCAAACGGTCGTCGCATCGAGTGCCCGCTAATGGCGCTATGGAGTGGCGAAGGCGCCCTGGAGAACTGGTATGCGCAAGAAGGCGGGCCGCTGGCTATCTGGAGGAAATGGGCTGACAGAGTGGAAGGACGCGCTGTCCAAGGCGGGCACTTTTTCCCAGAAGAGCACCCCGACACGATAGCAGCGGTTCTCTCGGAATTCTTCGAGGACAAATAGGACGGTCAGGACAGAGGGTTGTAGAGGTCACATGCTTCAGTTACGCGGAACCTCGGGAGTGCTTCGCGGCCCCAGGTCGAGCATCCTCCGATATTCGTCTGTCCGGCATCAACGTGCTTGATAAGAGAATGAAGCCGATCTCCACGGCCACGCCTGTGATATGCAGCCTGATGTTTGTCGGAAGTTGTGCATCGCCTTTGCCTGCATCCTTTGATGCTGCGAAATACGACAAGATGAGTTGCGTCGAGCTCAACGTGGCGATCGGCACGGTCGCTGACGAGATGTCGGCAACAGCCATCGCTCGCGGCAAAGTCGTCCACACCAACATTCCGGATTGGCTGTGGGGAGGGCAGCGTGTCGCCTCGACCGTCGCTGCCCTCTTCAGCCCGCCACACCGGACTGATGCGCAGCGATCGCGCCGAGGAATATCTCGCCGAAATCCTTGAGCTTGGCGGCGCCGACGCCGTTGACCGCGGCGAAGGCGTCCAGATCACGCGGGCAGCGTTCGGCCATATCGATCAGCGTACGATCCGAAAAGATCACGAAGGCCGGCACTTGGCGTTCCCGGGCAAGACGCAGCCGTACCGCCTTGAGCGCGGCCAGCAGCGCCGAATCCAGACCTTCCGTGCCTGCTGCGGTATCCACAGGACGTATCTTGCCTCGCGATGACTGGCGCGCGTCCACGCGATACCGGAATGAAGCCTCGCCCCGGGCGAGTTCACGGCCTTTCTCGGCGACGGCGAGGCCGCCATGGCCGGCTGAGTCCAATGTCAGGAACCCTCCCGCGACGAGTTGGCGAAGCAGCGACAGCAAGAGACTCTTCTTATGCGCCACACCGGTGCCGAAGCTGGCAAGCCTGTGGTGGTTCCTGGCCAGGACCTTCTCGGTCTCATGGCCGAGCAGGACATCGACAACGTGGGCAGCGCCAAAGCGCTCGCCGGTCTGTGTGATCGCTGCCAGGATGATCCGCGCCTCGGCGTCGCCATCCGCATGCGGCGCCTGGTCGAGGCAGTTGTCGCAATTGCCGCAAGGCGAAGCACTTTCGCCGAAATAGCCAAGCAGGATCTGGCGGCGGCACTGCGCCGTCTCGCAATAGCCGATCAACGTATCGAGCCGGCCATGCGCGCGCCTCTTGTGCTCCGCCGGTGCGCCCTCGTCGTCGATGAAAAGCCGGCGCATACGGATGTCGCCGAGACCGAAGAGCATATGCGCCTCGGCCGCCCGCCCGTCGCGGCCCGCCCGCCCGATTTCCTGATAGTAGGCTTCCAAGCTGCCCGGCAGGTCGGTGTGGAAGACATAGGCGACATCCGGCTTGTCGATCCCCATGCCGAAGGCGATGGTCGCCACCATCACCACCCCGGACAAGGTCATGAAAGCGTTTTGATTCGCTTCACGCGCGTCCTTGCTCATGCCGGCATGATAGGCGAGCGCGCGTACGCCGTTCCGCTCGAGGAACGCCGCCATCTCGTCGGTCTTTTTGCGCGACAGGCAATAGACGATCCCGCTTCGGCCGGCATGGCGCTGCACGAAATTCAGCAATTGGCGCTTGCTGTCCTGCTTGGGCTCGATGCTTAGCTTGATGTTCGGTCGGTCGAAGCCGAGCACCACGGTATCGATGCGCCCGTCGAACAGTTGCGCGGCAATGTCGGTGCGCGTCGTCTCGTCCGCAGTCGCCGTCAGCGCAATGATCGGCACATCGGGGAAGATGCCGCGCAGCCGCGACAATTCTTCGTATTCGCGCCGGAACGCCGGTCCCCATTGCGAGATGCAATGTGCCTCGTCGATGGCGATCAGCCGGACATCGAGCTTGGTCAACGCCTCGAGCATCCGCGGGGTCATCAGCCGCTCCGGCGCAAGATAGAGCAGCCGTGTCTGCCCTGCCGCGACGCGGCGCCATGCAGCGACATTGGCATCGCGGTCGAGCGAGGAATTGATCGTATCGGCCGCCACACCGGCAAGGCGCAATGCGGCGACCTGGTCCTGCATCAGCGCTACCAGCGGCGAAACGACAATGGTGAGCCCGCCCAGCACCAGCGCCGGGACCTGGTAGCAGAGCGATTTGCCCGCACCCGTCGGCATGACGGCCAGTACATGATGCCCGGCCAGCAGCGCCTCCATCACGGCCGCCTGGCCGAGACGAAAATCATCGAAGCCGAAGACATCCTTCAGGACGCGCCGCTTGGAATCCTCTGCCGGGATGCTCGCCGCAATCTGCATTACAGAACTTTCGGGGATACGACCTGCCGAAATTCCCCGGCGAATCGCCGGGTGATTGCCTGGACAGCAGATTCGAACATTTATCGACCCCTCTGGTCCTGTCCTCGGCACCGCCTGAAGCGAACTTCTCTCTCATTGGCCGATATCAGACCGTCGTTCCAGCCCCTATTCGCCTTGGCTGTGAATATCGCGCCGCCTCGGAGCGGTTAATCCTATCTTCACCATCATTCGGCAGGTTCAGGTTCTGCGGTGATGTTTTGAGTACCGCGGCGCCACAAGCGCCCAGGCAACACGCCCGCGTCTCTCCGGAGGCGCGGGTTTTTCGTTCCGAGAACTGACAGCCTGATCTTCGGGCCCGCAGCTCAGTCGAGGAAATCGGCGCGGGGCGGCGTAAAGTTGTCGACCAGTCGTCCCGCCTCCAGTGCCTTGACGCCATGGACCAGGTTGGAAGGAACGATGAAGCTGCTTCCGGTTTCCAAGATCTCGGTCCTGCCGTCGATGGTGACCTCGAAGCGGCCTTCGGCGACGTAGCTCGCCTGGACATGCGGATGCGAATGCAGCGCGCCGACGCCGCCCTTGTCGAAGGCGAACTCGACCATCATCAGTTCGTCCGTGTGCAGGAGCACGCGCCTGCGGTTGCCATCCGGCGTCGGCGTCCACGCACCCTCGCCGGCATGCGAGAAGATCTTGGTTCCGGTCATCGCCAAACTCTCATCTTTTGTTGTTCATCGCGCCAGCCAGCCACCGTCCACCGGCATCACCGCGCCGTGCATATAGTTCGACGCCGGCGCCAGCAGGAAGACGGCTGCGTCGCCGATGTCTTCCGGCGCGCCCCAGCGCCCGGCCGGAATGCGCGCCAGGATCGAAGCGCTGCGGTCGGGATCGGCACGCAGCGCCTCGGTGTTGTTGGTCTCGATATAGCCTGGCGCAATGCCGTTGACGTTGATGCCCTTTGCCGCCCATTCGCAGGCGAGCAGTCGGGTGATGCCGAGCACGCCATGTTTGGAGGCGGTGTAGGAGGCGACGCGGATGCCACCCTGAAAACTCAGCACCGAAGCGATGTTGACGATCTTGCCACGCCGTCCCGGGTCGGCAAGCACGCGCCTGGCAAAACTCTGGCTGAGGAAGAACACCGTCTTGAGGTTGACGCCGATGACGTCGTCCCAGTCGGCTTCGGTCAAGTCGACCGCATCGGCACGCCGGATGATGCCGGCATTGTTGACCAGGCCGTCGAGCGGCCCCGTATCGTCCCAGACGCGGTCAAGCATCGCCTGGGCGGCGGCATCATCGCCAAGGTCCCAGCGGACCGCCTCGAAGCGTCCGCCGGCCGCCGCAATCTTCTCCGCCGTCTCGTCCATCGCCGAGCGACCGACGCCGACGACCGCGCCGCCGGCACGCGCGATCGACACGGCGATGCCCTGGCCGATGCCGGTATTGGCGCCGGTGACGAGGATACGCTTGCCGGCAAGGCTGAAGGCCGAGAGGTCGCTCACTTGAGCTCCTCCATCGCCACCAGGTCGACATCGGTATAGTCGAGATTGTCGCCGGCCATCGCCCAGATGAAGGCGTAGTTCGAGGTGCCGGCGCCCGAATGGATCGACCATCCCGGCGACAGCACCGCCTCCTCGTTGCGCACGACGAGATGACGCGTTTCGTCCGGTTCGCCCATGAAGTGAAACACCCGCGCCGTCTCCGGCAGGTCGAAATAGAGATAGGCCTCCATGCGCCGGTCATGCACATGGCACGGCATGGTGTTCCAGACCGAACCGGGGGCAAGCTGGGTCATGCCGACGACCAGCTGACAGGTCTTCACGCCGTCGGCATGGATGAACTGAAAGATCGAGCGCTCGTTGGAGGTCGCCTGGCTGCCGAGATCGAGCCGCTTGGCATCGCCGATGCGGATCAGCCGGTTGGGATGGCTCTGATGCGCCGGCGCGCTGAGCAGGTAGAACTTAGCCGGCTCAGCCGGATTGGTGGCAGCGAACGACACCTCATCGGTGCCCATGCCTAGATAGAGCATGTCGCGCGCCTGCAGCTCGTAGGATTGGCCGCTGGCTTTCACGACGCCTGCACCGGCGATGTTGACGATGATCATCTCGCGGCGGTCGAGAAAATTCTTGGTCCCGGTTGGCTTGATCGCCTGCAGCGGCAGCGGCGCGCCGGCGGGCATGGCACCGCCGACGATCATGCGGTCGTAATGGGTGTAGGTCAGGCCGATACGGCCTGGCTGGAACAAGTCCTCGATCAGAAAATTGTGACGCAGTTCGTCCGTGCCCATCGCCGCGGCAGAAACAGGATCGATGGCAAAGCGCGAGGTGAAATCCGTATGATTGTCAGTGTGATTCATTGCTGTCCCATGGAGCTGCCTCAATTGCTTATTCAGTTGCCGCGGCCTTGACCGAGTCGGCATAAAACACCTGACGCGCGTGCAGGCGTTCGCGATAGCGCTGCTGGCTGGCACCGAGATGCGCGCGCATCGCCTCCCGTGCCGCCTCGGCATCGCCTGCCGAGATGGCATTGAGGATCATCAGGTGTTCGCGCTGCAGGCCGCGCTGGTAGGCATCGGACTGCGCGAATTCGGTCGACCAGGGCGAGGTCACATCGCAAGGGATAGCGCGCCGGCCGAGCACATCGAGCATCTCGACATAGAACGGATTGTTGGTGGCGCTGGCGATTGCGCGGTGGAAGGCGAGGTCGGCCGGTCCCGTCGGCTCGCTGTTGAGGAGCAGCCGTTCGAACTCGAAGAAGGCCTCCTGGATCGCCGCTTCCTGTGCGGCGTTACGGCGGAGGGCAGCGAGCCCGGCGGATTCGATCTCGATGGCCAACCTGACTTCGAGCACGTTGAGGGCGATCGAATCCTTGCTGCCCATCTCTGCTGCCAGAGCACCGAACGCTGTCGAGATATGCTCGGTGACGAAGACGCCGGCGCCTTGGCGCGGTTCGACCAGGCCGTCCGCGGCGAGCTTGGCCAGCGCCTCGCGTATCACGGTGCGGCTGACCCCGAAGGTTTCAGTCAACTGGCCCTCGGTCGGCAGCTTTTGCCCGGGCTGGATCTCGCCCGCCTGCAACTGCTTGCGGATCGCCGCGACGACGGTTTCCGAAAGCTTCGGTCTTCGTTCGACGCGGAGCCCGACTGCGGTGTCCGATGCCATGTCGCACCCCTATTTGAAGACGCTCGGCAGCCATAGCGAAATGGCTGGAATGTAAGTGACGAGCGCCAGCACCACGAGGCCTGCGCCATAGAACGGCCAGATCGAGCGCATCGATTCCCAGACGGATATCTTGCCCACGGCACACGCCACGAACTGCACTGCGCCCACCGGCGGCGTGTTCAGCCCGATGCCGAAATTGAGGATCATGATGACGCCGAAATGCACCGGATCGACGCCGTAGGCCTGCGCCACGGGCAGGAAGATCGGCGTGCAAATGATGATCGTCGGCCCCATGTCCATGAACGTGCCGAGGAACAGCATCAAGAGGTTGAGCAGCAGAAGCACGACCAGCGGATCGTCCGAGATCGCGTTCATGGAGGCTATCAGCGCTGCCGGTACTTTCAGGAAGGCCATCAGCCACGAGAATGCCGCCGCCATGCCGATGATAAGCAGCACCATGGCCGTGGTGCGCACGGCGCCATGGGTGGCATGAACGAACCCTTCCCAGGTCATCTGCCGGTAAACGAAGACGGTCACGAGCAGCGCATAGATGACGGCGATACAGGAACTCTCGGTGGCCGTGAAGACGCCCGATCGTACGCCGCCGAAGATGATCGCGATCAGCAGCAGGCCGGGCACCGCGACGGCGAAAAGATGCGCGACCGCGGTGAAGCCCGGAAACGGCTCGGTCGGATAGCCGCGGGAGCGCGCCACGAAATAAGCGGTGACCATCAGTGACAGGGCCAGCAGCAGGCCCGGGATGATGCCGGCCGTGAACAGATCGGCGATGGAGATCTTTCCGCCTGCCGAGATCGCGTAGATGATCATGTTGTGCGACGGCGGCAGCAGCAGCGCGATCAGCGCCGCCATCGACGTGACGTTGACGGCGTAGTCCGCTCCATATCCACGCGCCTTCATCTGCGGGATCATCAGGCCGCCCACCGCGGCTGCCTCCGCCACCGCGGAGCCCGAAATGCCGCCGAATAGTGTAGCGGTCGCGATGTTGACCTGCCCGAGGCCGCCGCGCAAATGGCCGACGAGCGAACCGGCGAAGGCAACGATCTTGCTGGCGATGCCGCCGCGCACCATCAAGTCGCCGGCGTAGATGAAAAACGGAATGGCCAGCAGCGAAAAGACGCTCATGCCGGAATTCAGGCGCTGGAAGACGATCAGCGGCGGCAGGCCCATATAGAGGACGGTGGCCAGGCTTGCGACGCCGAGGCAGAAAGCGATCGGCGTGCCGATAAGCATCAGCAGGGTGAAGACGCCGAAGAGAATCCACAGTTCCATGGCGTCAGACCTTCACGTTGGCGGTGTCGAGTTCGGCTGCGACTTCGGCCGGCGGCAATTCATCGAGGGCATCGTCGATCGGCGCGCCGGAGAGGCGAAGCACGATGCGCTCCAGCGTGAAGAGCACGATGAGCGCGCCTCCCGCGACAAGCGGGACATAGTCCCAGCCCCCCGATATGCCGAGTGACGGCAAGACAGAGCCCCAGGTCAATGCGACCAGCTGGCTGCCATACCAGATCATGCCGATGCCGAAGGCGAGCGCGACGAGGTCCGAAATCATCCGCAGCCAGCGCTTGCCGCCTTTTGGCAGCACGTAGAGCAGGACGTCGAAGCCGAGATGATAGTTCTCGCGCACGCCGACGGCAGCGCCGAGGAAAATGAACCAGCTCATCAGCATCACCGAGCCCGGCTCGGTCCAGCTCGGCGAACGATTCAGAACATAGCGGCCGAACACTTGCCAGGCGACGAAGGCGGTCATCAGCACCAGCCCGATGCCGGCGATCGACAGCGCCGCCGTGCTGACGCGCGACATCACTTGCGCGACGCCGGACAGGAGCGGTCTTGGTTTTAGGCTGGAAGTCACCGGTTTTCTCCGCAAGAGGACGGCGGCGCGGGATGTCCGCGCCGCCGCTTGATCACTGCACGGCCTTGATGGCTTCGACCATGGCCTTCAGCTTGTCGTCCTTGACGTGCTTCTCGTAGACCGGGCCCATCGCGTCGATGAAGGGCTGCTTATCCGGCGTCGTGATCTGCGAACCGGCCGCCTCGACCTTGGCGCGCGATTCCTTGACCTTGGCGGTCCACAGCTCGCGCTGCTTGGCGACGCTCTCCTTGGCGGCCGCTTTGAAGATCGCCTGGTCTTCCGGCGTCAGCTTGTCCCAGCTCGACTTCGCCATGACGAAGGCTTCCGGCACCATCGTGTGCTCGTCGAGAGAATAGTATTTGGCGACTTCCGCGTGCTTGGCGGTGTCGTAGCTCGGAAAATTGTTCTCCGCACCGTCGATCACCCCGGTCTCGATCGCCGAATACACCTCGCCATACGGCATCGGCGTCGCGTTGGCGCCGAGTGCCGCCACCATATCGACGAAGATGTCGGACTGGATGACGCGGAACTTCATGCCGGCCATGTCGGCTACAGTGTTGATCGGCTTCTTCGAATTGTAGAAGGAGCGCGAGCCGCCATCGTAAAAGGCGAGCAGCACCAGCCCGACCTGGTCGAACGCCGCCGCGATCTGGTCGCCGATCGCCCCGTCCATGACCTTGTGCATATGGTCTTCCGAACGGAAGATGTAGGGCAGCGAGGGTACGGTGGTCTCCGGGATGAGCCCGTTGAACGGCGCCATCGAGACGCGGTTGAGATCGATCACGCCGGTGCGCACCTGCTCGATCGTGTCCTTTTCCTCGCCGAGTTGCGCGGAAGGATAGAGTTCGACCACATAGCGGCCGGCCGTGCGCTCTTTCACGAGCTCGCCGAAATATTTGACCGCCTCGACCGTCGGATAGCCGTCCGGGTGTGTGTCAGACGAGCGCAGGACCGTCTGGGCGCTTGCCGTTCCGGCCAGCAGTGCGGCGGCAAGTAGCGTAGCTCCCGCCCGTCTTGAAAAATGCAGCATTGGTTTCCTCCCGTTTGAACGATGGCGGCAAGCGCCGTTAGAGCCGGTACGCCTTTTTCGCGAGCGTATAGGCAAGTTCCTGCGCCAGCTCGTGCGCCTCGTCCTCGCCGAGCCGATGCTCGGCGACGAGACGCGCCAGATATGCGCAATCGACCCGGCGCGCCACATCATGGCGGGCCGGTATGGATGGAAAGGCGCGGGTGTCGTCGTTGAAACCGACGGTGTTGTAGAAACCGGCCGTTTCGGTGGTCATCTCGCGGAACCGGCGCATGCCTTCGGGGCTGTCGTGGAACCACCAGGCCGGCCCGAGCTTCAATGCCGGGTAGACACCGGCGAGCGGCGCCAGCTCGCGCGCATAGCTGGTCTCGTCGAGGGTGAACAGGATGATGGTGAGATCGCGCTCCAGCCCGACACAGTCGAGCAGCGGCTTCAACGCCGTCACATAATCGGTTCGAGTCGGGATATCGAAGCCTTTGTCCCTGCCGAACTTCTGAAAGACAGCCGGCGAATGATTGCGCCAGGAGCCGGGATGGATTTGCAGGACCAGCCCGTCGTCACGGCTCATCTTGGCCATCTCGGTCAGCATCTGGGCGCGAAACAGCTTTCGCTCGCGCTCGTCGTTCGAGCCCCGGCGGATGCGGTTGAACAGCTCCTCGGCGGCGGCATCCGAGAGATTGGCGGTTTCGGCCGTCGGATGGCCGTGATCGGAGGAAGTCGCGCCAAAGCTCTTGAAGAAGGCGCGCCGCTGGCGATGCGCATCGAGATAGCCGGCCCAATTGCCGGTGTCGCAGCCGGTGATCTCGCCAAGCCGGTCGAGATTGGCCGAAAAGCCTTCGAAGTCGGGATCGACGATCGCATCCGGCCGATAGGCGGTGACGACGCGGCCGTCCCAGCCGCTGTCGCGGATCATCTGGTGCCATCTGAGATCGTCGAGCGCGCCTTCGGTCGTCGCGATGACCTCAATGTTGAAGCGCTCGAACAGCGCTCGCGGGCGAAAATTCTCCCACTGCAGCAGCGTCGCGATCGTGTCGTAGTGGCGGTCGGCCGTCTTGGCATTCAGCGGCTCGTCGATGCCGAACAGATGGGCAAGCACATGGTCGAACCACAGCCGGGTCGGCGTGCCGCGGAACAGGTAATAATGCTCGGCGAAGCGCCGCCAGATCGTTCTGCCGTCGGTTTCCACCGGCGAACCGTCAAGTGTCGGCACGCCAAGCTCCTCAAGCCGAACGCCCTGGCTGAACAGCATGCGGAAAATGTAGTGGTCCGGTACGATCAGCAACTGCGCCGGATCGGGAAACGCCTCGTTGAGCGCATACCAGCGGGGATCGGTGTGGCCGTGCGGGCTGACGATCGGCAGGTCCTTGACCGCGGCGTAGAGATCGCGGGCCAGCGAAAGCGGGCGCGCCTCGGCGGCAAACAGCAAGTCCGGATCCGTCAATGCGGCCACGTAAATCCTCCCAATCCGGACATCGGTAGGGTTGGAAAGAAATAATGTCAACATACAAAAAATGGGTTGTTGTATGATGACTTTTCGTCGGCCATTGCCCATTGTGCGTGACGGCAACGGGTGTTACGCCGCCTGCCAACAGTGACCCAGCAACCTCGATCAGACACGCCGCGCAATGACCAATAGACGCCTTTCCAACAGCACGCTGAAGGCACTGCCGGCTTCGGTCGCGGTTCCCCGCTACGACCGCGGCGCTATTGCGCCAGGCATCGTCCATCTCGGCGTCGGCGCGTTCCACCGCGCCCACCAGGCGGCCTATGTCGACGACTGTCTGGCGGCTGGAGAGACAGGCTGGGGCATTGTCGGCGTGTCCTTGCGCAGTCCAGACACGCGCGACGCACTGGCGCCGCAGGATGGCCTCTACACACTGGCGATCAGGAGCAGCGTCGAAGAAGAGCTGCGCGTCGTCGGTTCGATCCTGTCGCTGCTGGTGGCGCCGGAAGATCCGGCTGCGGTGCTCGCCGCTCTGACCGATCCGCTCACCCGTATCGTCACGCTGACGATCACCGAAAAGGCCTATCTGAGGGCAGCCGGCGGCGGACTGGACAATACCCACCCCGACATCGTCCATGATCTGGCTAACCCGCAAATGCCACGAACGGCGCATGGTTTCCTGACGGAGGCGCTGTCGCGCCGCCGTGCCACCGGCATCCAGCCTTTCACCGTGCTCTGCTGCGACAACCTTCCGGCCAATGGCGCCACGCTGCACCGCCTGCTGGTCGAATTCGCCGCACTGCGCGATGCCAGGCTCGCCACTTCAGGCGATGCCAGGCTCGCCGCACACATCGCCGACGGCGTCGCCTTTCCGTCGAGCATGGTCGACCGCATCGTGCCGGCGACCACCGATGCCGACCGGGCGCGTATCGCCGTCGAGCTCGGCGTCGAGGATGCCTGGCCGGTGATGACCGAGCCGTTCTGCCAATGGGTGGTCGAGGACGACTTTCCGGCGGGCAGGCCGGCCTGGGAAAAGTTCGGCGTCACCATGGTCGGCGACGTCGGGCCGTTCGAGGACATGAAGCTGCGGCTGCTCAACGGCTCGCATTCGGCAATCGCCTATCTCGGCCTGCTCAGCGGCTACGACACGGTCGACCGCGCCTTTGCCGATCCGGCGATCCGGCAATTCGTCGACGGCTTGTGGGCCGAGGCGATCCCGACGCTGCCGCCGGACGCCGGGCTCGATACGGCCGGCTACACGGCCCAGCTCGCCGAACGTTACTCGAACACGGCGCTGGCCCATCGCACGGCGCAGATCGCCAATGACGGCAGCCAGAAACTGCCACAGCGCATCGTCGCCTCGGCCGTCGAGCGGCTGGGTGCCGGTGACCCGCCAGCCCATCTGATGCTGGTGGTGGCCGCCTGGATCGCCGCTTGCGAGGCGCGCGGCAAGACCTTGCCGCAAGCTCATTTCACCGACCCGATCGACACTCGGCTTACGGCGCTCGGCAGCCGGCCGGCTGATGAAGCTGTGACAGCGATGTTCGATCTCGCCGGCTTCGCCAGGGACCATTCACAGCGCATGACACTCATTGATCTGACGGCAGCCCATCTCGAGCGCCTGCGGCGGGGCGGGCCTGCCGCTGCTTTCGCGGCGCTTGGCATAGGGAGTGAGAAGCCATGAGACAGACCTGGCGCTGGTTCGGGCCTGACGACCCGGTGACGCTTGCCCATGTCCGTCAGGCCGGCGCCGTCGGCATCGTCAGCGCGCTGCATCACCTCAATGACGGCCGCGCCTGGCCGGCGGACGAGATTGCCAGGCGCAAGGCAGAGATCGAGGCAGCAGGCCTGACCTGGGACGTGGTCGAGAGCATCGTCGTCCATGAGGACATCAAGACCCGCAGCGGCGACTGGCGCACCCTGATCGACAATTATAAGGCCTCGATCCCCGCCGTCGCCGCCGCCGGCATCAACACCGTCTGCTATAATTTCATGGCGATCACCGACTGGACGCGCACCGACCTCGACTATCCGATGCCGCATGGCGGCACGGCGCTGCGCTTCGATGTCGTCGAGCTCTGCGCCTATGACGTCTTCATCCTCGAGCGAAACGGGGCGGAGGCCGATCACCCGCCGGCCCGTGTCGAGGCGGCGCGTGTGCGGCTGCAAGGGATGAGCGACAGCGACAAGGCAAGGCTGGAGCGCAACCTGATCGGCTGGGTGCCGGCGCGCGAATTCATCTTCGATCGGGCAAGCTTCCGCCGCGCCCTCGACCTCTACAAGGACGTCTCCACCGAAGGCCTGCGCGAAAACCTGTTTGCCTTCCTGCGCGAGATCGTGCCGGTGGCCGAAGAGGCCGGCGTCCGGATGGCGATCCACCCCGACGATCCGCCTTTTTCGTTGTTCGGCCTGCCGCGCATCGTTTCCAAGGCAGCCGATGCCCGCGCGCTGCTCGACGCCGTCGCTTCGCCGGCTAACGGACTGACACTGTGTACCGGCTCCTACGGCGCGAGCGCGCAGAACGATCTGCCGGCAATGGCGAAGGCTTTCGCCGAGAACATCCATTTCGCCCATCTGCGCAATGTCACCAAGGAGCCCGACGGCTCCTTCCACGAAGCCGAGCACCTCGACGGCGACACCGACATGGTGGCGGTCGTGTCGGCGCTGATTGGCGAGGAGCGGCGGCGCAAGGCGGCAGGCAGGGCGGACTGGCAGATTCCGATGCGTCCGGACCATGGCCATGCCATTGTCGACGACATCGGCAAGAAGGTGAACCCCGGCTATTCCTGCATCGGCCGCCTGAAGGGCCTCGCCGAACTGCGCGGCGTCATGCGCACCGTGGAAGCGCTGACGGTGTGAGCTATTTGCCTGACGGATCCAATACTTGCCGGGAAGAATAGTCGACGCCTTTAGAATTCCAGAACAGCCGCACGGCCTTGCCGACCAGATTTTCACTGGGAATAAACCCGACGCTGAATCGGCTGTCGGAGGAATTGTCCCGATTGTCGCCAAGTGCAAAATAGTGGCCTGCGGGCACGATCCACGAGTTCGTGTTGTCCCCGATGGATGAATCTGTCAGGTTGAGAACGGTGTAGGACACGCCCTCTGGCAAAGTTTCACGTTGAAGTTTGACTGGATCGGGGAACTCTTCGGACGAAAAAGAGCCGATATCCTCGAGCCCCACCGCTACCTCGTTGATGTAAAGCATCCCGTCGATGATCTGGATCTTTTCGCCCGGAAAGCCGACGATCCGCTGGATGTAGTTCACGCTCGGATCGGGCGGGAACTTGAATGCCACCACATCTCCCCTTTTGGGTTCCGCGCCCAATAGGCGCCCGTCAAATGAGAGCACGTTGAAGGGCACGCTGTAGCGACTGTAGCCGTATGCGGATTTGGACACGAAGAGATAGTCGCCCTCCCGCAACGTCGGCGTCATGCTGCCAGACGAGATCGAAAACGATTGGAACACCAACGAGCGGATTACAAACGCAGCCACGATGGAGGCGTAAAACGCCAACACGAACACCGACACCCCTTGCGCATACCATTTGTCCGGCTTGAACCGATGCGCAAAGGGAACAACGAGCGTCGCCCACAGGATCATCAAGCCGATACCTGAAAAGTTGCCCGCCGCCGCAAGATCCATGCCCGGCACCACCGGAATTCCGATGTAGCAAAGCGCGATGCTGACAGCACTGATCACAAACAGGCTTATGACAGCCAGTTTGCCAGCGCCAATCCATAGAAATCCGCCAAACGGGCCGCCAAGGGCCGACACCAGGGCCGTCGACCATCTGGATCGCGAGACTGTTTCTTGTTGCACTGTTTGTTCTGTCATCGGCCCCCCACGCCAAGGCAGCCTGACTGTTCACCAAATAAAAAAGCGAGGCAAGCCTCGCTTTCTCGACGCCGAACTGATCCTTCGCGTTAAGCCGGCAGGATGGCGCCTTCAAGCGTGGTGAGCTGGTTAAGGAACTGCTCGGCCTTGCTGCGGGTCTGGTCGTCCTTGGCGTCGGCGGCGTCTTCCCTCGCCTCCTGGATGCGGCGGGCAAGCTCGGCGCGGTCGATGTCGCCGACGGCCACAGCCGATTCCGCCAGCAGCGTGCAGCCGGCCGGAACGATGTCGGCAAAGCCGCCGAACACCACGTAGCGTTCTTCCTTGCCGGAAGCGGTCTTCAACGTGACGACGCCCGGCTTGATCGTGGTCATGACCGGTGCGTGATGCGCCATCACGGTCATTTCGCCCTCGGCGCCTGGGATGACGACGGATTCGACCTGCTCGGAAACCAAGAGGCGCTCCGGCGAGACCAGTTCGAACTTGAAAGCTTCAGGCATGATCAATTTAGCGAATAGGGAATAGTGAGTAGCGAGTAGTGAAGAAACTCGTCCGGCTCATAGACCCCTATTCGCTACTCCCTATTCGCTATTCGCTTTGGCTTACGCCGCTTCAGCCGCCAGGCGCTGTGCCTTCTCGACCGCTTCCTCGATGCCGCCGACCATGTAGAAGGCGGCCTCCGGCAGGTGGTCATAATCGCCGTTGCAAAGGCCCTTGAAGCCCTTGATGGTGTCGGCGAGGTCGACCAACTTGCCCGGCGCGCCGGTGAACACTTCGGCGACGAAGAAGGGCTGCGACAGGAAGCGCTCGATCTTGCGGGCGCGGGCAACCGTCTGCTTGTCCTCTTCCGACAGCTCGTCCATGCCCAGGATGGCGATGATGTCCTGCAGCGACTTGTAACGCTGAAGGATCGACTGCACCTGGCGCGCGACCTGGTAGTGCTCCTCGCCGACAACCATCGGGTCGAGCATGCGCGAAGTCGAATCGAGCGGATCGACCGCCGGATAGATGCCCTTTTCCGAAATCGCGCGGTTGAGCACGGTCGTCGCGTCGAGGTGGGCGAATGAAGTCGCCGGTGCCGGGTCGGTCAAATCGTCGGCCGGCACATAGATCGCCTGCACCGAGGTGATCGAACCCTTGGTCGTCGTGGTGATACGCTCCTGCAGCGCGCCCATGTCGGTGGCCAGCGTCGGCTGGTAGCCCACGGCCGAAGGAATGCGGCCGAGCAGCGCCGACACTTCCGAGCCCGCCTGCGTGAAGCGGAAGATGTTGTCGACGAAGAACAGCACGTCCTGGCCCTGGTCGCGGAAGTATTCGGCAACTGTCAGGCCGGTCAGGCCGACGCGCGCGCGCGCGCCCGGCGGCTCGTTCATCTGGCCATAGACGAGCGCGGCCTTGGAGCCTTCGCCGCCGCCCTTCTTGTTGACGCCGGACTCGATGAACTCGTGATAGAGGTCGTTGCCTTCGCGGGTGCGCTCGCCGACGCCGGCGAACACCGAGAAGCCGCCATGCGCCTTGGCGACGTTGTTGATCAGTTCCTGGATCAGCACCGTCTTGCCGACGCCGGCGCCGCCGAACAGGCCGATCTTGCCGCCGCGGGCATAGGGGGCCAGCAGGTCGAGCACCTTGATGCCGGTGACCAGGATCTGCGCTTCCGTCGACTGCTCGACATAGGTCGGCGCCGGCTGGTGGATCGAGCGCATCTCGATGCCGTCGACCGGGCCTGCCTCGTCGACCGGCTCGCCGATGACGTTGATGATGCGACCGAGCATGCCAGGGCCGACCGGCACGGTGATCGGCGCGCCGGTGTCATAGACGTCCTGGCCGCGAACCAGACCTTCGGTGGAGTCCATGGCGATGCAGCGTACGGTGTTTTCGCCGAGATGCTGGGCCACTTCGAGCACCAGGCGATTGCCGACATTGATCGTCTCAATCGCGTTCAGGATCGCCGGCAGATGTTCGCCGAACTGCACGTCGACAACAGCGCCGATGACCTGGCGAACCTTGCCCGCCAAGCCGGTTTTCTTGATGGTAGCGGCCGGCGTATTCACGGCGGCGGCCTTGATTGCTGCCGCCTTCTTGGCCGGAGCGGCCTTTGCTGCCGCCGGAGCCTTTGCTGGTGCGGCGGCCTTAGGGGCTGCCGTCTTCGGGGTCGCTGCTTTCGCCATCGTCTTTACCCTTTTCGTCTCTTTGTTTCTCACACGCTTGAGGTCGATGACCTCCTTGGGAGCGTGCCTAGAGCGCCTCGGCGCCCGAAATGATTTCGATCAATTCCTTGGTGATCTGCGCCTGCCGCTGGCGGTTGTAGGTGATCGACAATTTGTTGATCATGTCGCCGGCATTGCGCGTCGCATTGTCCATGGCGCTCATCTTGGCGCCCATCTCGCCGGCCGCATTCTCGAGCAGCGCGCGGAAGACCTGCACGGAGATGTTGCGCGGGATGAGATCGGAGAGGATTTCGCCCGGCTCCGGCTCGTATTCGTAGACAGCGCTGCCACCATCCTTCGCTTCAGCAGCATCCGAAACCACGCCCGCCGGGATAATTTGCTGCGCTGTCGGGATCTGGCTGATCACCGACTTGAACTGCGAATAGAACAGCGTGCAGATGTCGAAGCCGCCTTCGTTGAACAGATGGATCACCTTCTTGGCGATGGCATCGGCATTGACGAAGCCCAGCGTCTTGACCTCGCGCAGATCGACACGCTCGATGATCAGCGCCCCGTAGTCGCGGCGCAATATGTCGAACCCCTTCTTGCCGACGCAGATGATCTTGACCTGCTTGCCGTCGGCCAGAAGCTTGCGGATGTGGTCGCGGGCAAAGCGGGCGATCTGCGAATTGAAGCCACCGCACAGGCCGCGTTCGGCCGTGCAGACGACAAGCAGATGCACGTCGTCCTTGCCGGTGCCGGTCATCAGCGCCGGGGCATCGCCGCCACCGCCGATCGCCTGGGTGATGTTGGCCAGCACCGCGCCCATGCGCTCCGAATAGGGACGCGCCGCTTCAGCCGCTTCCTGCGCGCGGCGCAGCTTCGCCGCGGCGACCATCTGCATCGCCTTGGTGATCTTCTGCGTCGCCTTGACCGAGGCGATACGGTTACGAAGGTCTTTTAACGAAGGCATGCTTCAAACCTGATCCCGTCCGGTCCACTCAAGCAAAGGTCTTGGCGAAGGCGTCGATCTCTGCCTTCAGCCTGGCGCGCAGATCGTCGGACAGCGCCTTCTCCTTGCGGATGCCGTCGAGCACGTCCTTGCCGGCCGAGCGCATGTGCGACAACAGCCCCTGCTCGAACTTGCTGACCTGGTTGATCGCCAGCTTGTCGAGATAGCCGTTGACGCCGGCGAAGATCACCGCGACCTGCTCCTCGACCTTGAGCGGCGAGAATTGCGGCTGCTTCAAAAGCTCGGTCAGGCGCGAGCCGCGATTGAGCAGGCGCTGCGTGGCGGCGTCGAGATCGGAGCCGAACTGCGCGAAAGCAGCCATTTCGCGGTACTGCGCGAGCTCGCCCTTGATCGACCCGGCAACCTGCTTCATCGCCTTGATCTGCGCCGAAGAGCCGACGCGCGACACCGACAGACCGACATTGACCGCAGGACGGACGCCCTGGAAGAACAGATTGGTTTCCAGGAAGATCTGGCCGTCGGTGATCGAGATGACGTTGGTCGGGATATAGGCCGACACGTCGTTGGCCTGCGTCTCGATGATCGGCAGCGCCGTCAGCGACCCGCCGCCATTGTCGTCGTTGAGCTTGGCGGCGCGCTCGAGCAGGCGCGAGTGCAGGTAGAAAACGTCGCCCGGATAGGCCTCGCGGCCCGGAGGACGGCGCAGCAGCAGCGACATCTGGCGATAGGCGACGGCCTGCTTCGACAGATCGTCATAGCTGATCAGCGCGTGCATGCCGTTGTCGCGGAAATATTCGCCCATGGTGCAGGCGGTGAACGGCGCCAGGAACTGCATCGGCGCCGGATCAGATGCGGTCGCAGCGATGATGATCGAATAGTCGAGCGCGCCGCGCTCTTCCAGCACCTTGACGAACTGCGCCACGGTCGAGCGCTTCTGGCCGACGGCGACATAGACGCAGTACAGCTTTTCCTTCTCCGGGCCGTTGTCGTGCACCGATTTCTGGTTGAGCATGGTGTCGAGGATGATCGCGGTCTTGCCGGTCTGGCGGTCGCCGATGACCAGCTCGCGCTGGCCGCGGCCGACCGGGATCAGCGCGTCGATGGCCTTGAGGCCGGTCGACATCGGCTCGTTCACCGATTTGCGCGGGATGATGCCGGGCGCCTTGACGTCGACGCGCTTGCGTTCGGTGGCCTGGATCGGGCCCTTGCCGTCGATCGGGTTGCCGAGCGCATCGACGACGCGGCCGAGCAGGCCCATGCCGACAGGCGCGTCGACGATGGCGCCGGTGCGCTTGACGGTATCGCCTTCCTTGATGTCACGGTCGGCGCCGAAGATAACGACGCCGACATTGTCGGCTTCGAGGTTGAGGGCCATGCCGCGGATGCCGCCGGGGAACTCGACCATCTCGCCGGCCTGGACATTGTCGAGGCCATAGACGCGGGCGATGCCGTCACCGACGGACAGCACCTGGCCGACTTCGGAGACCTCGGCCTCCTTGCCGAAATTCTTGATCTGGTCTTTCAGAATTGCGGAAATTTCCGCGGCGCGGATGTCCATCAGCCGACCTCTTTCAGTGCAAGCTTGAGCGAATTGAGTTTGGTTTTGAGCGACGTATCGATCTGGCGCGAGCCGATCCTGACCACCAGCCCGCCGAGCAGCGACGGATCGACGGTGACGGTGATCGCCACATCCTTGCCGGCGACGCTTTTCAGCGCCGCTTTCAGCTCGGTTTCCTGGGCAGGCGTCAGCGCATGCGCCGAGGTGACCTCGGCGGCGGTCTCGCCGCGGTGTTCGGCGGCGATCTGGCGGAACGCCTTGATCATTCCTGGCACGGCGAAAAGCCGGCGGTTCTGGGCAACGACGCGCAGGAAATTGCCAGTGAGGCCCGTGATCCCCGCTCTGTCGGCGATCGCGGCGATCGCCTTGGCCTGGTCTTCGCTGGAGAAAACCGGGCTCCTGATCAGCCGCGAAAGGTCAGCGCTGCCTTCGAGCATCGCTTCGAAACTGTTGAGGTCGGTCTCGACGCTGGCCACCGAATTGGCCTGCAGCGCGAGTTCGAACAGCGAACCCGCATAGCGTTCTGCGACACCTGAGATTGGCGATGACGATTGGGCCACGGACCGTCTTTTCTCTTGTCTGACAGGCCGCAGATTGTTGGCGCGAGCAAAAACTCTGGCTAAATCTTTGACCTTACTGCATTTTTCCAAGCACGGAGGCGCGGCTTCCGCTATCCCCGGTCGAAAGTCGATTGCCGTCTAGCACAGGCATTTTCAGACCGCAATGCGTCGTCCGGCATGGTTTTCAGGCACTATTGTCGCATCCGCTCGCCGAGTTCAGCAACCAACCCCGGATTGCTCTGTGATTCAAGGCAAAAAGCCGAAGGCGAACGCAAGCGGCAGCGCCGCCAGCACCAGCTCGACGACGATGGATGCCCAGTTGAACGGCGTATTGGCGCCGTCCGACATCATCGACAGCAGCCGGCCGAAGGCGGTGAATAGCCAGGAGAAGCCGAGCGCCATGTAGAGCAGCGGCTGCGCCAAGAGGATGCAGCACAGGCTGACGCCGAGATAGAAGCCCGACATCCGGCCGCGCCCCTCGGCGATCGCCGCTGCCTTCTCCGGTCTGACCTGCAGCCGCAGGATGCGGAACGCCAGCTGTGGAGCCAGGAATAGCAACAGGCCGAGCAATAGAGTCGCGACCGCGCTCGACCATGCCAGCCACTCGCCCTGGCTCATCGGCCATGGAAACGCAAATTCCATCCTTGTCCCCTCGTAAATGGATATTCAAAATTTCGGGCATTCTAGCGAAGCAACTGACATGCGCCAGATGGGCCGTCGGCAATTTGCAGGGCGCGTCAGCTCAACGCGAGCGCGACCGTTGTCTCGACCGGGCTAACAGGACGTTAAACAATGGGCTGTTTTTTTCTGCACAATTCCTATATTGTGACTACATGAGACCACAAGGGGTTCCGCGCATGAAGACGATGCAACTGCGAGAGGCAAAGGCCAGCCTTTCCGCGCTCGTGGAGGCCGCTGAGAACGGTGAGCCCACGGTTATCACCAAGCACGGCAAGCCCGCAGTCATGGTGGTGCCAATCGGTGAGGGACGGAAACTTTATCCGCAGAACAGCCAAAAAGACTTCGTGGATTTCCTGCTTCGGTATCCAGGCGGCATCGAGCTTGAGCGAAACGAATCGCCGTCGCGGGAAGTGGAGTTTTGACCGGCTATCTGCTTGATACGTCTTTTCTCTCGGCATTTGCACCTGGTAGGCCTCTGCTTCCGTCACACGTGCAGAACTGGGTTGCTGTACAAGGAGAACGCGGCTCTTGGCAGCTCTCGTCGATCGTCATCTTGGAGGTGGAACGAGGAATCGCGAAACTGAAGCGGGCGGGCGGGCATATGAAGGCGGAGCGCATCAATGAGTGGTTCGAAAGGTTGCTTCTAGAGTTCAACCAGCGCATCCTTCCCATCGATTTAGCAATCGCGCGAGAAGCCGGAAAACTGGAAGACGCCACTATCGCCAGAGGCGCCAATCCGGGACTGGCGGACGTTCTGATCGCAGCTACCGCCCGTTTGCACGGCCTGTCAGTTTTGACGGCCAACACCCGGCATTTTGCGATTCTCGACGTGCCTTACCTGAACCCATTCACCGAACGCGTCTCGAAAGGGTAATCGACACCTTACAAAAAGCTTTGCGGGTCGATATCGACCTGGACCCGCACCGAGGCCCTTATCTTCGGTCCCTCGGCCAGCATGGTGCGGATGAACCCTTGCATGTCGGCGCGCCGCTCGCCCTGGATCAGTAGGCGAAAGCGATGGCGGCCGCCGATCAATGACAGCGGCGCCTCGGCCGGACCGAGGACGAACAGGTCGATGGCTTGCGGCGCGGCACGGCGCAGGCCGCGGGCGTGCCCTTCGGCTTCCGCCCGGGTCGCCGCGCTGACGATGACGCCGGCGAGCCGGCCGAAGGGCGGCAGCCCCGCCCGCTCGCGTTCGGCGATCTCGCGCTCGTAGAAGGCCTCGGCATCGCCGGAGACGATCGCCCGCATCACCGGGTGGTCGGGTTGGAAGGTCTGCAGCAGGCCAAGGCTCTTCTTGCCGGTGCGGCCGGCGCGGCCGGTCACCTGGCTGAGCAGTTGGAAGGTGCGCTCGGCGGCGCGTGGGTCGCCATTGGCCAGGCCGAGATCGGCATCGACGACACCGACGAGCGTCATGTTGGGGAAATTGTGGCCCTTGGCGACGAGTTGCGTGCCGATGACGATGTCGGCCTCGCCATTGGCTATGGCTTCGAGCTCGAGCCGCAGCCGCCGCACGCCGCCCATCAGGTCGGACGACAGTACGATGGTGCGGGCATCAGGGAAATGCGCGACGACCTCCTCGGCGATGCGCTCTACGCCCGGCCCGCAGGCGACCAGATGATCGAGCGTGCCACATTCCGGGCAGGCCTCGGGCCGGCGTTCATTGTGCCCGCAATGGTGGCAGACGAGCTGACCGCGAAAGCGGTGCTCGACCAGCCAGGCCGAGCAGACCGGACAGCCGAAGCGGTGGCCACAGACCCGGCAGAGCGTCAGCGGCGCATAGCCGCGCCGGTTGAGAAACAGCAGCGACTGTTCCTTTCTTTCCAGCGTCTGCCGTATATGGCCGAGCAGTACAGGCGACAGGAAGCCGCCGCGTGCAGGCGGCGCACGGCGCATGTCGATCGTCTTGAGATCGGGAAGTGCCGCCTCGGCAAAGCGCGCCGAAAGCACCGCCCTGCTGTAGCGGCCCTGGCTGGCATTGACCCGGCTTTCGACCGACGGTGTCGCCGAGGCGAGCACGACCGGAAACCCGCCGATATGGCCGCGCACCACGGCCATGTCGCGCGCGTTGTAAAAGACGCGATCCTCCTGCTTGTAGGCGGGGTCGTGCTCTTCGTCGACGACGATCAGCCCAAGCTCCCTGAACGGCAGGAACAGCGCCGAGCGCGCGCCTGCGACCACCCGCACGCCGCCTTCCGCCACCTGCCGCCAGACCTTTTCGCGCATTCTTGGCGGCAGGTCCGAGTGCCACTCAGCCGGCTTGGCGCCGAACCGCTCCTGAAAGCGCTCGAGGAAGGCGTGGGTCAGCGCGATTTCCGGCAGCAGGATCAACACTTGCGTGCCGCGATCGAGCGCGGCCGCAACCGCCTCGAAATAGACCTCCGTCTTGCCGGATCCGGTTACACCGTCAAGCAGAGTGACGCCGAATATGCCGGCCGCGACATTGGCGCGCAGCATCTCGGCGGCATCGCTCTGGTCGGGCATCAGTGCCGGCACGGCGTAGCCGGGATCGGGTGCTGCGACCACCGGCCGCGGCGGGATCATCACCGTCTCGAATACCCCCTGCGCCCTCAGCCCGTCCACCACCGTCGACGACACGCCTGCCGCATGCGCCAGGCCCGACCGCGTCCAGGCGAGCCCACCTTCGGCCGTTTCCAGCACGCGCGTCCTCGCCTCCGTCATCCGGTCGGGCTTGGCGAAGGTGCGCTGCAGCCCTTCGATCCACGGCTCCGGATCGAACGCCTCCGGCGCCCTGAGCAGCATGCGCGCCACCATGCCGGGCGGCGACAGCGTGTACTGCGCCACCCAATCGACAAAACGCCGCATCGCGCGGTCGATCGGCGGGCAGTCGAAAACCTGCTCGATCGGCCGCAATTTCTTCGCGTCGACCTTTTCGACGGCGCCGTCCCAGACGATGCCGGCGACCTGGCGGGGCCCAAGCGGAACGCGCACGATCGAGCCCGGCACCACGCGCATGCCAGCCGGCACAGCATAGGTGTAGGGGCGCTCAGCAGGCATTGGGACCAGCACCGGTGCGGCCGCGACAAAGGGCGAATCTTCGATCATGAGGCGTGACCTTGCCCCGACTTTGGTCTAGATCAAAGTCCGACCCCGAATGTGCATGACCTGCACATGAAAAATCTTCAGGAGACCGCCATGAAATTTTTTGTCGACACCGCCGATGTCAAGGAAATCCGTGAGCTGAACGATTTGGGGCTGCTCGACGGCGTAACCACCAATCCGTCGCTGATCCTGAAATCGGGCGGCAAGATCGCCGACGTCACCAGAGAGATCTGCGAGATCGTCAAGGGACCGGTCTCAGCCGAAGTCGTTGCCACCGAGTACAAGGATATGATGACGGAGGCCATGATCCTGGCCAGGATCGCCGACAATGTCTGCATCAAGGTGCCGCTGACGCTCGACGGCCTGAGAGCCTGCAAGGACATCCGGTCGGACGGCCGCATGGTCAACGTCACGCTGTGCTTCTCGGCCACCCAGGCGCTGCTCGCCGCCAAGGCCGGCGCCTCCTTCATCTCGCCCTTCGTCGGCCGCATCGACGACAGCGGTTGGGACGGCATGGAACTGATTGCCGATATCCGCACCATCTACGACAATTATGATTTCCAGACCGAAATCCTGACCGCTTCTGTGCGCACGGTGAACCATGTCAAACAGGCGGCACTGATCGGCGCCGACGTCATCACCGCCCCGCCGGCGACGCTCAAGGCGCTGGTCAAGCACCCGCTGACCGACAAGGGCCTGGAGCAGTTTCTCGCCGACTGGGCAAAGACCGGCCAGAAGATCGGCTGAAGCGAAATATCCTACGTCGAACAAAAAAGGCCGAGCAATCGGCCTCTTGCTGACAGCGCAATCCGCCACAGACGGAGCGCTTCAATCCAGGATGGAGAGACCTAGCTTGCCGCCGGCTTGCCGTGCTTGATCAGATCTTGGGCGATCGACAGCCGCAGCACATCCGCCAGTTCGCGCGCCGCGCGGTTCTCGGCGTCGATCTGCGCCCGATACGACGCGAATTCCTGGCGCGGCCTATCGTATGAGGACGGGATAGAGCGCTTGCCCCTCGCTATGACCGTGCCGGTCTTGGCATCGCTCAGCACATAGTTGGCGGTCAGCGTCACTGTGCCGGCGGTCGGCTCGTCCTCGTCGGTCGTGACCTGCTCGATTGCCGCCGATTCGACGAGTTCGGAGACGCCGAGATCAAGCGAATAGACCGGCGAAGCAGGCTCGCCGGCGCCCTGGCCGAGCGCGAAGATCAGATTGTTGCGGACCTGCTGGGCGTAGCGGGTCTTGACCGGCTTGACCGAGATCGATGCCAGTTCGGCAGCAGCGCCGACCTGAGAGCCGGCGATCAGCGGCGCGCTTGAATAGAGCGGCCGCACCGTGCAGGCGGAAACCAGCGCCACCGAAGCGAGCAGCCCGTAGAGCATGATACGGCGCGGCGTCAGCTCCGCTTTTTTCGGATCAGGCAACAACATTGACGATCCTCTGCGGCACGATGATCACCTTGCGCGGTGCCTTACCTTCGAGCGCTTTCTGCACGAAGTCGAGAGCCAGAACCGCTTTTTCGACCGCACCTTGGTCCGCGTCGCGGGCAATTGTCAAATCGCCGCGCTTCTTGCCGTTGACCTGGACCGGCAGCACGATCTCGGCGTCGACGACAAGCGAGGGATCGTAGTCCGGCCAGGGCCGTTCGGCGACAAGGTCGGTGCCGCCGAGCGTCTGCCAGCACTCCTCGGCCAGATGCGGCATGACCGGCGCGATCAGGTGCACCAGGATCTCGACGGCTTCACGGCAGGCCGCTTGGAGCGCCGGACCGGCCTTGCCTTCGGCTGCCTCGTTGAGCGGTACGGTCAAGGCATTGGCGAGCTCATAGATACGGGCGATGGCACGGTTGAAGGCGAGCTTTTCAATATCCTCGCCGACAGACTTGAGGATCTTGTGCGCGGCCTTGGACACTGTTCCGGCCTCGCCGTCCTTCGCCGCCTCTGGCCGAACTCCGGCGAGCGAATCGGCAGCCGTCAACACCAGCCGCCAGATGCGCTGGATGAAGCGATGCGCGCCGGCCGCACCCTCGTCGGTCCATTCGACATCGCGTTCGGGCGGCGAGTCCGACAGCATGAACCAGCGCGCCGTATCGGCGCCGTAGCCGTCGGTGATCTCTTCCGGGCTAACGGTATTCTTCTTCGACTTCGACATTTTTTCGAGCGGACCGATCACCGCCTCTTCGCCAGTGGCGATTTCGAAGGCGCGGCGCTTGCCGTCGGCGTCCTCCAGCCTGACCTCGCTGGGCGCAAGCCAGCGGCCGTTCGAGGCGCCGCCAACCCGATACGTCTCGTGCACCACCATGCCTTGCGTGAACAGGCCCCTGAACGGCTCGGCGAGATCGACATGGCCGGTCTCGCGCATGGCGCGGGTGAAGAAGCGCGAATAGAGCAGGTGCAAAATGGCGTGCTCGATGCCGCCAATATACTGGTCGACCGGCAGCCATTCAGTCGCGGCCTTGGGATCGGTCGGATCGTTGGCCCAGGGCGCGGTGAAGCGCGCGAAATACCACGACGAATCGACGAACGTGTCCATCGTGTCGGTTTCGCGCCGCGCATCCTTGCCGCAACGCGGGCATTTGACGTGCCGCCATGTCGAATGACGGTCGAGCGGATTGCCCGGCCGGTCGAACTCGATATCGTCAGGCAGCCTGACCGGCAGGTCGGCTTTCGGCACCGGCACAACGCCGCAATCCTCGCAATGGATCATCGGGATCGGGCAGCCCCAATAGCGCTGGCGCGAAATGCCCCAGTCGCGCAGGCGGAAATTCACCTTGCGCTCGGCCATCGGCCGGTTGCCGATGGTCTTCTGTTCGAGCAGCTTCGCCACCTCGTCGAATGCCTGATCCGGCTTCATGCCGTCGAGGAAGCGCGAATTGATCATCACGCCGTCGCCGACATAGGCCTCGTCGATGATCTGGAAGCTTCCTTGATTCTCGCCTTCCGGCATCACCACTGGAATGACCGGCAGGCCGTATTTGTTGGCGAAGTCGAGGTCGCGCTGGTCACCGGACGGGCAGCCGAAAACGGCGCCGGTGCCGTAGTCCATCAGCACGAAATTGGCGACGTAGACGGGCAGCGTCCACTTCTCGTCGAACGGATGGACGACGCGGATGCCGGTATCGAAGCCCTTCTTCTCGGCCGTCTCCAGGGCCGCCACCGACGTGCCCATGTGGCGGACCTCGTCGATGAACTTTGCCAGCGCCGGATTGTCTTCGGCCGCCTTTTTGGCCAGCGGATGGTCGGCCGCAATCGCCATGAAGGAGGCGCCGAAGATGGTGTCGGGCCTTGTCGTATAGACTTCGAGCTCATGCTCGCCGGCGACTGGCTTGGCCAGCGGCCAGCGGATCAGCAGGCCTTCAGAACGGCCGATCCAGTTCGCCTGCATCAGCTTCACTTTTTCCGGCCAGTCGTCGAGCTGGTCGAGCGAATCCAGCAGATCCTGCGCATAGTCGGTGATCTTGAAGAACCATTGCGTCAGCTCGCGCTGTTCCACCAGCGCGCCCGAGCGCCAGCCGCGCCCGTCGATGACCTGCTCGTTGGCAAGCACCGTCATGTCCTCCGGATCCCAGTTGACCTTGGAGGATTTGCGCGTCACCAGGCCCTTCTCGACGAAATCGAGGAACAGCATCTGCTGGCGGTGGTAATAATCGACATCGCAGGTAGCGAACTCGCGTGCCCAATCGAGCGACAGGCCCATGACCTTGAGTTGCTCGCGCATGGCAGCGATGTTCTGATAGGTCCAGTCCTTGGGATGGACCTTGTTCTGCATTGCTGCGTTTTCGGCTGGCATGCCAAAGGCGTCCCAGCCCATCGGGTGCAGCACGTTGAAACCCTTGGCCCGCTTGTAGCGCGCCACCACGTCGCCCATCGTATAGTTGCGGGTATGGCCGATATGGATGCGCCCCGATGGATAGGGGAACATCTCCAGCACGTAGTATTTCGGGCGCGGGTCATCGTTGTCGGCTTCGAACAGCTTCTTGGCGTCCCAGGCCTTCTGCCATTTGAGCTCTGACGCGCGCGGATTGTATCGTTCGGTTGCCATCGGGTGTTTTTCACTTAAAAGCATGCGCGAGCCGCCGGACAATGCCCGGGCGGCTCAGGAAATGTCGTCGCGGTGTTCACCATGGATTACCGGACCCGTCAACTGCGGCGATCCGGCGAAAAGCCAAACACAGGCAGGATATAGGCATGGCGAGCGCCGTCGAACAGCTTTTCACCGTCAAGGCAAGGATCGCCACTGCCGAGCGCGAGGCCGGACGCGAGGCCGGGGCGGTGACGCTGGTTGCGGTCTCGAAAACCTTCGATGCCACCGATATCCGTCCGGTTATCGAGGCCGGCCAGCGCGTCTTCGGCGAGAACCGCGTCCAGGAGGCGCAAGCCAAGTGGCCGGCGCTGAAGGAAGCTTTCCCCGACATCGAGCTGCACCTGATCGGGCCGTTGCAATCGAACAAGGCCAAGGAAGCGGTGGCATTGTTCGACGTCATCGAAACCGTCGACCGTGAAAAGATCGCCGCCGAACTCGCCAAGGAAATCGCCAGGCAGCGCCGGTCACCAAGGCTGTATGTCCAGGTCAACACCGGTTCCGAGCCGCAAAAGGCCGGCATCGAGCCGCGCGAGGCGGTCGCCTTCGTCGCCCGCTGCCGCGATGTCCATGGCCTCGTGGTCGAGGGGCTGATGTGCATCCCGCCGTCCGACGAGAATCCCGGTCCGCATTTCGCGCTGCTGGAGAAGTTCGCAGATGAAGCCGGCGTCGGAAAGCTGTCGATGGGCATGTCCGGCGACTACGAAACGGCGATCGCCTTCGGCGCGACCAGTGTCAGGGTTGGATCGGCGATTTTCGGCGCCAGATGAGGCGCAGCCGGCCTTAGGCCACAGGCTGACGCTGACTAAGCCAGCAATGGAAACGGAACGTTTCGTTCCTATATGGTTCGAGTTATCCCAAAGCCTCTGGAGCCACCATGCGTTACAATCAACTTGGAAATACGGGGATGTTCGTCTCCGAACTTTGCCTCGGTACGATGACATTCGGCGCGGCCGGCGAGAATGCCCAATGGGGCCTGATCGCCAGCCTCGACCAGAAGGGCGTCGACGAGATCGTCGCCCGCTCGCTCGCCGCCGGCGTCAATTTCTTCGACACCGCCGATGTTTATTCCTTCGGCGCCTCGGAACGGCTTCTCGGCCAGTCGCTGAGAAATCTCGGCGTCAATCGGCAGGACGTGATCATCGCCACCAAGGTTCACGGCGCCATGGGCGGCGGCCCGAACCAGCGCGGTTCTTCGCGCGGCCATATCATGGATTCGGTCGAAGGTAGCCTCGAACGGCTGCAGCTGGACCATATCGATCTCTATCAGCTGCACGGCACCGACACGGTCACGCCGATAGACGAAACGCTGCGGGCGCTCGACGACCTGGTTGCCGCTGGCAAGGTCCGCTATGTCGGCGTCTCGAACTGGCAGGCCTGGCGCATCGCCAAGGCGTTGGGTATTGCCGAGCGCAAGGGCTTTGCCCGTTTCGAAACCGTCCAATCGTATTACTCGATCGCTGGCCGCGATCTCGAGCGCGAGATCGTGCCGCTGCTCAACGAGGAGAAGCTCGGGCTGATGGTCTGGTCACCGATGGCGGGCGGCCTGCTCTCGGGCAAGTACGGACCCGGTGCCCCCGGCAATGGCGAAGGTCGCCGCGCCAGCTTCAATTTCCCGCCGGTCAATGAGGACCGTGCCTGGGCAGCGGTCGCCGTCATGCGCGAGATCGCCGCCCAGCACGGCGTCAGCGTCGCCACGGTGGCGCTCGGCTTTGTCCTGGCCAAACCGTTCGTGATGAGCGTCATCATCGGCGCCAGCCGCATGGACCAGTTGGAACAGAACCTTGCGGCGACCGAGTTGAAGCTCGATGCCGACGATCTTGCTCGTCTCGACGAAGTCAGCGCGCTCCCGCCCGAATATCCGGGCTGGATGCTCGAACGCCAGGCGGCGGGCCGCAGGCCGGCGCCGTTCACGCCAAAGAAGTAGTTCCTTGTCGACGTGACATTTCGGCAGCCAAATTCGGGAGCCAAGTGGCTCCCGAATGCCTTCCGCTTCAGCCCAGCCGCGCGGTTTCGGCCAGGAAATCTAAAATGGCCCGTACCCGCGCCGGCAAATGCTTGCCTTGGCCGACATAAACCGCATGGGTCAGTTCCTCGTCGCCGGGGTTGAACTCTTCCAGCAGCGGCAGCAGCCGGCCGGCGGCAATGTCGGCCTCCACGTGCCAGCGTGCCAGCCGGGCGATGCCCGCCCCTGAGAGCGCCATCAACCGCATCGCCTCGCCGTCGCTGACCAGCGTGTTTCCAACGATCGATATGGTGATCGGCTTGCCGGCCGCGTCGACAAAAGGCCAGCCCTCGACGTGGCGCACGAAACAGAAGCCCATCCGGTTGTGACGATCGAGATCGGCGGGCGTCTTGGGTGTGCCACGCGCTTCGAGATACGATGGCGCGGCAACGACGACCACCCGGCTCTGCCCGAGCTTGCGCGCCACTAGCCGTGATTCGCCGAGCGGGCCGGCACGTATGGCGACGTCGGCGCGCTCCTCCATCAGGTCGATAACACTGTCGGTCAACACCAGATCGACCGAGATTTCGGGGTATCGTTCTAGAAAACGCGGCAAAAGCGGGATCAGCCGGTGCTGCCCGAAAGGCACGTAGCTATTGATCCGCAGCCGGCCACGCGGCGCGGCGCCCGCCGCTGCCTCGCGCTCGGCTACCGCCATGTCGGCCAGGATGCGCACGCCGCTGTCGAAGAAGGCCGCCCCTTCCGGGGTCAGTCGCAGCTTGCGCGTCGAGCGGATGACCAGCCGGGCGCCAAGACGCCCCTCCAGCCGCGCGATCAGCTTGCTAACCGCCGACGGGCTCATGCGCAGCGCACGTGCAGCGGCCGAAAAGCTGCCGGCCTCGACGACGCGGACGAACACTTCGATCTCGCCGGAGCGGTTGATGTCGGGCCTGGCCATTGGTGAATCTATTTCACAGGCAATGTGCCCTAGGCAAGGCTGGTTCACAGTTCGGTGCATCACGATCTTTCGGGCCGGGCGTGAGAGGACACGGCGCCCGTCGTCGAAACTGGCCGTCATCGAAGTGGGAACCGCCATGCCTCTTGCTCTCTACGCTCTTGCCGCCGGCGCCTTCGGTATTGGCGTCACCGAATTCGTCATCATGGGCCTGCTGCTCGACGTCAGCACCGATCTCGGCGTCTCGATCTCAGCTGCCGGTCAACTGATTTCCGGCTATGCGCTGGGCGTCGTCATCGGCGCGCCGCTGCTGACGATCGCCACCGGCCGGTGGCCGCGCAAGACCGTGCTTCTGGCGCTGATGGCAATCTTCACGCTAGGCAACCTCGCGTGCGCGCTGGCCCCAGACTACTGGACGCTGATGGGTGCGCGCGTGCTCACCGCCTTCGCCCACGGCACCTTCTTCGGCGTCGGCTCGGTCGTGGCGACCGGGCTGGTGGCGCCCAACAAGAAGGCATCGGCGATCGCCCTGATGTTCACCGGCCTGACCATCGCCAACATCCTCGGCGTCCCCTTCGGAACATGGCTCGGCCAGGCCTTCGGCTGGCGCGCGACCTTCTGGGCGGTGACCCTGGTCGGCATGGTCGCTTTCGCCATCATCCTGCTGCTGGTGCCGCGCAGCCAGACAGCGCCTGAGCAAAGCAATTTGCGCGCCGATCTCGCCGTGCTCGGCCGCACGCCCGTCCTGCTTGGCTTTGCCACCACCGTGCTCGGCTATGCCGGCGTCTTCGCCGTCTTCACCTACATCGCCCCGTTGCTGACCGAGATCACCGGTTTTGAGGAAGCAGCGGTGTCGCCGATCCTGCTGGTCTTCGGCGGCGGCCTCATCGCCGGCAACCTCGCTGGCGGCAAGTTCGCCGACCGCTGGCTGGTGCCTTCCGTTCTCGGCAGTCTCGTCGTGCTGGCGCTGGTGCTCGGCACCATGACCTTCGCCCTGCACAGCCAGGTTATGGCCGTCATCTATGTCGGCCTGCTCGGCGCCGCCGCCTTCGCCACCGTGGCGCCGCTGCAGATGTGGGTACTGGAAAAGGCACAAGGCGCCGGCCAGAGCCTCGCCTCGTCCTTCAACATCGCCGCCTTCAATCTCGGCAATGCGGCCGGCGCCTGGCTCGGCGGCGTGGTCATCGCCCATGGCCCCGGCCTCGGCGCCGTCACCTGGGTCGCGGCCCTGCTGCCGCTCTCGGCGCTTTCCGTGGCAGCGCTGGCGCTACGCCTCGATCGCCCAACGCTCGGTGAACCGGCACCCGCCCGCTCGTAGCAACTCGAAGAACCCTTGTACACCATAGGAGAAACAGATGGATTATCGAAATCTTGGCGCATCGGGCCTGAAAGTCCCGGCGCTCTCGTTCGGCGCTGGAACCTTCGGCGGGTCAGGGCCGCTGTTCGGCGCCTGGGGCAACAGCGATGCGACGGAAGCCCGGCGGCTGGTCGACATCTGCCTGGAGGCGGGCGTCAACCTGTTCGACACCGCCGACGTCTATTCGAATGGCGCTTCCGAACAGGTGCTCGGCGAAGCGATGAAGGGCCGCCGCGATGCCGTACTGATCTCGACAAAGACCTCGCTGCCGATGGGCGACGGTCCCAACGACGCCGGCTCGTCCCGCTCGCGCCTCATCAAGGCCGTCGAGGACGCACTGAGGCGTCTTGGCACCGACTACATCGACCTGCTGCAGCTGCACGCGTTCGACGCCGCAACACCGATCGAGGAGGTGCTATCGACGCTGGATAGGCTCGTGCGCGCCGGAAAGCTGCGTTATGTCGGCGTTTCCAATTTTTCCGGCTGGCAAGTGATGAAGTCGCTCGGCCTGGCGGACAGATACGGCTATCCCCGATACGTCGCCCACCAGGTCTATTACTCGCTGGTCGGGCGCGATTATGAATGGGAGTTGATGCCGCTCGGCCTCGACCAGGGCGTCGGTGCGCTGGTGTGGAGCCCGCTCGGCTGGGGCCGCCTGACCGGCAAGATCCGCCGTGGCCAGAAGCTGCCCGAGAAAAGCCGGCTGCACGACACGGCAAGCTTCGGACCGCCCGTCGACGACGAGCATCTCTATCGGGTCGTCGACGCGCTTGATGTTGTCGCCGAGGAAACCGGGAAGACCATACCGCAGATCGCCATCAATTGGCTGCTGCAGCGGCCGACCGTCGCCTCCGTCATCATCGGCGCGCGCAACGAGGAGCAGTTGCGCCAGAATCTCGGCGCCGTCGGATGGTCACTGACCCCGGATCAGATGAAAATCTTGGACACGGCAAGCGAGGTCACCGCACCCTACCCGTATTTTCCCTATCGCCGGCAGGAGGGTTTTGCCCGGCTGAACCCGCCCGCCGTCTGACGCTCCAAAAGCTGTGCGGCGGCTCCCAGGCTGCCGCCCGCGTGCTTTAATGCAGCACGAACTCGCCGTCGACCTTGCGCCATTCGTTCGGCGCGATCAGCTTCTGGTGCGTGTAGCTGACTGAATGCAGCGGGCCTTCGAGCTTGGCCTGCCAGAACTCGATGAAGCGGATAAGCACCGGAAATTTCGGGGCGATGTCGTAATCCTGCCAGATGAAGCTCTGCAGCAGATGCGGATGATCGGGAAAGTGATAAAGAATCTTGGCCGTGGTCAAGCCATAGCCCTTGAGCATCAGGTCCATTTCGGAATGGTCGCGCATTGCGGTCCCCTGGTTGATTCTCTTTCCTCCCAGCCTGAAATTGTGCACCCCATTTGCTTAATCGTCTATTGATATTTCTGCGGTCGAGCCAGATTTCTGCCGCAAAAACATGCGGTTAGCAGCCGTCTCGCTAGAGTGCTGACACCACCCGGGAAGGGACCTGCGGCATCCCGCCGCGCAAATCCAACGTCTAATGTTGCCGTCATCGCCGAACTGTTAATAATGCGCGCGAATTCGCGGCCGCAACGCTGCGATCCTGCCGGCAGTCAAGCCGGCGGTTTGGTTTCGGGAGGAAGGCGAAGAAATGTCCGATGTTCATGTCCATCGCGTCCAGCCGGCGTGGAAGAAGAACGCGCTGATCGACAATGACACCTACCTGAAATGGTACGCCGACAGCGTCAAGAGCCCGGACAAGTTCTGGGGCAAGCACGGCAGGCGCATCGACTGGTTCAAGCCGTACAGCAAGGTCAAGAACACGTCCTTCGACGGCAAGGTCTCAATCAAATGGTTCGAGGATGGCCAGACCAACGTTTCCTGGAACTGCATCGACCGGCATCTGAAGAAGCGCGGCGAACAGACCGCCATCATCTGGGAAGGCGACAATCCCTACGACGACAGGAAGATCACCTATAACGAGCTTTACGGACATGTCTGCCGCCTCGCCAATGTGATGAAGAAGCACGGCGTCAAGAAGGGCGACCGCGTCACCATCTACATGCCGATGATCCCGGAGGCCGCCTATGCGATGCTCGCCTGCACGCGCATCGGCGCCATTCATTCGGTGGTCTTCGGCGGCTTTTCGCCGGACGCGCTGGCCGGACGCATCGACGACTGCAAGTCGACCTTCCTCATCACCGCCGACGAAGGCCTGCGCGGCGGCAAGCCGATCCCCTTGAAGGAGAACACCGACAAGGCGATCGAGATCGCCGCCAAGGCCGGAACGAAAGTCGAAAAGGTCTTGGTAGTACGCCGCACCGGCGGCAAGACCGGCTGGGCCGCCGGGCGCGACGTCTGGTACCATGACGAGGTCGCGACGGTTAAGGCCGAATGCAAGCCCGAGAAGATGAACGCCGAGGATCCGCTGTTCATCCTCTACACGTCGGGCTCGACCGGCAAGCCGAAAGGCGTGCTGCACACCACCGCCGGCTATCTCGTCTATGTCTCGATGACCCACCAATATGTCTTCGACTATCACGACGGGGACGTCTACTGGTGCACCGCCGATGTCGGCTGGGTCACCGGCCACAGCTACATCGTCTACGGGCCGCTCGCCAACGGCGCCACCACGCTGATGTTCGAAGGCGTGCCGAATTACCCGTCGCAGTCGCGTTTCTGGGACGTGATCGACAAGCACAAGGTCAACATCTTTTACACCGCGCCGACGGCGCTGCGCGCGCTGATGGGCGCCGGCGACGCCCATGTCACCAAGACGTCGCGCAAGTCGCTGCGCGTGCTCGGCACCGTCGGCGAGCCAATCAATCCAGAAGCCTGGGAATGGTATTTCAACGTTGTCGGCAACGGCAAGGTGCCGATCGTCGATACCTGGTGGCAGACCGAGACCGGCGGCATCATGATCACGCCGGTTCCGGGCGCCACCCACCTCAAGGCGGGCTCGGCGACGCGGCCCTTCTTTGGCGTCAACCCGCAGCTGGTTGATGGTGACGGCAAGGTGCTGGAGGGTGAAGCCAGCGGCAATCTTTGTATTGCCGACTCATGGCCGGGCCAGATGCGCACCGTCTATGGCGATCACGACCGCTTCGTGCAGACCTATTTCTCGACCTACAAGGGCAGGTACTTCACCGGCGACGGCTGCCGCCGCGATGCTGACGGCTACTACTGGATCACCGGCCGCGTCGACGACGTCATCAACGTCTCCGGCCACCGCATGGGCACCGCCGAGGTCGAATCGGCGCTGGTTTCGCATGAGAAGGTCTCGGAAGCGGCCGTCGTCGGCTACCCGCACGATATCAAGGGCCAGGGCATCTACTGCTATGTCACGCTGATGGCCGGCGAGACGCCAAGCGAGGAATTGCGCCAGGAGCTCGTCGCCCATGTCCGCAAGGAGATCGGCGCCATCGCTTCGCCCGACAAGATCCAGTTCGCGCCCGGCCTGCCGAAGACCCGTTCCGGCAAGATCATGCGGCGCATTCTGCGCAAGATCGCCGAGGACGATTTTGCCGCGCTCGGCGACACCTCGACGCTGGCCGATCCGGCGGTCGTCGACGACCTGATCGCCAATCGGCAGAACAAGAAGAGCTGATGCAAGCCATATTGGGTGCCGTCACCGAGCTTTGGCGCTATCCCGCGAGCTCGCTCGCCGGCGAGCGCCAGCAGGCGATCTCGGTCGCCCGGCATACCGTTGAAGGCGACCGCCTGTTTGGTCTTATCGACACGTCGAACAATGAAATCGCACGGCCGGACCGCGAAGTGAAATGGCACAAGGTGCCCCGCATCCGAACCCGGCTGTCGCCGGCCGGCGCACTGGAGGTTGCGGTCCCGGATGGCGACTGGCTAGCCGCACCGGGCGCTGATAGCGACCGCGCCATTTCCGCCTATCTCGGCTTTGCGGCCTCCATCCGGCCGTTCCGCCGCGAGAATACTACACCGGGATACGCCGGTCCCCTGCTGGCGGAACGCTATGTCAAAGCCCCCATTCATCTGCTGACCACCGCTTCGCTGGCGCAGTTGAAGTTGCTGCGTCCAGACGGCACCGCCGACCCGCGCCGCTTCCGCCCCAACATCGTCGTCGACATGCCGAAGATCGAGGGGTCATTCCCCGAAACCGAATGGATCGGGCGCAAGCTGGCGATCGGCGACCTGCTCCTGACCATCTCCGAGCCGTGCCGCCGCTGCGGCTTCACCATCATTGGCCAGGACGGGTTCGACCACGACCCGGCAATCCTGCGCAGCCTGGTCCGCCACAACGCCCATAATTTCGGCGTCTACTGCACTGTCGATCGACCGGCCCGCGTCGAGATCGGCGCCACGATGCGTCTCCTGTAGCTATTGGTATAAATCCGCCCGCGTCGGCGGCAGGCCGCTTGGGCCGCGCGCGCGCCTGGTGGCGACGGTCTGGAAAATCTGCGCCGAGGCGCGTTCGAAGGTAATCGAGCAGCCGGTGAGATAAAGCAGCCAGAGCCGCGCCTTGGATTCGCCGACCTCGGCGATGGCCTCGTCAAAGCGTGCGTGGAGGCGCTCGGCCCATAGCCGGCAGGTGCGCGCATAGTGCTCGCGCAAGTTTTCGACGTCATAGATGAGGAAGCCGTGCGCCTCGAGATTGCCGAGCGTCATGCCGATCGTATCGAGTTCGCCGCCCGGAAAAATGTATTTGATCAGCGCTTTGAATTCCGGCCCCTTGCGCAGCGTCTTCTTCATGCTGCCCTTGTCGCGGCGGGTGATGGCATGGTGCAGATAGATGCCGCCGGGTTTGAGCAGGCGATGGATGGTCGAAAAATAGGCGGCATGGTTGGCAAGCCCCAGATGTTCGAACATGCCGATCGACGAGATCTTGTCGAAGGAACCGGACAGCTCGGCATAGGACTTTATCTCGATGGTGATGCGATCCTCCAGCCCCTCAGCGCGGATGCGTTCGCGGGCGAACTCGGTCTGTGCCTCCGATAGCGAAACGCCGTGGCCGACGACGCCATAATTCTTCACGGCATGGATGAGCATCGCTCCCCAGCCGCAGCCGATGTCGAGCAATCTGTCGCCGGGCTTCAGCCGAAGCTTGCGGCAGATATGGTCGAGCTTGTCTCTCTGCGCCTGATCGATATCGTTGGCGAAGTCCTTGAAGTAGCCGCAGCTATAGACCATGCGCTCGTCGAGGAAGAGCCGGTAGAATGCGTTGGAAATGTCGTAGTGATGCTGGATCGCCTCCTTGCTCGAACCGCTGACGTAGGGATTGCGGCCGGAAAGATCGGTTCGCGCCGTCATCTGTTTTCGCGAAAACAGCACCGCCGGCAGGTCGCGCAGGATCGCCAGCTTCGGCAGTGTCTTGAGCTTCGTCCTGAGCTTGCCGTGCGTGGGCAAGGCATAGAAATCGAACAGCGATCCGTCTTCGACGTCGACCGCCTTGGCAATCCACATCTCGATCAGCGTCGATAAAGAGGGCCGACGTACGATCTGCCAGACGATGTCCTGGTCGTTGATGGTGAGCACCGGGCCGGCAGCCGGGCCGATCCGCTCGCCCGTCCACAGCCTCACCGCAAAACCCGGCTTCAGCGTCTCGATGACCGTCCGAACAATCCGGGCCGCTCTCTCGGCTGCCTCCATCCCCGTCCTCCCTTACCCGGCAAAATAGTGACCCGGAACAATAGCGGTCCGGAACAATAGCGGTCCGGAACAATAGCGGCTCGATCTTGCCTGCCAGATCGGCCGGCCGCAAGCCGCCTGGGTGCGCAAGCACGCTTGTTCAGGATTTTCGGGTGCCGCGCCTTGCCATTTCCCGGGTGACACCCCATCATGGGGGAGTGTTCAACAAATCGAAAGGAGGTGATCCGATGTCGAGTGATTTCGTTTTCCAGAACGTGGCCTCAGCGGATTGCACTTTCGGGAAGCAGTCTTCCCGTTAAGGCGCGAGATGCGCGGCTGGCGACCAGTGTCGCCGCCAGGAACCGCGTCATGGACGGAAACACGGAAGGCCGCCGACTTCGCAAGAAGCGGCGGCCTTTTCCTTTGGGCTGTTGTCCCCTATCTGGTTACGGTCAACATCTCGACGTTGCGCGCTATATCCTGGAAAGCCTGGTTGAGTTCGGTTCCATTGGCCGCCTGATAAAAGTGCTTGATCTTGGCGGTGTCCGGGCTGGCGCAATCCTGGAGCGTCGCCTTGGCATTCGTTTCGTTTAGGTCAAACCCAATGGTGAATATCTCAATGCCCTTGTTGCGCATGGCAGCGCAGAGTGTCTTGGCGGCCGTGCGGGTCGGCTCCTTACCGGCGTCATTGTAAACGTCGCTCACCGTGCTCGCATCGAAGTAGGATAGGTTGAATTCGCCGTCGGTCATCAGGATCGCGATTTTGGCGACCTTTTTTGGATCCATCTTGGCCGGCCGTTGCGAAGTCCTCATGATGCTACCCCAGTTCTCCGACAGCATGTACCAGGTCCACTGCACGCCGATATGGCCGGCGGTGCCGCCGGATGCGACGAAATTCTTGATGACCGTCTTGAGCGCCGTCGCATCCGCCGTCAGCGGCATCAGCGTGGCGGCCGGGCAGGCGGCGGTGCCGGTTTGCCAAGCGAAGGACGACA
Source organism: Mesorhizobium sp. M0778 (assembly GCF_040320105.1). Taxonomy (NCBI): domain Bacteria; kingdom Pseudomonadati; phylum Pseudomonadota; class Alphaproteobacteria; order Hyphomicrobiales; family Phyllobacteriaceae; genus Mesorhizobium; species Mesorhizobium sp. M0778. The sequence continues at coordinate 299,702 of NZ_JAMYPA010000001.1, read as the reverse complement.
GCAGGTAGTCGCGGTTGACCATGCTGGCGTCGGGGCCCGCGTCCGAATATTGATAGATCCCCTTGCGTTCGGTGGCGCAATTGTCCGGACGGATGAAGCCCGAGATATATTGCACGGCGTCATTGGCCGGCGCCTGTTTGCGTTGGCTGGTGCTGGTTTCCACATAGACGCTGCTGGGCGCAAGTGTACCCGCATTCACCGAATTTGCGTAAGGCACGATGGCAACCCGCACTCGTGGCTTGGAGGGGTCCTGACCGCCCAGGAAACTGTCGACGGCATTCGCCGCAGCCGTCCGCAGATCGATGATTTTCTGGCCGGCCATCGACCCGGTCACATCGAGCATCATTGCGACTTCGATCTGCTTGTCCGAATAGAGCGCCATCGTCGATGCGGGAACGCTTTGCATGCCACTCGTGCCGAAAAGCGGGAAATAGTAGCTGACATTGACATGGACATCCGCCTGAACCGTGTTTGCAGTCCGGTCGACGGTCAGCTTGTCGAGAACGATCTGGTTGTCCTGCAGGATACCCGCCGTGCTGTTGGCATCGAGAAAGGCCTGCACCGATTTGCTGGCGTCGGCCTCGCTGATGACGCCGGTTGTCAGGTCGCGCGCCGTCGAGGTGACCGCAGCGTCGACGACGCCTTGCAGGCTCGATTTCACATTGTAGAGTTGGGACACGTTGACGGCAAAGCCGACACTCAGCGCCAGCACCGAGCTGATTATACCAAACAGCACCGCGAAATTTCCGCTGCGATCCCCGGCAAGGCCGCCGATCGCCTGAACAAGACCCCCGAAACGCTGCATTCCTTCCGCCTCCATCGCCACAGCCTGCAGCTGTCCGAAGGCGCATTGCAGGAATCCGGCCGGATCGCGCCGCCAGGCGCGAGAAAGCGAGCGGCTCTCGCTCAGGCCATTGTTTCCAAACGGTTTCAAGCGACGGCAAGGTAAACAGCCGGTAAATGAAAGTCGCGTCAGCGCGGCTTTGTTGACAAAGCGCTTACCATGATCAGGCTCGCAATTCAGGACGACTGGACTGCGTCCCAATCCGGTACAGACGAGATGTATCGAACCGGTTCAGCACGACCGCGGTAGCGGGAGATGGAAATCTGGACTGTGAAAGGACTATGCCAGCATCCGTGCGCTGACGGTCTTGTCGACGCCGCGATAGGGCGGCTTGAAGAGATTGCCTTCCTGCTCGTGCGTCCAGACCTTGAACCGGCTGAGTCGATGCGGGCCGAAACTATGCAGCAGCGGCACGTCGGTGGCGTCACGGCCGCGCGCTATGACGACGCGGCCGATCCTCGGCACATTGTGGCGAGGATCGAACGTGTACCATCTGCCGTCGAGGAACACTTCCACCCACGCCGAGAAATCCATCGGCGCCGGATCGGCGGGTACGCCGATATCGCCAAGATAGCCGTTCACGTAACGGGCCGGGATATTCATGCAGCGGCAGAGCGTGATCGCCAGATGGGCAAAGTCGCGGCAGACGCCGACGCGCTCCTCATGCGCCTGCGCCGCCGTGCGGGTCGGGCGCGCATAGCCGTAGCCAAAGGACAGGCGGTTGTAGACATAGTCGACGATCGCCTGCACCCGCGCCCAACCCGGCGGAAGCTGGCCGAAAAGTTGCCAGGCGAGATCGCTGAGATGATCGGTCTCGCAGTAACGGCTGCCAAGCAGATAGCCGAGCACCTCGTCCGGCAATTCCGCGACCGGGACTTCCCCGGCCAGCGTGTTGACCTCATCCGTCTCGCCACCGTCCTCGATCACCGCGTCATAGAGGATGCGAAAGCTTCCTGCCGGCGCCGTGAAGCGGCGGCAGCTATTGCCGAAAAGATCGTGGTAGACCCTGGTCGGCACGGATGGCGACGTCAGTACGCGCGTCTGCCGCTTGATGTCGGCCTGACGATCCCCGTGGATGTCGAGCAATGAAACGACCGGCGTTGGTGCAACGCATTCAATGCCAATTTCATAGCCGAGCCGAATCAGCATCGCCCTCCCCTGCGATCGTCATGGAAGATAGTGCTGGTCAACGCAGGAGAGTGCGCGCGGTTCCTTGCGAACGTCGAAAACGAGGTCTCGCGGCTTCCCATACGGACGCGGCAACGTTACGGTTGATCGATATGCTCCCTTCGAAATAATCCTTCCAAGATGACCCCGGGAAAACCGATGTTTGCAGGCAGAAAATTCGCGGCCTTCCTGTTCGATATGGACGGCACGATTCTCAATTCGATTGCCGCGGCGGAAAGGGTCTGGGCAGCCTGGGCGCACCGGCAAGGTCTTGACGTCGCTGCATTCCTGCCGACCATCCACGGCGTGCGGGCGATCGAGACCATCGGCCGGCTGGCGCTCCCAGGGATCGATCCTGCCCGCGAAGCCGATGCGCTTTTGCAGGCCGAAGCAGCCGACGTCGAAGGCATCCACCCGATTACCGGCGCCGCGGCATTCCTGGCGTCGCTGCCGCCCGGGAGCTGGGCGATCGCCACTTCGGCGCCCCGTGAACTCGCTCTGCTGCGCCTGCAGGCCGCCGGCATTCCGGCTCCCGCCGTGATCGTTGCGGCAGAGGATGTCTCCCGCGGCAAGCCGGCGCCCGACTGCTTCCGGCTGGCGGCCGAACGGCTCGGCGTCGACGTGCGCGATTGCCTCGTCTTCGAAGACGCACCGGCAGGCATAGCAGCAGCCGAGGCCGCGGGCGCCGCGGTCGTCGTGATCAGCGCCACGCACCGGCATCCGTTGGAGACGCCGCATGCCGCCATCGCCGGCTATGACGCGATCGGCGTCGCCGTCGATGCCAGCGGCTGGATTGCCATCGAAGCGGAGCGGGCCGCCCAGCCTGCTTAGCTGGTACCCTGCTTAGCCAGCACCCTGCCTGGGCTAAAAGTCGCTGGTCAGGCCCTTGACCTCCCAGTCGCCGTAGCGGCCGGGTTCCTTGCCGCCGCGCCCACCGATCTCCCTCGGCAGCGTGGCTTCCTTCTCGCGATATTGCTCCCGCCGGGCCTCGGCCTCGGCCAAGGCGCGCCGGGCTGCCGGCGTCAGTGGCTTGTGCGGCGAGCCGTTAGCATGCGTTTGGCTGGTTTTGTCGATCATGCGATCTTCCGCTAGATTGAAACAGGCCCCGATTGAAACGGGAACCGCTGTTTCCCATCATATAGCGATGGGCCCACAAGGATCGACCCCTTTGTTGGGCCAGAACGGAGCAGACGATGAACACCCTTCGCACCGCCATGCTTTTGGCCGCAATGACGGCCCTGTTCATGGGTGTCGGCTATCTGGTCGGCGGATCCGGCGGCATGATGATCGCCTTGCTGATCGCCGCCGGCACCAATTTGTTCAGCTATTGGAACGCCGACAAGATGGTGCTGTCGATGCACCGTGCGATCGAGGTCAACGAAAGCAACGCGCCCGAATATTACGCCATCGTGAAGGGTCTCGCGCAACGCGCCGGCCTGCCGATGCCGAGAACCTATCTCATCGACAATCCTCAGCCCAATGCCTTCGCCACCGGCCGCAATCCGCAAAATGCCGCTGTCGCCGCCAGCACCGGCCTGCTCGAGCAGCTCTCACATGAAGAAGTCGCGGCGGTGATGGCGCATGAGCTTGCCCATGTGCAGCACCGCGACACGCTGACCATGACGATCGTCGCGACCTTTGCCGGCGCAATTTCGATGCTCGGCAATTTCGCTTTCTTCTTCGGCGGCAACCGCGACAACAACAATTCCTTCGGCATCGTCGGCGTGCTGGTGGCGATGATCGTCGCGCCCCTGGCCGCCATGATCGTGCAGATGGCGGTGAGCCGCACCCGCGAATACGAGGCCGACCGGCGCGGGGCCGAAATCTGTGGACACCCGCTGTGGCTCGCCTCGGCACTTGACAAGATCGCGCGGGGCGCCGAACGCATCCGCAACCCGGATGCCGAGCGCAATCCGGCAACCGCCCATCTCTTCATCATCAATCCTCTTTCCGGCGAGCGCATGGACAGTTTGTTTTCCACTCACCCGAGCACAGAAAACCGCATCGCCGCATTGCAGAGGATGGCGAGCGAGATGGCCGGCGCACCCGAAGCGGCCGCGACGCCAAAGCCGGCGCCGGAAGGGACCGGGCAGCAGCCGTCGGGTCCGTGGGACAGGGCCGCCCGGCCCGAGAGGCCGCCTGAGCCGGCCAAGCCGAGACCCAATCCCTGGGGACGCAATCCGACCGGACCCAAAGGTCCGTGGTCGTGAGCGCAGCACAACGCCGGCACGCAATTCCAGGTGATCGCGAGCACAATTCGGGCAGCGAGGCCGTAGCCGGTCTCGCCGCGCGCAAGGCAGCCGCGCGCCTGCTTGCCGCCGTCATCGACGCGAGGACGCCGCTCGACGGGCTGACCGACCATGAAAACGGCCATCCGCAATACAAGGCGCTCGACCTGCGCGACCGCGCCCTGGTACGCGCCATTCTGGTCACCGCCCTGCGCTACCGCATGACCATATCGGGCCTTTTGGCCCGCCGCCTGGAAAAGCCGCTGCCGCCCAACGCCACTGCGCTTTCGCACATCTTGCATGTAGCGGCGGCACAGATCCTGTTCCTCGATGTTCCCGACAGCGCCGCCGTCGACCTCGCCGTCACCCACGCCAAGTCCGATCCGCGCACGGCGCGCTTTTCCGGCCTCGTCAACGGCGTGCTGCGTACGCTGGCGCGGTCCAAGCAGGACGAGCTCGCGGCAGCACTTGCCGCCACCGACGAGGCGCCGAAATGGTTTTCCGACCGTTTGAAAACGGTCTACGGCCCCGACAAGGCCAGGCAGATACTGCTCGCCCATCGCCATGAGGCGCCGGTCGATTTCTCGGTCAAGTCGGACCCGGCGCTGTGGGGCGAACGGCTCGGCGGCTTCGTCTTGCCGACCGGCACGGTGCGGGTCGAAAAGCTCAGCGCTTCCGTGACCGAACTGCCCGGCTTTGGGGAAGGCGCCTGGTGGGTTCAGGATGCAGCGGCCAGCCTGCCGGCCCGGCTGTTGGGCGACATCAATGGTTTGCGAATCGCCGATCTCTGTGCCGCCCCCGGCGGCAAGACCGCCCAGCTGATCCTCGCCGGCGCTCACGTCACCGCGCTCGACATGTCCAGAACGCGGCTGGCGCGGCTCACGCAGAACCTCGAACGGCTCGGCCTTTCCGCGGAGATCGTCCAGGCAGATCTGCTCAAATACGAGCCGAAGGACCTCTTCGACGCCGTCCTGCTCGACGCACCTTGCTCTTCGACCGGCACGGTGCGGCGGCATCCCGACGTTCCCTGGACGAAGACGGCGGCCGATGTCGAAAAACTGGCCGACCTGCAACGCCGGCTGCTTGCCCGCGCCATCACCTTGGTCAAGCCTGGCGGTCGCATCATCTTTTCCAACTGTTCGCTCGATCCGCTGGAAGGCGAAGAGCTCTATCGCGACTTTCTCGCCGGCAATGCGGAGATCATCGACGACCCGCTTCGGCCAGGCGAGATTGCCGGCATCGACCCATTCCTGACGCCGCAAGGCACGTTGCGCACCACGCCGGCCGATCTGGAGCTTGGCTCACCGGCGCGTTCCGGGCTGGACGGTTTCTTTGCCGCCCGCATGCGCAGAGCCGGCTAAGGGCCGATCTTGAAGCGCCATCCGACTTCTTGGGGCGAGGAGGCATGGAAAACAGGCTGAACGGCCCCACTGCCGCGGAATTCGCCTTCGCACAAGTTCTTGAATCATATAAACTTGTGCTTGGGTGAGGACGATCAGGAGGGGTTTTGGCAATCGCTGCCGGTAACACGACGCGTCTGTGGACGCTTGTCGCGAGGGAGTTCTGGCGCAAGACGCGCCGGCGCTTGCGTGCCGGGCCACTCTATCGCTGGCGCTACTCCGGCCGCACGCCGGAGCGCGTCCTGATTGCCCCGCCGGACCTGCGACTCGCCGATCCTCAGATCGCACTCGAGATCTATTACGGCCGCTATCCGCTTTCGGGGCATCTGGTCGAGACCGGCGGCAAATCGCCCTTCCAGATCGACGTGCCCAATCCCGGCTGGCAAAAGACGCTGCACGGCTTTCGCTGGCTGCGCCATATGCGTGCCGCGGGTACGGAACTCGCCGCCGCCAACGCGCGGGCGTTGGTTTCCGACTGGATTGCAATCCATGGCAGCCATATTTCCGGCGTCGCCTGGGAGCCCGGCACGACGGCCAAGCGCGCCATTGCCTGGCTGCAGCATTCCTCGATCGTGTTGCAGGGCGCCGAATTTCCGTTCTACCGCGCCTTCCTGAAATCGCTCGCCGTCCAGATCCGCTATTTGCGCGCCATGGCGCGCGAGATGCCGGACGGCAAGGACAGGCTGCGCGCGCGCATTGCGCTGGCCTTTGCCGCTTTGTCGCTGCCGGCGCCGGCCTCGGCGCTGCGCGGTGCCACCCGCAATCTCGCCGAGGAGCTCGACCGCCAGATCCTGCCTGACGGCGGCCATATCTCGCGTAATCCGATGACCGTGCTTGAAATCCTCGCCGACCTTCTGCCATTGCGCCAGACATACGCCAATCAGGCCGAGACACCGCCGGCCGCCCTGATCGGCGCCATCGACCGGATGCTGCCGGCACTGCGCTTCTTTCGCCATCAGGATGGCAGCCTTGCCCGCTTCAACGGCATGGGCGCCACCATCCACGACCGCATCGCCAGCATCCTGCATCACGACGACACCGCCGGCGCACCACTGCTGCACGCGCCGCATTCGGGTTATGAGCGCCTGTCGATGGGTGGTGTCACGGTGATCGCCGATACCGGCCCGCCGCCGCCCGTCGACGTGTCCAATGCCGCTCACGCCGGATGCCTCGCCTTCGAATTGTCGTCGGGCCGCCAGCATTATATCGTCAATGCGGGCATAGACACCTATGGTGCCGCCGAGTTCCGGCCGCTTGCCCGCGCCACCGCCGCCCACTCCACCGCCACCATCAACGACACGTCGTCGGCACGCTTCAACCACTCCTTGCGCGTCAACGACCTGCTCGGCACGCCTTTGATAGGCGGGCCGCAGCATGTGCCTTGCAAGCGCACCGACCAGAAGGGCAGCCAGGGCTTCATCGCCCGCCATGACGGCTATGTGGCGCGCTTCGGCTTCCTGCATGAGCGCGAGCTGAAATTGTCGACCGAGGGCAATGTGCTTGCCGGGAGGGACCGCTTCCTGCGGCCGGGCGGCGCTTCTATCCGCAACAATGGCCGTGATTTCGTTACAGTGCGTTTCCATGTCCATCCCGACATAAACGTGCTCCAGGATGAGCATGACCGTCTGGTGCTGACCGCCGACCACGCCGACACCTGGGTGTTTACCTCCACCGAAGTGGCACCCGAGGTCGAGGAATCGATCTATTTCGCCGGGCTTGGCGGCCCACGCCGCAGCCGCCAGATCGTGCTTGCCTTCAAGGCCTCGGAGATTCCCGACGTCCATTGGCAACTGACGCGGACAATTATCGCCGGCCGTCAGGAAAAAGCTGAAGCTGGTGGCAACGGCAGACACTGATCAAGCCTTGCGGCTTGATTTCCGGGCCTCATATGCTACGGCCCGCGGACGCTCTCCAACCACACGTGGAAAGGCCGCCAGCCCATGGCCGTCGCCGCCAAGAATATTCCCGCGCCCGACCTTGTACCCATCCGTCGCGCGCTGCTCTCCGTCTTCGACAAGACCGGCCTGATCGATTTCGCCAGGGCGCTGGCTTCGGCCGGCGTCGAGCTGGTCTCGACCGGCGGCACGGCAAAGGCCCTCGCCGATGCGGGCATGGCGGTGCACGACGTATCCGAGCTCACCGGCTTTCCCGAGATCATGGACGGGCGCGTGAAGACGCTGCACCCGTCGGTGCATGGTGCACTGCTCGGCGTTCGCGACGATCCAGAGCACGCCGCGGCGATGCGCGACCACGGCATCGAGCCGATCGATCTCGTCGTCTCCAATCTCTATCCATTCGAGGAGGTGCGCCGCTCCGGCGCCGACTACGCCGCGATCGTCGAAAACATCGACATCGGCGGCCCGGCGATGATCCGTGCCTCGGCCAAGAACCACGCATACGTCGGCATCGTCACCGACCCTGACGACTATGCCTCGGTGCTCAACGCGCTGGAGATGAATTTCGGCTCGTTGTCGCTGGATTTCCGCAAGAAGTTGGCAGCCAAGGCCTTTGCCCGCACCGCCAGCTACGATGCGGCGATCTCGGGATGGTTCGCCGAGGCGCTGGAGATCGAGCATCCGACATGGCGCGCCTTCGGCGGCAGGCTGCAGTCGGTGATGCGCTACGGCGAAAACCCGCATCAGGGCGCCGGCTTCTATGTCAACGGCGACAGGCGGCCGGGCGTCGCCACGGCACGCCAGCTTCAGGGCAAGCAGCTTTCCTACAACAACATCAACGATACCGACGCCGCCTTCGAGCTGGTCGGCGAGTTCGATCCGACCCGCTCCGCAGCGGTAGCCATCATCAAGCACGCCAACCCGTGCGGCGTCGCCGAAGGCGCTTCGCTGCAAGCGGCCTATGCCAAGGCGCTGGCCTGCGACCCGGTCTCGGCCTACGGCGGCATCGTCGCCATGAACCGTATCCTCGATGCCGCAGCCGCCGAAGAGATCGTCAAGACCTTTACCGAAGTGATCATCGCACCGGAGGCGTCCGATGGTGCAATCCGCATCATTGGCGTCAAGAAGAATCTACGCCTGCTGGTCACCGGCGGCCTGCCCGACCCGCGCGCGGCGGGCCTTGGCTTGAAATCGGTTGCTGGCGGCTTGCTCGTCCAGGGCCGCGACAATGCGGTGGTGGATGACCTCGAGCTGAAGGTGGTGACCCGGCGCGCTCCGACGCCGGCCGAAATGGCCAATCTGAAATTCGCCTTTCGCGTGGCAAAGCACGTCAAGTCGAACGCGATCGTCTATGCCAGGGACGGCGCCACCGTCGGCATCGGCGCCGGCCAGATGAGCCGTGTCGATTCCTCGCGCATCGCCGCGCGCAAGGCGCTCGACGCGGCCGACGCTGCCGGTCTGACGGAGCCTTTGACCAAGGGCTCGGTCGTCGCCTCGGATGCCTTTTTCCCGTTCGCGGATGGGCTTTTGTCGGCAATCGAAGCCGGCGCCACCGCCGTCATCCAGCCCGGCGGCTCGATGCGCGACGACGACGTCATCGCCGCCGCCGACGCTCACGGCATTGCCATGGTCTTCACCGGAGTGAGGCACTTCCGGCATTGAACTCCCTCCCCCTGTGGGAGAAGGGAAGAGCAGCTCACTCCGCCGGCCGATCCGCCGGATAGGGCGTGCCGATCAGGATCGCCATGCCTGCGCCGAGGAACAGCACGATCGCCGCCATTCCGAGCCGCGCCGAGCCGCTGGCCAGGGTGATCGTGGCCACCATGAAGGGCGCTGCAAAACTTGTTGCCCGACCGGCCAGCGCATAGATGCCGAAATAGCGGCCGGATTCGGCTGCGGAGACGCTGCGCGCCATGTAGGAGCGCGACGATGCCTGCACCGGCCCGAAGGCAAGCCCGATCAGCAGGCCGTAGAAAATGTAGGCCTTTTCCGCCGCCGTGCCGAACAATCCGCCACCGTCCAGTCCGGGCATCACCCAGGCGCCGAACAGCGTATAGCCCGGGCCGGTCGAGACGATGCCGATCGTGGCAATGCTCAGCATGACCAGCGAAATCATCACGATGGTCTTGGAACCCAGTGCAGTGTCGAGGCGTGCGGCAACCAGGCAGCCGACGATGGCAACGACGTTGAGGATGATGCCGAACAGGCCGATCTCGGTGATCGACCAATGGAACATCGCCGCCGCAAACGTTCCGCCCAGCGCCAGCAGCGCGTTGACGCCGTCCTGATAGATCATGCGGGCGACGAGAAAGCGAAAAATACCGCTGCGCTTGCTTACTTCGGCTAGCGTCGACTTCAGTTCCGACAGGCCCTCGCGCACCGCCGGCCCGATTGGAATGCCTTTGATCGCATCAGGCGTGAAAAAGAACATCGGCAGGATGAACAGGAAATACCAGGCCGCCGACAACGGTCCGGTGGCGCGCGCGTCCTCGCCGAGCCTGGGGTCAAGGCCGAAGATCGGGTCGAGCCCGACGACGGTCTTGCCGGTTTCAGGCGAGCCGGCCATGACGGTAACGACGAAGATTAGCGCGATCATGCCACCGAGATAGCCGAGCCCCCAAGCCATGTTCGAGATCCTGCCGATGTCGCTCTTCGGCACCAGGCGCGGCATCATCGAGTCATTGAACACGGTCGAGAATTCAGCCGCGACCGATGCCAGCGAGAACAACGCCACGACCAGAAAAAGGTTGGAGCCGGGCGCGGCGAACCACAGCAAGGTGAGGCTGGTGATCTTGACCGCGGCGAAGAAGGCTATCCACGGTTTGCGTGGTCCGGTCTGATCGGCGATCGAGCCGAGGATCGGCGACAAAACGGCGATGACGAGGCCGGCGGCGGCGATGCCGTAGCCCCAGGCCGCTTGCCCCGTCTCGGGATTGCTGGCCATTCGCGAGACGAAATAAGGACCGAAGATGAAGGTGGTGACGACCGTGAAGAACGGCTGGGCCGCCCAGTCGAACAGCATCCATCCCCAGATGCCGCGTCCCGACGCACGCTGCACTGCCACCTCAGCCATGTCCCCTCCGCTGGAGCTCTCCATGCCGATCGAATCGGCATGATGCTCCGTCTTCTTGTTGAGCACGATCTTGTCCAAAAGCCGATCGTTACGTTCGCGATCATGCTCCGGGCGCCCCAACGCCGCGCGCCGTTCGCTCTATAGCGCAGTTCTTCCCGGCAATCCCGCGCGATGTGGAAGACTTCTCACAGCGCCGTCAGATCACTCATCAGGCCGGACGCCACCGACAGCCGGGACACGGTGATGTCGCCGCCCTCGGTCAGCGCCTGCAGCCGCTCGCGGATGCGTCCGACCCGTTCGCCGCCGGACTCCAACCATCCAGTCACCGGATCCGCCGCCTCGGCATGGCCGGTGAGTGCCGCCACGGCGATGCCGCGCCTGGCCGCCCCAATCGTGTCGGTGGCGCGGGAAAGGGCCAGCTGATCGTAATAATCCGAGGGCGTGATCGAGCGCGCCGCGTCCTCGACGCGCGGGATGCGGAAGACATCGCTGACTGCAAAGAACGCCTTGGCGGCAGCGACGATGCCGGCACTCGCCGTCCGCGCCGTCAGCGCGATGTCGGGGATGAGTTCCGCCACGTCGGTCAGCGCCAGCTGTTCGGCAAGACTCTCCGGCGCGCCGCCCTTCGACAGGCCGTGCCGCCGCTCCTCGATCCGCTCGCGAGAGAAGGCCGGCAGCAGCGACACGAGCTTCGGCTCCAACGCCTTGCGCGCATCCTGCAATTCGGTGATCCGCTGCCCGAGCGGCGCGGTGCCGGCATCGTTCTTCAGGTACCAGCCGCTGGTCACATAGATCAGCCGGCTGACCGCCTGATAGAGGTCGAGCTGGATCTGTCCGTCGATCTGGTTGTCGAGCGCGTCGATCTGCCGGTAGAGCGCCGGCAGCGCAAAGCCATCCCGCACCACGGCGAAGGTGCGCACGACATCGGCGGCACTGCGGCCAGTCGCTTCCTGCAGCCTGTTGACGAAGGACGGGCCGCCGCGATTGACCAGATCATTGGCGACGACACGGGCGATGATCTCGCGGCGCAGCCGATGGCCGTGGATTTCTCCCGCATATTTCTTCGCCATGCGATCGGGGAAATAGCCCATCAGATCACGGTCGAAATGCGGATCGTCCGGCACGTCGCTGGCGACGATATCGGAAAACAGCACGATCTTGGCATAGGCGAGCAGCACGCCGAGCTCGGCCCGGGTCAGCGGCTCACCGCGCGTCTCGCGCTCGGCAAAGGCCGCCGGCGACGGCAGCGCCTCGACGGCACGGTCGAGCAGTCCGCGCGCCTCCAGCGCCGCCATGAAGCGGCTCTGATGGGCGATGTCGGCGAGCCCGCGCTTACGGGCAAGGGACAGCGCCAGCGTCTGCTGGTAATTGTTGGACAGCACCAGGGCGCTGACCTCATCGGTCATCTCGGCCAGCAATTTGTTGCGCGCCGGCCGGGTCAGCGATCCCTTGCGCATGGCGGAAGCCAGCGCGATCTTGATGTTGACCTCGACGTCGGAGCAATTCACGCCGCCCGAATTGTCGATCGCATCTGAGTTGCAGCGGCCGCCATTCAATCCGAATTCGATGCGCGCCCGCTGCGTGACGCCGAGATTGGCCCCCTCACCGATGACCTTGGCACGCAGGTCGAGCGCGGTGATGCGGATCGCGTCATTGGCACGGTCGCCGACGTCCTGGTTGGTCTCGCCCGATGCCCTGACATAGGTGCCGATGCCGCCAAACCACAAAAGGTCTGCCGGCGCCTTGAGAATGGCACTCATGATCTCGACTGGCGTGGCCGTTGTCTTGCCGAGGCCGATCGCCGCAGCCGCGGGCGCCGGCAAGGTGATCGACTTCTGGCTGCGCGAGACGATGATGCCGCCCTCCGACAGCTTCGTCTTGTCGTAATCCTGCCAGCTTGAACGGGCGAGAGCGAACATACGCCGGCGCTCGGCCATCGAAGCCGCCATGTCGGGATCGGGATCGATGAAGATGTCGCGATGATCAAAGGCGGCGATCAGCCGGGTCTGCTCCGACAGCAGCATGCCGTTGCCGAACACGTCGCCCGACATGTCGCCGACGCCGACGACAGTGAACGGCGTGGTTTGGATGTCGCGGTTCATCTCGCGGAAATGCCGCTTGACTGCTTCCCAGGCGCCCTTCGCGGTGATGCCCATCTTCTTGTGGTCGTATCCGGCCGAACCGCCGCTGGCGAAAGCGTCGTCGAGCCAGAAGCCGTGCCTTTCGCTTATGGCGTTGGCGGTGTCCGAGAAGGTCGCCGTTCCCTTGTCCGCGGCGACGACGAAATACGGATCATCCTGATCGCGCCGCACCACGCCGGCTGGCGGGATGACGCCGTCCAGGCCGATATTGTCGGTGATCGACAACAGGCTGGAAACGTAATTCTTGTAGGCGGCCGTGCCGGCCTCGAAAATGGCGTCGCGCCCGGCGCTCATCGGCAGCTTTTTCGGGTAGAAGCCGCCCTTGGCGCCAACCGGCACGATCACCGCATTCTTGACCTGCTGTGCCTTGACCAGGCCAAGCACCTCGGTGCGATAGTCCTGCGCACGGTCCGACCAGCGCAGGCCGCCGCGCGCGACCGGGCCGAAGCGCAGATGCACGCCCTCGACCTCGGAGCCATAGACGAAGATCTCGCGCCATGGCCGCGGCGCCGGCAGCCCGTCGACCGATTGCGAATCGAGCTTGATCGCCAGTGATTGGCCCTTCTCTTTCGTATCGGCAACGAAATGATTGGTGCGCAGCGAGGCTTCGATCAGGTTCAGATAACGTCGGATGATGGTGTCGTCGTCGATGTTGGGAACGTCTTCCAGCGCATCCGTGATCTTGGCCTTCAGATGTTTGGCCTGAACGACGCCTTCCGTCTCATCCGTCGGGCCGAGGCGGGCGACGAACAGCGCATGCAGTCCGCGGGCGATCTCGGGATAGCGGTTGAGTGCGGCGGCGATGAAATCCTGGCTCTGCGGGATACCGGCCTGCTGCAGATAGCGGCCATAGGCGCGCAGGACGGTGATCTCGCCCGACCACAGGCCTGCGGTCTGGGCGAGGCCGTTATAGCCGTCATTGTCGACATTGCCGCGCCAGACGGAAAGGAACGCGTCCTCGAACAGCGCGCCGCCATTGCCGAGGTCGATCGGCCTGCCGTAGCTGTTCTCAAGTTCCATGTCGTGGATGAAGACCATGCCGGATTGATTGTCGCCGACCTCGAAAGTACGCTCGCTGATGACGCGGAAACCGATGTTTTCCAGCACGGGCACGCGCCGCGACAGCGCCACCGGGCTGCCATGGTGATAGATTTTCAGCGCCGCCTGATGCGGCTTCTGGTCGGCGTGACGGTAATAGTCGATGGCGATCGGATTTGACGCATCGAGCCTGGCGATGCGCCCGGCATCGGCCAGCGCCACGGCCGGCGGGAAACTGTCGCGATAACTTTCCGAAAAGCGCGAGGCGATGGCCGTTAGCTTCGCGTCGGCCCCGGTCTCGGTCGCGGTCTCGCGCAGTGCATCGTCCCAGGTCCGTACGATGTCGCGAATCGCCGCCTCGATCGTCGCCTGCTCGACCTTCGGCGTCTTGCCGCCGGAGCGGCCGATGATGAAGTGGACGCGCGCCAGCCCGCCTTCCGGGAAGGCCGGATAATAGGCCGACAGCCGGCCTTCGAAGACGGTCTTCAGATAGGTGCCGATCTTCTCGCGCACGACGCTGTCGTAGCGGTCGCGCGGCACGAAGACGAGCACGGAGACGAAGCGGTCGAACTGGTCGACACGCACCAATGCCCTGACGCGCGGCCGCTCGATCAATCCCAGTATGGCTTCGGCATGCTTGCGCAGGATCGGCACCGGAACCTGGAACAACTCGTCGCGCGGATAGCTCTCCAGCACGTTGATCAATGCCTTGCCGGAGTGGTCGCCGGGATTGAAGCCGGATTTGGCAATGACGGTTTCGGCCTTCGAGCGCAGATAGGGGATTTTCATCACCGAGCGCGTATAAGCAGTCGAGGTGAACAGTCCGACGATGCGCAGCTCGCCCGAAAGCACGCCTTTGCCGGTGTAGGTCTTGACGCCGATGTAGTCGAGGTAGATGCGGCGGTGCACCGATGACTTGGCGTTGGCCTTGGTGACGATCAGCGGTTCCGGCCCATGCAGGAAGGCGCGGATTTCCGGCGTCGTGCTCACCGCTTCGGTGCCACGCCTGAGCACCAGCACGTCGGGATCGGAAAGGATGCCGAGGCCGGGCTTTTCGGCACGCTCGAGCATGCCGCTCTTCTCGCCGCCGGTGTATTTGAATTCACGCATGCCTAGAAAGGTGAAATTGTCGTCGCGCAGCCATTCGAGGAAGGCGATCGCCTCGGTGACATGGGCCTTGTCGAGCGGCACCGGCGAGTAGCGGAATTCCGAGATCGCCTGGTCGAGGCGGGCAAGCATCGGCTTCCAGTCGATGACGGCGGCGCGCACCTGACCGAGCAGCTTCGTCAGGCGTGCGGAAAGGCCTTCGGCCTGCTCGGCCGAAAGGCGGCCGATATGGACATGGATGACGCTCAGCCGGTCATGGCTGTGCTCGCCCTTGGCATAACCGCCATCGCCGAGGATTTCCTCGACGCCGTTCTTGCCGTGCCTGACCACGATGACCGGGTGGGTAACCAGCAGCGGCTCGCCGGCGCTCTCTGTAATCTCACCGAGGACGGAATCGAACAGGAACGGCATGTTGTCGTTGACGACGGTGATCACCGTCATCGGCCGGCCTTGGCGGACGACACCGGAATCGACGTCTATGGCAACGACGCAGTCGTCCTTCTTGTGCCGGGCGACAGCGCGGCCGGCGAGTTCGGCAGCGCGTTCGAGATCGATGACGTCGTAGGCGGCGACATCTTCGGCCGGAGCTCGGGCCAGCAAGTAGTCGGCAAGCCTGCCGGGCTTTTCGCTGCCCTTGGCCGGACTCATCTTTTTCAACTGGCTTGCGGATTTCAGGCCGGCCATGAGCTAATTCCCTCCCGTCATGTTTTTACAACTATCGTAGCAGATGACGGGTATTTGGCGACAAAGGTTTGACGGCTTGCGACGAAATGTCGGAATTCACCGGCAGCCTGGCGGAAAACGAGGAGAAATCCCCTATGACAGACAAAATCACCGCGCTTGACCTCGCACCGGCGGAGCTGAGCGAAGCGACCAACGCCTATTTCGCCAAATGCCGGGAGAAGCTCGGCCTCGTTCCCAATGTGCTGCTCGCCTACGCCTTCGACGAGAAGAAGCTGCGCGCTTTCACCGACATGTACAATGATTTGATGCTGGGTGAATCCGGCCTGTCGAAGCTGGAGCGAGAGATGATCGCGGTGGTCGTCTCATCGGTCAACCATTGCTATTATTGCCTGGTTGCACATGGCGCGGCCGTGCGCCAGCTTTCCGGCGACCCGGCCTTCGGCGAGATGATGGTGATGAATTTTCGCGCCGCCGAGCTGTCAGACAGGCAGCGCGCCATGCTCGAATTCGCGGTGAAGCTGACCGAGCAGCCGGCAAAGATCGTCGCAGCCGACCGGGCGGCGCTGCGGCAAGTGGGCTTTTCCGACCGCGACATCTGGGATATCGCCTCGACTGCCGCGTTCTTCAACATGTCGAACCGGCTGGCATCGGCGATCGATATGCGGCCGAACGATGAATATCACGCGATGGCGCGATAGGGCACCGCGGTCGTATATATTAGCTGCATCGCATTCTCGTTGCTTGTTTGCCGGTTTGGTCCGATGATCGGCATGCGGCATGACCGCATGCCGGTTCGATGCCGCCGATCAAAGGAGGAGAACATGGCGAAATTTCTCTACGTCTATCACGGCTCGGGCAAGATGCCGACCGAGGAGGCCGAACGGAAGGCAGCGATGGATGCCTGGAACGGCTGGTACGGCAAGCTTGGCTCAGCCGTGGTCGACGGTGGCAATCCAGTCGGCATGTCGAAGACCCTGCTGCCCGGCGGCAAGGTCGAGAACAATGGCGGCAGCAATCCGACCGCCGGTTACACCATCATCGAAGCGAAAGACATCGACGATGCCGTCCGCAAAGCCAAGGATTGTCCTATCCTGACGGACCCGGGTTTCAGCGTCGAGATCGCACCGATAATCGAAATGGGTTGACGCGGCGGCTCAAGACCGCGCCGCGATCGCCGCCGCAGCGCCGGCCATGGTGCCGGCGCTGACGCGGTTGGCGATCTTCATCGCCCGTTTGCTCCTCAAGAGCTTGCGCGCCTGCGATGCGGCGAGCACCCAGGTCAAATCGATGGCGACCAGCACCACGGCCATGGTCGCCGTCAGCTCGACCCAGCCGATCACGCTGACTGAACCGAGATCGATGATGGTCGGCAGCAGCGCCAGATAGAACATCATGATCTTGGGGTTGCCGAGCGTTACCGCCATGCCGGCAAAGAACAGTCTGACGGGCGAATCTTCGCGCGGCAGCGAACCTTCTTTTGCCTCGACCGGTGCGGTCCACATCTTCCAGGCAAGCCAGGCGAGATAGACGACGCCAACCCATTTCACGACGACAAAGGCGAAGTGGAACGTCTGCGCCACCACGGCGAGGCCAAACACCGCCAGTGATAGCCAGATCGCTTCGCCGATCCACATGGCAAGCAGGAACGGAAACACGTCGCGAAACCCTTTTGCGATGACCCGCGCCACAAGTGCGGCAATCGACGGGCCCGGCGAGCCGGCGGCAACAAGCAGGGCGCCGGCAAAAATCAGAAGCGACGTGAAATGCATGACGCGGATCTCGTTAGAAATTTTTGGACGCTTCAACATAACCCAACTGTTCCGGCGACGGTAGCGTCCACCGAAAGAAGGCTTGTCGGCCAGGCACCTCGCGGCTAGAAGTGTCGTCTCGAAATCCTTTCCGAGCTTCACTTTGCCTGCGTAACCGCCGGTCTCGCCAACTCCCCGACACAGAGCAGGGCGTCGCAGTCGCGGTGCCTGTTTTCACATCATCTGTTCTTCAGGGTGGCGGTTCGAGACCGGTTTGGCACTGCTGAACCGCTGTCGCGCATAACCCGCGACACCTGATTTCCAACTGCCGCAGTCTCTCGCCACGCCGTGCCCGCAGGGGCATCTCGACATCGCCGATCTGACGAACTTCCCGACGGGAAGGGCTTTTCGGCATGCCTTCGATACTGCGTATCCGCTGGACGATCGCGCCCAAGACCGCACCGCGACCTCACCTCAACTGCAATCGCTGCGGCGGTCTGAAAGCCTATCGCTGCAGCGGCAAATTCCGGGTCAATGCCAATGGCAAACGCATTGATGCCTGGTTGATCTACCGCTGCATCGATTGCGACAATTCCTGGAATTTCGGCATTCTGGAGCGATGCAGTCGCCGCGATATCGAACCGGCAATATTGCAGGCGCTCGAACGCAACGACCCGGTCCTGGCGCGGCGCCATGCTTTCGATATTGCCGCACTGCGAAGCAGGATCGGGCGCGTCGAGGAGTTTCCTGAAGCCGCCGTTCATAAGCAGGTGCTCGGGGACAGGCCGGAAAACACCGCCGCCCTCGAACTCCAGCTCGAGCTCGAAATGCCGACAGCGCTGCGGCTCGACCGGTTGCTCGCCAACGAACTCGGTGTCTCGCGATCGCGGCTTCAGGTTTGGGAAGAGAAGCGATTGCTGGTGGTTGGTCCGGATGGGGCCAAAGCCTTGCGCAGGCCGGCCCGGGCGGGAACGGCGATCCGCGTCGACCTGTCTAGCGATCCAGACCGGGACGGCATTATCGCGGCGGCCGGCGGGTAGGATAAAGGGAGGAAGCACGCACGTGCTCCCTCCCTCATAGTGGCTGAGAAAAGTGGCTTACGCCGCGCCGACCACTTTCGCCGACTTCTCGAAACGCTTGCGCTCGTTCGGGTCGAGATAGAGCTTGCGCAGGCGGATGGTCTTCGGCGTCACCTCGACCAGCTCGTCGTCCTGGATCCAGGCCAGCGCGCGTTCCAGCGTCATGCGGATCGGCGGCGTCAGTTTTACCGCCTCGTCCTTGCCGGCGGCGCGGATATTGGTCAGCTTCTTGCCCTTGAGCACATTGACTTCGAGGTCGTTGTCCCTGGAATGGATACCGATGATCATGCCCTGATAGACCTTGACGCCTGGGTCGATGACCATCGGGCCGCGGTCTTCCAGGTTCCACATGGCATAGGCCACCGATTCCCCCTGTTCGTTGGAGATCAGCACGCCGTTGGTGCGGCCCGGCAGCTCACCCTTGTAAGGCTCATAGGCATGGAACAGCCGGTTCATCACGGCGGTGCCGCGCGTGTCGGTCAGCAGTTCCGACTGGTAGCCGATCAGGCCGCGCGTCGGCGCGTGGAAGACGATGCGCTGGCGATTGCCGCCCGAAGGGCGCAGCTCGACCATCTCGGCCTTGCGCTCCGACATTTTTTGCACGACGACGCCGGCATGCTCCTCGTCAACGTCGATGACGACTTCCTCGACCGGCTCCAGCAATTCGCCGTTCTCGCCCTTCTGCATGACGACGCGCGGCCGCGACACGGCGATCTCAAAACCTTCGCGGCGCATCGTCTCGATCAGCACGGCCAGCTGCAATTCGCCGCGTCCGGAGACGAAGAACGAATCCTTGTCCGGCGATTCCTCGATCTTCAGCGCGACATTGCCTTCGGCCTCGCGCAGCAGGCGGTCCCGGATGACGCGGCTGGTCACCTTGTCGCCTTCGGTGCCCGCCAGCGGTGAATCGTTGACCAGGAACGACATCGTCACCGTCGGCGGATCGATAGGCTGCGCGTGCAGCGGCTCGGTCACCGACAGGTCGCAGAACGTGTCGGCGACGGTGCCTTTCGACAAGCCGGCGATGGCGACGATGTCGCCTGCCTGCGCTTCGTCGATGGGCTGGCGCTCGAGCCCGCGAAAAGCAAGGATCTTCGAGATGCGGCCGGTTTCGACCTGGGTGCCATCATGGTGCAGCACCTTGACCGCCTGGTTGGATTTCAGCGTGCCGGATTCGATACGGCCGGTGATGATGCGGCCGAGGAACGGATTGGCTTCCAGAATGGTGCCGATCATGCGGAACGGGCCAGGATGAACGGTCGGCGCCGGCACGTGCTTGATGACGAGGTCGAACAGCGGCGCCAGAGCCTGGTCCTTCGGACCTTCGGGGTTTTCGGAGACCCAGCCGTCACGGCCCGAACCGTAAAGGATCGGGAAGTCGAGCTGCTCGTCGGTCGCGTCAAGCGCGGCAAACAGGTCGAACACCTCGTTGACCACCTCGACGTGGCGAGCATCCGGCCGGTCGATCTTGTTGATGACGACGATCGGCTTCAGTCCGACCTTGAGCGCCTTGCCGACGACGAATTTGGTCTGCGGCATCGGCCCCTCGGCGGCGTCGACCAGCACGATGGCCGAATCCACCATCGACAGGATGCGCTCGACCTCACCGCCGAAGTCGGCGTGGCCGGGCGTGTCGACGATGTTGATGCGGGTGCCCTTCCAGTCGACCGAGGTCGCCTTGGCCAGGATGGTGATGCCGCGTTCCTTTTCGAGATCGTTCGAATCCATGGCGCGCTCGGCGACGCGCTGGTTGTCGCGGAACGAGCCGGACTGTTTCAGGAGCTGATCGACGAGGGTGGTTTTTCCATGGTCGACGTGCGCGATGATCGCGATATTGCGGATTTTCATGTTTTGGTCTCGGGAGCGTTGCAGGCAGCAGGCCAAAAGGCGCTGCCTCATTCGGTTGGGCGGCTCATACAGGGTTTTTCGCAATTGCGAAAGAGGAGGCGAGTCACCAAATAAAGTCACCAAATCTTAAATGTCTTGGTGTGAAGTGGAATTATTAACCAAGGCGGAACCTTTCATGGTCCGGGCAGTTCGAATTTCATGATCGACGCAGGCAGCAGACTCCGGCCGATTTTGGCATGTAGCGCACTCGCCGTCCTCCTCGCGGCAGGCGCGGCGCAGTCGGCCGCGTCGTTCAAGGAGACGCGGACTGCGCTGCCGTCCGACAAGCGGTCGGCGGAGCAGCTTTTTGCCGATGCTCCCGATGGCGTCGACCCGGTGGTGACCGGGCCAGTCAGCGCCGCCTTCAAGCAAAGGCAGCAAAATGCCGGATGCGACGGCGCCGTCTGGCCCAACATTCCCGTCGTCTGCTATCCCGATTGATACACGTCCTACCCTCGGGCTGGCCCGAGGATAATGGTGCAGTCGCTCACGCCGACCGCACCGGATCGAGCGTGACCTTGTAGAGTTCGCTGTCGTCGCGATCCATCAGCCGCACCGTCAGCTGCTCTGTAGCGCCATCGATATCGACAAGTCCGAAGAACTGCAGGCCGGCCAACGGCGGCAGGTTCTGACCCTGCTCGGCAGTCGGTGCCTTGATGAACTTCAGCTCCGGGCCGAACGTCATGTCGAAACCATTCGGTCCGAACGTGCCTGAATGGATCGGACCCGAAACGAATTCCCAGAACGCATTGAAGTCCTGGAACTGCGCCTTGTCCGGATTGTAGTAATGCGCGGCCGTGTAATGCACGTCTGCGGTGAGCCAAACGGTATTGCTGATGCCCGCGTTCTTTATATAGCGAAGAAGGTCGGCAATTTCCAGCTCGCGCCCCTTGGCCGGGCCATTGTCGCCATTGCTGACTGCCTCGGCCCCGACCTTCTTGGTACCGTCATTCCAGACCACGAGGCCGAGCGGCATGTCGGCGGCGATGATTTTCCACGTCGCGTTGGAATTTGCCAGCTCACGCTTCAACCACTTAATCTGCTGTTCGCCGAGGATGCGCGATTGCGGCGTCATCGTCTCCTGCATATCCGGGCCGTTGGGGCCGCGGTAGGAACGCATGTCGAGGAAGAACACATCGAGCAGCGGCCCATAAGCGATCTTGCGGTAGACGCGGCCCGGCTCCGACAGTTCGTAGCGGATCGTCGTCATCTCGTGGAAGGCGCGCGCAGCACGTGCCGCCAGCACATGGATCGATTTTTCGGTGTAGCGGTCGTCGGCGGTCAGGTCCTTCGAGTCCGACCAGTTGTTAAGCACCTCATGGTCGTCCCACTGATAGAAAGTCGGGCAGATGGCACTGAGCGCAAGAACGTTCTTGTCCATCATGTTGTATTTCCACTGCGCCCGGTATTCGTCCAGCGTCTCGGCAACCTTGCGCTTTTCGTCGATCAGCACTGTGTTTTTCCACTTGTCGCCATTGGGCAGGTCGACCTCGTCCTTCATCGCACCATCGGCATAGACCGTATCGCCCGAATGCAGGAAGAAGTCGGGCGTGTGCTTGGCGATCGTGGCGTAGGTCTTCATGCCGGTCTCGTCGATGCCCCAGCCTTGGCCGGCGGTGTCGCCCGACCAGGCGAAACGAATGTCGCGCTTCGAGGCAGGTGCCGTGCGGAAGCGGCCGACGATCGGCTCCGAAACGGCGTTGATGTCGGCAAGATCGGCCGCGACCATGCGGTAGAAAATGTCCTGGTCGGAGGCGAGATCGGTAAGCAGCCGCTTCACCGTATAGTCGCTGGCCGGCGACGTATCGAGCGGCGCCAGGCGGACGGCATTGGCGAAATTTTCCGTCGACGACACTTCGAACATGACGCGCGACGGCCGGTCCGTGCGCGTCCAGACCATGCCGCTGGTCGCGTCGACATCGCCGGACTGAATGCCATGGGTGAAGGCCGGGCGCTGATTGGCGCGCGAGTAATAGGGAAGGGCGAGACCCGAGGCGCCGACCAGGCCAACGGCGCTGGCCGACGTGACGAAAGCGCGCCGCGTCATTGAAATCTTGTCCATGGCTGTCTCCTGGATGGCGTTGAACGTCGCCGCCAAGCTCCAGCTTCAATGTTTCAGGCACATTTCGAAACGATGAAGGTTTTCTGACATCAACAAGCGGGAAGGCTGGACCGCTCGGCGGCGAAGCTGCTGATCTCCCCCCTTGCGGGTCCCTTGCGGGGAGATGGCCGGCAGGCCAGAGGGGGGCGCTGTCCCGCCGACGTACAAATCAGAAAGAAATCAGACGGAGCAGCGGAGTTTGGGCAGAACATTGCGTAAAGTCGGAGGCTGGCGAACCTTCGCGCCCCCTCTGCCCTGCCGGGCATCTCCCCCACGAGGGGGGAGATCGGCAATTTGGCCGACGGCATCTCTCCTGCAACGAGAAGCTATGCCGCCTGCGGTTCAGGATCGAACGCCGGGCGGCTGGTGTTGATCAGCAGCGAGATGCAGGCGGCGGCTATTGCCGTCATGCCGGCAATCAGGAAGGCAAGCTCGTAATTGCCCTGCAGCTCGCGCATGGTGCCGCCGAAAAAGGCCGCTGTCGCTGCGCCGACTTGATGGCCGGCGACGATCCAGCCGAAGACGATCGGCCCGCTGCGGTCGCCGAACGCCTCGTTGGAAAGCCGCAGCGTCGGCGGCACCGTGGCGATCCAGTCCAGTCCGTAAAATACGGCGAAGATGATCAGGCTGGTCGCCGAGAAGCCGGAATAGGGCAGATAGATCAGCGACAGGCCGCGAATGCCGTAATAGATGCCGAGCAGCTTGCGCGGGTCGAAACGGTCGGTGAGCCAGCCCGACAGCGTCGTGCCAATAAGATCGAAGATACCCATCATCGAGAGCAGGCCCGCGGCCTGCACTTCGCCGATGCCCATATCGCCGCAAAAGGCGATCAGGTGCGTGCCGACCAACCCGTTGGTGGTGAAGCCGCAAACGAAGAAGGTGGCGAACAGGTACCAGAACACACGCGTACCGGCGGCGCGGCGCAACGTGCTCAGCGTATGCGCGAGGAAATTGCCTTGCGCGGCCGGCGGCGCGGGCGGCACATCGTCGAGCTCGGCGCCATAGCGGACCATGCCGATCGCGGCCGGACGCTCCGGTACCAGCATATAAACCAGCGGCACCAAGGCGGCGGTGGCCACGGCAATGGCAATGGCGACCGGCTTCCAGCCGCCGGACTGGGCGAGCGAGGCGAGCAGCGGCAGGAAGACCAGCAGCCCGGTGGCGCTGGACGCCGACATCAGTCCCATCACAAGGCCGCGATTGGTCTTGAACCAGCGGTTGACGATGGTCGCGCCGAGCACGGTGGCGACAGCGCCCGAACTGATGCCGGAAAACACGCCCCAGGTGAGGAGCAGATGCCACGGCTTGGTCATTAGCAGGCTGAGCGCGGTCGATCCCGACATCAAAAGCAGCGCGGCAAGCAAGGTGCGGCGCAGCCCGATCCGCTCCATCAGCGCCGCGGCAAACGGCCCAGTCAGGCCATAGAGGAAGATGCCGGTGGCCGCGGCCAGCGAGACGACGTCGCGCCGCCAGCCGAAACTATTCTCCAGCGGCAGCATCATGACTGCCGGCGCCGAACGCAGGCCCGCGGCGATCAGCAGGCAGAGGAAGATGACGGCGACCACGACGAAAGCGTAGCGCTGGCCAAACGGGCGGGATTGAGCTATCATGTTACTGACCGGTACGTTTCAGATGTGCGGAACATACGTACCGACCGGTAACATTGTCAACCAGGCAATCGGCAAACCAGACATGAAAAGCATTGAACCAACGATCAAGGAGAATGGCGCACCGCTGCCTCGCGCCGCCGAACGGATTCTCCAGGTGGCGCGCGACCTGTTCTACCGGCAAGGCATCAGGGCGATCGGCGTCGACGAGATCGTACGGCGTGCCGGCGTCACCAAGCCAAGCCTCTACCGCAGCTTTCCGTCCAAGGATGAGTTGGCCGCATCCTATCTTCGGCACTATGACCTCGAATTCTGGGAGCGCTTCGACGAGGCGGTGAATGCCCATCCCGGCGATCCGCGCGCGCAGATCGTCGCCTTCCTGACGCGTGTCGGCAAGCGCACGCAAAGGCCCGACTATCGCGGCTGCGGCATGACCAATGCCGCGGTCGAATATCCCGAACACGGCCATCCGGCCCGCGTCGTGAGCGAGGCCAACAAGCAGGAATTGCGCCGGCGCCTGCGTGCTATGGCGGCGGCGATGGGCGCCGGCGACGCCGACACGCTGGGTGACGGGCTGCTGCTCCTGATCGAGGGAGCCTATATCAGCGGCCAGTTGTTCGGTGCCGGCGGACCGGCGCAGTCGGTGGCCCGCAACGCCGATCTTCTGATCGAGGCAAGCTTGAGGAAATAGCGTTCCGTTTACCAGGTCACTGTGAGCAGCCTGACTTCGTCTAGGCTGCTGCTGAATTTGACGGTACGCTGCGGCAGCCCGAACGGAGTTGTCCGCCATGCGCGCTCTTTTGATCCTGCTTGTCCTCGCCGGTTTCTGCCAGGCGGCCCGGGCTGGCGACATATCCAGCGTCTATACCGATCTCGTCTGGGAGAAGGACTGCGTGACTTATGCCCAGGCGGAGGAAGGCGACGGCGACTGGGCCGACCTCGCCTGTTCGGGCTATGGCGGCTACCCGGTGATGGTTTCCTACGACGACGCGCGGGAATCTCTGTTCTACGGGTTTCCACCTGGCGACATGACCACGGTCTGGGAAAGCTTTTCCGGCCTCAACTCGGCTGGACCCAAAGTCGAGTGGCGTATCGAAACCAAGGGCGATATGGCCGTTCCTTTTGCAGTCATCCATCGTCGCTCGATCAGCGATAGCGAGGGCGAGAACAAGTCGACGGAAGTGCTGATCGTCGCCAAGGTTGCCCAGCCTGGCGCCCACGAAGGCTGCACGATCGCTCTTGTGCTCGCCACCGGCAATCCCGCCGCCAACGATCAGGCGCGTAAGCTTGCCGACGAGAAGGCACGCACCTTCGCCTGCGGCAAGGACAAGCGTGTGATGCTGGGCAACACGCCCGATTTCGGCCGCGTCGATAACTGACTATTTGCGCCCGTCAATTACTTGCGCTTGGCCCGCTCGATTGCCTCGACGATCATCTTCTTGGCATAGGCGGCATCGTACCAGCCCTCGATCTTGACCCATTTGCCGGGTTCGAGATCCTTGTAGTGCTCGAAAAAATGCTGCACCTGCTGGCGGGTGATATCAGGCAGCTGCGTGTATTCGTGAACGTCCTCATAGCGCAAGGTCAGCTTGGGCGAAGGAACCGCGATGACCTTCTCGTCTTGGCCGGCATTGTCCTCCATCACCAGCACGCCGATCGGCCGCACATTGATGACGCAGCCCGGCACCAGCGCGCGTGTGTTGCAGACCAGCACGTCGATCGGGTCGCCGTCGCCCGACAGCGTGTGCGGTACGAAACCGTAATTGCCGGGATAGCGCATCGACGTGTGCAGGAAGCGGTCGACGAACAGCGTGCCGGCCTCCTTGTCCATCTCGTACTTGATCGGCTCACCGCCGATCGGCACCTCGATAATGACGTTGACGTCCTCGGGCGGGTTCTTTCCGCTGGCAATCGCTTCGATACGCATCGCTTTATCCCTCTCTCGATTGAAGATCGATAGCGGGCGACGGCGAATGGTGCAATGCGGCGAATGGTACTGGGGGATCGTCCGAACCGAAACCGGTCGGATCATGCGCTGGCCGTCATTCCCAGACGAAAGCGACCTTCTTCAGCGCCTTCTGCTCGAATATCTCGACGCCCTCGGCCACATCGCGACCGCCGGCGCCGGCATAGAAGGCAAGTGCGTTCTGATTGTCTTCCAGCGCCCACACCACCATGCCCTTCAAGCCATGGTCGGCCAGCCGTGCCCGTGCCGCCGAGAACAGCCGGCTGCCGAGCCCGATGCCTTGATATTCCGGCCGCAGGTAAAGCTCGTAGATCTCGCCCTGCTGCCTGAGTTCGCGGGCACGGTTCTTGCCGATCGTCGCGTAGCCGGCAATTTTGCCGCCGATTTCGACGACCAGGACGGTGGCGGCGCGGCGAATGGCATTCGCCCACCAGTCGGCACCGCGGCGGTTGATCATCGATGTCAGAGTGCGGTGTGGGATGATGCCCGAATAGGCGCCGCGCCAGGCCTCGAGATGCACGTCGGCAATGGCGGCTGCATCGCGCGGCTCGGCTTTCCTGATGTCGATGCTCAGCGTATTCATGATTGGTTAACCATAAACCCGCGGCGCCCGATTGCAAGAGTCCGGTCAGCCACTGCGATGCTTTCGCACAGCCGAACGGTGCGTCCTTGAGACGCTGCAAAACCGCCTTTAGCGAGATCAAATCTCGACCAGATGGTCGTCCAGTTCGTTGCTGTCGCCGGTCGACATCGGAAAATGCTCGGCCAGTACCGCACCGACCGCTTC
Organism: Mesorhizobium sp. M0778; assembly: GCF_040320105.1. Taxonomy (NCBI): domain Bacteria; kingdom Pseudomonadati; phylum Pseudomonadota; class Alphaproteobacteria; order Hyphomicrobiales; family Phyllobacteriaceae; genus Mesorhizobium; species Mesorhizobium sp. M0778. The sequence continues at coordinate 272,950 of NZ_JAMYPA010000001.1, read as the reverse complement.
GACCGCCCTGACGAAGCCGTCGGCAATCCGATCGTCGCCGGCATGCGCCGTAAGGTCGCGGACGACACCGTCCCAGACATGCTGGCCGACACGAGAATCGATGCCGCTGTCGGCGACCACTTCAGCATAGCGCTCGGCGATCGAGACGAACACCAGCACGCCGGTGCGCGCCGCGGTGCGGTGGACGTTGCGGGCGAGGAACTGCTTCATCGCATTGGCGTGGGCGGCCTGGTAGCGCAGCCGCCTCGGCACCAAATGGATGCGCAATGCGGGCAATGCCCACAACAGGATGAGCACACTGGCAAGCGCCAGAAGCTCGGCTATGACGAAATGCGGCAAGCGGATCGACAGCCACCAGGCTTCCAGCCCGTAACCGACGGCGAGGCTGACGACGAGCATGCCGAGCATCGCCATGAAGGCGGCCGGGAAGAAATAGCCGTCGCTTGCATGCGCCACGACGCAGTAGATCTCGCCGTCGGTCTTTGATTCGGCAGCGCGAATCGCATCGGCGATGCGCTCATGATCCTCGGGGCTGATCGGTCGTGTTGCCATGATTGATGTCTCACCAGCTTCCTGAAGAACCGCCGCCGCCGGACGAACCGCCGCCGCCGGAAAACCCGCCGCCGGAACTTCCTGACGACCAACCACTGCCTGAACTTCCCGACGACCAGCCACTGCCGGACGAGGTCCCCGACGTCCAGGCACCGCCACCGGAGGGTGACGAACCTGGCCCGCGGCCGTAGCGGAACGTCATGCCCAGCCACTTGTACACGCCCGGCGACAGTTTCGTGCCGAAGATCGGCGGCAGGAACGCCATTGCCAAGCCGCCGAAGAACATCGTCGCCCACAGGATGATGAACAGCATGAAGATGGGATCGACAGGATTGTCATTCGCCGGATTGCGCTTGCCGCGCGCCTCCAGCTCTTCGGGATTGCCTTCCAGCACCATGATCATGTCGTCGACGGCCTTGCTGATGCCGCCTGAGAAATCGCCGGCACGGAAGGCCGGCACCATGTCGTTTTCGATAATCAACTTGGTGTGCAGGTCGGTCAGCGTGCCTTCAAGCCCATAGCCGACCTCGATGCGCATCTTGCGGTCGTTCGGCGCCACCAGAAGCAGGACGCCGTTGTTCTCCTTCGCCTGGCCGAGTTTCCAGGCGCGAAACAACCGGTTGGCGTAAGGCTCGATCTCCTCGCCGTCGAGGCTGGGAATGGTCGCGACGACGATCTGGTCGGACCCCTTGGTCTCGAAATCGGCAAGCTTCTGCGTCAGCGCCACCTCGGTCGCGGCATCGATGATGCCGGCATTGTCGACGACCCGTCCGGTCAGCGCCGGCAATTCGGCGGCGAAGGCCGCGAAGCCGAACAGCAGCACCGCTATGGCCAACAGCGCGGTGCCGGTCATTTTGATGAAACGGCCGGATTCCACCGGGCTGACGGCGTGTCTTGTCATCTCGTCACCAGCTTCCCGAGGAGCCGCCGCCGCCGGACGAACCGCCGCCGCCGGAAAACCCGCCACCGCTTGAACCCGACGACCATCCCCCGCCGGAACCTCCCGACCAGCCGCCGGACGACCGCCGGCTCGGCTCGAAGGTCATGCCCAGCCAGCGATAGCGGCCGGGACCGATCTTCTGGCCGAAGATCGGCGGCAGGATGGAGGCTGCGAGGCCGCCGAAAAAGATGATTGCCCAGATGGCTATGAAGATGGTGAAGAACAGATCGTCGCTGTTGAACGGCGGCTGCTGGTTGCGTTCGCCGCGCGCTTCCAGCTCTTCGGGATTGCCTTCCAGCACCATGATCATGTCGTCGAGGGCCTTGCTGATGCCGCCGGAGAAATCGCCGGCACGGAAGGCCGGCACCATGTCATTTTCGATGATCAACTTGGTGTGCAGGTCAGTCAGCGTGCCTTCAAGCCCATAGCCGACCTCGATGCGCATCTTGCGGTCGTTCGGCGCCACCAGCAAAAGCACGCCGTTGTTCTCCTTCGCCTGGCCGAGTTTCCAGGCGCGAAACAACCGGTTGGCGTAAGGCTCGATCTCCTCGCCGTCGAGGCTGGGAATGGTCGCAACGACGATCTGGTCCGAACCCTTGGTCTCGAAATCGGCAAGCTTCTGCGTCAGCGCCGCCTTGGTCGCGGCATCGATGATGCCGGCATTGTCGACGACCCGTCCGGTCAGCGCCGGCAATTCGGCCGCGAGAACGGTGAGAGGGAGGAGGAGAAAGCTTAGAACGAAGCCAAAAAAAATCCGGCCGGCATTTCTTCCCACCCCCCTCTGTGGGGAGATGGCCGGCAGGACAGAGGGGGGTGGGACGGAGTACAAGGCCAACGGGAACAGACCCGCTAAGCGCCGTTCACCCGCCCTGCTGCGTGCCGAAATCGACCTTCGGCGGCTGCATCTTGTCCTCCTCGATGGTGAAATTCGCAAACGGCTGGTTGCCGCGGAACCACAAGGTCGCCCAGATCACCGACGGGAAGGTCCTCAGCGTCAGATTGTACTCTCTCACCGCCTGGATATAGTCGCGGCGGGCGACCGTGATGCGGTTCTCGGTGCCTTCGAGTTGTGCTTGCAGCGCCAGAAAGTTCTGGTTGGCCTTGAGATCGGGATAGTTCTCCACCACCGCCAGCAGGCGCGACAGCGCGCTGGTCAGGCCGGCCTGGCTGTCCTGGAATTTCTTGAAGGCTTCCGGATTGTTCAGCGTTTCCGGCGTCACGGTCACCTGCGTCGCCTTGGCGCGCGCTTCGACCACGGCATCGAGCGTGTCCTTCTCGTGCGCGGCATAGCCCTTGACCGTGTTGACCAGATTGGGGATGAGATCGGCGCGGCGCTGGTATTGATTCAACACCTCGCTCCATGCGGCCTTGGCGTTTTCCTCAGCCGTCGGGATGGTGTTGTAGCCGCAGCCGGCAAGCAGCGGCAGCATGACGGCCATCACCAGGAACGCAGCTAAATTACGGAAGATTGGCGGTAAAGCAAGGCGCTGGACAAGCATGATAAGGTCCCCTCGATAGCATTGGCACGCGAAGCATTAGCACAATCCTTGCGCAAGAAAATGACTTCGGCCGAGAAGCGTTACTGGTTTCTACCATTCGCCGTCAGGCCCTGTGACAGACGAGGCGAACGGGTTAAGCTCGGGATGAAACGGGATATCACCATGGCGAAACGCCACGACAGCGACGCGGAATCGCGCCGCATCATCGAACGGGTGGCGCGCGAGACCGACCCGGGCGGCACCTCGTTCCTCGCACGAACCGCCAGAGGCGCGCGCGACCACGTCACAGCGGCCGATGCCGACCGATCGGACCCGATCGAATATTGGGGCACCCGTATTGGTCGGGCGGCAGGCTTGCTTATTGCCATCGGCCTGTTGATCTGGCTCGTGCTTTTCATCACCAGGGGCGGTTAGGACAAAGATCAATGAGCGCCGAAAAAGCCGACGCGCCGCGCGCGGTCATCGTCGTCTCCAGCCATGTCGCACGTGGCTCGGTCGGCAACCGTGCCGCCGTGTTTGCGCTGGAGACGCTGGGGTTTCCGGTTTGGGCGGTGCCGACCGTCATTCTGCCCTGGCATCCGGGGCACGGCCGGGCCACCCGCATCGTGCCGCCGCTGGACCAGTTCAAGGCGCTGATGACCGACCTCGAGCGCGCGCCGTGGCTGGGCGAGGTCGGCGCCGTGCTGTCCGGCTATCTCGGCGAGGCTGGCCAGGCCGAAGCCGTCGCTTCGCTGGTCGGCGCCGTCAAGGCGAAGACGCCGGACGCCCTCTATATCTGCGACCCGGTGATGGGCGATTCGGGCGGCCTCTACGTACCTGAGCCGACCGCAATCGCCATGCGCGACCGGCTGATGCCGATCGCCGATATCGCCACGCCCAACCGCTACGAGCTGGAATGGATGGCCGGAGCGCCGCTGCCCGACCTGAAATCGGCAATGGCTGCTGCCCTGCAAGCCGGCCCACCGGCCATGCTGGTCACTTCGGCACCGGCGATGATGGCCGGCGGCATCGGCAATTTGCTGCTCAACGGCAGAGAGGCGCTGCTTGCCGAACACCGGCTAATCGACAAGCCTCCGAATGGGCTCGGCGACCTGACGGCGGCCGTCTACCTGGCGCGCATCCTGTCCGGCCAAACGGCCGCCAAGGCGCTGCAATCGACCACGGCAGCGGTCTACGAGATCCTGGCGCGCACCGCCAAGCGCGGCGGCGACGAATTGCAGCTCGAGACCGATGCCCAGAGCCTGTCGCACCCGATGGCGATGGTGCAGCTTCGCCATCTCCTGCATCCGGGACGGGATCGCCGGGCGTGACGCAGGCCGAAGACGCCGTGCCCCAGGATGATGCGCCCAAGGGTGCTGCGCCCGACCATGTTGTGCCTGGGGATGTTGTGCCCGAGGATGTTGCGCCTAGGGATGTTGTGCTTGTCGGCGTCGACGGTTGCAAGACCGGCTGGATAGCCGTCCGCCGCGATTCCGGTGCCGCACCGTCGACAGCCGTTTTCCCAAGCTTCGCGGCGTTGCTCGACCAGCTACCCGTCAATGCAATCGTAGCGGTCGATATGCCGATCGGCCTGCCCGATTTCTCGCAAAGAGGCGGTCGCGGTCCGGAGGCGCTGGTGCGGCCATTTCTTGGCGCCCGGCAATCCAGTGTCTTTGCCATCCCCTCCCGCGCCGCGCTCTATGCGGAGATCGAAGCCTTCACCACGGTCGAAGCCTGGTACGCGGCACATCGCAGGGCAAGTGACGTGGCCAAGACGACCTCAGATCCGCCGCGCGGTGTCTCGATCCAGGCCTTCGGCATCTTTGCCAAGATCCGTGAGATCGATTCGCTGCTGATCGCGCGGCCCGAACTGCGCAGCCGCGTCTTCGAATCGCATCCGGAAGTTGCCTTCTGCAGACTGAACGGCGACCGGGCGATGCGTCTGCCGAAGAAGATCAAGGGCAACATCAATCCGGCCGGCATGGCCGAACGCAAGGCGCTGCTTGCCCGGCATGGTTATGGCCAGCATTTTCTCGACCAGAGGCCGCCGCGCGGCGCGGCCACCGACGATTTCCTCGATGCCGCGGCGATGATGCTGATTGCCGGCCGCATCGCCAGAGGCGAGGCAATGCCGTTTCCGGATCCGCCGCTCGCCGATCGTTTCGGCATTCCCGTCGCCATCTGGTCTTGAGGACCAGGGCTAACGTTTTAGGTGGCATGCGTCAGGAGCGTGATCTGAGCGCCTCGTTGAGCGCCCACATATCCTTCTCCTCGGGCGCGGTCTCCAATCCGAGCACGGGAATTTGCTTGCGCAAATGGTCGTGGTGGGTGCGCACGCCATATTCGAGATCGGAGAGGTAAAAACCTCCGAAGGCTTCTGACAGCATGGATTCGTTGGACCATATCGAAAGCTGTACATCTTCGGCCAGCGTGTCGCGGTCGATGCGGTAGGATAGGTAGCGGGCAGCCGCCTGCTCCCTGCTCTCGTCGCGATAGCGGTAGATGGCGCCGCGCAGCAGCGTCTCACCCGTCGACAGCGGGAACTCCTGATAGAACTGCACCGACTCCGGCATGATCGACAGCGCGTTGTTCGGGAAGATGCCGTAATAGATCCAGGCCTTGCGCAGGTGCTCCGGCAGTTGCTTCGCCTCGGGTGCGAGCTTGATGTATTGCGCGACGCTCCAGCGCCGTCCGGCATGCGGGTTGTAAGTGGCGAACGAGCGCGACACGCCGTTGACGAACGGCTCGTCGAAGTAGGTCGCGCCATAAAGATCCTGCAGCGCCGGATGCGCCATGGCGACGTGGTAGCCTTCATTGTCGACGTCGCGCACCGACTTCCAGTTGACCGGCGTCTTTTGGGTCCAGATGCCCCAGGACGGCACCATCTCGGCGACGCCGTAATGGGCAATCTCGGCTTCGATCGGCTTCAACAGCTCGGCCACGGATGGCTGCGGGCCACCCTTGCGGAAGCGGATGAAGATGAAGCCCATCCAGATTTCGAGCTCGAGCGGCATCAGGCCGAATTCGGTCTTGTCGAGGTCGGGGAAGGACCGCGGGCGGGCAGCGCCGCGCAACGTGCCGTCGAGATTGTAGACCCAGCCATGAAAGGGGCAGACCAGCGCATTCTTGCAAGTGCCTTGGCTATCGGCAACGACGCGACTGCCGCGGTGGCGGCACATATTGTTGAAGGCGCGCACCACGCCATCCTTGCCGCGCACGATCAGCGCCCGCTCGCCGACCACATCCATCGTCAGATAGTCGCCGGCGTTCGGCAGGTCGCAGACATGGCCGGCGATCTGCCAGTGATTGCGGAAGACGTGCTCTTTCTCGAGTTCGAGCAAGGCGTCGGAATGATAGCTCCAGCCCGGCAGGCCCCGCCGATCCCAATCGTTGGGGATTGCCACGTCACGCAGATGCGGGTTCATAAAAGGCTCTTATTTATTGAATGGCCGTTCAATACAAGCATATTTTCTGTTGAAATGCAATAGCTTGCGAGAATAGGGCGAATTCCCGACGCGAAACCGATCGGCAATTGAGAGCCGAGCTCGAACGATCGAAGCCGGGAAAATCCCGGGAATTCCGGGCGTTAATCCCCTTACGCTTGTTGAGCGCCCAGCCCTCCGTGGACCGGAAAAGTCGACGTGGATCCGGTGCCGTGGATAGCGGAAAACGAGCGCTGAATGTCACCGGTGCGGCCAGCTACGCATCGTCGGTTTGCCCCCGGAATGGCCGCGGGCCTGGTTTCATGCCGGTTACACAATCGTTAATCCATCATCGTTGGCCCGTTACAAGGTGCGGTTAAGTTCGTTTCAACAGGGAAAAGAAGAACACCGAAGGAAACGACGATGCCTACGAAAACCCAGATCACCGACAACGACCATCGCCTGCAGGGTCCGCAGCGCAACGACCGGCGCCCGAAGCTGGCGCTGCGCCAGCGCGCCAGCGATCACCCGATGGCGATGTTCCTGCTGCTTGCCGCTGCCGCGTTTGCCGGCATGGCGTTCACGCCGACCGTCGGTCCGGCCTTCGCCTCGCTGAACCCGCCGGTCAACCTCATCGACGGCGCGACGACCACGACCAAGACGGCGCGCCTGCCGATCCCGGACATCGATTTTGCCTGCAAGGGTCAGGCCTGGGGCGCCGAGAGCCTGGACTGCCTGCGCGCCATCGCTGCCCAGTCGGGCAAGGCACGGCCCGTCCGCATGATCGCCAACGCCGCCCCGCTGGCCGATACGCCGAACGTTTTTTGATCTTTTCGCGAGCGCCCTCCAGCACTCCAGTCAGGCTCCCGCCGCAATGTCGGCTGGGAGCCTTTTTTCTTTCCTTTTTGTCTCTCTGGGAGTCTAGCCGCCCAAAGCGACCTGCTCGGCAATGGCCGAGAGCACGCCGCGCACATCCAGCGTGCTGAACGGCTTTTCGAGGATTGGCGGCCGCTGCGGCGCCGGCAGCGCCTCGATTTCGCCTTTTGCGCCGATCAGATCGCCGGTGACAAGCACGAAACGCCGCGCCAGATCCGGCATTTCGGCAAGCAGCTCGCGATAGGCGGCTATGCCGCTGGTGCCGGGCATGCGCAAATCGGAAAACACGATGTCCGGCGGCATGTGGCCGCTCAGGGTCGCGGCGGCCGAGACCCAGGCCGGCACGATCCGCGACTTGATGCCCATCAACTCCAGAATGTCGGACAGCGACGCCGCGACATCCGGCTCATCGTCTATGATCAGCGCGTGACGCAAGCCGCTCGACCGCGACGGACTGTCGCCGGCGGCGACCGCGCCGGCAGCGATCGCCGGCAACTGCACGACAAAACGCACGCCTCTCGGCGAAACCTCCTCGAACCAGATATTGCCATTGTGCCGCTCGATGATCGATTTGGAAATCGACAGGCCGATACCGGTACCGACGCCGACTGGCTTGGTGGTGAAATAGGATTCGAATATGCGTGAGCGTATCGCTTCCGGCACGCCTGGCCCGTTGTCCTCGACCGAGAATCCGGGATTGCCGCGGTCGCTGCGAAACGTCCGGACCTTGATCCGCCGGTCGCCGGCAATGCCGGCCAAGGCATGCTGGCTGTTGATGAGGAAGTTGGCGGCTACCTGCGTCACGTGGTCGGCATCGGCCATGGCCAGCAGCGGGCCGCCGGCGAAATCGGTGTCGATGATGATGCCGCTTGATCGCGCGCCATAGGCGGTCACTTCGAGTGCCGCGCGGATCACCTGGTTGAGGTCGGTCTCGGCCTGCGCCGTCGGGTGCAGGCGGACCATCGACAGGAAGCTTTTGACGATACGGCCGCAGCGCTCGGCAGCGGCGCGCACCTTTTCGGCGCGTACTTTGGTCTGCGGATCGGCGGCGAATTCATGCAGCAGCGTCGACTGGGCGACGACCACGGCCAGCGGGTTGTTGAGCTCGTGCGAAACCCCCGCAAGCAGCGAGCCCATCGCCGCCATCTTCTCGTTCTGGTGCAGTTTTTCGCGCTGACGGTTGATTTCCTCCTCAGCGCGCAATCTGTCGCGCAGGTCGCGGATGGAGCCGAAGATCAGATGGCGATCGGCGACCCGCATCTCGGTCGCCGTCAGCTCGATCGGAAAAACCTCGCCGGCGGCATTCTGGGTGACCGTTTCGAGCCGCTGGCCGACCATCGGCGCGCCGCGGCCCGACATGTATTCGGCGCCCGACGCATAGCCTTTGCGGTAATATTCCGGCACGACCGTGTCGAGCAGGTCCTTGCCGAGGATATCGCTGCGTCGATAGCCGAACATCTTCTCGGCCGCCGGATTGAATTCGATGATCGAGCCGGTCTCGTCGATGACGATGATGGCGTCGAGCGAGGCCTGCAGCATGGTGCGGCGAATGACGTCACTGGCATGCGCGTCGGAGGGCGACCGTTCGATGGCGTCGCCAATGGCGAGTGCCACCATGTGCAGCGCCGCCTCTTCCTGGTCGGTCCATTCGCGTTCGTTGACGCAGTCGTTGACCGCCAGCGTGCCCCACAAATTGCCGTGCGAAAAGACCGACACCGACAGGAACGACTTGATGTTCTGCTTTTCGAAATCGGTCCGCAGAAAGCCTTCGAGATCGCGTGTGTGCCCGGCGAATATCTTGCCTTGGCGCTCGTCCTCCGCCAGCTGTTCCAGCAATGGGTCCGAATCGACGACCGACTGCATGATGACGGTCGGTGACGCCAGCTCGCCGCCAAACCGGGGGGCGATCCAATAAGCGGCGACCGACTGGGCGAAGCCCTGGCCGGGCAGTTCGCGCAGGCGAAACAGGATGCCGCGGTGACAATCCATGGCTTCGCAAAGCGTTTGGAGGATACCCTCCATCTCGCGCTGCCAGTCGCCGGCTTCGCGCAGCCGGCGAACCACATGCACGGCCGCCATCGCCGCGCCCTGCCTGGCGCCCTGCGAGTCCGCGCGTGCTGTTTCAGCCGTCATGGTCATTTCCTGGCCGTGGCTTGCTCAAGCCGCCAGGCCTCAGTTATTTTCGCCGGCTGGCAGCGAGAAGATATAGCCTTCGCCGCGCACCGTGCGCAGGAATTTCGGATTGGCCGGATCCGCCTCGATCTTCTTTCTCAGCCGCATGATGCGGATGTCGACGGCGCGGGACGATTCCGCGTCCTCGACGAAACCGATCGCCTCGGAGATCGCCGCCCGCGTCAACAGCCGGTTGGCGCGGGTAAGGAACACCTCCAGCACGTCGAACTCGCTCTTGGCCATGTCGATGACCGCACCGTTGGCGCCGGTGACGAGCCGGCCGTCGAGGTCGGCGTGAAAGGCGCCGAAGCTCACGGACCGGCGGCCACCGGATGTTTCAGCCTTGGCTTTTTGTGGTTCGGTCGGCTCCGGAACGCGGCGCAGCACGCTGCGCACCCTGGCCAGCACTTCGCGCAACTCGTAAGGCTTGACGATGTAGTCGTCAGCGCCGAGCTCCAGTCCGACGATGCGGTCGAGCGCGGTACCGGCGGCCGTCGCATAGATGATGCCGATCGGCATTTTCGACCGCATCCAGCGGCCGAGCGACAGGCCGTCCTCGCCCGGCATGGCGATGTCGAGAATGGCCAGATGGAAGGACTGGGCTTCCAACAGGTCGCGCGCCGCCACCGCACTTTCGGCCGTGGCCACATCATAGCCGCTGGCGCCGAGATACTCGGCGACCGCGTCCCTCAGGTCGGGCTCGTCCTCGACAATGACAATTCGTGCCCGCACGATGCGTTCGCTCCCGCTTTCAGCGGAAAGTAGATTGGGTATAAACATGATGTCCAGCACTCTTCTTGGGTTGCCGTATGCGGGGTAGAAAAACATGGCTGCACGATCCGTCATCGCGCTTGTTTCCGTCGCTGAAGTAATTGCGACCGATCTCGCCGATCATCTCAAGCGACGCGGTCATGACGTCCGCGCCGCGCGACAGCCGTGGGAAGCCGAATCGCTGCTTTCTGAAAAGGGTATCGATGTCGTGGTTGTCGGCGACAGCGTCAGCCAGGCGGAGGGGCGCGACCTGCTCAGGCGACATGGCGGCGAAGGTGGACCGGATTTCATCCTGATCTGCCGCCCGGCCGATCTGGTCGACAAGGTGCTGGCGCTCGAGCTCGGCGCCGCCGACGTCGTCGAAAGCCCGCTCAATGTCAGGGAGCTTGCCGCCCGCGTTGGCGGCCTGCTGGCTCGGCGCGGCAGGAACGCCGGGGAATTGATCGTGCTGGAGAACGCGACCGTCGATCTCCGGTCGGCCATCGTCATGCACCGCTCGGGCACGGAAGAACAGCTGTCCGCCGGGCAGGTGGCGCTGCTCAGGCTGTTCCTGGCCAGCCCGCGCAAGGTGCTGACGCGTGACGACATCATCGCCGCCGCGCCCGCCGAAAATGCCGAAGCCTTCGACCGGTCGATCGATTCGCGCATCGTGCGGCTGCGCCGCAAGCTCGACACCGAAACCATCACCACCATACGGGGTGCGGGTTACCGGTTCGATCCGCCAACGCAATTCGCCGATTGAATGCAGGACAGCCACCCCTTTTTTGAGTATCGGATTTTCCTAAAACCGGTTCCCGCTTTTGGGTCCGATGCTCTTTCCTCAGCGCGCCACGAGAAGCGACGGGCCTGACGGCATGTCACTGTTCGTGCTGACCTCGCCGGCATGCGCACGTTCCTTCAGCAGCACGGTTGCGAGGCCGGCAATGCCGAGCAGGCCCTGCACGTAGAGCAGGGCAGAAAGCACGGAAGCGGCGAATTTCGTTTTCATCCTGTTCTTTCCTCAAAATTGGGATTTACGGGCGCTTCAGGGGAACCCCCGAAGCCCCCGCGCCGCCAGCGGAGCCCCCCGTTGCGGCGCGGGCCTTCGGTCCTCTCGGCTGCAAGTTGCCGGAGGCGCCGCGCATCCTCAACGGCTCTAAGCCGCCCCCGCCAGAGGGGCTTGAGCCGGTCGACGCGCAGGCTGGAAACTGTCCAGACAATCCAGACCGTAGCGAAAACAGTGTTGGCTTCCGATCGTTCGTTGCCCGCTGTTTTCGTTACGTCAACTTTGCCCGTTCGCTGTATCCGGATCATGCCGCCGAGGCCGCGCTTTGTTGCAGCTCGGTTTCGGAGTCAGGTGGAATTCCTCTCAAACGAAAGACAATCGCGTATTCGTGCCGCGGTTTGGCTGATCCGCTTAGGCAAACACGCCGCCGCTGTCATGACGACGTCCAACAGCTGTAAGCCGCTTTGCACGGCGTTTTCTGTTAACCCGGGGGAAACAGAATCGAAACACAAACGAGCATCTAGCGAAATCGGCTCGAAACATGACGCCCCGATAAGCCGGTCATCGAATTGAGCCGGCCCCGACCGGCAGAATAGGGGAGACATCATGTACACCGCCATTTCCGCCAAGCTCATCAACATCGCCGCCGCCGTCATCACCGGTGCTGCCTTGCTTGTCAGTGCCGGCAACAGCGCAGCCCACGCCGCCGCCAACAAGATCGTCGCGCGTGTGTCGCTATCGCAGCAGACCATGGAAATCCTGGTCGACGGCCGGCCGACATTCGCCTGGAAAGTCTCGACCGGCGACAGGACGCACGTCACGCCGACCGGTTCGTTCAAGCCGACCCGCATGCATGAAATGTGGTATTCGAAGAAATACGACAACGCCCCGATGCCGCATTCGGTGTTCTTCAGCGGCGGCTACGCCGTACATGCGACAAGCGCCATCAAGCGCCTCGGCCAGCCGGCCTCGCATGGCTGCGTGCGTCTGCATCCGGACAACGCCGCCGATTTCTATCAGCTCGTCGAGGTCTTCGGCCCGGCCAACACCAGCATCGTCATCGTCAAATGAGCGATGCTTTTCGTAGCTCCCAAGAAAGGCCGGAAATCCGGCCTTCTTTATTGTGCAATGTTAGTACAATCTAATCCGGCATCACCGGCATCAGCTTGGGGTCCGGCTTTTCGGCGTGATGCGGCAGGTCCTTGCTGGCGATAAACGTGTAGAACATCGGCACCACGAAGAGCGTGAACATGGTTCCGACCAGGATGCCGGTGAAGATCACCAGGCCCATCGAATAGCGTGCCGCGGCACCAGCGCCGCTGGAGATGATCAGCGGCACCACTCCGAGCGCCATCGCCGCCGTCGTCATCAGGATCGGCCGCAGCCGCACCTTGGCCGACGCGATGATCGCATCGCGCCGCCGCATGCCGTGCATTTCACGCTGCTGGTTGGCGAACTCGACCAGAAGGATGCCGTGCTTGGTGATCAGGCCGATCAGCGTAATCAAGCCGACCTGGGTGTAGATGTTGAGGGTGCCGAGCCCGACATTAAGCGGCACGATCGCGCCGAAGATCGAGAGTGGCACCGCCATCATGATGATCAACGGATCGCGGAAACTTTCGAACTGCGCCGCCAGCACCAGATAGATGACGAGAACGGCTGCCGCGAAGGCGATGATGATCGTGTAGCCCTGTTGCTTCTCCTGCCGCGACTGGCCGGTATAGTCGATGAAGAAAGTGTCGGGCAGGCTCTCCTTGGCGATGTCCTCGATCGCTTTCAAACCGTCGCCGGTGGTGACGCCAGGCAGCGGCAGGGCGGAAATCGTTGCGGAATTCAACTGGTTGAACTGCTCGATCGCCGCCGGCGACGCGTTGGTCGAGATCTTCACCACCGCAGAGAGCGGCACCATCTCACCCGAGACGCTGCGCACGAAATACTCCCCCAGTTTTTCGGGATTGTCGCGAAAGCTCTGCGGCACCTGCGGGATGATGTCGTAGCTGTTGGATTCGCGGTCGAATTGCGCCACCTCGGCGCCACCGACCAAGAGGGTCAGCGTCCGGCCGATATCGGCGATCGGCAGGTTGAGTGCCGCGGCGCGGTCGCGGTCGATCGTCACCGTCACTTGCGGCGCATCGTAGGACATCGAATTCTGCACCGCGAGGAAGCGACCGGAGGCCTGCGCCTTGTTCTTGATGTTCTCGGCCGCCTCGTACACTTGGGAGGCCTCGCCGGTCGAGCGCACCACCATCGTGATTGGCAGGCCGCCGCCGGAGCCGGGCAGTGTCGGCGGTGCGAAGACGAAAGCCTCGACGCCCGCCACCTTGGCAAGGCGGGCAGTGATGTCTTCCTGAAGTTCCTTCGAGCTGCGCGCGCGCTCGGCCCAGTCCTTGAACGCAAAGCCGACGAAAGCGCTGTTCGTCGGGCCTTGGAACGCGACGGCGGAGAACCGCGCCCTGGTTTCGGGGATATCATTCACTAGCCCGAGAATCTGGTTCACATAGGTCTCGGTGTAGTCCGACGTCGCATAGCGCGGTGCGTTCACAATAGACAGCAAGAAGCCCTGGTCTTCTTCCGGCGCCAGTTCGCTCGCGGTCTTGGTGAACATGAAGCCGGTCGTGGCGACCAGTGCGATGACGATCATCAGCGTCACCGGGCGATATTTCAGCGAGCCGCTGACCAGCCGCTCATAGACGTTTTCGACGCGCCCGAACGTGTTGTCGACAATGCGCTGGAAGCGGCTGTGCGAGCCGGCCCTCAGGATGCGTGCCGACATCATCGGCGTGACGGTTAGGGCAACGACACCCGAAAGGACCACCGAGCCGGCAAGCGTCACTGCGAATTCGCGAAACAGTGCGCCTGTCAGGCCGCCGGTGAAGGCCAGCGGCGCGAACACGGCGGCCAACGTTATCGTCATGGCGACGACGGCGGAGGAGATCTCCCGCATGCCGTTGAAAGCCGCCTGCATCGGCGACAAGCCGTCTTCCTCCATGTGGCGGTGGATGTTTTCCACCACCACGATGGCATCGTCAACAACCAGTCCGATCGCCAGCACCATGGCCAGCAACGACAAAAGGTTGATCGAATAACCCAAAGAAAACAGCAGGAAACAGACGCCGATCAGCGACAGCGGAATGGTCACGATCGGCATCAGCACCGAGCGGAACGAGCCGAGGAAGAGCAGGATGACGACGATGACGATGGCGACCGCCTCGCCGATGGTCTTGAACACCTCCTCGATCGACGCGCTGATCTGCTCGGTCGAGTCATAGACGATTTCGATCGTCATGCCGAGCGGCAGCGTCTCCTGGATCGTCGGCACAATCTTGTGGATCGCCGCCGCGGTGGTCAGTGGATTGGCGGCCGGCGTCGGAAAGATGGCGAGAAAGATGCCGGGCTTGCCGTTGAAGGTGACCCTGGTGTCGGTGTTCACCGCGGCGAGTTCGACGCGGGCCACGTCGCGCAGTCTCACCACATTGCCGTCTTTCGAGCGGAGCGGAAGGGCAGCGAAAGCCTCCGGCGTCTGCAGGGTCGAGCGAACCGTGATCGAGGAAGCCACATATTCGTTTTCGGTATCGCCGGGCGCGGAGAGGAAATTCGATTCGTTAATGGCGGTCAGCACTTCCGCCGCCGTCATACCGCGCGCCGCCAGTTTGATCGGGTCGATCCAGACACGCATCGAATATTCGGCGGCGCCGAAAATCTGCACGTCGGCAACACCTTCGACCGTCGACATACGCGGCCGCACGACGCGCTCGATATATTCGGTGAGCTGTTCCGGCGTCATGTTCGGGTTCTGCATCGAGATGTACATCATCGCGAACTGCTGGCCGGTGCCCTTGACGATCACCGGGTCTTTGGTTTCGTCCGGCAGATCGCCGCGAACGCTCTGAACCTTCGACAGGACTTCGTTCAGCGCAACGTCGGGGTCGGAGCCGAGTTTCATCTGCACTGTCACGGTGCTGGATGACGGCCGGCTCGCCGACGTGACATAATCGATGTTTTCGGTCGAAGCGACAGCACGCGCGATCGGCGCGGAAATGAACCCCTGGATCAGGTCGGCGCTGGCGCCGGGATAGGCCGTGGTGATCGTGATGGCCGTTTCTTCAACCTCTGGATACTGCCGGATCGAAAGGTTGAAGATGCCCTGAAAACCCAGAAGCAGGATCATGCAGGCAAGCACGGTCGAAAGGACCGGGCGGCGGATGAAGAGGTCGGAAAAGCTCATTGCTGGGCTGCCTGCTGGTTCCCCGGCTTGCTCGGATCGATTGTGTTGTCGACGGCAACGGACATGCCGTTGGAGAGCCGGTTCTGGCCGGCGGTAGCGACTTCGTCGCCGGGCTGGATGCCTTCCAGGATCTCGACCAGGCCGGCGTTGTGGCGGCCTGGCTTGACGAACACCTGGGCGAGCACGAGCTGCGGCTTCTGTTCTTCCGCTGCCGGTTTGGCTTCCGCTGCCGGTTTGGCTGGGGTAGCGCCCGGCTTTTCTTCGGGTTTTGCCGCGGGTGCTTCGGCAGCGGGCTTGGCAGCATCCGCGGCTGGTTTTTCTTCCGGCTTTGCCTCGGGAGCCGCGCCGTTGACTTCTGCGGATTTGGCCGGGCGCACCACGAAGACGAAGTCACCGTACAGGCTGGAGGTCAGCGCAGTCTGCGGCAGTGCCAGCACGTTGTTCTCCTCCGGCAGTTCGACACGCACCTGGACGAACTGGCCGGGCGTCAGCTTGCCTTCAGGATTGGCGACCTCCGCCCTCACCGTCACCAGCCGGCTCGTCGGGTCGATCTTCGGATCGATACCGCGGATGCTGCCGGCGAACGGCATGTCGCCGCCGCCAATGCCCAGCCGCACCGTCTGTCCGATCTTCAGCAGCGGAAGCTGCTGCTCCGGCACGGTGAAATCGACACGCATCGTGTCCATGTCCTGCAAGGTCACCACGGCGGTGCCGGGTGTGAGATACTGGCCAATGTCGATTTTCGGAATACCGACGGTGCCCTTGAAAGGGGCCGTCAACTGCTTTTGGTCGAGCACCGCTTGCAGCTTGTTTACCTGCGCGGAGGAGACCGATGCTGCCGCCTGCGCCGTGTCCAGCGTAGCGTCGGTGCCGACCCCGCGCTTCTGCAGCTCAAGAGCGCGCATCAGCGTCGTCTGGTCGGATGTGGCTTGCGCCTTCGACGCCACGAGGTCGGCCCGCTCGACGGCATCGTCGAGCTGCAGCAGCACGGCGTTGGCGGCGACCTTCTGATTGGCATGAAACTGGATGTCCTTGACGATACCCGCGGTTTCGACGGTCAGGTCGACGCCGCGCACGGCACTGACAGTACCGATCGCCTCGACGCCGGGCGTCCAGGACATCGGTTTGACGATGACCGTCGACACGGTCGCGGCCGGCGGCTTCATGGTGGCGAAAAACTGTTTGATCGCATTGTCGCGGAACAGGTTGAAGCCGACGATGCCGCCGCACACCAGCACGAGCAGAATGAAGGCGATGATGAAGCGCTTGATCACGAACAGTCCCCTCGGCCATGGCCCAGCATAACGGTCGGATGACCGGAACACATACCTGTGACTGGTCCCAATTTCAAATGACGGCAATCTTACTGTACCGTCTGGACGGTCTTGTCAATTCCGCTTAAGCTAATGAATGGGGAACGATTGATGAAGGCCCGCAGAACAAATTCGCGCGAGAAGATCCTCGCCGCCGCCGCCGACGTGGCGCGCGAGACGGGTCCCGGCAGCCTGTCGCTGGATGCGGTCGCCAGCCGTGCCGGCGTGTCGAAGGGTGGTCTTCTCTACAATTTCCCGACCAAGGCGAAATTGATGCAGGCGCTGGTGGAGGATTATCTCAGCGCGTTCCAACAGGCGCTTGAGGCCGCCCGCACCAACGGCGTCAGCGGTGAGAGCCCGCTTGCGGCCTATATCAGGCTTTCGGCCGAGCATGCCGAGGAGTCGAAACCGTCGGCGACCTGGATATTTTCGGCGATTGCCGAGGATCCCGATTTCCTGACGCCGATAAAATCGTTCAGGCGGCAAGTGTTCGAGCGGCTGAAGCAGGAGACGCCGAATCTCAAGGCGCTGCTGGTCTGCTATCTCGCTATCGAAGGGCTTCGCAGCATGAACCTGTTCGGTTCGGACATTCTCTCCGCCGACGAGCGCCGGTTGCTGATATCGACCCTGCTGGAGATCGCGGAATAGATCAGGAACCACCGTCCAGCACTATCTGCTCCAATCTCAAAGTGCTCTGCCGTCACACAGGCTTCATTGTGCCGACATAGCGTCCTCCCATTCTTTGCTGCAACGCAAGAGGAGTGGGGTATGGTCGATATTGTTTCCAGCGAAGCAGGAATTCCAAGGCCGGAGCATCCGCTCGACCGGCCAAACAGCACCGGCAAATGGTTTCTGCCGGCCTTTGCCGTCATCATCCTGGGCGGCCTTGCCTATGTCGGCTACGCGCTCAGCCAGGACCTGACCAGCACCGTCGCGGTGCCGTGGATTCTGCTTGGCCTGGCGCTGCTGATCGCGCTCGGCTTCGAATTCGTCAACGGTTTTCACGACACCGCCAATGCGGTGGCAACGGTGATCTACACCCATTCCATGCCGGCCGAGCTTGCAGTGATGTGGTCCGGCTTTTTCAACTTCCTCGGCGTGCTCACCGCCAGCGGGGCGGTCGCCTTCGGCATCATTTCGCTGCTGCCGGTCGAACTGATCCTTCAGGTCGGATCAAGCTCCGGGCTGGCCATGGTCTTTGCGCTGCTGGTCGCAGCGATCATGTGGAACCTCGGAACCTGGTATCTCGGCCTGCCTGCCTCGAGCTCGCACACGCTGATCGGTTCGATCATCGGCGTCGGCCTCGCCAACCAGTTCACGGCGCCGGCCGGTTCCATCACCAGCGGCATCGACTGGTCGCAGGCGAGCAATGTCGGCCTGTCGCTTCTGATCTCGCCGCTGGTCGGGTTTTGCCTGGCTGGGCTGCTGCTTCTGGTGATGAAGCTGCTGGTCAGGAACCGCGAGCTTTACGAGGCGCCGAAGTCGAGCGCTCCGCCGCCGCTGTGGATCCGGGCGCTGCTCATCTTCACCTGCACCGGCGTCAGCTTTGCCCACGGCTCCAATGACGGGCAAAAGGGCATGGGCCTCATCATGCTCATCCTGATCGGCGTGGTGCCGACCGCCTTCGCGCTCAACCGCACACCGGACGTGAACTATCTCGAAGCTTACAAGTCCGCAGCGACGCAGGTCGAAACGGTACTCGGCAAATACGTCAAGCCCGGCGTCGCCGTGACCGACGCGGCAACCGTGGTCGGTGACGCCGTTCGCACCAAGACCTGGAAGGACGAAACCACGCCTGCCCTGCAGAGCTTCATCCACGACACTAGCGCAATGTTGTCGCCCTATCCGTCCGTGGAAAAGCTGCCGACAACGCTGGTCAGCAACGCCCGCAACAACATCTATCTTATCGGTGAAGCGCTGAAACTGATCGACAAGAAGAAGCTGCTGCCGATGGAGGTCGACGACCTGAAGGCGGTGACGACCTATCACAAGGCGGTCGACAACGCGACGAAGTTCATCCCGCTCTGGGTCAAGGTCGCCATCGCGCTGGCGCTCGGCCTCGGCACCATGGTCGGCTGGAAGCGCATCGTCGTCACCGTCGGCGAGAAGATCGGCAAAAGCCATCTGACCTACGGCCAGGGTGCGTCCGCAGAGCTTGTTGCAATGGCGACCATCGCATCGGCCGACTATCTCGGCCTGCCGGTCTCGACCACCCATGTGCTGTCGTCGGGCGTTGCCGGCACCATGGCGGCGAACGGCTCGGGCCTGCAATGGTCGACAGTGCGCAACATGCTGATGGCCTGGATACTGACCCTTCCGGTCTCCATCTGTCTTGCCTTCGTGCTGTTCGTCATCTTCCGCCAGATATTCTGAGCGGGGATAGGACTTGGCCAGAATGTCGCGGCGCCGGCTCCGGCGCCGCCAGGATCCTGAACGTGCATTGTCTCGGCGGCGGCCATGAATGACGCATCGCATCTGACATTGCTTGCCGCGGACGACCAGCATCATGCCCCCGGGCTGGTCTGGGCCTATCATGCCGCTCCCGGCAAAGCTCCCGAATCGCTGGCGCCCCGGGACATAGAGGCCGCGCTGGCCTCACTGGACGGCTGGGTCTGGCTGCATGTCGACCTTGTCGACCGGCGCGCCCATTCCTGGGTCAGCCATGCCTGCGCGCTGCCGGCGTCGGCTCATGCAATCCTCGAAGGACATGAGGACAGCCTGGTGCTGGCGCATGAGAATGGCGTCGTCCACGGCATTTCCGCCGACCTGCATGGCGAGATCGCCCATCAGTCGACGACCATCGGCAGATTGCATTTTGCGGTCTCGGAGCGGCTGCTGGTCACCGGCCGGCGCCATCCGCTGGCGGCGGTGGAGGAAGTGCACACCGCCCTTGCCGCAGGGCTGCGGCCCGCCACAGCATTCGAGCTGTTCGAAACGCTGGTCATGGCTTTTTGCAAGACCACCAGCCTGCGGCTCGCCGCGGCGACGAAGCGGCTCGATGCGGTCGAGGACCATCTCGTGACCGAGCGGCTTGCCGACGAAAGACGACAGCTGAAGGATGTGCGCCGCCTTGCCGTATCCTTGCATCGGCCGATCTCGGCCCTGGCAGCACTTTTCCAGGATGAAGACCGTTCCGCCTGGAACCTTTCCGCCGGCGCACATGAAGTTCTGCGCCGGCTTGCTGCCCGCCTGGAACGGCTCGACCGCGAGGTCGTCATGATCAACGACCGGGCAAGGCTGCTGCAGGAGGAGCTTGCGGCCGAGCTTGCCGACGAATCGAACCGCAGCCTCAAGGCGCTGGCAGTGATGAGCGCGCTGCTTTTGCCGGGCACCCTGATCGTCGGCATATTCGGCATGAACACCGGCGGGCTGCCATTCACCGACAGCCCCAGCGGCTTCATCCTGGCGATGCTGCTCGCGGTCGGCGCGACCGGCCTGTTCTACTGGCTTTTGCTGCGCGCCGGCGCCAAGCTGCGGTTCTGAGGCCGGTCAAGCGCGCGGCGCGCTTTAAGTCGGATCTTCGCGGTGCAGGTCGTGGATGGCGACGCCCTCGACATTGGTCGGCAGTGTCAGCCATTGGCGATGGCGCAGCGTCCGCTGCGTGTCTTCCAGCCCCATCTCCCAATGCTCGCGCATCGAGGTGCCCGAGAATTCGTAATCCTTGGCGTGCCCCTCATAGCCTTTATGCTGGTAGATCAGGTGGACGATGTTGACCACGCCGGCATCCGAATAGTCCGCGATCAATTCCTGCTCCCCTTCTTTCAGTAACTCGACGGGGACGCGCTTCAGCGCATCGAGCAGCTTCATCTTCAGCGCATGGATGCGCTGGAAGTTGTCGGTATTCTGGCGTGTGCGGCTTGAATACATGATGTCCTTGTGCCGTGACAAAACATCGGCCATGCCGCGCGGCAAGGCGCCGCGGGCGCTGAACAAATCGACCTGAAACACCAGCGAACTGCGGTCCTCTTCCTGGTCGAGTAAATATTGCAGCGGCGTGTTGGAGACGATGCCGCCGTCCCAATAATGCTCACCTTCGATGCGGATCGACGGGAAGGCCGGCGGCAGCGCGCCGCTTGCCATGATGTGCTCCGGCCCGATGCGCACCTTCTCGGTGTCGAAATAGACGAAATTGCCGGTCCTGACATTGACCGCGCCGACGCTGAGCCGCTTCTTGCCGTCATTGAGCACGTCGAAATCGATCAGGCTCTCCAGCGTCTCTTTAAGCTCGGCGGTGTCGTAGAAGCTGGTAGCGCCCTCGGCGCCTAGCTGCTCGAACCACGGATTGGGATGGCGCGGCTTGAAAAAGCCGGGCTGGCCCATCGTCATCGTCATCCACGAGCTGGTGCGGTTGCGGATGTCCCGGTAGACGTCGCCCTCGGGCGTATAGGCCCAGATCTTGCGGCCGGAAATGGTCTGCCAGAACTGCTCGAGCCGCTGCAGCCGGCGGCTCGGCTCGTTGCCGGCTATGATCGCTGCATTGATCGCGCCGATCGAGACGCCGGAGAACCAGGTCGGTTCGCAGCCGGCATCGGCCAACGCCTGGTACACCCCGGCCTGGTAGGCGCCCAGCGCACCGCCGCCCTGGAACACCAGCGCGACGCGGTCGTACTGCGCCGAGATTTCCTCGATGGTGGCGACGGCCCTCTTGGTGTTGCGTTCAAGCACGGCTGAATGCCTCCAGATTTGGACTGACTGACCGCTCGCGTCCGGCGAGATAGTCGTAAACCACCTCGCCAAGGCCGAGCGTCAGGTCGGCGATGAAGTGAACCGCCGAGACGATCTCGAGCACTGGCAACCGCGCCACGTCGGCCATGACATGGGGCCTGAGATCGAGCGCCGCCGGCGCTGTCCAGGCCTCCTTCAACGTCACGTCGGTGAGGTGATAGCGCACCAACTCGCAAATGCGCGGCGTGCCGTCGACATGCGGGATGATCTTGATCAGGAAATTGGGCGCCGCGAGCGAGGCGAGAATCTGGCCGTGATCGGCCGGCCTGTGCTTGTAGCCCATCGTGCCGGTGGCGCACAGAACGCTGCCGTAATGCAAGGTGCCGACAACCACCTCGCCCTCATGCACGATCTTCGGGCTGGCAAGCTTCTTGGGAAAGCCCCAGAGCTCGCGTCCGCCGGCAATCGGTGCATCGTCGTCGAGAAACATCGAGTGGACATAGGTGCCATGCTGGCCCTGGAAGCGGACCGGGATGACCTGCCCGGTCTCGGTATAATCGCCGAAGCCGGTAGAATCCGGCATGCGGATGAACTCGTATTTGACCAGCGGCTCGTCGATTTCCAGCGGCGCCGGCACGACGGCCTCGAGGGCTTCGCGCGTCGTACGATGGTGATGATGACGTATTCGCGGTCGAAGAAACGGTAGGGCCCGGGCGGGAAGGACGGGTTTGGTGAGCGGCATCGCATAGGCGCGCTTCACGACATCGGCGATTTCCAAGCTGCTCCCCCATGTACTGCAGGAATGACCGCGCGAGTGCGCACCGGTTATCTTGCACGGCACCATGACAACGCCGTGTCAGCCGCCAGCAGCTGAAGGCCGTTGGACTGCCACAGCGCTGTAATCGCGCCGACACACGGCGATGGCATGGTCATGCTGCGACGCACACCAGCATCGCCGTTCCCTCCTACCTTTCGCGAGATCATCATGGGTTTCCTGTCTTCCAAGAACGCCCTCGTCACCGGCTCGACCAGCGGCATCGGTCTGGCGATTGCCCGCGCCCTTGCCGCCGAAGGCGCCAACATCACCATCAACGGTCTCGGCGATGCGGCCGCCATCGAACAGGAGCGCGCCGGCATCGAAGCCGATTTCGGCGTCCAGTGCCGCTACTCCAGCGCCAACATGATGGACGGCGCGGCGGTGACTGCCATGGTCCGCGAGGCCGAGGAAGCCTTCGGCAGCCTCGACATCCTGGTCAACAATGCCGGCATCCAGCATGTCGCGCCGATCGAGGAATTTCCCGACGAAAAATGGGAAGCATCATCCGCATCAATTTGCTTGCGGCCTTCTATGCCATCAAGGCGGCGCTGCCCGGCATGAAGGCGCGCAAATGGGGCCGCATCATCAACACCGCGTCGGCACATGCGCTGGTCGCCTCGCCCTTCAAGTCCGCCTATGTGGCGGCCAAGCACGGCATATCTGGCCTGACAAAGACAGTGGCGTTGGAGACAGCGCAAGCCGGCATCACCGTCAATGCGATCGCACCTGGTTATGTCTGGACGCCGCTGGTCGAAAAGCAGATCCCCGACACCATTAAGGCACGCGGCATGACCGAGGAACAGGTCAAGCACGACGTGCTGCTCGCGGCCCAGCCGACCAAAGAATTTCGTCACCGTCGAGGAGCTTGCGGCACTGGCGCTGTTCCTGTGCTCGGATGCGGCCAAGCAGATCACCGGCACGACCTTGCCGATGGATGGCGGGTGGACGGCGCAATAGGCACTCTGGAGAGAGCCTGCCTACAAAGTACGCTGCAATGCTTTGAACCTGCGTCTCCGCGCCTCCGAAAATCGGTTCCGATTTTCGGGCCGATGCGCTAGAGCCTTTCGGGATTGAACCGTGCCTTTAACCCGGAAAGGCTCCCGCCGCTGCCCATGCCCCATCTTCCCGAGCATCTTCTCACCGGCTACCGCAATTTCATGAGTGGCCGCTATCTCACCGAAAGCGGGCGTTATCGCGCACTGGCCCGGGAAGGCCAGGCACCGGAAACTATGATCGTCGCGTGCTGCGATTCCCGCGCCGCGCCCGAAGCGATCTTCGATGCTGGGCCGGGCGAACTGTTCGTGCTGCGCAATGTCGGCAATCTGGTGCCGCCCTATGCGCCCGACGATCAGTTCCACTCGACATCGGCAGCGCTCGAATTTGCCGTGCAGAGCCTCAAGGTCAAGAACATCGTGGTGATGGGCCACGGCCGCTGCGGCGGCATCCGCGCGGCACTCGACACCACGGCCGCGCCGTTGTCGCCGGGTGATTTCATCGGCAAATGGATGAGCCTGATCGCGCCGGCGGCCGAGACCGTATCGTCCAGCACCTTCATGACCGCGACCGAGCGCCAGACCGCGCTGGAGCGCATATCGATCCGATATTCCATCGCCAATCTGCGTACCTTCCCTTGCGTCTCGATCCTCGAAGGCAAGGGGCGGCTATCGCTGCACGGCGCCTGGTTCGATATTTCGACCGGTGAGCTTTGGGTGATGAACAAGGAGACCGGCGATTTCGAGCGGCCGGAGACGGAGTAGGAGACAAGGGCATGGTGCGAATTCCGGTCGCGTTCGCGGCGGCAGCACTGCTGTGCTCGGCAGATTTCGCCCGCGCCGACGACAGCGCGATCATCGACCGCTGGTATTCGGCACTGCTCGTCGCCGACCGCACCGAATTGTCGGACCTGCTCGCCGACGACGTCCGCATCAAGCTCGACGACCTCGGCGTCGTGCAAAGCAAGCAGGAATTCATCGCTTCGATCGCCGAGTGGCAAGGCGCCGTCGCCGGCGCCGAAATCCGCCACCGGATCGAGAAGACCGAGGGCGGCGTCACCACTGTGATCGCCTGCTATGATTTTCCCAGCAACGACATGCTGATGCAGGAGACCTTTGCGGTCGCCAACGACCAGATCACCGCCAGTTCGCAAGCCGCGATCGCGGAAAACTGCGACGGCTACTGAGGAAATCATGAACGGGGCGTGCTGTTGCGTGGAGCCGGCCGGCGTCCTACATCGGTGACGATCCGCCTCCTCCCGCCATCCAGCGAAAGTTTGCCCATGCCGTCCGCCGTCGACCTCGCCGCCCATCCGCTGACTGAATGGCAAGGGCCGCTCGGCCTGCCCGATTTCACGCGCATTGGCGACGGTGATTTTTCTCCGGTGTTCGACGCCGCCCTGAAGACGCATGAGGCCGAGATCGAGGCGATTGCCGGCAACACCGGGACGCCGACCATCGACAATACACTTGCCGCGCTCGAACTCGCCGGCGAGGCTCTCGACCATGTCTCGTCGATCTTCTGGTGCCGCGCTGGCGCCCACACCAACGAGGCAATCCAGGCGCTGGAGCGCGACATTTCGCCGAAGATGTCGCGGCATTTCTCGGCGATCTCGATGAACGAGCGCCTCTTTGCCCGCATCGACGATCTCTATCAACGCCGCGAGACTCTGAAGCTCGATGCCGAAACGCTGCGCGTACTGGAAAAGACCTGGAAAAACTTCGTCCGCTCCGGTGCCAAGCTCGACGCCGAAGGCAAGAAGCGGCTGGCGTCGATCAACGAGGAATTGTCGTCGCTCGGCACCAATTTCGGCCAGAACCTGCTTGCCGACGAGCGCGACTGGGCGCTGTTCCTCGACGAGGCTGACCTTGCCGGCCTGCCGGAATTCCTGAAAAGCTCGATGGCGGAAGCCGCCGAGATGCGCGGCCAGAAGGGCCGCTACGCCGTCACCTTGTCGCGTTCGATCTACGAGCCGTTCTCGACCTTCTCAGAACGCCGAGACCTGCGCGAGACGGCGTTCCGCGCCTTCATCATGCGTGGCCAGAATGGCGGCGCCACCGACAACACGGACGTAGTGCGCGACATGCTGCGCCTGCGCGCCGAAAAGGCGAAGCTGCTCGGCTACGAATCATATGCCGCGTTGAAGCTCGACGACACAATGGCCAAGACGCCGGAGGCGGTGCATACGCTGCTCGACCCGGTTTGGAAAAAGGCATTGGAGAAGGCCGCCGCCGACCAGGCCGAATTGCAGCGGCTGGCGGCCGAGGCCGGCAGCAATGAAAAATTCGCCGCCTGGGACTGGCGCTTCTATCAGGAGAAGCTGCGCGCCGAGAAATTCGCTTTCGACGAGGCCGAACTGAAGCCGTATCTGCAGCTCGACCGCATCATCGACGCCTGTTTCGACGTGGCGACACGATTGTTCGGCATTTCTTTCGAGGAAAAGAAGGGCATTGCCACCTGGCATCCGGACGCACGTGTTTTCGTCGTGAAGAATGCCGACGGCAGCGAGCGCGGCCTTTTCCTCGCCGATTATTTCGCGCGACCCTCGAAACGCTCCGGCGCTTGGATGAGTGCACTCAAATCCGGCTATAAGCTTGGTCCTGGCTCGAAGCCGGTCATCTACAATATCATGAATTTCGCCAAGCCGCCGGCCGGCGAGGCCGCCTTGCTGTCGGTCGATGAAGCCAAGACGCTGTTCCACGAATTCGGTCATGCCCTGCACGGTATGCTGACCGACGTCACCTGGCCATCGGTCGCTGGCACCTCGGTCAGCCGCGATTTCGTCGAGCTGCCCTCGCAGCTCTACGAACACTGGCTGACGGTACCGGCGGTGCTGGAAAAACATGCGCTGCATGTCAAGACCGGCAAGCCGATGCCAAAGGCGCTGGTCGACAAGATGCTGGCGGCGCGCACCTTCGGCGCCGGCTTCGCCACGGTCGAGTTCACCGCCTCGGCCTTGGTCGACATGGCCTACCATGCGCGCCCGGAGGCGCCGCAAGAGCCGCTTCGTTTCGAAGCCGAAACGCTCGAAAGGCTCAATATGCCGGACACCATCGCGATGCGTCACCGCACTCCGCATTTCGGCCATATCTTTGCCGGCGATGGCTATTCGGCCGGCTATTATTCCTACATGTGGTCGGAAGTGCTCGACGCCGACGCCTTCGCCGCCTTCGAGGAAGCAGGCGATCCGTTCAACCCGGCGCTGGCCGAGCGGCTGCGCAAGAACATCTACGCCGCCGGCGGCTCGAAGGACCCCGAAGAACTCTACACCGCCTTCCGCGGCAAGATGCCTTCACCGGAAGCAATGATGGCCAAGCGCGGACTGGTCTAAGCCTTGCCCGGCCCTTCTCGGGCCGGCTCGGCCTCACCGGCCGCGGCTGTCTCGTTGAGGAAGCCGGCGATCCGCTCCGCCGTCTTGGTCGTGGCAAAGGAGAGCAATCGGCCGCGATGGACCACGGGCTCGCCGCTCTCATTGTCCCAGATATCGAACCGGCAGCTTGGGTTCGCTA
Source organism: Mesorhizobium sp. M0778 (assembly GCF_040320105.1). Taxonomy (NCBI): domain Bacteria; kingdom Pseudomonadati; phylum Pseudomonadota; class Alphaproteobacteria; order Hyphomicrobiales; family Phyllobacteriaceae; genus Mesorhizobium; species Mesorhizobium sp. M0778. Next base: position 246,232 of record NZ_JAMYPA010000001.1, on the reverse strand, counting down.
TGGCTTCGAAGCGGTCCTTCATATCGACAGCTCCGGTCATGGTGTCGCCACGGGTGCCAGAGATTGAGCGGTGCGCCCGACGGTACTCGCGCCTTGCTGCGTTTGCGTGAAGCAGACGCCGCGCTGCAGCATCGGCAGGATTGCCGCCGGCACGTCGGCAACAAGACATGCCGTCGACACGTGGCCGCTGAGAAACCCCGGCTCCTCGAGATGATCGAGCAGGTCGAGCCAGGGCGACCAGAAACCGAAGAAGTCGGCGACCCGGATCGGCTTGTCGTGCCGGTCGAGCTTGCGCCAGGTCATCACTTCGGCCAGTTCCTCGATGGTGCCGATTCCGCCCGGCAGCGCTACAAATGCATCCGCATAGTCGAACATCAGCCGCTTGCGCATGTGCATGTCCGGAACCGCTATGATTTGGGCGACGCCGCGCGGCATCCGCATCCGCTCCAGAAGGAAGTGCGGCGCAATCGCGATCACCTCGCCGCCGGCGTCTGCCGCCGCGGAAGCCACGGCGCCCATCAACCCTTCACCGCCGCCGCCATAGACGAGGCGGATGCCGGCACTGCCGATTTCGCGGCCCAGCGCCGCGGCCGCTTGCGCGAGGCGCCGGTCGTTGCCGGCGCGGGCGCCGCCGAACACGCAGACGGTGCCGATACGGGTCTGCGTCGGATAGAACAGCCCCTCCAGGGAAGGCGCATCGTCGTCATTGAAAATTCCGAACATGGCTCTGTCTCCATTTGGCTTCAGTTGAACGATGGTCCTGCGGGCGCGGCTCTAGTCGCCCTGCCCCGCCGCGGCGGAACGGGTTGGTGGGCTTTCGCCGGCGTCGGCAAACAGCAGAAGGTCGGCCCTCGCCCACAGCGCGTAGCAGGCGAGCAATGTCAGCGGCGCGGTGACAAGGGCGGGTGAGGCCCCCGACCACACTTCAGGCACGGCGGAGCCGGCCGAAAGGGCTGCCGCCAATGCCGCAGGCAGGCGGCTGGCCAACACTGCACTGCGGAACGGATCGGGCCACCTGGCCGGCCAGCCGGGCACAATCATGCCGGGCACGGCGCTGCCGAATTTTCCCAACGCATGCAGCAGTCCGGCAGTCGCAGCCAGCACCGGTTGGCCGAGCAGGAACAGCGCTACGCCGAGCCCGATCGCGCCGAGCCCCGACAGGAGATCGGCGCGCCGGTTAAGCGCCGGATCGGGGACATCGCGGCCAGCCCAGGCGCGGTGATAGACTTCGCCGCTGCAGAAGAAGATCGACGTCGCCAGCGTCAACGCCACGGCGCTGCCGCTGCCGGCAAAATAGTCGAACAGGGTGCCGGCACCCCATTCAGGGCCGGTGGTGAGTGCATCGCCACGCCCATTGCCAGCCCCAGCGCGTTGCCAAGATTGTAGTAGCCGCCCGGACCGGAAATGCGCGCCCGGATGGCAGCCGCAAATCGCGACACCGCCCGGGCGGTCCGACTGGGGCCGGCAGATTTCGGTTTTAAGTCGATAATCGACGGCTCGAAGGAGAGGCGATCGACCAGCCCGGAGGCATCACGCCAGCTGGCCGGCGCGTCGTTCCAGATTGAAAGCGCGAAATGCCGGCCGAACGGCGCACGGTCGTTGTCGAATTGCATTGGATCCTCCTTTTCAGCTGCGGTGGCATTTGACGGCACGATGAGCGGGCGTTTGCTACGGGCGGTCATGGCGAGACGAGCCCCACGGCCATGACCAATGCGACGGTGGACAGGATGAGCCCGGAGATGAGATCGAAGATGCGCAGGCTGGCACGGCTGCGCAGCAGCGGCGCCACGAGGCCGCCGCCGAGCGCATAGCCGTAACAGCCGAGCGCCGACATCAGGATCAGCGTCACCATGAATTCGAGCTGCGTACCACTCGCAGCGAAAGACTGGCCGAACGCCGCCGGCACGAACAGCCGCTCGACGTAGGTCAGCGGGTTCATCCCGACCACGCCCATGACGCGGGCTACGCAGGAGCGGCTGGTCTCGGCCTTGCCGGAGCGGTCCTCGGCCTCGCCGACGGCCAATGCTGCACGAAAGGATTTCACCGCAAACCAGGAGACCGCCGCCAGGCCAAGCCAGGAGAGCGCCGTTCCGAGTGAGGGATCGAGGCCGGCGATCGAGCTGCCGAGCATATAGGAGATGGCGATCAGGGCGACATAGGTCGCCCACACCAGGCTCGCCACGAACATCACCCGCCCGCGCAGCAAGCCTTCCCTGATCATCATCAGGTTGTTCGGCCCTATCGAGGCCATCGAGGCCATGCCGAGCGCAAGCCCAGCCTGGAATCCGCTCGCGTCGGCAAAGCTCATGGAGCTCCCTCCAGCGATGATATGACGGGATCGGCCGGATTCGCCGGCCCGGGCGAGGTGACGAGATAGAGGATGGTGCCGAGCATCATCATCGCGCCGAGAGCCCCCATGGGCGAGATCCGCTCACCGAGAAAAAGGGCGGCGCCAGTCGCGCCGAACAGGCTTTCGGCGCTGACGATCACCGCTGCGTGGCTGGCAGAGGTAAAGCGCTGGGCAACGGTCTGGATGCCGAAGCCGGCGGCAGTCGAGAACACGCCGAGCACAAGCAGTTGCGGCCAGGCGTCGAGTGCCGTCGCGACCGACAAATTGCCATGCGAGAGGGCTAGCGGCAGGGTGACCGCCGCAGTGCCGAGGAACTGCGCCGCCATGGTGGCAAACGGGCGCCCATGGGTTTGCATGTGGCGGCCGAGCTCGACCGTCCACAATGCATAGCATGCGGCCGACAGCACCACCGTCGTGTCGTTGCCATTGAAGCCGGCGATGCCGCCAGACAATAGCAGCGCGCCGATCAGGGTCATGCCGGCGGCAAACCCGACCGTCGCGGTCAGCCGCTCCCCGACCAGAACCCACGCTGCAACCGGCGTCATCACGGTCGCGGTGCTGATCAGGAAGCTGGCATTGGTGACCGAGGTGCCGAGATAGGCAATCTGCTGCAGAACGATCGAAATGGCGAATAGCGCGCCGACCCTTGCCAAGCTGGCGCGAAAACCTTTGGTCTTCGCTACCCGGCTTTCTCCAATCATCAGCGGCAGCACCAGAAGTCCGGCGATCAGGCAGCGCATGCCGGCCGCGCTCAGCGGGTCGAGATATCCGAGCACAGTCTTCTGCGAGACATTGCCGAAACCCCACAAAGCGGCGGCAAGCAGGAGAAGCAGGTTGGCGTGAAGCTTCGACATCGGCTCTTCCCCCTAGAGCCGATTGCAGGCATGTGCCGATTCAAGCTGTTTGCGAGAGCCTGGCGGGCTTCGGCCGGCACGCCCTGAAGACGCGCTGGAACTGCGCTTGCAGGCTGCCGGTGGTGCTGTGTGCCGGCCGCGCTGAGAACCTTTGGAACCGCTCTGCGCGCTCGGTCCGGCGTCGCGGATTTTGTCTCGAAGTGCTGAAGTAGCCGCCATTTCAAACCCCCGCCGCCTGATCGATGGACACAGGCGAAGGGCCTGCGGCAATCGACTTTTATCGACGGGGTGAGGTTCCGATAACGTGGCTTACGGATGGCTTACGGGGCGTTTTTCGAGGTGGTCATGGTGCCGAAGCGACGCTCAGCGCAGCAAGGTTAGGGGGTCGTTCGGAAGGTTGGAGAAGGAGGCAACGCCCTCTGGCCTGCCGGACGAGCGACCTGAGAGGCTGATCTTTGCCGCCCGATGCCTAACGCGTTCGTAAACGCCGGTCGATGGCCGCAAGTCGCGAGCGGCCTTCTCTCGGCGTCGCGAAATCGCCCCTGCCCGAGTAAGCTTGCGCAAGCGGAACAACGCCCAAGGCCGCTGTCTTCGGCATGCAACCAGGCAAGGGGATTCGAAAAATCCGCTGGTGGAGCTGAGGAGGATCGAACTCCTGACCTCGTCATTGCGAACGACGCGCTCTCCCAGCTGAGCTACAGCCCCGTCCAGCGGATGGGGCTTTTATCGGCCGCTGAGGTTTCCTGTCAAGGCTGTGCGTGTCGCCGAATTCTCGTCTGCCGCTGGTCCGGCTTCGCCATGCGGCAGAGGCGGCTCTTGCCGCTTTCCCCTGCAGTGGCTACATGTCGGGCGTTCGCAAGGAGCAACCGATGATCGCAGTCTTTTACACGCTGCATGCCGCGATTAATATCTATTGGTATATTGTGATTGGCGCGGCTATCTTCTCTTGGCTTTACGCCTTTAACGTCGTCAATTCGCGTAACCAGCTTGTCGACTCGATCGGCAACATGCTCTATCGACTGACCGAGCCGGCATTGCGGCCGATCCGCCGCATTCTCCCGGACCTTGGCGGCATCGATATCTCGCCGATCATCCTGTTGCTGGCGCTGACATTTATCAGCGTCTTCCTAGACACGACGGTTCAGCCGATGTTCGGTATCGGATCGATGTGAGTCACGGGACGAACCGTTTCTTTCGACTTCGCGCCGACGGCATCGACCTGTTCGTCCGGCTGACGCCGAAATCAGCGATGGACAGGCTGGAAGGCATCGAGACATCGGCGGATGGGCGAAGCTATTTAAAAGCCCGTGTCCGCGCCGTGCCGGAAAACGGGGCCGCCAATCGAGCGCTGGAAAGGCTGGTCGCCAAGGCGCTTGACGTACCCGCATCAGCCGTCTCGGTCGTCGCCGGCGGCACCGCGCGACTGAAGACGCTGCGCGTGCTTGGCGATCCCGCGGCGCTGACCAAACGCATCGATACGCCCGGCACGCCTGCGCCATGATCTCGGCTCGCTCACCGAGCCCGGCAGAAAAAAGGCCGGGCTGCAAGCCCGGCCAGATGTGAAGGTCGAAAACCTTCAGAGGGGAACGCGCCGGACGAATGGGAGGAAACATCCGACGCCGATTGCATATGGGTTGGCGTCGATGACGTTTCAATGAGGTTGGGGGAACCACCTTCGCGATCAGGCTTTTAAACATTTCGACTATCTGATCAGCAGCTCGACGAGGTCGATCCGTCCTATCGCGACCGATGCGGCAGGACACGCACCGCAACCCCGACCGGAAGCTCAATATGACCACTATTCGAGTCCTATTCTTCGATGTTCTGGGAACCGTCGTTGACTGGCGCAGCGGTATCGCAAGGGAGGCCGGCGCCTTCCTCGCGCGAAATGGTGCACAGCAGGTCGATCCCGGTGAATTCGCCGATGCATGGGCGTTGCGTTATGACGCCTCGACCGAAGCGGTGCGGACAGGGCACCGGCCTTTCGTTTCACTCGACGGGATAAACCGGGAGAATCTGGACGCCGCTCTCGTCCAGTTCGGGCTGACCCCATCCGAGCTGCCGGCCGCCGAAGTTGAGGAACTCAATCTCGCCTGGCATCGGCTGGAGCCGTGGCCCGATTCGCTGAAAGGCCTTGCGAGGCTGAGGGAACGCTTCATCATCGCGCCGTTGTCCGGGGGCAATACCCGGCTGTTACTGGATATTGCCAAGCGCGCCGGCCTGCCTTGGGACACCGTCCTTGGCTCGGATGTGTTCGGCACCTACAAGCCTGCGCCACAGGCTTATCTCCGCGCAGTGGAGATCCTGGGGGTGCGACCTTCGGAGGCCGTGTTAGTCGCCGGGCATAACGACGACCTGGCTGCGGCACGAAGGTGCGGTATCGGAACCGCTTTTGTTGCTCGGCCGAAAGAGCATGGTCCGGCGCAGACGACCGATCTCTCGCCTCTTGAGAGCTGGGACTTTGTGGCCGACGACCTTGTCCATCTCGCCCAAGTTCTCGCGTAGGCACAGGGCAAAAAACCTAAGCGATGTCGTCGCGGATGCAGGCCTTCAGATGACCCTCGGCTGTCGCCCTCAGCGGCGGCACAGCCCCGGCGCAAGCCTCCAGCGCAAACGGGCAACGGGTCCGGAAAACACAGCCCGACGGCGGGTTTGCCGGGCTGGGAATATCGCCCTTGAGCACCTGCCGGTCTTGCCTGGCCAACGGATCGAGCGACGGAATGGCCGACAGCAGCGCGCGCGTATAGGGATGCTGCGGCCGGGCATAGAGCTCGGCCGCCGGCGCAACCTCCATGATGCGCCCGAGATAGAGCACGATGACCGTGTCGCAGATGTACTCGACCACGGCCAGATCGTGCGAAATGAACAGCATGGTCAGCCCAAGCCGGAGCTGCAGGTCGCGCAACAAATTGATGATTTGGGCCTGGATCGAGACGTCGAGCGCCGAGACCGGCTCGTCGGCGACAATGAATTCCGGCTCGAGCGTCAGCGCCCGGGCGATGCCGATGCGCTGGCGCTGGCCGCCCGAGAATTCATGGGCGTAGCGATCATAGGCGTCGACCGGCAACTCGACCGCGGCAAGTGCCTTCTCGGCCTTCGCCCGCCGCTCGGATTTCCTGCCAATGCCTTGAATGTCCAAGCCTTCGGTGAGGATCTGCCCGATCGTCATGCGCGGCGACAGGCTGGCGAAGGGATCCTGGAAAATATACTGCATCTTGCGGCGCTGGCGGCGCAACTGGGCGGCACCCAGCCTGGTGATGTCGGTGCCGCCATAGCTGATCTGGCCGGATGTCGGCTCGATCAGACGCAGCACCGAGCGGCCGATCGTGGTCTTGCCGGAGCCGGATTCGCCGACCAGCCCGACCACCTGACCACGCCTGACCTCGAACGAAATATCCTCCAGTGCCCTGACGATGGGGCCGCGCGAAAACGCGGTCGGCGCAAAATGCTTGGTCAGGTTTTTGACCGATAGGAACGGGGCGCCCTCCATCAGAGCTCCTCCCAGCGCACGCAGCGGCTTTGCTGGGTCGGCGTCGCCGCAAACAATGGCGGCACCGCGGCGCGGCAGGCAGTGATAGCCATCGGGCAGCGCGGCGCGAAGGAACAGCCCTTGGGCAGCAAGGCGAGCGACGGAACATTTCCGGCAATGGTCGGCAGCGGCGTCCCCGCTATCTTCAGCGCCGTGGCCTCGCCGAGCCTCGGCACCGAGCGCATCAACCCCGCCGTATAGGGATGACGCGGGCGGGTGAACACTTCGCTCACCGGACCTGTTTCGACGATACGCCCGGCATACATCACCGCTACCCGGTCGGCAATTTCGGCTACGACGCCGAGATTGTGAGTGACGAACAGGATGCCCATGCCGCGCTGCGCCTGCAGCTCGGCCAAAAGATCGAGAATCTGGGCCTGGATTGTGACGTCCAGCGCGGTTGTCGGCTCATCGGCGATCAGCAAGCCTGGATCGCAGGACAGGGCCATGGCGATAGTGGCGCGCTGGCGCATCCCGCCCGACAGCTCGTGCGGATACTGTCGCGCCCGCCGCTTCGGATCGGGAATGCCGACCTGCTCCAGCAGCCGCACCGCGTCTGCTTCTGCCTCGCGATGCGATTTGCCGAGATGGATGCGGATCGGCTCGGCAATCTGCTCGCCGATCGTGTAGACCGGGTTGAGGCTGGCCATCGGCTCCTGGAACACCATGCCGATCTCGTTGCCGCGTATCTTGCGCAGCGACTCGGCATCGAGGCTGGTCAGCTCGGTGACCGTGCCGTTCTTGCGCCGCAGCGCGATCGACCCCTCAGAGATATGCCCGACCCTTTTCGGCAACAGGCCGATGATCGACAGGCTGGTGACGGATTTGCCGGATCCGGATTCGCCGACGAGCGCCACCGTCTCGCCGGAGCCGATCGTCAGGTCGACATCCGTTACCGCCGCGATGTCGCGCCCCGCAATGCGGAACACCGCGCGCAGGCCGGAAATCGAGAGTATCGGCGCGACACTCAGCGGAGCAGCCCCACGTCGCGAAGGATCATGTCGATCTTTGCGGTTTCCTTCCCGTTCAGACTGCGTTGCGGCCGCGCCATGGTGTTCGAGGCGATGATGCCGAGGCTCTTCATCGCTGCCTTGAAGGCGCCGACGCCGGCCGAGCCGGCGCTTGTCCTGCCGAGCGAGATCCAGACGATCTCGAACAGTTTCAACAATCGCTCCTGCTCTAGCCGTGCTTCGGCATGCTGGCCGGCCTGCGTCAGCTTCCACAGCCTGACGTAACCATGCGGGTCGACATTGGCGAGGCCCGGCACGACGCCATGCGCGCCCATGGCCAGCACACTGTCGACCAGGATCTCGGAGCCGGTCATGCCGAAGAAACCCGGATCGTCGGCCATATCCTTGAGCACGTAACGCAGATTGCCGTCATCGCCGCTGGAATCCTTGATGCCCGCGATGGCGCCTTCCCTGGCGAGGCCGACCGTGGTCTTGCGCTCCAGCTTGACGTGAACGCAGACCGGGATGTCGTAGGCGATGACGGGAATGTCGATCGCATCCTTGATATAGCGGAAGTGGTCGCCGATCTCCGGCTGGCTGGTGCGGGTATAAAACGGCGCGGTGACAACAATAGCGTCGACGCCGGCCGATCTGGCGATGCGTGCGTGGTTGATGACACGATCGGTCGTCGGGTCGATGACCCCAGCGAAGATCGGAACCCGGCCGTTATTGACCTTGACTGCATGCTCGAGGATGGCCCTGCGGCCTGCCTCGTCGTGGAAGACCACCTCGCTGGTCGAGCCGAGCACGAACAGCCCGTGGACACCGCCGTCGAGCAGGTTCTCGATGGTGCGGGTGAACGACGGGAAGTCGATGCTGAAATCGGCATTGAGCGGGGTGACGACAGGTGGCACGACGCCGGTAAACAGGGGCATTTTGATGAACCTTTGAGGTCAGTTGAGATCGGAGCGAGGATCGAATGCATCGCGCAAGCCGTCGCCGATGAAATTGATGGCGAGGACGGTGAGCACCAGTGCGGCGCCCGGGAACATCCATTGCCACGGGTAATTTTCCAGCACGACGGTGGAGCGGGCGAGATTGAGCATGTTGCCCCAGCTGGCTTCTGGCGGTGCGATGCCAAGGCCGAGAAAGGACAGGCCGGCTTCGAGCAGGATAGCGTTGGCGATCTGCAAGGTGGCGTAGACGACCAGGATATCGATGCAGTTGGGCAGGCCATGCCGGAACAGCAGATGCGGCAGCCCCGCGCCCATGCCCCGGGCCGCAACGACGAAATCGCGCTCGCGCAGTTCGAGCAGCCGGGCGCGCACCATGCGCGACAGCACTGGCCAGGAGAGCAGCGAGATCACCAGGATGGTCGGGGCGATGCCGGTGCCGGCAATCGAAGCCAGCACCAGCAGGAAGATCACCGGCGGCAGCGTCATCGCCAGATCGACCAGGCGCATCACCGTTCCGTCGACGAGACGCCCGCCAAAGCTGGCGACGGCGCCGATCAGGAAGCCGATGACGGTCGAGATGGCAACCGAACAGATAGCAACCAGCAGTGAGATCCGCGCGCCTTGCAGCAACCGTGCCATGACATCACGCCCAACGCCATCGCTGCCCAGCCAATGAATGGCGGACGGCGCCTTGTTCATCGCCCTGAGGTCGATGGCGTTCGGGCCGAACGGCCACCACAGAGGATAGGTCGAAACCGCCAACAGGATCGGGATGACGATCAAAAGCCCGGCGCGTGCCGCTCGGTTTTCAAAAAAGCGGTCGAACGCGCGGCGAAGCGGGCCTTTGGCTTTCGGCACGGCTGTCGGGTCAACTGTAGGATCTGGCGCGGTGATTGCCATCATGCCACCTGAATGCGCGGGTCGACGACGGCATAGACGACGTCGGTCAAGAGGTTGACCAGGATGACGCAAACGCCGATCACCAGGGTAGCGCCCATGATCACCGGGTAATCGCGGGTGCCGACGGCGTTGACCAGAAGCAGTCCCATGCCCGGCCAGTTGAACACGCTTTCCAGGAAGATGGCGCCGCCGACGGCGATGCCGACGGTCGAGCCGATCAGGGTAATGACCGGCAAGAGCGCATTGCGGGTGGCGTGCTTGATGATCACCCAGAACTCGCGCACGCCCTTGGCGCGCGCCGTCCGCACGTAGTCCTGGTTGAGCACTTCCAGCAGCGAAGCGCGCATGTAGCGCATGATCAGCGCGGCATGGCCGATGGACAGCAGGCAGGCGGGCAGGATGAGGTGCGCTAGCACATCCGTCATCGAGAACGGCGCGCCGGCCGTGTGCATGCCGCCGGACGGCGCCCAGCGCAGCAGCACTGAGAAGAAATAGAGACCGAGCAGCGCCGTCAGGAAAGCCGGGCTGGAGATACCGATAAACGACAGCACCGACAGCGCGATGTCGGACGGTTCGTTACGGCGCACCGCGCTGAAAATGCCGGCGGAAATGCCGAGCACGATGGCGATCGCCAGGCCCGTGCCCATCAGCAGCGCCGTCGGGCCGATGCGTTCCATGACCAGTGGCAGCACGGCAACGCCGCTGCGCTGGATCGAATAGCCGAAGTCACCGCTCAGCGCCGCGCGCAGCCAGGCGAGATATTGCACGGGAAGCGGCCGATCGAGCCCGAGCCGTTCGCGCAGGCCCTCGAGGTCGGAAGCCGACATGGGGACCGACGGGTTGATATAGGCGTCGATCGGATCGCCCGGCGCCAGCCGCAGCAGGATGAAGATGAGGACGCTGAGCGCGACCAGCATCAGCAGTCCTGTGGCGCTGCGGCGGGCGATGAAGCTCAACATGGGCTTTCCGTGGCCGTGGCAGGCGGCGCCAAAGTGGTTCCGCCTGCTCGCTTGGTTGCGGAGTTCTTACTGGATGTCCCAGCGCTCGGGGTGAGCTGCATAAGGACCGCCGCCCGGCGCCGGCGTCCAGACGAAGTCACGCAGCTTGTTGGAGGCCACGCCATAGCGGTTGGCCACCCACAACGTCGCCCAGGGTAGCTCCTTGTTCATGACCTTGCAGACCTCCTGCCAGGATTGATCGAGCTTGGCCGGATCGGTTTGGCCGAGCGCGGCGTCCAACGCGGTGCTCAGGTCGTCGAACTCGATGCGCATGGTGTTGAAGCCTGCCGGCGGAATCTGCGACTTGTTGAGGCCGGGATTGAGGCCGGCCGGGTTGGGGCCGTTCTGCAGGCCGGCATAAACCATCGGAAATGCATTCCAGTCCGGCGTGCCTTGCTTGTAGACGATGCCATTGTAGGTCGGCGTATCGACGACGCGCGGCACCACATTGATGCCGACCTCGGCCAGCATCGACTGGACAGCGGCCATCACGTTGGCGGCTTGCGGCGAGCCGTAATAGGTCAGCAAGGTGATCGGCTTGTCGCCATTGATCTTGTCCCAGCCCGCCTCGGTCAGCAGCGCCTTGGCCTTTGCCGGATCGTAGGCATAGGGTTCGAGGTCTGCCGGAACGAGATGCGGCGCGACATAGCCGCAATTGGCTGGCTTGGCGGCACCGCCGTAGAGGCTGTCGATGATGGCGTTGCGATCGATCGCATACATAATCGCCTGGCGGACACGGATATCCCTAAACAGGTCGACCTTCTGGTTCAGGCCGATATAGTTGACCACGTACGAGGCACCTTCGATCACCTTGAAATTGCTGTCGCTCTTGAAGGATGCCGCATCGTCGGGCTCGACATAGGTGAACTGGATCTCGCCGGCGCGGAGCGCGGCGACGGCCGCCGCCGGCGACTCGAAATAGCGGTTGATGAGCACGTCTACCTTCGGCTTGCCGCTGCGATAGTCGTCATCGGCTGCCAGTTCGACATATTGGTCGGTCACGTAGCGCTTGAACTTGAACGGGCCGGTGCCAACCGGAGCGGTCGACCACCAGGTGCTTGTCGCCAGTGATTCCGGCGGCAGAGCGGCCAGGGCATGCTCCGGCAGGATCATTAGCTGCGAGAGGATGGATAGAAACGAGCCGTTCGGTTTCGATAGCTTCACCACTGCGGTGTGGTCATCCGGTGCATCGACCGAGGCGATGTTGGCGAGGCGGGCGGCAAACAGGCTGCCGGAGGCCTTGTTCTTGGCAAGCTCGAGGGTGAACTTGACGTCCTTCGAGGTGAACGGTTTGCCGTCATGCCAGGTCTCGTTGACCAGGTTGAACGTATAGCTCAGCTGGTCGTCGCTGATCTTGTAGTCCTTGGCGAGGTCGCCTTCGATCTCGGTCAGCCCGGCATTGAAGATGACCAGCGGTTCGAAATAGGTGCTGAGCCAGGTGTAGCCGCCGGTCGCGACCAGCGGGTTGAAGTTCTTGGGAAAACCGCCCGGGCCGACGTCGAAGCCGCCCGCAATGGTCTTGGCGCTTTGTGCCTGGACATTGGTCAATGGGGCAATGCTGGCGAGCAGCAGCCCGGCGACTGAGAATGCGATGGTCCTGATGCGCATGGTTTCCTCCCTTGGCATATTCAGGTTGTTCTTCAGCTTGCTCGGTTTTTGGCGATAACCTGCTGGATCCCCCGGTAATGGTCGTCGAGCCGCCGACGCGCCTGGTCGACATCCTTGGCGGCGACAGCCTCGACGATCTCGTGATGGTCGCGCCATGTCGCCAGCGGCGTCGGATTATCGAGATTGGTGAAATTCGAGGCCTTGTCGAACGCCGTCCAGAAGATGTCGATCAGTGCGCTCAGCATGTGATTGTTCTGGCAGCGGAACAGCAGCTGGTGGAATTGCTGGTCCTCTTCGGCGAAGCTCTCATGGCGCTCGGCACGTTGCCGCATGCGCTCGGTCAACTGGCGCAGCGCCTCGATATCCTCGGCACTGATCATCTCGATCGTCTTGGCGATGAGGCCGGTTTCCAGCACGCGGCGGATTTCGCGCAGCTCTTCGACATCGCGCAGCGAATCCTGCAAGCCGTATGCCAGGTTATCCAGCAGCGGCTTGAACGAGAACTCCTTGACGAAGACGCCGATGCCGCGCCGCGTCTCCAGGATGCCGATCGATTCCAGCGCCTTGATGGCTTCCCGCACGGAGTTGCGGCCGACGCCGAGCCGCTGCGCCAGGAACGTTTCCGGCGGCAAGGGATCGCCTGCCTTGAGCTGGTTGCTTTCGATATAGGCCCTGAGGCTTTCCTGCACGGTGACGTGAAGAAGCGGCGGTCTGCTCAACGGTTCGATCGACTTCAGTTCCGCCATCCCACTGCTTTCATCATCCGCCGGATTAGCCTGCCCGCTTGTCGTATAGCTACTTGTAGGATATCCTGCAAGCCCATAACAAACCTACTGCCTTCGAATGAAGATTACCCTCGCCGGCTCGAGCCACTGGCACGCCGAAATGCACCTCGACGCCGCACGCTTTTACGGTGCGGAGATCGCCGGCATCTGGGACGAGGATCCTGGCCAAGCGCATGGGTTCGCCGCGCACCACGATCTGCCGTTTATCAAAGATTTCACGGAGATACTCTCCAGCCCGCCGGATGCGATCCTGTTGATGGGGCACCCTTCGATGGTGCCGGCGCGGGCACGCGCGATCATCGCGGCAGGGATACCGCTGATCCTGGAGAAGCCGGCGGCCAGCCATACGAGGGAACTGATGGCGCTGCGCGAGCTTGCCAGGCAGCACCAGGCTTTTGTCGCTGTTCCCCTGCCCAACCGTTTCGGGCCGGCCGTTGCCGGCTTTGAACGGCTGCGCCGGCAAGGTCGCGCCGGGCCGGTGGCGCATTGCCAGTTCCGGCTGGTCAACGGCCCGCCGCAACGCTACATCGCCGACGGTGTCGCCTGGGTCGTCGATCCGGCGGTTGGCGGCGGGGGTGCGTTGAGGAATCTCGGCATACACGGCGTCGACGCGGCACTCAGCCTCGCAACCGGCAAGCTCGGCCTGAAAAGCGTTTCGATCGCGAACCGCATTCATCCCGGCCCGGTCGAGGACCATGCGCTGCTGGTGCTGGAAGACGAGGCCGGCGCGGTGTTCATCGTCGAGGCCGGTTACACCTTTGCCTCGATGCGCCCCGGCGGTGACTTCGAGTGGCGTATCGTCAGTGCCAATGCCACCCTCATCGATCATGGCGACCATGCCACCTGCGCAACGCTCGACGATGCGGCCGTTGCCGATTTGCCGGTCGAACTGCCGGCAACGCGCTATCGTCTGTTCATGCGCGATACGCTTGACCGGCTGGCCAGAAAGGCGCCTCCGCCGGTGTCCATCGAGGATTATGTTGCGGCGATGTCTCTGATCGACGCCGCTTATGAAAAGGCAGGATCATGATTGGAATAGGAATTATCGGCGTCGGCGATTTCGGCGCAGCCCATGCGCGGGCAATCCGTGAGGTGGGAGACATTCGTCTCGTCGCCGCCTCTCGTGGAAATGCCGATGCGCTGGAGCGCTTCACCGCCGAATATGGCGGCTGCGGCTACACTGATTGGCGCAAGCTGCTGGACGACAAGGAGGTCGACGCGGTCCTCATTGCCACCCCGCACCATCTCCATGCCGAAATGGCCATCGGCGCAGCAAACGCCGGCAAGCACATCCTGCTCGAAAAGCCGATGGCGCCGACGGCGGCTGCCTGCGACGCGATCAACGCCGCCGTAACCGATAGCGGCGTCAAGCTGATGGTCGCCCATCTCATGCATTTCGCCCTGCCCTGCATGGCAGCCAGGCAGAAGCTGGAGCAAGGAGAGCTCGGCCGGCCGCTCATCGGATCGAGCTGGATCATCAAGCTATGGATGGAGCACAATCGCCGCGACTGGCATCTGCGCAAGTCGACCGGCGGCGGCATGCTGCTGACGGCCGGCATCCACGCGCTCGACCGCCTGGTCTGGCTGATGGATGACGATGTCGTGTCGGTGAGCGGCATGCTCGGCGCCAAGTTCCATGACCAGGAAGCAGACGACAGCGCCTTGCTTGGGCTGCGCTTCGCCGGCGGCGGCATCGGCCAGGTGCAGAGCATCGGCTATCGCACCGGCGCTACCACCTACGCCATGGATCTGGTCTGCGAGCAGGGAACGCTGCGCATCGACATGGATCGCGGCACGATGCTTGGACGCGATACGGTCTGGACCGAGTTGCCCGGTTCATTCGAACCGAACTGGATGCACAACGCGCTGGTGCGCGAATGGAGCGCGATGCGCGATGCCATTGCCGACGACACGCCGGTGCCGGTCGACGGTCTCTATGCACGCAAGATCATCGGCATTATCGAGGCTGCCTTCGCGTCGAACGAAACCCGCCACGAACACGAGATCGCCGGTGCACGCTGACCTCGACGACCATCTGGCCCGCTTGCCCGCACACGCACCGCGCGGCGTCTGGGGCGCGGTGATGCTGGCCATCGACGATCGCGGAGCGATCGACTGGCAGGCGACGGAAGAGACGATCGCGCGGCTTTGCGCGTCAGGCGTCGACGGCGTCTATTCCAATGGCACGGCCTGCGAATTCCATTGCCAGACCGAGCCCGAATTCGACCGGCTTTGTGGGCTGGTCGCCGCAACAGCCGGCGGCGCGCGCCTTCCTTTCCAGATCGGCATCAGCCAGTCCAATCCGCGCGTCGCACTGGAGCGGCTGACGCGGGTCTCGGCGTTTGGCCCGGCGGCGGTGCAATTCACACTGCCCGACTGGTGGCCGCCCAGCGACGACGAGGTCATGCGTTTTGTCGGCCGCCTCTGCGAGGCCGCGCCCGAAACGCCGCTGGTGCTCTACAACCCGCCGCACGCCAAGCGTCGCCTGACACTCGAAGGCATCGCCCGGCTGCGCGCGGCCGTGCCGTCGCTGGTCGGCGCCAAACTGCCGGGCGGTGACGCCGACTGGTATGCCGATATGCGCCACAAACTGGACGGATTCTCCGTCTTCGTCCCCGGCCACACGCTGGCGACAGGCTATGCTGGGGGAGCCCATGGCAGCTATTCCAACGTTGCCTGCCTCAACCCGAAGGGTGCGGTACAGTGGTGGCAG
The DNA here is from genome assembly GCF_040320105.1 of Mesorhizobium sp. M0778. Lineage (NCBI taxonomy): Bacteria > Pseudomonadati > Pseudomonadota > Alphaproteobacteria > Hyphomicrobiales > Phyllobacteriaceae > Mesorhizobium > Mesorhizobium sp. M0778. The sequence continues at coordinate 230,589 of NZ_JAMYPA010000001.1, read as the reverse complement.
ATGATCCGCACCGACATGGCCGCCGCTGCCGAGGTCGAGGCCCGCATACAGGCCTTCCTCGCCGCACATGTCCTACCGTTTCGCACCCGTTACAATGTCAGCGATGCAGCGCTCGACAAGGCGATGGCGGCGGCCGGCGGCTGGGCGCCACTCGGCCCGCGACTGCTCTGGCCCTACAGCTCCGTTCCCGATCAGGAAATCCCGACGCTGGCCAGGGCCGCTCACGCGGCTTTCCCGGAATGGTGGTAGACCCGTCAGCAAGGCGCGGGACGACGGGGGCTCTTCAGCAGCCGGCTCTCGCGCCCTGTGTCGCACGGGACGCAAACGCCCCCGGCTGAGGGATATCGGCCTCGCGCCGCGCCAGCGAGTTGCGCAGCAGTGCGATCGCCTCGCGGCCGGCAGTCGCAATCTCGCGCGGCCTGTCGACGCCGACGATCATGAACTCCTTGATCCCCAAAGCGGCGTAGGAAAGCAGCGACAGCGCGACCTGCGCCGGCGGCCCGGCAAGTTCGAGCGCCTTCTGGCAGGAAGCGGCCGGCTTATCTTCCGAACGGATTCGGTCTTCCGAACGGATTCGGACGGGAAGCGCGAAACGCAGCTTGCCGGCCCGACCGTGTTCGGCGGCAGCGCCGCGTACGCGCTCCATTGACTGTCGGATTTCTGCAAGCGAGCCGGGCGCCAGCTCGAACACATCCGCATGCCTGCCCGCGACCCTGAGCGCCGTGCCCGACTGTCCGCCCATGCGGATGGTCACGTCGGCACCATGCGGCCCCTTGCGCGGCACATAGCCGCCGTTGACGCTGTAAAAGGCGCCTTCATGGTCGAACGGCCTGTCGTTCGACCACAACCGCTTCAGTAGCACCAGATATTCGTCGATGCGTTGCCAGACCACCGTATGGCCGGCCGGACGTGCCTCGGCATCGTCGTCGCTCAGCGGCTCGCTGAGCATCCTGAGCGACAGCCGGCCACGGCTTCTCGCGTCGAGGGCAGCGAGCTGCCGCGCCGCCACGGTTGGTTCGATCACGCCCGCCCAATGCGTGAGCACGACCTCGAGGGAGGAGGTCCGGTCCAGCGTCTGGGCGGCAAGGTCCATATTGGTCAGCAGCCCGGCCTGGTCGTCGATGACGATCTTCTGGAATCCGGCATCCTCGATCAGTGACAGCTTCGTCGCGGTCTCGACAAAGTCGTAGAAAAAGCTGGCGTCGGCAGCGTGGATCTTACCGGGAACATGCGTGAACTCGATCGGCATTGCCATCTCCTCCATCACGTTGAATCAGGGCGCGCGAAAGCGCACCGGCATTCGGTTCATTCAACTCCGGAATTTCTGCAAACGGCAGGCCGCTATCCCGATGAAGCCTCGACGATCAGAGCCTTTACAAATCAGGGGATCAGCCCCAGTACCACTGCCCCGGTGAATACGAACGCAAGGGCAAAGACGAGATAAGCGAAAGCGCCGGCGTAGGCCGGCCGCCATACCTGGTCGGAACTCAGCCTTTGGCCTTTGCGGGCAGTCTGAGCGTTCTGGCTATAGGACATATCGACCTCCGTCTCGGCGCTTAATCTATAAAATCAGTAGACTTTGTCGAGTGCTATTTTCGCGCGATCTTTAGAACAATTTTCTCCAACTGCTAGACAAATTAGTGCTTTTACTGCTTAGCGCTGCCTTTTTGAGGCGTGCCGGGGTGACGGCAGAAAACGTCCGGTCCATGTGTCTGTGGCTCCTTGGCCATCCAATGGATGAGGGATAGCATCGCTGCTTGAGCGGAAAGCCGCGACGTCACGGCAAGGCAGCAGGGAGCAAAACATGGGTACAAGACTGGCCGGCAAGGTCGCCATCATTTCGGGCGGCGCGACGGGAATGGGCGGTGCGGCCTCGGAGCTTTTCGCGGCGGAGGGCGCCAAGGTGGCGATCATCGACCGCAACGGCGAAGCGGCGGCTGCCACCGCAGCGGCAATCAGGCAACGCGGCCAGGTCGCCGAGCACTGGGTCGCCGACGTATCGGACGAGCGGCAGGTCGAAGCGGCGGTGAAGGGCGTGATGGAAAAATTCGGCCCGGTCACGGTTCTGTTCAACCATGCCGGCACCATCGTCATCAAACCCTTCCTGGAGACCACGCTGCAGGAATGGGACTGGCTGCATGCCGTCAATGTGCGTTCGATGTTCCTGATGACGCGCGCCGTGCTGCCCGGCATGATCGCCGCCGGCGGCGGTTCCATCGTCTGCACCTCGTCGATCTCGGCGGTGGCGGCGACGCCGATGGAGGTGCTTTACGACACCACCAAGGGTGCCTGCCACATGTTCGCGCGTGCCATTGCCGTCGAATTCCGCGACCGCAACGTCCGCTGCAATGCGGTCTGCCCCGGCTTCATTAGGACGCCGCATGGCCTGCGCGAGGTCGCCGATCTCGACAAACTCGGCGTCGATGTCTCAGACGCGGCAATGGCGGCGCAGCAGGGGCGGATCGGCGAGCCGGAAGAGGTGGCGAGGGCAGCCCTGTTCCTGGCCAGCGACGAGGCCAGCTTCGTCAACGGCGCCCATCTGTTCGTGGATAACGGCTTTACCGCGATGTGAAGGACGGCGCGCCGCTACCGCTCTTCGCGCCGGAACGGCTTGAGCAGTGCCGAAGGAGCCACCGCATTGCGCGACATCACCGCCATGGCGACGATGGTGAAGATGAAGGGCAGCATCAGGAACGCCTCATAAGGAATGTGGCCGAGCCCACTTGCCTGCATGCGCAATTGCAGCGCGTCGACGAAGGCGAACAACAGTGCGGCGCCTGCCGAGCGCCATGGATCCCAGCGGCCGAAGACGACGAGTGCGATCGCCACCCAGCCACGCCCCGAAACCACGCCGAAGGTGAAGGCGTTGAACTGCGCCATCGACAGGAAGGCACCGGCCAGCCCCATCAAGGCACCGCCGAGGATCACCGCCTGGAAGCGCGTAGCGATGACGCTGACGCCGGCCGAATCAGCGGCGCGCGGGTTTTCACCGACCATGCGGACCGACAGGCCCCATGGCGTGCGGTAGAGCACGAAGGCGGCCAGGGGAATAGACAGCATTGCCATGTAGACCAGCGAAAACTGGTTGAACACCGCCGGCCCAAGCACCGGAATACCGGATAATATCGGGATCGGCAGCGTCTCGAACCCCTTGATGTTCGGCGGTACCGATTGCTGGCCGAAGATCAGCCTGTAGAGGAAATAGGCAAGGCCTGAACTGAACAGCGTCACGCCGATGCCGCAGACATGCTGGCTGAGGCCGAGCGCCACCGTGAACAGCGCATGCACGGCGCCCATCAGCGCGCCGGTCAGCACGGCGGCGAGCACGCCAAGCCAAAGGCTGCCGCTGAGGCTCGCCGCGGTGAAGCCGGTCATTGCCGACAACAGCATGATGCCTTCGATGCCGAGATTGAGCACGCCGGCGCGCTCGGAAAACATCTCGCCCAGCGTCGCGAAGGCAAGCGGCGTGGCGATGCGGATGATGGCGGCCAGGAAGCCGACCTGGAATATCTGCTCCAGCACCACGCTCATTTGGCTATTCCCACGCGACGGATGCGATAGGCGGTGAACAGCAGCGCCACCAGCATGGCGAGCAGCGCCGTTCCCTGGATGACATCGCTGAGGAAGGCCGGAACGCCGGTCGCCCGCGACATCGCCTCGGCGCCGGTCATGACGGCAGCAAGGAAGATCGCCGCCGGCACGACGCCGAGCGGATTGAGCCTCGCCAGCATGGCGACGACGATGCCGGAATAGCCATAGCCCGGCGAGATGTCGCTCATCACCTGGAAATGCACGCCGCCGACCTCGCCGACGCCGGCAAGGCCGGCCAGCGCGCCTGATAGCAGCGCCGTCGAAATCAGCACCCGCTCGACATTGATGCCGCCATAGCGCGCGGCTTCCGGGTTCTCGCCGGTGACCCTGATGCGGAAACCAAGCGTCGTGCGCGCGACCACGAACCAGATGACCGGTGCGGCGACCAGCGCCGCGACGACGCCGAGATGCAGTCGCGTGCCTTCGAGCAGCACTGGGAAATTCGCTGAATCCTCGATCGGCGGCGAGATCGGGTAGCCGCTGAAACTATCCTTCCATGGGCCCTCGATCAGCGCCATCAGCGCGTAGAAAATGACCGAATTGAGCAGCAGCGAGCTGACCACGTCATCGACCCTGAATTTTACCCGCAGTGTGGCAGGGATCAGGGCGACGGCCGCGCCGGCGGCGGCGCCCGCCAGCGCCATCAGCAACATGGCGAGCGGCCCCGGCATCGGGATGGCGCCGACGGCACAGCTCGCCACCGCACCGGCCAGCAATTGCCCTTCGGCGCCGATGTTCCAGAATTTGGCGCGGAAAGCGACCGCCACGGCAAGACCGGTGAAGATCATCGGCGCGGCACGCACCAGCGTTTCGGTGATGGCGTAGCTGTCGCCCAACGACGCCGAAAACATCACGCCATATGCCTCGACGACGCCGGCGCCGGCCAATGCAATGAGGCCGCTGCACAGGATCAGCGTCGCGCCGATGGCGAGCAGCGGCAGCGCCAGATTGAACCAGGCGGGCGTTGAGGTGCGGGCCTCGAGACGGAACATCAGGCCTCCGCCCCGGTCATCATCAACCCGAGTCTGGCGACGCTGGCATCGGCGCTGTTCAGCGTGCCGACGATGCGGCCCTCATACATCACGGCAATGCGGTCGCAGAGCATCAGCAACTCTTCCAGGTCCTCGCCGATAACGATAATGCCGCAGCCCTTGGCGCGCATGTCGAGGAATTTTTCGTGGATGAAGCGCGCGGCACCAATATCGAGGCCGCGTGTCGGCTGCGAAACGATCAGCACCTTTGGGTCGAAGGCGAGTTCGCGCGCCAAAAGCGCCTTCTGCAGATTGCCGCCGGACAGCGCCCCGGCGCGCGTCATCGGCCCGGGGCAACGTATATCGTAGGCCTTGATCTGCGCCTCGGCGAAGGTGCGGATCGCATCCTGTCTGAGCAGGCCGTTGCGGCTGAACGCCACCGTGCCGATGCGCGGCAGCACCATCGAATCGGCAAGCGGCAGATTGGTGACCAGCCCGGTCGTCATACGGTCTTCCGGGATGCGGCCAAGGCCGAGCGCCTGCACTGCGCTCGGCGAGAACCGCGAAACGGCTTTGCCGGCTATCGTCATGCGGCCGGCATCGGGCGCTCGCACGCCGGAGATGACCTCGGCAAGCGCCCGCTGGCCGTTGCCGGAGACGCCGGCAATGCCGAGGATCTCGCCGCCGCGTACCGACAGCGACACATCGCGCAGCGCCATGCCGGAATGATGCGATGTCGAGATACCATTGAGGGTCAGCACCGCCGGACCCGGTGTCGACGGTCCCCTGGCCGGAGGCACGATCTCGTGGCCGCACATCAGCCGCGCCATCTCCGAAGATATCGTGCTGGCCGGCGTATCGACGCGGCCGGCAACGCGCCCGTGCCTGAGCACGACGCAGCGATGCGTCAGCGCCCGCACCTCGTTGAGCTTGTGCGAGATGAAGATGATGCCGAGCCCCTGTGCCGCCATCGAGCGCAGCGCCGAAAACAGTCCGTCGACCTCGGTTGGCGCCAGCACCGCCGTCGGCTCGTCGAGGATCAGCAGCCTTGCGCCGCGAAACAATGCCTTGACGATTTCGAGCCGCTGTTGCTCGCCGACCGACAGCGCCGAAACGGGAAGGTCCGGGTCGAGCGCCAGCCCATGCTGGCGGCCGATCTCGGCGAGCCGCGCCAGCCCCCCGGCGCGGTCGATCCGGCCCGATCTGCCGGGAATGCCGATCAAGAGGTTCTCCAGCACCGAAAGTCGCGGTGCGAGATGAAAATGCTGGTGCACCATGCCGATGCCGGCGGCCAGCGCATCGGCCGAGCTGTTGATCGCCACTGGCCGGTCCTGCACCAGGATCTCGCCGGCGTCGGGCGCATAGGCGCCGAACAGCACGTTCATCAGCGTCGTCTTGCCGGCGCCGTTTTCGCCGAGCAACCCGAGGATTTCACCCGGCGCGACGCTGAGATCGACGGCCTCGTTCGCCTTGACGGCGCCGAAGCTCTTGGTGATGCCGCGCATTTCGATGAGAGGGGCGGGCAAGGGCACTCCTGGTGAGAGATGGCGCGGATACCCTTCCCCCTTGCGGGGAGGTACCGAGCGAAGCGAGGCGGGAGGGGTCGCCTCAACCGCCTCGACTTTTGACTTAAGAGACGGAGCGCGTCGCGGAGGACCCCACCCGGCCCTGCGGGCCACCCTCCCCTCAAGGGGGAGGGGCGGGCGCACTCAGTCCGAGACCGGCGTATTCTCGTCCACGTCGACTCGGAAATTGCCGTCGAGGATCTCGGCCTTCTTCCTCTCGACCAATTCCTTGACCTCGGCCGGCAGCGTCTTGTCGAATTTATGGTACGGCGCGAGGTAGGAGCCGCCCTTGGCCATGCGCGAGAAATCGCCGTAATCCTGCGCGGTGAAGACCCCGGCCTTGACCAGCTTGATCGCCTGCTCGACGGTCGGATACATGTCCCAGACCGGCCCGGTGATCACCGTGTCGGGGCCGAGGCTCGACTGGTCCGACATGTTGGAGATGGCGAGGATCTTCTTCTCCGCCGCCGCTTCGATGACGCCGAAGCGCTCGGCATAGATGACGTCGACGCCAGCGTCGATCTGGGCAACAGCCGCTTCCTTTGCCTTTGGCGGATCGAAGAACGAGCCGATGAAGGCGACCTTCTTCTTGATGTTGGGATTGACCTCCCTGGCGCCGGCAAAGAAGGCGTTGACCAGCCGGTTCACTTCCGGAATGCCCATAGCCGCGACCGCGCCGATCGTGCCCGATTTCGACATCTTTCCGGCGATCATGCCGGACAGATAGGCCGGCTCGTGAATCCAGTTGTCGAAAACGCCGAAGTTCGGCTCGGCCGGCCCGGCGCCGGAGCCGAACAGGAAGGCGGTCTTCGGGAACTGCTTGGCGGTCCTGCGGGATTCGCGCTCGGCGGCGAAGGCATCGCCCAGCACCAGCTCATAGCCGCCTTGCGCATATTCGCGCATGACACGGCTGAAATCGGCGGTCTGCACCTTCTCCGACCATTTGTACTCGATGCCGAGTTCCTTCTCGGCCTTCTGCAGGGCGACGTGGATCTGGTTGTCCCACGGCTCCTCGATCGGCGTGGCGAAGATCGCCGCCACTTTCAGCTTCTTGGTCTTAGCAAAGGCGCTGCCCGGCAGCATCGCCGCCGCAAGGCCGAGCGCGCCCAGCTCCAGCACGTTGCGTCGCGAAAGCCCTTCGCGTTTCGATTGGATTCTGCTCTTCCCGTTGTCCATTGCATGCCCCTCTGATTGGCGCCGTGTCGAGCCGGCTCTCTTCTCTGGAATATCAGCGAAGGAACTATGGAACGGTGCCCGGCTTTTGTCCACATGGTCAAATTTGAAGGGCGGAACGACGTGGGAATTCGCGCAGCCGCACCTTCAGAACGGCCGGAGTTGCTCGCTCACAATCTCTCCAGCGCCACCGCTATGCCCTGGCCGACACCGATGCACATGGTCGCGAGGCCGTAGCGGCCGCCGCGTTCGCGCAGTTCCAATGCCGCCGTGCCGGTGATGCGCGCCCCGGACATGCCGAGCGGATGGCCGAGCGCGATGGCGCCGCCATTCGGGTTGACGTGCTCCGCATCCTCGGCAATGCCGAGTTGGCGCAGCACGGCGATGCCTTGCGAGGCGAAGGCCTCGTTGAGCTCGATGACATCGAATTGTTGCGGCTCCAGGCCGAGCCGGGCGCATAGCTTCTGCGTGGCCGGCACCGGACCAATGCCCATGATGCGCGGCGCCACGCCGGCGGTGGCACCGCCGAAGATGCGGGCGATCGGCGTCAACCCGTATCTTTTCACGGCGGTTTCCGAGGCGACGATCAGCGCCGCGGCACCATCGTTAACGCCCGACGCGTTGCCGGCCGTAACCGTGCCGCCTTGCCGGAACGGCGTCGGCAATTTGGCCAGCGCCTCGATCGTGGTACCCGAGCGCGGATGTTCGTCCTTCGAGACGACGATCGGGTCACCCTTGCGCTGCGCGATCGTCACCGGCGTGATTTCCTTTGCCAGCCGGCCATTGGCTTGTGCGGCGACCGCCTTGTCCTGGCTGCGCACGGCAAACGCATCCTGGTCGGCGCGAGAGACGGCGAACTCTTCCGACACGTTCTCGCCCGTCTCCGGCATCGAATCGACGCCGTATTGCTTCTTCATCAGTGGATTGACGAAGCGCCAGCCGATCGTGGTATCGTGAACTTCGGCATTGCGCGAAAACGCGGTCTCGGCCTTCGGCAGCACGAACGGTGCGCGCGACATCGATTCGACGCCGCCGGATATCATCAGCTCCGCCTCGCCGGCCTTGATCGCGCGCGCTGCGATGATGACGGCATCCATGCCCGAACCGCAGAGGCGATTGACGGTCGAGCCGGAAATCTCCTTCGGCAGGCCGGCCAGCAGCAGTACCATGCGCGCCACATTGCGATTGTCCTCACCGGCCTGATTGGCGCAGCCATAGACGACGTCGTCGATGGCAGCCCAGTCGATGCCGGGATTGCGCTCGACCAGCGCCCTCAGCGGGATTGCGCCGAGATCGTCGGCACGCACCGCCGACAACGAACCGCCGAAGCGGCCGATCGGCGTGCGGATATAGTCGCAGATATAGGCCTCGGCCATTATGCAGCTTCCCTTTGCGCTGACGATTTCTGCTCCCGGCCCAGCCATGTTGGCCGCATTCTCCTTGAGACGAAAGCACATCTTGCCGCCGGCCGTTAGGCCAAAGGGAATTTCAGCTCCCGCCCGCCGGGAGCTGCGGATCAGCCGATGCTTTCACCGCCGTCGATCACCAACGCCTGCCCGGTCATGAAGGACGAGCGGTCGGAAACGAGAAACAGGATCGCTTCGGCGATTTCCTGGGCGCTGGCCCAGCGCTGCATGGGGATCTTGGTGCGGACATAGTTTTCGATCGCCGCCCGCCCGCCCATCTGCGCGATAAACGGTTCGTTGAAGGGCGTGTCGACCCAGCCGGGGCACAACGCGTTGACGCGGACATTGTGCCGGGCATAGTCGAGCGACATCTGCCGGGTCATCGCCACCACGGCATGTTTTGAGGTCGCGTAGGCGATCATTTCGCGGTCGTAGAACACACCCGAATTCGAGGCGGTATTCAGGATCACCCCGCCGCCTTGCGCGATCATCGACGGCATGACCAGCCTGGCCGCGAGGAACTGCGCCCGCACATTGATCCGCCAGGAGGCATCCATGCCGTCGGCGCCGACTTCGGTCAGCGTGCCGCCGACCTGGATCCCGGCATGATTGTGCAGGATGTCGATCCGCCGATGCCGGCCCAGCGTTCCTGCGACGAGCTGCTCGACCGCCGCATCGTCGCCGACATCGGTGGCGACGGCTTCGGCCCGACCGCCGGACGCACGAATGTCGGAAGCGGTTGCTTCCCCCGCCGCCTGGTCCCTGTCGGCGATCACCACGAGCGCGCCTTCCCTGGCCATTATCATGGCGCCGGCACGCCCGATCCCCGACCCGGCGCCCGTCACCACGGCGATGCGATCTTTCAGAATCATGTTTTTGTCTTTCAGTGGGATGGTTTTCGCTGGCGCAATTGCCATTGGGCGAGCACCACGAGCAGAACGGAGGCGACGAGCACGATCGTCGCGATGGCATTGATCTCCGGCGTGACCCCGCGCCGGATCGAGGCAAAGACATAGATCGGCAATGTCGTCTGCGCGCCGGCGACGAAAAAAGCGACGATGAAATCGTCGAAGGAGAATGTGAAGGCGAGCAGGAAGCCGGCGACCACCGCCGGCATGATCTGCGGCAACACGATGCTGCGGAACGTCGTCAGCGGGGTGGCGTAAAGATCGCTCGAAGCCTCGACCAGATTGCGGTCGAGGCTGCCGAGGCGCGTGCCGACGATCATCGCCACCAGCGCCATCGAAAACAGCCCGTGCGCGGCGATGATCGAGCCATAGCCGAGCGCCAGGCGCGGTGGCTGATCGTTCGGCCACAGCGAAGCGACAAACGGGTTGACCACCCCGAATAGCTGGACCAGCGCGACCAGCGTCGAGATGCCGATGACGACGCCAGGAACGACGATCGCAGCACCCAAAAGCGCATCGAAGACGGCTCGCGTCCGCGCGCCGACACGCGCCAGGCCAAGCGCCGCCGCGGTGCCGCAGAGTGCCGCGAGCAAGGCGCTGGTCGTGGCGATTAACAGGCTGTTCTTCAGCGCTTCGACCAGGAACGGGTTCGCCAGTGCCTTGCCGTACCATTGCACCGAGAAGCCAGTGAACTCGCTGGCGTGGTGGCCGGCGTTGAACGAGAACAGCACCACCAGCGCGATCGGCAGGTAGAGAAAGGCAAAGACCGCAACGACGAAGGCACGCATCAGATCAGGTCCACCCGGCGGGCACCCGAAAGCCGTGTCGAAATGCGGTTCGCGGCAAGCAGCACGACCACGGAAACCGCTACAAGGGTTATGGCGATTGCCGATCCGAACGGCCAGTTGCGCGATTGCAGGAACAGATCGACCAGCGCGTTGCCGATGAAGAAGACCTTGCCGCCGCCGAGTAGCGTTGGGATCAGATATTCGCCGAGCAACAGGATCATGACCAGCGAGAAGCCGGTCATCACACCTGGCAGCGACAGCCGCAGCGTCACGCCGAGGAATGTCGAGATCGGCGTCGCGCCGAGATCGGCGGAGGCCTCCAGCAGCCGGCGATCGAGCCGCTCGAGGCTGACATAGATCGGCAGGATCATCAGCGGCAGATAACCATAGACGATGCCGAGCAGAACCGCTCCCGGCGTATTGATCAGCCGCACATCCTCCATCCCGACATAGGCCAGCAGAGCTGGGACGCCGCGCCCGCCAAGCACATACATCCAGGCATAAGTCCGCATCAGCAGGCTGGTCCAGAACGGGATGACGACAAGCGCAAGCAGGATCAGCCGCCACCGCTCCGGCGCGCGCAAGGCGAGGTAATAGGCGACCGGATAGGCAACGAGAAGACAGGCCAGTGCACCGGCCGGCGCCAGCACCATGGTGTTCCAGAAGGCGGTCGCCCGCGCCGGAAGATTGGCATACTGCGCCAAGGTGAAAGCGGCCTGATAGCCGCCTTCCGGCGCCCGCTCGCCGACGCTGAAAACGGCGATCGCCACGAACGGCAAAACTAAAAACACCAACAGCCATGCGGTCGCCGGACCGAGCAGCAGGGCGGTCAGGAGATTGTGACGAAGAACATTGCTGCGCATTGAAAAATCGCCCCGACGCCGGCGGACATCTGTCCGCCGGGGGAGTTGCCTGCATCGGACCTTTGGTCCGCCCGGTTCAAGCCGACTTGAAGCGTGCCATCAATTCGGCCCGGCCCGGGTCGGTCAAGGTCGCGGCTGCACCGAATTCGAGTGGCTTGAGCAGATCCGCCGCCGGATAGAGGATCGGATTTTCCAGCACCTCCTTGGGCAGCAGCGCATTGACCCGCGCATCGGTGGAAGGCGCACCGTTGGCCAGGTGCTCCCTGACCGCGACTTTCGGGTTCATCAAATAGTTGAGCAAGGCATAACCCGCAGGCTTGTTGGGCGCATCCTTGGGGATTGCGTAGAAGTCGGTCCAGATCTCGCCGCCTTCCTTGCCAAGCACGTAGGCGATTTCGGGGATGTCGCGGTGGAGCTGCGCCCCGTCATTGGTCCAGCACATCGTCATCCAGGCGTCGCCGGCACGCATCGACGGCTGGTAGTCGCTGGAGACCGCGAACAGATGCGGCTTGACCTTCAGCAGCAATTCCTCCGCCTTGGCGAGTTCGTCCGGCTTCAGCGAGTTGAACGAGAAGCCGAAATATTTCAGCGCGTTGCCGATCGTGGTCAGCTGGTAATCATGAACCATGGTCCGGCCGTCGCCCTCCGCCATCGCCGTGTCCCAGAATTCCTTCCAGCTCGTCATCGGCTTGGCCAGTTTCTTGGTGTTGACGGCAAAGCCGGTGGTGCCCCAATTCTTCGGCACAGCGTAGGTCACGCCGTCGATGGTGCCTTCCCCAGTGAAGCGCGGGTCTTCTTGCGAGCCGTCATAATTGGCAAGCTTGGCCATATCGAGCGCTTCGATGATGCCGAGCTTCTTGTAAGTCGAGATCGTGTAGTTGGTTGGAACGAAAAGGCTCCAGCCCGAGGCGCCGGCCTGCAGCTTGGCCAGCATCTCCTCGTTTGAGCCGAACACATTGACCTCGACGGCAACGCCGGTCTCGGCCTGGAAATTCTCGAACGTCGCCGGGTCGTGATAATTGGGCCAGGTGGCAATCGACATGCGGTCGCCAAGACCTTCCTGGGCGAAAGCCGGCGTCGGCATGATGCCGAGCTCGCGGGCCATCACCGCCGTTGCGATGCCCAGGCCGGTAAGGCCAAGGAACTCGCGGCGGCCGATGGAACCCCGCTTGAGGCGCATCAATTGATCGACGAACTTTTCAGGGCTTATCGGCAGTCCGTCACGATATGATTTCGACATTTTTGTTTTCCCTCTGGTTGGTTCCGTTATTCTCCGGAAACGCCAGCGGCGTTCCGGCTGCAAAGCCGATGGCAACGGGTTCACCCGGCTTGAAGAGATTTCCACCGCCAATCAGATGATCGGCCTTTGCGAGCAGCGTCCCGATGCCCTGGACCTCGATTGCATATTCCGCGGTCGAACCGAGAAAGATCCGGTTGCGGACAAGCCCGTTCAGCCGGCCGCTTCCGGGCGCGCCGAGGCTTAGCGATTCAGGGCGCAGGCTGACCGAAACGGCTTCACCCTGAGCCATCGAAGTCCGCTTGCGCGCGGCAATGACAGTGCCATCGGCAAGCGCCACCTCGACGAGCTTGCCCGAGAGCCCGACGACCTTGCCGCTCAACAGATTGGTCTTGCCGACGAAATCGGCGACAAAGAGGTCGGCGGGTTCGTCGTAGATTTCGCTCGGCTGCCCAAGCTGGACGATACGCCCGCCATTCATGACGCAGACGAAATCGCTCATCGACAGTGCTTCTTCCTGATCGTGGGTGACCAGGACGAAGGTGATGCCGATCTCGCGCTGCAGGTTCTGCAGCTCTATCTGCATGTCGGTGCGCAGCTTCTTGTCGAGCGCCGCCAGGGGCTCGTCGAGCAGCAGCACCGCCGGTTTGTTGACCAGCGCCCGCGCCAGGGCGACACGCTGCTGCTGGCCGCCGGAAAGCTCATGGATCTTGCGGCGTCCATAGCCGGCAAGCCGCACCATGGCGAGCGCCTCGCCTGCTTTCAGGCTGATCTCGCGCGACGACAGGCGCGGCCGCGCCTGGCGCAGGCCATAGGCGATGTTGTCCTCGACATCCAGATGCGGAAACAACGCATATTGCTGGAACACCATGTTGACCGGCCGCCGATAGGGCGGCGTGCCGGCCATGTCGTGGCCACGGATGAATACCGCGCCTTCGCTTGGCTGTTCGAAGCCGCCGATCATGCGCAAACAGGTTGTCTTGCCGCAGCCGGACGGCCCGAGCAAGGCGACAAAGGCAGACGGCGGGATGGCAAGATCGATGCCGCTGACCGCGATCACGCTGCCGTAGCGTTTGGTGACCCCGCGAAACTCGATGTCGGGCACTGCGGTCAAAGCTGCGGGCTCCAGCGGCTAGTTGATCTCGAAACGCTATCAGAGCCAATGGCGGCTAGTATATACCTCCCAGGTGGTATATTTTGTCTATTTTCTCGTCTGGAGGGGTATGAATTGGGCGTTTCGCGCAGCGATGAATACAGCCGGCTCGCTGCGCTCATCGCAGCGACGCGGGAGACCAGCGGCGAGCTTTTCGGCAAGGCAATGGTGGCCTGGCTCCGGCAGCATGTCAGCTTCGATCATTGCGTGATCTTCGGCTATCGCGGCGCCTTACGCCCGCCGCTGCTGTTCGAGACATTCTCGCCGGCCGACAGCCACGTCTTCGTCGCGCTCTATCAGGAAGGGCCTTATCTGCTCGATCCGTTCCACCATGCTGCGGTCGAGCGCAAGGAAGGCTTTTGGCGCATGCGCGAATTGGCGCCGGATCGCTTCTATGCCAGCGAATATTACCGCTCCTATTACAGCCAGACCAGACTTGCGGAGGAGGTCGGCTTTTTTGTGCCGCTGCCGGGAAAGGACGCACTGGTGCTCTCGCTGATGCGATTGCGCGCTTCGGGACCTTTCGGAACCGCCGATGCGAGGTTGCTGCGCGACATGGCGCCTGCGGTGATCAATCTCATCAGGCTGCGCTGGCATGATCTTCCGGCCGACAAACCGGCAGAGACGAAGCAGGACGAAACGATTGCTCCAGTCAGCGAGTTCGAACGTGCTCACATCTGGAAGAGCCTTTCGCTCACGCCGCGCGAACAGCATGTCGTCGACCTGGTGCTTCAGGGCCATTCCACGGAATCAATCGCCAGGGCGATGCGCATCGTGCCGGGAACCGTAAAAGTCCATCGCCGTAACATCTACCGCAAGCTCAAGATCAAATCGCAGGCGGGCCTATTCGCGCGTTTTGTCGAGATCATGGATGCACGGATTCGGTAGTCCCAAGTTCAGCCGGCAGCGCCGTCCCAGGAACCGGTTTCGGCCATTTGCCTGAGCAGAGGTGCGGCCCGGAAGACGTCCTCGCCGGTCTGCTGGTGCCAGTGATCCAACCGCCGGATGATCTTGTCCACGCCTTCGCGGCTTGCCCAGAACATCGGCCCGCCCTTGCCGACCGGGAAGCCATAGCCGTTGACCCAGACGACGTCGATATCGGACGCGCGGGCGGCAATCTGTTCCTCGAGGATTTTGGCGCCCTCGTTGATCATCGGATAGAGCGTGCGCTCGATGATCTCCTCGGCGCCGATTGCCCGCGGTGCAATGCCGCGTTCAGCAGCCTTGTTGTGGATGAGCGCTTCGACCTCCGGATCGGGCAGCGGCGTGCGCGAACCGTTCTCATAGCGATAGAAGCCGCTGCCGGTCTTCTGGCCGAAATGGCCCTGTTCGCACAACGTGTCGGCGATGTCAGCCGTCTGGCCACGCGCCTTGCGGTTGCGCCAGCCTATGTCGAGGCCGGCGAGATCGCTCATCTGGAACGGCCCCATCGGCCAGCCGAAATCGGTGAACACCTGGTCGACCTGGCGCGGCATTGCACCCTCGAGCAGAAGCGCCTCCAGTTCCGCACCCCGCGCCGCCAGCATGCGGTTGCCGACGAAGCCGTGGCAGACGCCGACGACGACCGGCACCTTGCCGATCCGCCGCGCCAGATCGACGATGGTCGTCAGCACGTCCGGCGAGGTCTTGTCGGCGCGGACGATTTCCAGAAGCTTCATGACGTTAGCCGGCGAAAAGAAATGCATGCCAAGGAGATCTTGCGGCCGCGACGTCGAAGCGGCGATCTCGTTGACGTCGAGATAAGAGGTGTTGGTGGCAAGGATCGCGCCCGGTTTGGCCACCGCATCGAGCCTGCCGAATACCTCCTTCTTGACCGCCATTTCCTCGAACACAGCCTCGACGATCAGGTCGCAATCGGCGAGGTCTGCATAGTCGGTGCTGCCCCTGAACAAAGCCAGCCGCTGGCGCTTGGCGTCTTCGCTCAGCGACCCGCGGGTGACGGAAACGGCATAGTTCTTGTCGATCGTCGCCAGCCCGCGTTGCAATGCTTCCTGCGTTGTTTCCAGCAAGGTCACGGGAAGACCGCCATTGGCGAACGCCATGGCGATGCCGCCGCCCATCGTGCCGGCGCCGATGACGCCGACCCGGGCGATCTTGCGCCTGACGACATCCTTGCCGGCAAGCTTTGCCGCCTCACGTTCAGCGAAGAACAAATGCCGCTGCGCGCGTGATTGGTCGCCGGCGACAAGCTTGACGAACAGGTCGCGTTCGGCCGCCAGCGCTTCGTCGAAGGGCAGCGTGAGGGCGTTGCGGACCGACTGCGCACAGGCTATCGGCGCCTCGAGACCGCGCGCTTTGCCCGCAAGCGTTGCCGCCTCCTTGTCGAAGGCCGGCAAGTCGGCCTGGTCGAGGCGATCGTTGCGGTCGCGCACCGGCGTGAACGGACCGCCTTTCGCGGCCGTTTCGCTGGCGAAACTCACCGCTTGCGCGGTCAGGTCGCCATCGAAGACGGCATCCACCAGACCGGCGGCGCGCGCCTCGGCCGCATTGATCGGCGTTCCCGAAACGATCATGCTGAGTGCCTTCAGCGGACCAACCAAGCGCGGCAGGCGAACCGTGCCGCCGCCGCCCGGCAGCAGGCCGAGCTTGACTTCCGGCAGGCCGAGCCTTGCCGCTCGGTCGGCAACACGGAAATGGCAGCCGAGCGCCAGTTCCAGGCCGCCGCCGAGCGCAGTGCCGTGAATGGCGGCGACCGTCGGCTTGGCGATGGTTTCCAGCACGGCGACAATGGCGCGCAATTCCGGCTGCTGCGCCGGTCTGCCGAATTCGGTGATGTCGGCGCCGGCGACGAAGGTCCGCCCGGCGCAGGCTATCACGATTGCTCCCACCGACGGCTCGTCCCGCAGGGAAACGAGCGCCCGCATCAACGGCTCGCGCACATGGAAGCTCAGCGCGTTGACCGGCGGATTGTCGATGGTCACCAGCGCGACGTTGCCGTGCCTTGTAGTGCTGACGAAATCGGGCACGCAAACCTCATACAATGATGTTGGCCAGGAGCCCGACGGGATTTACAGCGCTGGCATGCGGATGGGAACCACATGTTTGCGGGCCGGATCGATATCCTCTCGCCGCCGGGTGGCCTTGCCTTAGCGCAGCGCCTTCTGCCCGCCGGCCGCGGTGATGACGCCGACGATGATCAGCCCGGTCAGCACCAGGCGCACGCCGACGCTTACGCCGAACGTGTTGAGCATGGTCAACAGCAGCACGAGGAACAGCGCCGCGCCCCAGACCCCCGGCACATTGGCCTTGCCGCCGGCTACCGACGTGCCACCGATGACGACGACCGCGATCGACGCCAGCAGATACTCATTGCCGATATCGACATTGGCGCCGCGGAAATAACCGGCGAGCAGTGCACCGTCGAGGCCGCCGAGCGCGCCCGACAGCGTGTAGGTGAGGAAGCGGGTGCGGCCGACATTGACGCCTGCCAGCCAGGCGGCGCGGATGTTCTGGCCGATCGCCAGCACCGAGCGTCCGTAGATCATGCGCTGCAAAACGATGCCGGCGCCGATGGTGAACAGCACGGTCAGGATCGCCAGCACCGGGATGCCGAACACCTGCCAGTTGGTGAAATCGGCAAAGCCCGGCGGCGGCTTGATCTGCAAGCCGCGCCCATAGCTGATGTCGACCGACTGGATGACGAAGCTGGCCGACAGCGTCGCGATGATCGGCGGAATGCGCAGCGCCCATATCAGAAGGTAGTTGACGGCACCGATCGCCATGCCGCAGGCAAGCGCGGCCAGCAGCCCGACCGCGATCATCGCATCATTGCCGTCCATGACCTTCATGGCGACAGCACTGGCAAGGCCGATATTGGCCGGCAGCGACAGGTCGACATTGCCCGGCCCGAGCGTGATGACGAACATCTGGCCGACGCCGACGATGACGGTGAAGACGGCAAGCGACAGCGCCGCCGTGATCATCCCGCCTCCGCCATAGCCGCCGGTGAAGGCGATCGTCGCCAGCCACACCAGCAGCGCCCCGAAGAACGACCAGATCCAGGGTCTGGCGAGCAGTGTCCGCAGCGAGACCATGCTCACCTCTCCCTGCGGCTGATCAGCACCCGGGCCGCCAGCACGATGATCAGGATGGCGCCATTGGCGGCAACCTGCCAGTCGGGCGGAATGTGCATGAACGTCAGCAGTGGCGATGCGGCCAGCGCCAGCGTCAACGCGCCGATGACGGCGCCGATCGGCGACACCCGGCCGCCGACGAACTCACCGCCGCCGAGGATGACGCCGGCGATCGAAAGCAACGTGTAGCCATTGCCGATATTGGCGTCGGCCGAGGTGGTGATGCCGATCAGCGCCATGCCGGACAAAACGCCGAACAGGCCGGTCAGCGCAAACAGCGCGATTTTGGTACGGAGCAGCGACCAGCCGGCGCGCTTGAGTGCGGCTGAATTGCCGCCCGATCCACGCAGGATGACACCATAGGAGGTGCGCATCAGGCCAAAGTGGACGACCGCCGCGATCAGCAATGCCGCGATGATCGGGAACGGAATGAAGGGTGGCTTGAAGGCCATCAGCGCCAGCAGCCAGTCCGGCGCCTTGCCGCCGGGCTTTGGCAGGATCAGGATGGCCAGGCCCTGCCAGACGAAACTCATGCCGAGCGTCACCACGATCGAGGGCAGGTTGCGCAGATGGATCAGCGCGCCGAGCAGCGCGTAGACACCGATCGACCCGAGCAGGATGACGACGCCGAGCAACGGCGCGTCCTTCAGCCATGTCGCCGTGACGCAGCCGACGAAGCCGACAAAGGTGCCGATTGACAAATCGAGCTCGTTGCCGGCGATGACGAACATCTGCGCGATCGTCGCCAGCGCGATCGGGATCGCCAGATTGAGCATCAGGCTGAAGCCGAAATAGCTGATGGCGCGCGGGTTGAGCCAGGCGATAGCGATGAGCACCAGCGCCAACGACAGTGCCGGCAGCAGGCTGCGCAGCATGCGCGCCCGCCTCGTGGCGCGAGCCGACGATTTTAGCCCATTCTCGATGGATGCCGCCGTCATCTCAGGCCGCGTCGCCAAACGAGGACTGGATGATCTTTTCCTCCGTCAGTTCGTCGCGACGAAGGTTGGCGACGATCCGGCCGTTCTTGAACACATAGATGTGGTCGCAATTGTCGAGCTCTTCGGTTTCGGTGGTGTACCAGAGGAATGTGCGGCCATGGCGAGCTTCTTCGCGCACGAGATCGTAGACTTCGAGCTTGGTTCCGATATCGACGCCGCGCATCGGATCGTCCATCAGCACGATCTTGGCGTCGGAGCCGAGCGCCCGCGCGAACAAGGCCTTCTGCTGGTTGCCGCCGGACAGCGAGAAGATGTTGTTGTTCATGTCGGGCGTGCGGATGCCGATTTTCCGCTGCCACAGCTGGGCGAGCTCGGCTTCGCGCTGCGGCGAGATCAAGAGGCCGTTGCGCAATCGCGCCAGCGAACGGATGCCGATGTTCTCGGCGATCGACCATTGCGGAAAAATCCCGTCCGACTGGCGGTCGCCGGCAACCAGCGCCACCGGCGCGGTGACCTCGATGCCGGTCTTGGCGCGGGAAGCCGCGGCAAAGATCGCCAGCAACAGGTCGGTCTGGCCATGCCCGGCAAGTCCGGCAAGGCCGATGATCTCACCGGCACGGGCGATGAGCTCATTGCCGTCCTGCTGTCGCGCCGGCCGCGCCCGGACCCGCAGCGGACCGGGCTCCGGCTTGCCGCTCGCAATCTCTGCGGCGGCCTTCTCGCGCGCCTCCGCTCCGCCCATCGCCGTCACCAGCCTGTCGCGGTCGAAGGCGTCGGCCTGCCCGGCGGCGACCACCTTGCCGTCGCGCATCACCACGATGCGATCGGCATTTCCGAGCACTTCGCCCAGCACATGCGAGATCAGGATGCAGCTCTTGCCGGCGGCGATGAAGCGGCGCACGAACGCCAGCAGCTGGCCGGCGGTATGCGCATCGAGCGAGGATGTCGGCTCGTCGAGGATGACCAGTTCGAGCGGCTCCTGCGTGACCGTGAAGGCGCGCGCCACCTCCACCATCTGCCGGCTGGTGATGGAAAGATCGCCGACGATGTCGGATGCCGAGATGCTGTGGCCGGGGAATATCTCGTCGAGCTTGGCGGCAATCAGATGGGCGGCCTTGCGCCGCCAGCCGAAGCCATTAAGCGAGGCGTGGTTGATCCGCGTATTCTCGGCGACGCTGAGGTTCGGGCAGAGCGACAGTTCCTGGAAAACGCAACGTATGCCGAGCTGCTGTGCGCGCGGCACCGAATAACTTGCCTCGACGCCGCCACGGACCGCGATCTGCCCGCTGTCGGGGGTAAGCGTGCCGGCCACCATATGCATGAGCGTCGACTTTCCGGCGCCGTTATGGCCGACGAGACCGACGCATTCTCCGGCACGAACGCTGAAATCGACACCGTCGAGCGCCCTGACGGCGCCGAAATGTTTTTCGGCTCCGTCCAGTCTTATGATGTCCATACTGACGGCGCCGAAATGTTTTTCGGCGCCGTCAGGCCTGATGATGTCTGCACTGGCCTCGGGCATGCCTCAACGATACCCGGTTATCTGTGGCGGCAACAATAGTGCCATGCTCACTTGATGTTGGCCTTGATCGCCGCGACGGCGTCTTCCTGCGTGTATTCGTGGCTGGCGACGCCGCCCTTCGGAATCTTCGGCAACGCTGCCTCGAAATCGTCCTGTGTGAAGGCGAGATAAGGAACCAGCAGGTCGTGCGGCACGTCGGTGCGGCCGTCGAGCACTTGCTGCGCCACCCAGAAGGCAAGCGTCGATACGCCTGGCGCGATCGAAGCCGACCAGGTCTGGTAACCGTCCTTTTCCTTCTGCTCTTTCCACCATTGCAACTCGTCCTGGCGATTGCCCATGATGATGGTCGGGCGCGGCTTGCCGGCGGCGGCAAAGGCCTGCGCCGCGCCGTAGCCGTCACCGCCCTGGTCGACGACACCGACCACATCCGGCAGCGACGGCAGGATCGTCGCTACGGCCTTCTGTGCCGTGGTCTGGTCCCAGTCGCCGGTCACCGAGCCGACGATCTTGAACTCGGGATGGGCGGCGACACCTTCGAGGATGCCGGCATGGATGGCATCGTCGATCGAAGTGCCGGCAAGGCCACGGATTTCCAGCAGATTGCCACCCTTGGGCTGGAACTTGGCCATCTGCTCGACTTCCTGCTTGCCCATGTCCTTGAAGTCGACGACGACGCGGTAGGCGCAGGGTTCGGTGACGATGCCATCGAAGGAGACGACGACAATGCCGGCGTCGCAGGCCTGCTTGATGGCGCCGTTGAGGGCATCCGGAGATGCCGCGTTGATGACGATCGCGTCATAGCCCTGCAGGATCAGGTTCTGCACCTGGGCTGCCTGCGTCGGCACTTCCTTGTCGGCCGTCGTGAAGACGTCGGCGGCGCCGACCACCTTGTCGGCGACTGCCTTCTTGGTGACGATGCCGTAGCTGTCCAGCATCGCCTGCCGCCACGAATTGCCGGCGTAATTGTTGGAGAAAGCGATCTTTTTGCCGCTGGTATCGGCAAGCGCGGTGCCTGCGGCAAGCATCGCTGCAAGGGCGCCCAAAACGAATATTTTCTTCATGTCATACTCCTCCCGTGAGTTGCTGTCTTACTGGTGGCTAATGGCTGGCTGGTGGCTAATGGCTGATACGCTCACAATGCTGTTTTTTATCTATTATCAGACAAATGCAGATAGCCAGCAAGCTGTCAACATCAATCCATGGCCGACGATCAACTTGCGGTGCAATCATTGAAACCGGTTCGACTCCTGGTCTAGGGATGGCGATGGAGACCGATTAAATGGCAGTGAACCTTGCCCCGGGTGCACCCGGCATTCCGGCGCGCTGGACGTCGAGCGCCAAGAGCGGCGTCGGCACCGCGCTGTCGCCGGCCTGCCCGATCTGGTTCACCATCAGCCACGGTATCCTCAACGAGATCTACTATTCCCGCCTCGACAGCGCATGCACCCGCGATCTGGGGCTGATCGTCACCGGACCCGACGGCTATTTCTCCGAAGAGAAGCGCGACGCCGAACATCGCATCGAACCCCTCGAGGACGGGGTGCCTGCCTATCGGCTGGTCAACACCGCAGCCGATGGAAGCTACCGGATCGAGAAGCGCGTCCTCACCGATCCGGAACGTCCCGTCTTGCTGCAGGAGATCATGTTCACGTCGCTCAAGGGTGCCGCCAGCGACTACCGCGTCTACGCGCTGCTGGCGCCGCACCTCGTCAATGCCGGCATGGGCAACACTGCCTGGATCGACGACCATGAAGGACAGCCTGTTCTGTTTGCATCGGGACGCGGCGTCTGCCTGGCGCTCGCCTCGTCGCGGCCGTGGAAGGCGTGCGCGGCCGGCTATGTCGGCGTCTCCGACGGCTGGCAGCAGCTTCGTCAAAGCGGCCGGCTCGATCCGGCCTGCCGCAGGGCCGAGGACGGCAATGTCGCGCTGACCGGTGAGATCGCCTTTTCGGCTGCGAACCCAAAAATGTTGCTGGCGCTGGGCTTCGGCACGACGCCGCAACAGGCGGCGGAAACTGCTTTCGCCAGCCTGAACCAAGGTTTTGGGCCCGCAGCCGGATCCTACGTCGACAAATGGCGCCAATGGCAGGCCGGATTGCTGCCGCTGGACCGGCATGCGGTGTCCGCCCTCAATCCCTACCGCCTCAGCACGGCGGTGCTGGCGACACACCGCTCGTCGACCGGAGCAGCCGTGGCCAGCCTGTCGATCCCGTGGGGCTTCAACAAGGGCGACGACGATCTCGGCGGCTATCACCTGGTCTGGCCGCGCGATCTGGTCGAAACCGCCGGCGGATTCCTCGCCGCCGGCGACCCGGCGGAAGCCTTGCGCATCCTTGGCTATCTGCGCTCGATCCAGCAGCCGGACGGCCATTGGCCGCAGAACGCCTGGCTCGACGGGTCGGTCTATTGGCCGGGCATCCAGATGGACGAGTGCGCCTTTCCGCTGCTGCTCGCCGACGCGCTGCGCCGCGCCGGGCATTTGCCGCCTGCGGTACTCTCCTCCTTCATGCCGATGATCGAGCGCGCTGCCGCCTATGTCGTACGCAACGGCCCCGTCACCGGCGAGGACCGCTGGGAGGAAGACGCCGGCTACAGCCCGTTCACGCTTGCCGTCGAGATCGCCGCGCTGCTTGGGGCTGCGGACATGTTCGATGCCGCCGGCAAAACAGAGCCGGCAAACTATCTGCGCGAAACCGCCGATATCTGGAACGATCAGATCGAGCGCTGGACCTACGTCGCCGGCACCGCCGCATGCGACGAAGCCGGCGTCGAAGGCTACTATGTCCGCATCGCCCCGCCCGACACCGCCGGCGCCGCATCGCCGAAGGACGGCTTTGTGCCGATCAAGAACCGCCCGCCCGGTGATGCGGACCGCCCAGCCGAAGCGATCGTCAGCCCGGATGCGCTGGCGCTGGTCCGCTTCGGCCTGAGGGCAGCCGACGATCCGCGCATCCTCGACACGGTCAAGGTCATCGACGCGCAATTACGCTGCGAACTGCCGCAGGGGCCGCTCTGGTACCGCTACAATGGCGACGGCTATGGCGAGCATGCCGACGGCGCACCCTTCGATGGAACCGGCCAGGGCCGGCCCTGGCCGCTGCTGGTCGGCGAGCGCGCCCATTACGAGCTGGCGGCAGGGCGCAGGGACAGTGCGGCACGCCTGCTCGCCACGTTTGAGGGCTCCGCCGGGCCGGGCGGCCTGCTGCCGGAGCAGGTCTGGGACGGTCCCGACATGCCGGAGCGCGAATTGCGGCATGGCGGCCCCTCCGGCAGCGCCAAGCCGCTGGTCTGGGCGCATTCCGAGCACATCAAGCTGCTGCGTTCGCTGCGCGACGGCGCCGTGTTCGACATGCCGCCGCAAGGCGTCAAGCGCTATATCGAGGGCAGGACGGTGTCGTGCCTCAGGGCATGGCGCTTCAACCACATGATCCGTACCGTCCCGGCAGGCAAGGCGCTGCGCATCGAACTTCTGGCCCGGGCGGTGGTTCATTGGAGCAGCGACAATTGGGCAACCGTCCATGACACCGAGACCGCCGCGAACCTTTTCGGTATCCATCTCGCAGAGTTGCCGGTTGCCGACGCCGCTCCGGGCAATAGCATTGTCTTCACATTCTTCTGGTCCGATGCCGGCCGTTGGGAGAATGCTGACTTTTCTGTCGGCATCGGCGATACCGCACAGCCACTAGATCATCGATCCCTCAAGTAAGGCAGGACGAGACCATGCAGATAGGAATGATGGGACTGGGCCGGATGGGCGCCAACATGGTTCGGCGCCTGTTGCGCGATGGCCACGAATGCGTCGTCTACGACATTAACCCGGCGAGCGTCGCGGCGCTTGTGACCGCCGGCGCGGTCGGAGCCGCCTCGATGGAGGAGTTCGTCGGCAAGCTGACCAAGCCGCGCAGCGCCTGGCTGATGCTGCCGGCGGCGATCACCGGCCGGATCGTCGACCAGGTGGCCGCCCTGATGGAGCCGGGCGACATCATCATCGACGGCGGCAATTCCTATTATCATGAGGCCGTCGACCACGCCGCGCGCCTGGCCTTGAAAGGCTTGAGCTATGTCGATGTCGGCACCAGCGGCGGCGTCTGGGGCCTCGAGCGCGGCTACTGCCTGATGATCGGCGGCCCCGACAGCGCGGTGCAGCATCTCGATCCGATTTTCGCAACGCTGGCGCCGGGCGCCGACGCCGCTTCGCCCGCCCCTGCCAAGGACGCCGGAACCGCTCCCTTCGGCTATCTCCACTGCGGACCGAGCGGCGCCGGCCATTTCGTCAAGATGGTCCATAACGGCATCGAATACGGCGTCATGGCCGCCTATGCCGAGGGCATGAACATCCTGAAGTCGGCGAACGCCGGCAAGCGGCAGCGCACCGCCGACGCCGAAACCAGTCCACTCGAGAACCCGCAATATTACCAGTTCGACATCGACATCGCTGAGGTGGCAGAGGTCTGGCGGCACGGCAGCGTCATCGGCTCGTGGCTGCTCGACCTGACGGCCGGCGTGCTGAAGGCCGATTCGTCGCTGACACAGTTCGGCGGGCGGGTCTCGGATTCCGGCGAAGGCCGCTGGACGCTGAAGGCGGCGATCGACACCGGCGTGCCGGCGCCGGTGCTGTCGTCGGCGCTGTTCGACAGGTTCTCCTCGCAAGGCGAGTCCGAATTCGCCGACAAGCTTCTGTCCGCCATGCGCTATGCCTTTGGCGGCCATGTCGAAAAACCCAAGGCCGGCTCGTGACGGGCGACAGGGAGGCACGCCCATGAGCCAGGAACGATCGGACACGCTGGTGCTTTTCGGCGCCACCGGCGATCTCGCCCACAAGAAGATCTTCCCCGCCCTCTACGCCATGGTGGCCAAGGGAACGCTGAACGAGCCGGTGATCGGCGTCGCCTTCGATCCTTGGGATATCGCCAAGCTGCAGGCACGCGCCCGCGACGGCATCGTCAACGCCATCGGCAGCATCGACGAGAAGATCTTCGCAAGGCTCGCGTCGCTGCTGCGCTATGTCAGCGGCGACTACCGGGCGCCTGCGACCTTCGATAAACTGAAGACCGCGCTCGGCAGCGCACAGCGGCCGCTGCACTATCTGGCGGTGCCGCCCGCCATGTTCGAGGTCGTCGTCCAGGGACTGGAGCAGTCGGGCGCCGCCCAGGGCGCACGCCTGATGGTGGAAAAGCCGTTCGGCCATGATCTGCAATCGGCGCGCTGGCTGAACCGGGTACTGCATCTGGTCTTCGACGAAAAGTCGATCTTCCGCATCGACCATTATCTCGGCAAGGAGGCGATCCAGAACTTGCTCTATTTCCGCTTCGCCAATTCCTTCCTCGAGCCGATCTGGAACCGCAACTTCGTCGAGAGCGTGCAGATCACCATGGCCGAGGATTTCGGTGTCGAGGGCCGCGGCCGCTTCTATGACGAGGTCGGCTGCATCCGCGACGTCATCGAAAACCATCTGCTCAACATCCTCTTGCTGCTCGCCATGGAGCCGCCGGTCGGCCGCTCGGCCGACGATCTGATCGACGAGAAGGTGCAGGTGCTGCGGGCGATCCGGACGCTGACCAGGGACGATGTCGTGCGCGGCCAGTTCGACGGCTATCTCAACGAGCCGGGCGTGGCGCCGAACTCGCCGGTCGAGACCTTCGCGGCGGTGCGCTTTTTCGTCGATACCTGGCGCTGGCAAGATGTGCCGTTCTTCATCCGCGCCGGCAAATCCCTGCCGGTGCACGCCACCGAGGTCATCGTGCGGCTGAAACGGCCGCCGCTCGACGTCTTCGATCCAATCAAGCCCGGCGACTGCAATCACGTGCGCTTCCGCATCGATCCGCAGGTGGCGATCTCGATCGGAGCCCGGCGCAAGGCGCCCGGCGACGACATGGTCGGCGAGCAGGTCGAGCTCACCGCGCTCGACGATTCGAAGGGCGACATGCCGCCTTACGAGCGGTTGATCGGCGACGCTATGAACGGCAACGGCCAGCTGTTCACCCGCCAGGACGCCAGCGAGCTCGCCTGGCGCATCGTCGGCCCGGTGCTCGGCGACACCACGGCGCCCGCGATCTACGCGCCAAAGACCTGGGGGCCGACCGAAGCGATGACTGGATTCGGCCCGCCGAACGGCTGGATCAATCCATCGAAATGATTTCTGGGAGGCGAAAGCGATGGCCAAAGCGGTGAAGCGACCGGCACCCGACGCCGAAAAGATCGTGCTTGCGATCGATATCGGCGGCTCGCACGTCAAGATCCGCACCAGCGCCGGCGGCGACGAGCGCAAGACCGCTTCCGGACCGGAGCTGACGCCGCAGCAGATGGTCGCGGCGGTGAAGACGCTGGCCGAAGGGCTGCAATACGATGTCGTCTCGATGGGCTATCCGGGTCCGGTGCACCACAACCGGCCGCTCACCGAACCCGCCAATCTCGGCAAGGGCTGGGTCGGCTGCGATTTCGCCGCTGAGTTCGGCAAACCGGTGAAGGTCGTCAACGATGCGCTGATGCAGGCCGTCGGCAGCTATGAAGGCGGCCGCATGCTGTTCCTCGGCCTCGGAACCGGCCTCGGGGCCGCGATGATCGTCGACAACGTCGCCCAACCGATGGAGCTTGCCCATCTTCCCTACAAGAAGCGCGGCAGTTTCGAAGACTATGTCGGCGAACGCGGCCTGCAAAAGCGCGGCAAGAAGAAATGGCGCAAACACGTCTTTGACGTGGTCGACCGGCTTCGCGCCGCCATGCAGCCGGATTACGTGGTCATCGGCGGCGGCAATGTCGAGGAACTCGCCGACTTGCCCGCCGATTGCAGACGCGGCGACAATACACGCGCCTTCGAGGGCGGATTTCGACTGTGGCGCGACAAATCCCTGATTATCTGATATTGCTGATTGTCTGATATTATCGAGCACCGGCTCAGGGTTGTTAATCCCGCGCTGCCGTTAGTATTATTATTCAAAATAATGTGTGACGTGGTGCGGCGTCATTGCATTGCGCAGATTTGCCGACTAGGAATTTCTGCGACCCCCACGGACGGAGAAATAGATTGACCGACGACAACAACAACGCTCGCAAAGACATCGACCTGCTTGAGCTGACCGCCCATATCGTGTCCGCATATGTCGAGAAGAACCGCTTGCCGGCTTCCGGCCTCGGCGATCTCATCGCCAGCGTCAGCGCTTCCATAGGCGGGCTCGGGCAACCGGCAGTGCCGGTCGCCGCGCCGCTGACGCCTGCCGTCAATCCCAAGAAATCGGTGACGCCGGACTACATCATCTGTCTCGAGGACGGCAAGAAGTTCAAATCCTTGAAGCGCCATATCGGCGTCCATTTCGGGCTGACGCCCGACGCCTATCGCGCCAAATGGGGCCTGCCGTCCGACTACCCGATGGTCGCCCCCAACTACGCGGCCTCGCGTTCGCAGCTGGCCAAGGCAATCGGTCTCGGCCGCAAGGCCGCCCCGCCCGCGCCCGTCAAGGGCAGGGGCAGGAAGGCCAAGGCGACGGCCTAAAGCGTTCGGAGCAGGTCCGGTCGCTCCGCCAGCGGCAACGCCCGGCGGAGCGGAAATTGTTGATCCAGGCCGGATTTTTGCGCGCGCCCTGCGCTGAACTGCGCTAAAGGCTCTCTTGGCCGGACCAGCGCCCATCGTGGAAGTGCCCCGCCGGCCGACATCGCCGCCACGGGGCCTGATCCATGACCACAGAATCCCAAGTACCGCCTGACCAGCGTTATGCCGCCTTTCGCCATCGGCCGTTCCTGAGCTACTGGGCGGCGCGCTTCCTCTCGACATTCTCCACCCAGATCGTGTCGGTCGCCGTCGGCTGGCAGATCTACGATCTGACCCGCGACCCGTTCGACCTTGGGCTTGTCGGCATCGTCCAGTTCCTGCCTTCGCTGCTGCTGGTGCTGGTCACTGGCGACGTTGCCGACCGTTTTGGACGCCGCCTGATCATGGCGCTGGCGGTGCTGGTCGAGGCGGGCTGCGCTTTGGCGCTTCTGTTGCTGACGCTGCGCGGCCTCTCCGGGCCGATGCCGGTCTTCATCGTGCTCGCCATGTTCGGCATCGCGCGCGCCTTCTTCGGGCCGGCCTCGTCATCATTGTTCGCCAATCTGGTGCCGCCCGAGGATTTCGCCAACGCCATCGCCTGGAACTCGTCCGCCTGGCAGACGGCAACCATCGTCGGGCCGGTCGCCGGCGGTCTGCTCTACGGGCTTTCGGCCGAAGCCGCCTACACCACCGCGGCCGCGCTGATGCTCATCGCCGCCGTGCTGATCTTCACCATCCCGAAGCCCGCCCAGCGCAGCCGGACCGACAGACCGACGGTACGGACCCTGTTCGCCGGCTTCGGCTATATCTGGAGCGAAAAGATCGTGCTAGGCGCGATTTCGCTCGATCTGTTCGCGGTGCTCCTGTCCGGCGCCTCGGCGCTGCTGCCGGTCTATGCGCGCGATATCCTCGAACTCGGCCCATGGGGGCTCGGCCTGTTGCGCTCGGCGCCCGGCGTCGGCGCCATCTGCGTCGCCATCTGGCTGGCCGGACACCCGATCCGCAACCATGCCGGCCTTGTCATGCTCGGCTTCGTTGCGCTGTTCGGCGCGTTCACCGTCTTGTTCGGCCTCTCGACCATCACCTGGGTGTCGATCGCAGCCCTTGCCCTGCTCGGCGCCACCGACATGTTCAGCGTCTATATCCGCGAGACGCTGATCCAGCTGTGGACGCCGGACGACGTTCGCGGCCGCGTCAACGCCGTCAACCAGGTGTTTGTCGGCGCCTCCAATGAGCTCGGCGAATTCCGCGCCGGCACCATGGCCGCGCTGATCGGCACGGTTCCGGCCGTGGTGGTCGGCGGCGTCGGCGCGATCGCTGTCGCCGGTCTATGGGCGGTGCTGTTCCCACAGCTGCGCAAGGTGCGTCATCTCAGGGGGCGAAACTAAAGCGCGACGCGCTTTAGTTCGTTTGTTTGTGCATGTCGTTTTCCCAAAACCGCTGCACACTTTTGGGCGACATGCACCGACTTCACCGCAGCGCCGGCTTGCCAAAAATCATGGGCAGGAACTCGCCGAGCCAGCGCTTGAGGTGCATGTCCCAGATCAGCCGGCCACCGAGATGGTCGCGGCCGGGCTGCGCGCCGGGCAATTCGAAGCGATGGGCGCCGCGCACCACCCAGCGCTGCATCATCGCCCGGGTCAATTCGCCATGGAACTGGATGCCCCAGGCATTGTCGCCATAGCGGAAGGCCTGGTTGGGATAGGTTTCGGCCGTCGCCAAAAGTGTTGCGTCCTTCGGCAGCGAAAAGCCCTCACGATGGAACTGATAGACCATCTCCGGCCAATGCATCAGCCTGCTGCCTGCTTCAGTCGCCTTTAGCGGATACCAGCCGATTTCGACGAGGCCCTCGCCATGGCCCTCGACCCTGCCGCCGAGATGCTTGACCAGCATTTGCGCGCCGAGGCAGATGCCAAGCAGCGGCCGGTTCTCGTTGAGTGGAATTTTGAGCCAGTCGGTCTCGCGGCGGACGAACTCGTCGCCGTCATTGGCGCTCATCGGCCCGCCGAACACCACGGCGCCGGCATGGCCATCCAGCGTCTGCGGCAAGGCCTCGCCGAGCGGCGGGCGGCGGATGTCGAGATCGAAGCCTTCCTCGATAAGCATATGTCCGACCCGTCCCGAGATCGAATCCTCCTGATGCAGCACGATCAGGATCTTTGGTCTCGGGCTTGGCTTGGGCGGCATTGGAAGGCGGGATCCTGTTCTATTCGTCGCTTGACGTTCCGGCAGCACCAGGAGCCGCGGCCGCCGCCTTGAGGCGCGCCTCGACGCGGTCGCGGCGTTCGACGCCGATCAGCTCGGCGACCCGCCAGACGGTATTGTCCTCGAGTTCGTGCAGCTCGCCATCGGCATAGACGATCTCCCACATCAGGCCGATAAAGGCCTTTCGCGCCTCGGCGTCGAGATGGCGCTTGAGCACGCTGGTAAAGGCGTAAAGGTCGATCGCCTCATTGTCGGCCCGCTCGCCGGCAGCCGCCAACGCATCGAGTTCGTCGCCGCTGATAGAATAGCTTTCCGCCAGCACCTTCTTGAACCGTTCCCATTCGGTATCCTGGCGCACGCCGTCGGCGTTCATCACGTGGAAAAGGAGGGCGGATGCGGCAACGCGCGGATCGTCGGCACTGGCGCTGGCGCCACTACCGGACGGCAGGTCCCTTAGAAACGACAGAACGCGTTCGAACATCAAATCATTCCCAATAAGACCGGGTCCACTCGACCCGGATCAGAACAAACGAAACCGGCGCGTCGATTTACCCGCCTCGTCGTCGGGGTCGACGCCGGGGTCGTCGGGCAGCCGCGTCAACTCCTGCGCCGGCTCGACGGCTTCGGCATCGTCCGGCACCGCGGCAAACGCCGCCGCGGCGACCGGTGTCACATGATCCTCGCCGGCACGGTTTTCGGTCTCTGCTTCGGTCGCGGTGCCCGGTGTCTCGGCAGCAACCGCTGTGTGCTCGATCGCCTCGGCTGTTTCCTGTACCGGCTTGGCTGAAGCCGCAATTGCCGGCACCGATGCCTCCTGCGTATCCTCATCGCTGTCGATCAACTGGCCGAGCCGCTCCATCGGCGCTCGCCATTCGAATGCATCGAGCCTGCCGGTGATCGGCGATACCGGAGCCCAGCGGTCGGAGACGACGCCGTCGGCGACCCAGGCCGGGTCGCGCGGCGCTCTCACCGCCTTCGACAGCAACTGCCGCACCTTGCCCTGGTCGCCGGTCTCGGCCTCCTCGATATCGGCCAGCAGCAGATAGGCGCCTTCGCGGCGATCGATGCGGATGGCGGCTTCGGCCTCGCGGCGGGCGGTTGAAAAGTCCTGCGCATCGAGCGCGGCGCGCGCCACGGCAAGCGAGGCCTCGGCATGGTTCTTCTTCAGGTCCTGCAGCTTCTTTGCCCGGTTCAGCCGGTCGAGCACGGCATCGCCGGGCCTGGCATGGGTGTAGAGCTCGGCGATCTCCGGGTGCGGCTCGGCCTTCCACGCCGCCTCGAGGATTTTCGAGCCCTTGCGTACGTCGTTCAGCCGAAACAGCAATTTCGCCGCGGCGACCGCCGCCGGCGCGAAATCCGGCCGCAGCCGGTTGGCTTCGAGAGCCGCCGTCCGGGCGGCATTGGCATCGCTGTCGATCAGCGCCTGCGCCTTGGCGGTCAGCAGCACAGCGCGGCGCCGGTTAGCGGCGTCGCGCTCGATCTGCCGCGTTGACTTCTGGGCGTCGACAAGTTTCAGCGCACCATCCCAGTCGCCACGCCCGGTCAGATCTTCCAGCGTCGATTCGGCCGCCCAGGCCAGCTGCGGCGCCACCGCCGCCGCACGGCCGGCATAGTGGCGGGCTGCGTTGCGGTCGCCGAGCCGCTCGGCTTCGAGATACAGTCCGCGCAGGCCGAGCAGCCGCATTTCGGGATCGTCGAGCATGGTCTCGAACTTTTCGCGGGCGCCCTCATGGTCGCCTTCGAGCAGCGAGGCCTGCGCGTCGAGCAGCTGGATCAGCGGCTCCTGGTCGGAGCGGATCAGCTTTGCCGCTTCCTTGGTCTTCTTGCGGGCGAGCGCGCCGTCACCGGCGCCGGCGGCGATCATGCCGGTCGACAGCGCCTGATAGCCGCGGTCGCGGCGCCGCACGCGGAAATAGCGCGAGATCGTATAGGGGCTGGTCCACAGCGCCTTGACCAGCCACCAGACGATCATCACCGCGGCAACCACGGCAACGATCGCCACCGCCGCGACCATCAGGCTGACCTGGTATTGATAGCCGTTGAAGGTGACGAGCATTTCACCCGGCCGGTCGGCCAGCCAGGCGAACCCGAGCCCGAGCGCAAAGACGACGGCAAGGAAGGCGAGGATGCGGATCATCGGGTTCCTCACGCCTTCATCGCGCCAGCGATGAGCGAATCGATCTGCGTCTCGACCTCCATCCGCGCTTTCAGTTTGCCGGCAAAGTCGGCGCCGGCGGCCTTGGCCGCTTCAGGCAGCGTTTCGTATTCGCTGAGCGCCTTGGCGTAGTCGCCCTGATTGACGGCGACCTCCATGCGGGCGACGGTTTCCGGGGCGCCGGCGCCCTCGACCGCACCGATCGGCCTGACCTTGACCAGCGATTCGGCGCTCGACAGCAGCTTTTGCAGGATGCCGGCATTCTGGTCGACAGGCGTCGCGGCAGCGACCATGGCGTTGGCGGTGGCGTCCGCTTCGGCGGCGATCTCGGCGCGCGTTGGGACGCCCTTTTCGGCATAGGCGCGCAGCGTCGCGATCTCGGGTGCATCGGGTGAGATCGCGGCAAAGGTTTCGAGTTCGGTCGCGAACGGCGCACCGCGGTCGAGCGCTGCCTTGAGCGCCGAGGCGGCAATGGCCAGCGCGATCTTCGGCTGCGAAGCCTGTGCATCGACCTTGCCCGAGAGCTGTGAAACCGACTGTTCCAGCGCCGCAAGCCGGCCTTCCTGCGCCTTTGCCGTCTCGCCGGCCGATTTCACCAGCGCGTCGAGCGCGGCCAGCCTTTCGTTGAGCGGCTCGAGATCGACCGGCGCCGTGCCGCCGGCCTTGCCGAGGCCCGCGACCGCCGTCTCGATCTGCCGGACCTTGTCGCCAAGTGCGGCCAGCCCGGCATTGTCGCCGGCGCCGCCTTGCTCGACCGCCGATTTGAGCGCCGTGACGTCCGCCCTGACCTGATCCAGCGCCGACGACAGCCCGTCCACCTTGGCTGATGCGTCATTGTTGGCGTCGGCCTGTCTGAGGTCCGCGACCTCGCGTTTCAGCGAAGCGATCTCACTATTGACGGGGTCGAGCGACACGCCGCCCGACCCCGGCGCCCCGAGCAGGCCGGCAAATTGCAGCCCGCCGGCGGCGGCCAGCGCGATGACGCCGCCGACAATACCGGCGGCGATGCCGTTGATGCCGCTCCGCTTCGGCTGCGCTGCCATATGGTCGTCCCTCGTCTCAGCTGTCTTCTCGCCGGAACCTGGTATCCTCGGTTCGTTGGCCCCGGTTCCGCTGGGTGCATCTTCGAAACTGTAGTCGGAAGCCGTGAAGCGACCGACCGGCGCATCCGAACCGGCCGGATAAGGGATTTCCGCTTCCCTGGCAGAATCGGCGCCTGCGTCCGTCGGCTCTTGCGTGCCGGCCCGCGCGGCTGCGTCGGCATGTTCCCATGGTTCGAGATCGGTCTGGTCGGCATGCACCGGCTCCTCAGGCGGCTCCGGCTGCGATGCGTTCGCCGCTTCCTCGGCCCGCGCCTCGTAGGTCTGCGCCGCGGCCGGCTGCTGCGAGCTGGCATCCTGTTCGTCGGCGACTCGCGAGACGGCGCCGGGCTCGAGATCGATGGTCACCGGCTCACGGCGGCTCTTGGAATGCCGCATCTTCGGCGTCTTGACCATGCTCGGGCTCCGCAAAATTCGCTTCGGGATGGTTTGAAGGGTCTAGCACATCACCAAGCGGTGAAAAGGGGCGGCGTGATGACGCCACGGCTTGGAGTTCAGTTTTGGCAAAACGCCGCAGCGGTTTTGGGACACGGCATGCGGAACCAGAAATGAAAAACCCGCCTCGGCGGCGGGTCGTTGGGGCGAATCAGCACCATAAGTGATTTTCTAGCATAGCTGCCGGCACAAAGCAAGAACAAAATAGCTGTGTCGCGGACAATCGCCCCAGCTTAGCTGCGGAATGTTTCAGGAGCCCGCAGGAGGTATGCCAACGTCCGGAACAGGCGGATGCCGGTCAGCGCCGCGCCTGCAAAAGCCCCAGCAAGGCATCTTCGCTGGGCTCAGGCGCAATCCGGATCCTTTCGCCAGCGGCATCATCCAAGGCCGCGGCAATACGTCCCGACAATGCGAAAAAGCGCGTCTCTTCAAAAAAACCGCGCACCGCCGGCCGGCTAGCCAGGGCCTGCATCGCCATGGCCGCCTTGGCCGAATAGAGCAGCACCGCCTCGACCGGCCGGGCGGACAGGCGCGCAAGCACGGCCTCGTCGGAGTAATCCAGCACAACGGTGTCGTAGGTCTCGACGGCGCGGACCTGAGCGCCCGCCGCCTGCAGCCGCTCCTCGAAGCCCGGAAAGCGCACCCGCCCGCAGAGATAGACGATGGTCTGCCCCGCGTAACCACCAGCAAGCGCATCGGCCAGCGCCTCGGCATTCCCTGGGCCTTCGCTGACCGACAGAAACCCGGCCGCGCGGGCGGCTTCCGCCGTCTTCCTGCCGACGGTGTGGCACGGCAAGCCGGCGAGCGCCGCGATGACCTCTTTCGGCGCATGGCGAACGCCGTTGGCACTGGTGGCCGCGACCGCCGCAGCCGCATCGGCGACCGCGCCGACGTCGACGGGCAGCGCCACCGTTTCGGTCAGCGGCAGCAGGATCGGCTGAAAGCCGGCATCCGCAAGCCGGCGCGCCGTGCGCAAGGCGCCCGGTTCGGGTCTCGTCACCAGGACGCGGAGCATGTCAGGTCCAGCCGTCGAAGAATGTTTCGCCGGCTTTGGCCCGAACGGTCGCGGCGGCTTCCGCGCCAATGCGCGCCGCCTCCTGCGCTGGCCCTTCCAGCCTGACTTCATGCGACTGCGTGCCATCGGGCGAGATGATCAGCCCGGCAAAGGAAACCGTTGCGCCGGATATCGTCGCATGGCCGGCGATCGGGGTGCGGCAGGAGCCGTCGAGCGCCGCCAGGAAGGCGCGCTCGCAGGCCAGCGCCTGGCCGGTCGGCACGTCGTGGATTGCCGCCAGCATCGCTTCCACGTCGCGGTCGCCGATGCGGCTCTCGATACAGATCGCGCCTTGCCCCGGCGCCGGCGGAAAGACGTCGAGCGGCATCAGGTCGGTGACGACATTTTCGAGCCCGAGCCGCTTCAGCCCGGCATAGGCGAGGATGGTGCCGTCGGCGATGCCTTCGTCGAGCTTGCGCAGCCGCGTCTGCACATTGCCGCGAAACATCACCACGTCGATCTCCGGCCGCATCCGCCGGATCAGTGCCTGGCGCCTGAGCGACGACGAGCCGACCCTGGCGCCTTGCGGCAGGCCGGCAATCGTTCGCGCCGCCTTGCCGATGAAGGCATCGCGTGCGTCCTCGCGCGGCAGGAAGGCGGCCAGTTCCAGCCCCTCGGGCAACAGCGTAGGCATGTCCTTCGACGAATGCACGGCGATGTCGATGCGCCGCGCCAGCAACGCCTCCTCGATCTCCTTGGTGAACAGGCCCTTGCCGCCAGCTTCCGACAGCGGCCGGTCCTGGATGCGATCGCCGCTGGTCGAGATGACGACCACCTCGAACGCCTCGGCCGGCATGCCATGCGCCGTCATCAGCCGCGCCTGCGTTTCATGCGCCTGCGCCAATGCCAGCGGGCTGCCGCGTGTTCCGATTTTCAAGGTTGTTTGCATGGCGCGCCGTCCGTGATAACCCCCGGCAGGATCGAGGTCCGTCTTTCCGGCTTCCTCCTATCGGGGAAAGGCAGGCCGTACAATCCTTGGAGACAGCGACGAATTGATCCGCGTTCTGGGCATCGAGACGAGTTGCGACGAGACCGCCGCCAGCGTGGTGGCGCTGGACGGTCGCAGCACGCCGCAAATCCTGTCGAACATCGTGCTCAGCCAGATCGAGGAGCATGCCGCTTTCGGCGGCGTCGTGCCGGAGATTGCCGCGCGCGCCCATGTCGAGGCGCTCGACGGCATCATCGAGGCAGCGCTGGCCGATTCCGGCGTCGACCTCGCCGACATCGATGCGATTGCCGCCACCGCCGGTCCCGGTCTTGTCGGCGGGCTGATCGTCGGCCTGATGACGGCAAAAGCAATCGCCGCGGCAGCTAAAAAACCGCTGATCGCCGTCAACCATCTCGAAGGCCACGCGCTGACGGCCAGATTAACCGACGGGCTCGACTTTCCCTACCTCTTGCTGCTGGTTTCCGGCGGCCATACCCAGATCGTCGCCGTGCGCGGCGTCGGCGACTACCAGCGCTGGGCGACGACCATCGACGACGCGCTTGGCGAAGCCTTCGACAAGACGGCCAAGATGCTCGGCCTGCCCTATCCGGGCGGACCGAATGTCGAGAAGGCGGCGGCAAATGGCGATGCGGCCCGTTTTGCGTTTCCGCGCCCGATGAAGGGCTCGGCGCAGCCCGATTTTTCCTTTTCCGGCCTCAAGACCGCAGTGCGCCAGGCGGCATCCGCGATCGCCCCGCTGAGCGACCAGGACGTCGCCGATATCTGCGCCTCGTTCCAGGCGGCGGTGGCGGATGCGCTCGGCGACCGTGTTTCGCGGGCGCTGACCAGATTCCGTCAGCAATTCCCGGACAAGGCCGAGCCTGCGCTGGTTGTCGCCGGCGGCGTCGCCGCCAACCGGACGATCAAGGCGACATTGCAAGCGCTGTGCGAACAGGCCGGGTTCAGCTTCGTCGCCCCGCCGCTTAATCTCTGCACCGACAATGCGGCGATGATCGCCTGGGCCGGCATCGAGCGGCTGCGCGCCGGCATATCAGGCGAAAACGCCGCCGATTTCGTGCCGCGCTCGCGCTGGCCGCTGGACAGCGTCTCGGCCCCGATGGTCGGCTCTGGCCGGCGCGGGGCCAAGGCGTGACGAGCAAAGCCATGACGCGCAAAGCCAGCGCCGGCTGGCGTGTCGCCGTGCTTGGCGGCGGTGCCTGGGGCACGGCGCTGGCGCTGGCCATGCTGCGCGCCGGCCATTCGGTCCGGCTGTTCGCGCGCGACCCGGAGACCGTCGCGGCGATCGACCGTGGCGAAAATCCGCGCTATCTGCCCGGCATCGCGCTCGATCCCGGCATCGCGGCGACAAGTGACATCAAACTGGCTCTCGCCGACGCCGACTGCGTGCTGGCGGTGGCGCCGGCGCAATCGTTGCGCGCCATGCTGACGGCCGCGTCCAGCCATGTGCCGAAAGGCGTCCCGCTGGTGCTCTGCGCCAAGGGCATCGAGCGCGACACCGGCGCGCTGCTGTCGTCCATTGCCGAGGAAATCCTGCCGGCAAATCCGGTCGCCGCTTTGTCCGGCCCAAGCTTTGCCACCGACGTCGCCAGGGGCCTGCCCACGGCCGTGGTGGTCGCCGCCCGCGACGAGGCTCTGGCCACCGACCTTGCCGCCCGTTTCTCGGCTGAAAACCTGCGTTGTTATTGGAGCGACGACCTGATCGGCGTCGAGATCGGCGGCGCGCTGAAGAACGTCTTTGCCATCGCCGCGGGTGCCGTTACCGGCGCCGGGCTCGGCGCCAGCGCCCAGGCCGCAATGGTGACGCGCGGCTTCGTCGAATTGCGCCGCATCGGTGCCGCCTTCGGCGCAAAGCCGGAGACGCTGATGGGGCTTTCCGGCCTCGGCGACCTGCTGCTCACCTGCTCGTCCGCCCAGTCGCGCAATTTCGCCTATGGGCTGGCGCTCGGGCAAGGCAAGCCGCTTGCCGGCCTGCCTCTGGCTGAAGGCGTGCCGACGGCGGCGATCGCCGCCCGCATCGCCGGCGAGCGCCGGATCGACGCGCCGATCATCGCCGCCGTCGCCGCCATACTGGACGGCACCGTCACCATAGACCAGGCTGTGTCGGCGTTGATGACCAGGCCGCTCAAAACCGAAACCGACATGTAATCCCGAACGATTGCGGAGATGGAAAGATGCTGTTTGCGTTGATTTGCAAGGACAAGCCAGGAAGCCTGCAGGTGCGGCTCGATACGCGGCCTAAGCACCTTGCCTTCCTGGAAGGGCTGAACGGTGACAAGAAATTGGCCTTCGCCGGCCCGTTCCTCGACGCAGACGGCAAGCCGAACGGCACTCTCGCCGTTGTCGAGGCGCCCGATCTGGCTGCGGCAAAAGCCCTGTCGGCGGCCGATCCCTATACCAAGGCAGGGCTGTTCGAAAGCGTCGAAATCCGGCAGTGGAACTGGAGCTTCAACAAACCGGCGGGTATCTAAATGCATGTCGCGCAAAAGTGTGCAGCGGTTTTGTGATAACGACATGCATAAAACAAGAACCTGAAGCGCGTCGCATGACGCCGGTCGAACGCGACGCGCTTTTAGTCGCGACGGCACCTGAGGAGGAGCAAGACAATGAACTACTGGCTGTTCAAATCCGAACCCTCGGTCTTCTCCTTCGAGGACCTCAAGGCCAAGGGCAAGGCCGGCACGCAATGGGACGGCGTGCGCAATTATGCGGCGCGCAACAACATGAAGGCGATGCAGATCGGCGATCTCGGCTTTTTCTACCATTCCAATGATGGGCTCGACATAGTCGGCATCGCCGAAATCTGCGCTCTGGCCCATCAGGACAGCACGACCGACGATCCCCGCTGGGAGTGCGTCGATATCCGCGCCTTCAAGGACATGCCGAAGCCGGTGACGCTGGAACAGGCCAAGGCCAATCCAAAGCTGGCCGACATGGCGCTGGTGCGGCTCGGGCGGCTGTCCGTGCAGCCGGTGACGCCTGCCGAATGGCAGGAGGTCTGCCGCATGAGCGGACTGACGCCGGCGCCATGACGGCGCTGACGCCGGACAGCGCCAAGAAATTCATCCTCGACAACACGGCGCTGATGGCGCCGCCGCATGTGCCGGAGATACGCCTGCAGCTGGCCGACGAGGCGCATGAATTGTGGCAGCGGACCGAGGATGAGCTGACCGAAATCGGCCTGCCGCCGCCCTTCTGGGCCTTCGCCTGGGCCGGCGGCCAAGGCCTTGCCCGCTACATCCTCGACAATCCGGCGGCGGTGCGCGGCAGGCGCGTGCTCGACTTCGCCTCCGGCTCCGGCCTCGTCGCCATTGCAGCAGTGAAGGCCGGATCTGCCGAGGTGATCGCCGCCGACATCGACCCGTTCTGCGCGACCGCGGTCCGCCTCAATGCCGAGGCCAATGGCGTCGAGATAGAATTCCTCGCCGGCGACTGCATCGGCACCGATGCGGGCTGGGATCTGGTGCTGGCCGGCGACGTCTTCTACGACAAAGCTTTCGCCGACAGGCTGATGCCGTGGTTCGCAGCGTTGAAGGCGCGCGGCGCCGACATCCTCGTCGGCGATCCCGGCCGCTCCTATTTGCCGAAGACCGGGCTGGAACCGCTTGCCGTCTACGAAGTGGCGGTGACCCGCGCGCTGGAGGACGCCGAGGTCAAGCGCACCACCGTCTGGTGCCTTGCTTGACGGCATCGCCGAACAGGCGTTCCATCGCGCAATCGACCGGAGGGAATCATGGATTTTTCAGCAATCAATTGGCTGGCGGTAATCGTCGCCGCCGTGGTGGCGTGGCTGTTCGGCGCGGCCTGGTATATGGGCCTGAGCAAGCCGTGGCTGAAGGCCGCCAAGCTTGATCCGGCGACGATGAGCAAGTCGATGCTGCCCTTCGTCGTCTCCTTCGTCGCGGAGCTTGTCATGGCGCTGGTCATGTCGCTGATCATCGGCGCAGTGACCGGCGGCGAACCGAGCCTGCTTGCCGGGGTGATCTTCGGCTTCGTTCTCTGGCTGGGGTTCGTCGCCACGACGCTTTCGGTCAACCATCGCTACGAAGGTTTCGGCTGGGATCTGACGCTCATCGATGTCGGCCATTGGCTCGGCGTGATGCTTCTCATCGGCGCGGTGATCGGCTGGTTCGGCGCGGCGGCGACAGGCTGACCTTTAGGCGGCGACAGGCTGACCTTTAGGTTGGGGTCTTGGCGACTTCCTCGAGAAGCCAATCGCGAAAGGCGACGATGCGCGGATCGTTCGCCGCACTTTCGGGATAGACCAGGAAATAGGCGAATTCGGGCGCGACCTTGATGCCGAGTTCAAAGGGCCGGATCAGCCGGCCTTCCGAAAGGTCGTTTGCCACCATGGCGAAATCGGCGAGCGCAACCGCGTTGCCGTCGAGCGCGGCCTGCACGGCATCCGTCGAATTGCCGAACACGATGGTCCGGCTGTCGTCGAAATCGTCGACGCCCGCCGCCGCCATCCACATGCTCCAGTTCGGCCAGGTGACGCCCTGGCGCGACCACTCGATATGCGCCAGCGTATGATGGAACAGGTCGCGTGGCTCCTTGAGCGGCGGCCCTGACCGCAGCAAGGCCGGACTGCAGACGGGAATGATGACGTTTTCGAACAGCCGGTGCGAGCGAAGCCCCGGATATTTGCCGGCGCCGAAACGGATGCCGACATCGACATCGTCGCGGTCGAAATCGCGCACCTCATAGCTGATATCGAAGCGCAGCTCGATTGCCGGATGCTGTTTGCGAAAATCGTCGACGCGCCGCATCAGCCACTTCGTCGCGAATTGCGCATCGAGGGTGACCTTCAGCAGCGCCGATCCGCGCGCCGTCTTCTGCGCCCGTGAGACCGCGCGGCCAAGCAGGTCGAGCGCGTCGGTCGAGGCCTCGAACAGCACCGCACCCGCCTCGGTGAGCCGGATTGTGCGGCTGGTGCGTGTGAACAGCATGATGCCGAGCTGATCCTCGATTTCCTTGATCTGGTGGCTGACCGCTGCCGGCGTCAGGCCGAGCTCGTCGGCGGCGCGGGTGAAATTGAGGTGCCGGGCCGCCGCCTCCAGCGTCCGCAGCGCACGGGTTCCAGGCAGCAGGCGCGCCATCAGGGCCAGACGAGGAGGGTTCGGTCGAGCATTCCAATCCTCAAACAAAACTTGAAGATGCAGAAAAAACTACTCGTTTCCCGTTTGAATTTCAATCCGCCATGATCTGAGCATCGAAGAAACATCAAACCGGATTTGATGTCCGGAGAAGCGGATTGCACCATGTCTGACATCGCCCTGCGCTCTGTAACCCTCCGCCCGGCCTGGCTGCGCGCCGTGCTCGACTGGCTTCGGCACGCGAGAATCGCGGCCAATCTTCCCTACGAGAATGTCGAGGATCTCTCCGATCGCCAGCTGCGCGACATCGGTAGCGAACGCAAGGACATCGCACGCGCCATGGACCGCGAACTCGGCCGGCTCGGCCTTCTCGACATAGGGTGGCAAAGGAGTAGGGGAGTAGGGGAGTAGGGG
This sequence comes from Mesorhizobium sp. M0778, assembly GCF_040320105.1. Taxonomy (NCBI): domain Bacteria; kingdom Pseudomonadati; phylum Pseudomonadota; class Alphaproteobacteria; order Hyphomicrobiales; family Phyllobacteriaceae; genus Mesorhizobium; species Mesorhizobium sp. M0778. Next base: position 189,471 of record NZ_JAMYPA010000001.1, on the reverse strand, counting down.
AGCTAAGCGGCGCGCCCGCCCCTGTCTCTACTTTTACTGCCTATTCCCCTACTCCCTTATTCCCCTATTCCCTTACCTTACCACCCTCACCACCGTCCGCTCCGACAGCAGCGGCAGCAGCCGTGCCATGGTGCGGGCTGTTACCGCGACGCAGCCTTGCGTCGGCGTGAAGCCGGGGCGCGCCAGGTGGAAGAAGATGGCGCTGCCGCGCCCGCGCCGGCGCGGCACAATGTTCCAGTCCAGCACCAGGCAGGCATCGTAGAGATCGTCGGCCCGCTGCATCCGCTCATGGCTGGCGCCATAGGGGATTTTGACCGGGCGGTTGTAGTTGCGGTCCCCAGGCACTTCGCACCAGCCGAGGTCGCGGCCGATCGGCGTCATCGCCAGCCGCGTCCGGCGGCCGCTGGAAAAACGGTCGCCGCGAAAATATCCCGACAATATCCGCATCGAGGCGAGCGGCGTGGCGCCATCGCCCTCGCGCTTGCCGGCCGAGATGCCGCCATGCCCCAGCGCACATGGAAACACGAGTTTGCCGGCCTGTAGAAAGCCCTGGCTGGCATGGCCGGGCCGCGCGCGCACGGTGAGCACGGTAAGCCCTTTCGGCAAAATTGCGCCGACTGCATTGCGATCGTGTTTTTTCTTGTATGATCGTGCCACGGAACAAATCACTGTGAACGGCTGTTGTGCCGGTCAGCTTCCGCATAAACAGGCAGCGGTCAACTGAAATCTCTTTTCAAAACAACGGATTGATCCATGACTTCACGCACCATTCTGATCGTCGACGACGATGACGACCTGCGCGGCACCCTTGTCGAGCAATTGTCGCTTTATGAGGAATTCGATGTCCTGCAGGAAGCGACCGCCGCCAAAGGCGTCGCCGCGGCGCGCGGCGGGCTTATCGACCTGCTCATCATGGATGTCGGCCTGCCCGACATGGATGGCCGCGAGGCGGTGAAGATATTGCGCAAGGGCGGCTACAAGGCGCCGATCATCATGCTGACCGGCCACGACACCGATTCCGACACGATCCTTGGTCTCGAGGCCGGCGCCAACGACTATGTGACCAAGCCGTTCCGCTTTGCCGTGCTGCTGGCCCGCATTCGCGCCCAGCTGCGCCAGCACGAGCAGAGCGAGGACGCCACTTTCTCGGTCGGCCCCTACACGTTCAAGCCCAGCCAGAAGCTTCTGATCGACCCGCGCGGCGCCAAGGTGCGGCTGACCGAAAAGGAAGCCTCGATCATCAAATATCTCTACCGCGCCGAACAGAAGGTGGTGACCCGCGACGTGCTGCTGGAGGAAGTATGGGGCTACAATTCCGGCGTCACCACGCATACGCTCGAAACCCACGTCTACCGGCTGCGCCAGAAGATCGAGCGCGATCCTTCCAACGCGGAAATTCTCGTGACAGAAAGCGGCGGCTACAAGCTGGTTCCTTAAACATTTCATTATTCAAATAAGCGATCCGGGCGGGGCGCTTTTCGGGTACGGTCCTGAGCTGGAGGTGGGTCTGGATCGAACTCGCGGAGGCATCGGGTCCAAGGAGCGGAACCGATTTTTGAAACGCCTTGCGCGTCCGGGGGACGCGCGGCGCTCTAGGGAGGAGTGGGACTGACGGTTCGGGGACATAGCTAGATGGCGCTGGATGACGACATCCGCATCCTGTCCACCGTGAGGCTCTTCGAGGGCTTTACGCAGGAACAGCTGCGTCTGCTCGCCTTCGGCGCCGAAACCACCATGCTGAAAGCCGACCACAAGCTTTATCGCGAGGACGACGAAGCTGATTCGGCCTACATCGTGGTCAGCGGCCGCATCGTGCTCTATCGCGAGCACGACGGGGAGCGCATCCCGATCGGCACCGCCGGTCCCGGCACCATACTCAGCGAACTGGCGCTGATCGCCGACACCAACCGGCTGACCAGCGCCTCCGCCGAAATCGATTCGGAAGTGCTGCGGCTCAGCCGCAAGATGTTCCGCCGCATCCTCGAGGAATACCCGGAGCTGGCGGTTCACTTGCACCAGCGCATATTGGAGGATTTCCAGGCGATGATCCGCCGGATCGAGGAACTTGGGCCGCGTTTTGCCGGCTAATGTAGCGCCTCTGGTTTAACCAGATTTCGGAATTTGCGAGTTCTCAAGGCCGGTGCGTTGCGGAAACAAGCTCCGCCTTGCGCCGCGCCGTCTCCAGTCCGAGCGCAATGAAGCGGCGCGCATGTTTGGCCAGCTCCATATTGTCGGTCCACAGATTGCGCCAGATCGCGGTTTTCCGCGACAGGTTCTCGTCGACGATTTCCGACGAGAAGGATTCGAAGCTGAGGTCGTCGCTGTAGCCGATAGCGGTCAGCGCATCGAATATCCCGGCGAAATCGATATTGCCGGTGCCGAGGAAGCCGCGATGACTCTCGCCGATATGGACATAGCCGATTTTCTTTGCGGCGTTGCGGATGGCCAATCCGACATCGGCCTCCTCGATGTTCATGTGGAACGTGTCGAGATGCAGGAAGATGTTGTCGGAGCCGCTGTCCTCGATAAAGGCCATGCCTTGCGCGGCGGTGTTGAGCAGGTTGCTTTCGAAGCGGTTGACGATCTCGAGGTTGAGGGTGACGCCGGCTGACTTTGCCGTCTCCGCCACCTCGGCAAGCGTGCCGGCGCTGCGGTTCCACTGGTCGCGCGTCGGCGCCTCGCTCTGCAAGCCGTGGCTGGTGCTGAGGATGCCGGCAACCTTCTGGCCGCCGAGATCGCGAGTCAGCGCGATCGTACGTTTCAGGATTTCGACGCCGTGCGCCGCAATCGTTTTGTCGGCGCTCGAAATATCGCCGTCGGCCGGCAGTCCGATGCTGATCGCGACGCCGAGGCCGAGATCGGCTATCCGCTTGGCCAAGCCGTCAATGTCGACATTGGCGGGGTCGAGATAGGAGAATTCGATCAGGTCGAAGCCGGCTTCGCTGGTGTTGGCCAGCGTCCGCTCGAGATCGCTCTGCGTCGAGCTCGCCGACCAGACGAATGAGTGGATTCCGATGCGCGACATGATTGTCTCCGGTTATTCCAGCAGTAGCGGACCCAAGTCCAAATCGGTGTTTGGCAATCCGTTGCTCAGACAAAAAAGGTGCGGCCGGTCATACCGGCCGCACCAGGCTTGGGAGGTTTAGCGAGCTGCGGTCCAGCCCTTGTAATCCTTCAAATTGTCGGCCGTGATCAGCTTCGGGTCGAGCAGCACCGTCGGCTCGGCCGGCTTCTTGCCGGCAAGCAGGTCAGCCGCCATCGTCAGCGACTGGCCGGCCATCACATAGGGATCCTGCGAGGCCGAGGCCTTGATCATCGACGTGCCGGAAGCGAGTTCCTTCTCGATATCGGGCGCGCCGTCGACCGCCGTGAAGATGAACTCCGAGCGGTTGAGCTGCTTGGCCGCAAGCTGGGCGCCGATCGCCGTCGGATCGTTGATGGCGAACACCGCGTCGATCTTGTCGAAACGGGTCAGCAGCGACTGGAACACTTTCAAGCCGCCGTCACGTGAGCCTTCGGCGTTCTGGTCGTCTGAAAGGACCTTGATGTCGGGGTGTTTTGCCAGCACGTCCTTGCAGCCCTTGACCCTCTCCAGGATCGACGACGAGGCCGGGCCGTTGAGGATGACGTAGTCGCCCTTGCCGCCGGTATGGTCGACCAGATACTGGCACGCCTCTTCGCCGGCCTTGACATTGTTGGTCATCACGGTGACGTCGGCGCCCGGCGCCGAAACGTCAAAAGCGGCAACGACGATGCCGGCCGCCTGTGCCTTCTTCACCGCCGGTGCGATCGCCTTGGCATCGACGGCATTGAGCATGATGACGTCGACGCCGGCGGCGATGAAGGAATCGACCTGCGAGACCTGCTTGTTGAGATCGTAGTCGGCCGATACCGATGTCACCTGCACATTCGGGTTGATTTTCTTGGCCGCGTCCTCGATGCCCTTGATGGTGGCGACGAAGAACGGGTTGCCGAGCAGGCCGACCGAGATGCCGACCTTGTTCAGGTCCTTGGCCGATGCCGGCGCGATGACGGCGGCTGCAAGGGCGACGCCGCAGAGCAGTTTAGCGATGATCTTCATTGTTTTATTTTCCTCCTGATGCCCGCGCCTCTCACGGTGCGTTACACATGAAACCGGCTCGATGGACGCCGGCGACTAAGGGCCATCACGTTCTTGCTCCTGCCTGGAGCCGGTAACGGTCGAGGGCGACCGCCACGATGATGACCAATCCCTTGATGATGTACTGCCAGATGTCGGAAACACCGGCGAGGATGAGCCCATTTGACAGCACGGCGATGATCAGGCCGCCGATCAGCGTGCCCCAGATCGAGCCGACGCCGCCGACGAAGCTGGTGCCGCCGAGGATGACCGCGGCAATGGCGTCGAGTTCGTAGGACTGGCCGAGCTGCAGCCCGTTGGCGGCATAGAGCCGGGCCGCCGACATGGCGCCGCCAAGGCCGGCCAGAAGGCCGGAAACGCCGTAGACGAAGAGCAGCACCAGCGGCACCTTGATGCCGGTCAGTCTGGCGGCCTCGGCGTTGCCGCCGACGGCGTAGATCCAGGTGCCAAGCACGGTGCGCTTGAGCACCAGCCAGGACAGCACCACGACCGCCAGCGCGATGATGACCAGCCATGGAACGCCGAACAGCGAACCGTTGCCGATGAAGTCGAACGGCAGGTCCGAGTTGAACACCGTCGTGTCCTGGCCAAGCAACCGGGCGACGCCGCGCACGGCGGTCAGTGATCCCAGCGTGACGATGAAGGGCGGCAGCTTGATGTAGGCGATCAGCAGGCCGTTGATGACGCCGAAGCCGAGCCCGACGAGAATGGCCGCCGGCACGCCCAGCAGTCCCCAATCGGGCACCAGCGACACCATCACCGCCACCATCGCCGAGGCGGCAAGGATCGAGCCGACGGACAGGTCGATGCCGCCGGTCAGGATGACGAAGGTCATGCCGGCCGCCAACACGATGTTGATCGACGATTGCTGCATGACGATCAGCAGATTGGTCTGGGTGAAAAAGCGCGGGTTGATGAACTGGAAGCCGACCGCCAGCAGAATCAGGATCGGCAGCATGCCGAGCGCAGCGATGGCGGTGCGCCACCTTGTGCTCCTGCCGAGCGCCCGGTCGTCCGCTTTCATCGTGTCGGCCACCTTGTCGGTCATCACTGAGCCGCTCCCGTTGCAAGTTCCATGATCGCTTCCTGCCGCAGTGGCTCGCCTTCCGACGCCGTCACCTCGCCGGCAATTGTGCCGTCGCGCATCACCAGCACGCGGTCGGCGATGCCGATCACCTCCGGCAGTTCGCTGGAGATCATCAGGATGGCGATGCCTTTCTTGGCCAGATTGTCGATCAGCCGGTAGATTTCCGACTTGGCCCCGACATCGACGCCGCGGGTCGGCTCGTCGAGGATGACGACCTGCGGCTCTGTTTCCAGCAGGCGGGCGAGCAGCACCTTCTGCTGGTTGCCGCCTGACAGCGAGCCGGCATTGGCCTGCACCGAGCTGGTGCGGATGGAGAGGTCTGACATCGCTTTGGCGGCGCGCTTTTCGGCGGCCGCGAAGTCGCGCAGACCGCCGGCCTTCGCGTCCCTTGCCAGCACGCCCATGCTGATGTTGTCGGAGATCGACATGTCGAGGAACAGGCCAAGTTGCTTGCGGTCCTCGGTCAGGTAGGCGATGCCGGCATCCAGCGCCTCGCTTGGCGAACCGATGGATATCGGTTTGCCGCCGAGCTCCAGCGTGCCCGATATGTGCCTGTCGGCGCCGAAGATCAGCCGTGCCAGCTCGGTGCGGCCCGAGCCGACCAGGCCGGCCAGTGCCAGCACCTCGCCTTTGTGGAGGTCGAAGGAGCAATTCTTTATGAGATTGCCGTTCGACATGCCGCGCACCGACAGCGCGACGGCGCGCTTGCTGTCCGGCGGGCGGTGATCCTTCTTGTAGAACGTCGACAGATCGCGCCCGACCATCATCGATACCAGCCGCGAGGCGTTCAGATCGGCGCGGTCGAGCGTGCCGACATAGCCGCTGTCGCGCAGCACGCTGACGCGGTCGGCGAGCTGGTAGACCTCTTCCATGCGGTGGCTGATGTAGATGATGGCGATACCTTGCGACTTCAGCGTCGCGATCACCTCGAACAGCCGGTCGGTCTCACGCGAGGTCAGCGACGTGGTCGGCTCGTCCATGACGATGATGCGCGCATTGGTCGACAGCGCGCGGGCAATTTCAACCAGCTGGCGTTCGCCGAGCGACAGGCTGGTGACCGGGGTGCGCGCCGAAAAAGTCACGCCGAGCCGCGCGATGATGTCGCTGGCGCGCCGGTTACACTGCTCGCGATCGACGATGCCGAACCGTCGCGGCTCGTTGCCGAGGAAAATGTTCTGCGCCACCGACAGATTGGGCGCCAGCGACAGCTCCTGGTAGATGACCGCAATGCCGGCGGCGCGTGCCTTGATCGGGTCGCCGGTGGCGGCCGGCATGCCGTCGATCAGGATCTCGCCGCCGGGATCCGGCCGGTAGGCGCCGGACAGCACTTTCATCAGCGTCGACTTGCCGGCACCGTTCTCGCCCATCAGCGCGTGCAGCTCGCCGGCATGGACGGTCAGCGACACATCGTGCAGGGCGCGGATCGGGCCGAATGTCTTCGAGATGTGGCGCATCTCCAGCACCGGCTGGCGCACCGTCTCGATCCGGGCGATGGCGCTCATCGCGCACCTCCCGCAGCTGCTCTGGGGGCACCCCGATCGGCGGCAAGGCCGCGCCAGTCGTTGCGGTAGCCGGCAAGGCCGCTGAAGCTTGCCGCATGCACCGCCTCCGGCGCCTCGGTGGCAAACTCGCGTCCGACGCTTTCGAAGGCGAGTGCGGCGGCACCGGTGGCGCTGCCCTCCAGCGTTGCGCCCTGCAGGAAGGCCTGCCCGGGACGCAATTGGGCCAGCAGCGCGGCAAGCAGCCCGCCATTGTTCAGGCCGCCGTCGACGATGACGGTATTGTCGGAATGGATCAGCTCGAGGCACAAATCGACCATCAGCGCGACATAGAGCAGCGCCATGGCCGCGCGTTCGTCGGCATTGGGCGTGCGCCCGACCAGTTCGCCGCGCCGGTGTGCCATCGGGCCGCCGGGCGCGAAGCTCGGCAGCGCCATGATGCCGGCGTCGATCACCCGCTGTATCGATGACGGCGCGATGGCGCCCTGCCAGCCGGCGCTGATCGTCGCGAATTCGCGGCCGCCCATGAAGCGGATGGTTGGCACCGGGCCGCCATCGACATCGACGTTGACCAGCATGTCGCGCTCGCCGTCGAGTGCGTCGAGAGGACAGTCCGGGTTGAGAACGACGACCCAGGTGCCGGTCGAGACCACGGTCACCGGCCCGAGCTGCTGCCGGCGGTAGGCATGGAGCGCGGCATTGCTGTCGTGGACGCCATTATGGATGGCGACAGGCTTCGCGGCTCGGCCGAAGCGCTGCTCGCCGATCACCGCGCCGGCACGCTCGAAGGCGGGCATCTGGCCGCGCCAGCCCTCGGCATCGACCAGCGAGCTGAAATCGCGTTTGCGCGGCGCCCATAAATGCGAGTGGCAGCCGAGATAGGACACTTCCGATACCGGCCGGCCACCAAGGCGCCAGCTCCAGTATTGGGGGTAGCCGAGGATCGATTTCGCTGCGGCGAAGGCACCGGGGTCCACCTCCTTCAGCCACAACATGTGGCGGCCGTAGTTGAAGCCAAGCGGCAGGCGCGGCGAAAAGGTCTCGGCAAAATCCGGAATGCGGCGATCGATTTGCGCGGCGATCTCGGCCGGCGGTTCCTGCTCGTAATCGAGGATCGGATGCGTCAGCGCGGCGTCGTTGACCAACGCGAAGGTGCAGCCATGGCCGGATACCATCAGCCCTTCCACGCCATGCGTGTCGACGGCGTCATCGATGGCGCGGGCCGCCCAGTCGTGCAGCGTTGCCTCGTCGAGCACGCTGAAGCCGTTTTTGCGGATCCAGCTCGGCTGGGTGCGGCGCTCGTCGAGGATGCGTCCGTCCTGGCCGAAGACGAACAGCTTCGAATTGGTCTTGCCGAAATCGAGGACGGCTACTTTCACTGGGCGCCTCCCGAGGAAGCGGCGATGCGCACCATGACGCCGGCATCTTCGAGCATGCGCGCGTCGGTGTCGGACAGGCCCTCATCGGTGACCAGCGTACCGATCCGCGACAGCGGCAGCGCCACGTTGCGGGCGTGGATCGACAGTTTGCGGCTGTCGGCCAGCACGACGATCTGGTCGGCGCAGAGGCTGAGCTCGACGATCGAGCGAACCAGCAGCGGGTGCGATTCCAGAAGGCCTTCCTGGCCGATGCCTTGCGCGCCGAGAAAGAACTTCGAGGCGTAGAACGGCACCGTCTGGGTCAGCGAATGGATGATACCCGGCTCGCGGTGCAGTTCGCCGCCGGCGACGGTCAGGCTGCAATGGCCGTGATCGCTGAGATAGGCCGCGAGCGGCATCGAGTTGGTGTAGAGCCGGATGTTGCGGTCGGCGAGCTTGACGCCGAGATGGAAGCAGGTCGAACCGCCATGCACGATGACCGCGTCGCCGTCGCGCACCATGGTGGCGGCGAGAGCGGCGATCTGCCGCTTGGCCTCGACGGCGAGGTCGCGGTTCTCGTCATAGGGCCTGGCATAGGCGACGCCGACTTGCGAAGCGCCATCGAGCGCCGAGATGCCGCCATAGACCTTGCGCGCTTCGCCGGCCTCGTCGATCTTGTCGATGTCGCGCCGCACCGTCGCCGCCGACACGCCAAGCCGCTCCTGCAGCTCGCGCACCGATGCGAAAGGCCGGTCTCGCAAAAGCTCGACAATCTGGCGCTGGCGGCCGGAGTCGCTCAACCCTTACCTCCCAATGCGCTTGCCTCCCAAGCCATTTTGCACGGCATTGCCATTTTGCACGGCAATTGGTGCAACTTACTCAACGGGCCTCGGATTGCAAGCGTGATTTGACGCGATAACATCACTGTTGACGTAACTTACTCGCATCTGCGATACCAGCGTCGGTCTTAGTCCCGGCAACGGGCCGTCCAAAGCCGTGGCCACGCGGCCGGTTTGTGGAGGAATTTCGATGACGATCAGTGCGGATGCGCAGGAATTGGCAGCGCTGCGGTCGCTTTCGGCCGTCATCGGCAGCGACCCGCATCTGACCCAGGCCGCCGGCGGCAATACCTCGCTGAAAGCCGGCGACACGCTCTGGATCAAGGCCTCCGGTACCTGGCTGAAGGACGCGCTTACCGCAGACATCATGGTGCCGGTCAGCATCCCGCCATTGCTTGAAGCCATCGAACGGCGCGACCCGGCCGCCGAACAGCCGCAGGCCTTCGCCATCGGCGCCCTCAATCCACGCGGCTTGCGTCCGTCGATCGAGACCACGGTGCATGCGCTGATGCCGCAGCGCATCGTTCTGCATGTCCACTGCGTCGAGACCATTTCGCTGGCAGTGCAGGCCGATTGCGAGGCCGAGATCGCCAGGCGGCTCGATGGCCACCAATGGGCGTATGTTCCTTATCGCCGGCCGGGGCTGCCGCTCGCCCAGGGCATCGCCGAGCGCCTGCGGCCAGGCGTAGACATCCTGATCCTCGGCAATCACGGCCTGGTCGTTGCAGCCGAGACCGTCGCCGCGGCCGACATGCTGCTACGGCGCGTAACCCGGCTCTTGGCGCGGCCGCCGCGCCAGGTGGCAGAACCGGACATCGTGGCGCTGACGGCGCTCGCCGGCGGCAGCGGCTACAGACTGCCGGCCGACGTCGAGGCGCATGCGGTGGCGATCGACCCCGAATGCTGCCGCATGGCGGCAGGGGGCAGCCTCTACCCCGACCACGTCATCTTTCTCGGCGAGGGTTCGGTCGTGGCGAGACCGGACGAGGATGTGAAGCGCGTGATCGAGCGCTGCGGCGCCGCACCCGTGGCGATCCTGTTTCCCGGCCTTGGCGTGCTGATGCGCGGCGACGCCGGCGCCGGCGCCGACGCCATGCAGCGCTGCCTCGCCGACGTGACGGCGCGGGTCGATGTCGCTGCGAAGCTGAATTATCTGACAGCGGCGGAGAATGACGAACTGATCAACTGGGACGCCGAAAAATATCGCCAGAAACTCAATGCCGGAGGCAGCTGACATGCCGCGTTCGTCAAGTCCGCTATCAACTGGCCCGCTTGCCATCGGCATCGACATCGGCACATCCGGCGCGCGCGCCGTCGCAATGCGCCCGGACTTTTCCATCGCCGCGCATTCCGCAATTGCCCTTGAGCGATTTGGGCTGAACGGCCGCGACCCCGCCGTATGGTGGGAGGCGGTCGGCGCGACGTTGGCGGAAGTGCTCAAATGTATCGATCGCGCGGCAGTGCTCTCGATCGCCGTCGACGGTACGTCGGGCACGCTGCTGCCGGTCGACGGCTCCGGGCGGCCGCTGGCCGAACCGCTGATGTACAACGACAAGGTCGCCGACGACATTATTCTGACTGCAATAGCCGGCGCGGCACCGGCAACGAGCGCTGCACTTGGGGCGACGTCCGGTCTCGCCAAGGCGCTGTCTTTCCAGCACCTGCCCGGCGTCGCCACTGTGCTGCACCAGGCCGACTGGATCGCCGGACAGTTTTCCGGCCGCTTCGATGTCAGTGACGAGAACAACGCGCTGAAAACCGGCTACGACGTCGAGGCCCGGCGCTGGCCGGACTGGATCGCGGCGACCGGCATGCGCATGGAATTCCTGCCCCGAATCGTGCGGCCGGGCGATGTCACGGGCACGCTCACCGCCAGCGCTGCGAAAATGTTCGGCCTGCCGCGCGACGTGGTTGTCGTCGCCGGCACCACCGATGGATGCGCGTCGTTCCTGGCGACCGGTGCGACTGCCGCGGGCGCCGGCGTCACCGCGCTCGGCTCATCGCTGACCATCAAGATCCTCTCCGACCGGCCGATCTCGGCGCCGCAATTCGGCATCTACAGCCATAGGCTGGGAAACACCTACCTGGCGGGCGGTGCCTCGAACTCCGGCGGCAAGGTGCTGGCCCAGCATTTCCCCGTCGCCCGCATTGTCGAACTCAGCAAAAAGATCGACCCGGCGACAGAGACCGGCCTCGATTATTACCCGCTGCCGGCGCCGGGCGAACGCTTCCCCATAGCCGATCCGGCGCTGCCGCCCCGCCTCGAGCCGCGGCCCGCCGACGACGCCGATTATCTGAAAGCGATGTTCGAGGGTATTGCGGCGATCGAAGCGCTCGGCTATCGCCGGCTTGCCGAACTCGGCGCACCCCGGCTTACATCGGTCAGGAGCGTCGGCGGCGGTGCGGCCAATCCGGCCTGGACGGCGATCCGGCAGCGCAAGCTTGGCGTCGCTCTCGTGCCGGCTCTTTCGGAGGAGGCCGCCGCCGGCACGGCGCGGCTGGCGCTGATGGGCGCAGGCGCAGCGGGGCTTTTATGACGGCCAAGATAATTCAGCACCTCGACGGCATCGCCGCGCTGGCCGAGCGCTATCAGGTGTTCCTGCTCGACCAATTTGGTGTGCTGCACGACGGCACCAGCGCCTATCCAGGCGCTATCGAAGCCTTGTCGGCACTCAAGCGCGCCGGCAAGACCATCGTGCTGATCTCGAATTCCGGCAAGCGGGCGCAACCCAATGAGCGCCGCCTGCTGAAGCTCGGCTTCGCACCGGGAAGCTGGGACCATTTTGTCTCCTCCGGCGAGGTGGCGTGGCGCTCCTTCCACGAAATGGCGGCATCGGGGACCCTGCGCCCGCAGACAAAATGCCTGCTGATCAGCCGCGATAATGACCGTTCGGCTGTCGACGGCCTGCCCTTCGTCCTGGCCAAGGACGGCGACGATGCAGAACTGGTACTGATTTCCGCCAGCGAGGGCGATCGCTACGACCTCGACCATTATCGCCGGCTTCTCGGTCCGGCGGCGAAGCGCCAGGTGCCGTGCTTCTGCACCAACCCCGACAAGATCATGCTGACTGCCGTCGGGCCTTGCTTCGGCGCTGGCCGGCTGGCCGATCTCTATGAGAACCTCGGCGGCAGCGTCACCCGCATCGGCAAGCCCTATCCGCAGATATTCGAGGCAGCGCTGGCGCTGGCGGGCAACCCGGAGCGCGGCAACGCGGTCTGCGTCGGCGACAGCGTCGAGCACGACATCGCCGGCGGCAACGGCGTCGGCGTCGCGACGACGCTGGTCCTGTCCGGCATATTGGCGGAGACACCTGATCTGGAGACTGTTTTCGCGACGCTGAACGCCCGCCCCGACTACATCGCGGATAGCTTCAGGTTTCGCTGAATTGTTAATGCGAGACAAAGCTAATCGAGGTTGAAACGCCCGATCACCGGCACATGGTCGGAGGGCCGCTCCCAGCCGCGCGCCGGCCGCAGGATTTCATAGCCGGCAAACTGCGGCACCAGGTTTGGCGACGACCAGATATGGTCGAGGCGGCGGCCGCGATTTGACGCCTGCCAATCCTGTGCACGATAGCTCCACCAGGTGTAGAGCTTCTCCTCGTAGGGCACATTGAGCCGCATCAGGTCGACCCAGTCGCCGGCGAGCCGCATCGCTTCGAAATTTTCCGTCTCGACCGGCGTATGGCTGACGACGTTGAGCAGCTGCTTGTGCGACCAGACATCGTGCTCGAGCGGCGCGATGTTAAGATCGCCGACCAGGATCGAGCCGGAAACCTCGTCATGCTCGGCGCGGACGGCGTTCATCTCGGCAACAAAATCGAGCTTGTGCTTGAACTTCCGGTTGACGGCCGGGTCGGGCTCGTCGCCGCCGGCCGGCACGTAGAAATTGTGCAGCAGGATCGCCTTGCCGCCAGCCTTGACGGTGACCGACAGATGCCGGCTGTCGTCGATCTCGCAGAAGCGGCGCTTTTCGACCACCTCGATCGGCCGCCGTGCCACCGTCGCAACGCCGTGGTAGCCCTTCTGGCCATGGAAGGCGATGTGCTCGTAGCCAAGCTTGCGGAACGCCTTCTCCGGAAACAATTCGTCAGGAACCTTGGTTTCCTGCAGGCAGAGCACGTCCGGCGCCTGCTCGACCAGCAGACGCTCGACGATCGGCATGCGCAGCCGGACGGAGTTGATGTTCCAGGTAGCGACGGAAAACGGCATGTGGGGTTCCGGACAACGCAAGATCCGCCGGATGGCCCGACGGAAGTCAATCGCGGAAACTACTGCCAGCCGCGCACCGCAAAAACAAGCCGGCCGCGCCTTGGGGGCGCGGCCCATGACTTTCCAGAAATATCAATACAGGAACCAAGCCCAAGGTGTGCTGAGATTCAGGTCAGGCCGAGTCGGAGTCGAAGACGGGCGCGAAGCGACCAGAATGGTGGATTCCGAGAACCGGAGCGGAGCGTACTTTTGGGTACGTGAGCACCGGCCTACGCCGGCCGTAGCCTTAACTGCCACGACCGCTCATGAGTGCTTTGGCCGGCGAAGGCCGGAAGCGCAGGAAACCGCCGTTGCAGGCCGGCATCACCTGAATATCGACACACCTTAGCGCGACTTGGTGTTCAGTTCCCGGTTGGCCGTATAGTCGATGGCAAAGGTGTCGGGCGCGAAACTGACGCCCTCCTTGGTGTTGAAGATCATCACCGTCGTGTCCTTGCCTTGCGCATCGGTGATGGTCCACTGCCGCAATTCATAGGATTTCGGATCGAACATCATGGTGATCTTCGAATTGCCGAACACCGATTTGTCGGCAAGCTGGATGGTGGTGAGATCGTTTTCTTCCTTAACGCTTCTGACGCGTCCGCCCGACAGATCGATCTTGTCGTCGAGCAGCAGCTTCAGCGGTGTCTTCGACAGCGGGTAGAGGTCGGAGGTCCGCAGCTTCTTGTTGAGGATGACCACCGACTTGCCGTCGGAAATCACCCTGAAATTCGAGGCGCCGTCATAGTTGAAGCGGATCTTGCCCGGCCGTTCCAGAAAGAACTTGCCGCCGGTCTGCTCGCCCTTTGGCCCGAACTGCACGAACTCGCCGCTCATCGATTTGACCGAGGAGAAATGATCGGCGATCTTCTGCGCCGTCGCCGGAACCGCTGCTTGCGCCGACGCCAGCAGCTGGAAGCCGGGCACGACGTTGACGGCCGCGGCACCGGCCAGGACCAGACCGAGCACCTGTCGGCGGGTTGGGGCGAAATCCCTGCTCGGGGCGAAAGATGCGTTTTTCATGCCGGTCACCATCATCTGATTGCTTGCTCGTTATATTGGTCTGGCCCCCCAGTTGGGCTTAAGTTTGGCGGGCGCGCAGCGCTCATCCGTTGCAACGCGCCGAGAGGTTCAAAGTTGCCGGCGCGGATGCGCTCTAGAACTTGTCGTCCTCCGTCGGCACCAGGATTTCGCGTTTTCCGGCATGGTTGGCCGGGCCGACAATGCCTTCCTTCTCCATCTTCTCGATGATCGAGGCGGCGCGGTTGTAGCCGATGCCGAGCCGGCGCTGGATGTAGCTGGTCGAGGCCTTGCCGTCGCGCAGCACCACCGCGACCGCCTGGTCGTAGGGATCGTCGGAATCCTCGAAATTGCCGCCGTCGCCGCTGCTGCCACTGCCTTTGCCCGACGGCTCATCATCATCCTTGTCGTCATCCTCGGTGATGGCGTCGAGATATTCCGGCACGCCTTGCAATTTCAGATGCGCGACGATCCTCTCCACCTCGTCGTCGGAAACGAAGGGACCGTGCACGCGCTGGATGCGGCCGCCGCCGGCCATGTAGAGCATATCGCCCATGCCGAGCAGCTGTTCGGCGCCCTGCTCGCCCAGGATGGTGCGGCTGTCGATCTTCGATGTCACCTGGAAGGAGATGCGGGTCGGGAAGTTGGCCTTGATGGTGCCGGTGATGACGTCGACCGACGGCCGCTGCGTTGCCATGATGACATGGATGCCGGCGGCGCGCGCCATCTGCGCCAGGCGCTGCACTGCGCCTTCGATGTCCTTGCCGGCGACCATCATCAGATCGGCCATCTCGTCGATGATGACGACGATGTAGGGCATCGGCTCGAGGTCGAGGTTCTCCGTCTCGTAGATCGCTTCACCGGTCTGGCGGTCGAAGCCGGTCTGCACGGTGCGCGAGATTCTTTCGCCTTTTTTCTCGGCCTGCTGCACGCGCGCGTTGAAACCGTCGATGTTGCGGACGCCGACCTTCGACATTTTGCGGTAGCGGTCCTCCATCTCTCGCACGGTCCATTTCAGCGCCACCACCGCCTTCTTCGGATCGGTGACCACCGGCGTCAGAAGATGCGGGATGCCGTCATAGACCGAGAGTTCCAGCATTTTCGGATCGATCATGATCAGCCGGCAGTCCTGCGGCGTCAGCCGATAGAGCAGCGACAGGATCATGGTGTTGATGGCGACGGACTTGCCCGAGCCGGTGGTGCCGGCGACCAGCACGTGCGGCATCTTGGCGATGTCGACGATGACCGCCTCGCCATTGATGGTCTTGCCCAGCGCCAGCGCCAGCTTGGCCTTGGTGGTCTCGAAATCGCGGCTGGCCATGATCTCGCGCAAATAGACGGTCTCGCGCCTGGCGTTCGGCAATTCGATGCCGATGGCGTTGCGGCCAGGCACCACGGCGACACGGCAGGCGATGGCGCTCATCGAGCGGGCGATGTCGTCGGACAGGCCGATCACCCGCGACGATTTGATGCCGGGCGCGGGTTCCAGCTCGTAAAGCGTGACGACCGGACCCGGGCGCACATGGATGATTTCGCCCTTGACGCCGAAATCCTCCAGCACGCCCTCGAGCAGGCGGGCGTTCTGCTCCAGCGCGTCCTTCGACAGGCTGGCGTCGCGCACCACGTTCTTCGGTTCCGACAGGAAATGCAGTGACGGCATCTCGAATTTTTCCGAGCCGATCAGCGAGGTCTGCGCCTCGCGCTGGACCCGGGCGCCGGGTGCCGGCCGCGGCGCCGGCGCCTCGACGCGTGTCGCCGCATCGGAACGGAAGTTCTGCACCTTCGCCGTCGGCGCGGCGCGGCGTTGGCCGGCCGGCTCGGGCGCGAAATCCATGTCGTCGTCATTGTCGTCGTTATCGAAGACATCGGCATCGTCGGGGTCGATCGAGGCACTGCGGTCGTTGACCATGGCGGCGAAGAATTCCGGCTCGACGCGGGCGCGCCCGCCCGGGCTCATCCGCGCCTCGGCGAACTCGGCCGATTCGACCCGTTCTGCCGCCCGCCGCCAGGCGCTGGCCCGCGGCTCCATCTCCGGCTCGAAATCGTCGCGCTCGCGCCGGCGCGCGGCGCGGCGACGCAGATAGGCCCGCAGCGACAGCCACCAATGGGTGATGGCGCCAAGCGCCAATATGCCTTCGTCGCCCTCGTCCTCTTCATTGTCGAAAAGCAGGTCGTCCTGCGGATCGGCAGCAGTGTGCTGATCAAGCACGGCAAAGCCGTTCTTGCGTGAAATCAGCGCCGAACCATACAGAAACAGCCCCAGCGCCGGTGCTGCAAGGAGCACGGCAAGCACGCTGGCGACGAGGCCGGTCGGATAGCCGCCGATGACCAGGCCGGGAATGTTGAGCACCATGTCGCCAAAGACGCCGCCGAGGCCGGTCGGCAGCGGCCAGGTCTTGGGCGGCACCACGCAGCCGGCAATTGCCGCGCCAAGCAGCGAAAACCCGAACCAAGCCAGCGCCCGTTTCGGCAGCCGGTCGACGCCGCGCGCGGTAAACAGCAGAAATCCCCAGATCACCGCCGGCACCAGCGCCGCAACGGCGGCGAGTCCGAAGAACTGCATGGCAATGTCGGAAAAGACGGCGCCGGCATAACCCATTGCATTGGTGACGATATTATCGGTGGCGTGCGAGAAGCTCGGATCGGCGACGTTCCAGGTGGCAAGGGCGGCGACGCCGAAGCCAACCAGAGCAAACAGCCCGGCACCGACCAGCCGCCCGACCTGGCGCCTCGCGAACGCCCGGATGCCGTGCCCCGTATCGGCCAGCGCAAACGGTGCTGAAGCCCCTGAACGCATGCTCTTCCTCGTCTGTCGTTGCCCGGCCGGGCGCGGACGCGCAACACGGCAGATTCGGCTGTCAGACTAGCGGCGGGAAGGTTAAGGGCGCATTAACCATGGGCAGCCTGCGTCTGCGGAACGGGCGCAGGATGTCATGCCTGACTTCCTGTTCAAACGCGGCGGTGATCCTGCGACAGGCATTGGCAACCACGCTGACTCGGCGAAAATGGCGGGCACGCTGGAGCCGCTGCGGCAGATGTTTCACGCCGCCGACGGATCGAGCACCTTGATCAAGCGATCGTGATCGAGCCGTCACGGCCATCCGCGCACAAAAAGAGGCCCGGAAGATTTCCGGGCCTCAAGGCGTGAGCCCTTGCGGGAGCATCACGACGGGATGGGACGTCGCGAGGCGGCCGAGGCCGCCCCGGACGAGCTTACGGGTGATAGGCCACTTCGCCGTGCGAGGTGAGATCGAGCCCCTCGCGCTCTGCATCGGCTGTCGGACGCAGGCCGACGATCAGGTCGACGATCTTGTAGAGGATCGCGCTGCCGATACCCGACCAGAGGATTGTCACCAGCACACCCTTGAACTGCGACATCAGCTGGGTGGCCGTGCCGGCGTAGCCGGCGGCGAAGTCGGCTGTCGAGTAATCGACGATGCCGGCGCCGCCGAGAGCGGGATTGACCAGGATACCGGTGCCGAGCGCGCCGATGATGCCGCCGATGCAGTGGATGCCGAAAACATCGAGGCTGTCGTCGTAGCCGAACTTGTTCTTCACCACCGAGACGAAGAAGTAGCAGACGCAAGTGGCGACGAGACCGAGCACGATGGCGCCCATCGGTCCGGCAAAGCCGGCGGCAGGTGTCACGGCGACGAGGCCGGTGACAGCACCCGAAACGGCGCCAAGCATGGATGCTTTGCCGCGCAGCAGCGTTTCAAGCACGATCCAGGTCACTGCCGCCGCCGCCGTGGCGACAAACGTATTGACCATGGCCAGCACGGCATAGGCGTTCGCTTCCAGGTTCGAACCGGCATTGAAGCCGAACCAGCCGACCCACAGCAGCGAGGCGCCGACCATGGTCAGCGTCATCGAGTGCGGCGCCATGACGTCCTTCTGGTAGCCGATACGCTTGCCGATCATCAGCGCGCCGACAAGGCCGGCAATGCCTGCATTGATGTGAACGACGGTGCCGCCGGCGAAGTCGATGGCGCCGAAGCCGAAGATGAGACCCGACGGATCGCTATAAGCGCTCGGGCCGCCCCAGAACCACACCATGTGCGCGATCGGGAAATATACGAAGGTGACCCAGAGGATGGTGAAAAGGATCACGGCGGAGAACTTGATGCGTTCGGCGAAAGCGCCGACGATCAGGGCAGGCGTGATGCAGGCGAAGGTCATCTGGAAGAGAACGAACACCAGTTCGGGAATGGCCACGCCCTTGGTGAAGGTTTCGGACACCGTCGTCACGTCGACGCCGGCCAGAAACATCTTGGAAAGGCCACCGACGAAGGCGTTGCCGGGGGTGAAGGCCAGGCTGTAGCCGTAGAAAACCCAGACGATCATGACCACGCTGGTGATGGTGAAGACCTGCATCAGCACCGACAGCATATTCTTGGCGCGAACCAGGCCACCGTAGAAAAGGGCAAGGCCGGGAATGGTCATCAGCAGCACCAGAATAGTGGAGATCATCATCCACGTCGTGTCGCCCTTGTCGATGGTGAATGCCGGCGCCGCTGCCGGTGCTGCCGGAGCCGCTTCCTGAGCGAACGCAGCAACCGTGCCCAGTGCAGCGAGAGCGAGCGAACCCAAAACGGCCGCGCGTCCCGTTATCTTCAAGGTGGAAGGAATATTCATTGAACTCTCCATTGGAATACGTGTCCGCGGCTCAAAGCGCGTCGGTGTCTGTTTCGCCGGTGCGAATGCGCACCGCCTGGTCGATGCCGAAGACGAAGATCTTGCCGTCGCCGATCTGACCGGTCTTGGCCGCCGCGGTGATGGCTTCGACGGCCTTGTCGACCATGTCGACGGCGACCGCGACTTCGATCTTGATCTTCGGCAGGAAGCTGACCGCGTATTCCGCCCCGCGATAGATTTCCGTGTGCCCCTTCTGACGTCCGTAGCCTTTTACTTCGGTGACGGTCAGGCCTTGGATGCCGACTGCGGTGAGCGCCTCGCGCACCTCGTCGAGCTTGAACGGCTTTATGATTGCCATCACGATCTTCATAAGGTTTCACCCTTTGCTGTTGCGGGTCCCCGCGTTTGCACGACTTCGCCGATCCCCATGAGAGCCGGAGAGTGCCCGCTAGGATTCAAGCTCCGTGCCAATTGCAGAAGCAGGGTGTTAAGTTGTTGTTAAACAACGAAATCGGGAAGGTTTGTCGGCTGCCTGTTCACAGTCGCGTCAATGCAAATGATTAAAAAATAGGCAAAATTCGAAAAATGCCTACTCGGCAGGCGGCCGCTTCAGCCGGATGAGTCCTTCTTGGGCAACCGAGGCGATCAACGTGCCGTCGCGGGCAAACAGCGAGCCGCGGGTAAAGCCACGCGATCCTTGCGTCGACGGGCTGTCCTGCGTGTACAGCATCCAGTCGTCGAGCGGGTGGCTGCGATGGAACCACATGGCGTGGTCGAGGCTCGCTGCCTGGATGTCGCGATCGAAAATGGCGCGGCCGTGGGCAAAAGTCGAGGTGTCGAGCAACGTCATATCGGAGAGGTAAGCGAGCACGGCCGCCTGCGTGGCGCGGTCGGCCGGCACCGGGCCGGTGGTGCGGATCCAGATGTTCTGCTTCGGCTCGAGCTTTTCCCGGCTGGTGTAATGCTTCAGCATCACCGGCTTCATCTCGATCGGCCGGTCGCGCTCCCAATAGCGCTTGATGCCGTCGGGCACGGCTTCGCCGAACTTGCCCAGCAATTCGCGCTGCGACAGCAATGTGTCGGGCGCCGGCACGTCCTGCGGCATCGGCACCTGATGTTCCAGGCCGACCTCATCCTGCTGGAATGAGGCTTCCAGCGAAAAGATCGCCTGGCCGTGCTGGATCGCGACGACGCGGCGCGTGGTGAAGGAGCCGCCGTCACGGATGCGGTCGACCTCGTAGATGATCGGCACCTTGGTGTCGCCCGGTCGCATGAAATAGCCATGCAGCGAGTGCACATGGCGCTCGGCCTCGACCGTTCGCTGCGCGGCGACAAGCGCCTGGGCGATGGTCTGGCCGCCGAAGATGCGCTGCCAGTCGAGCTTGGGGCTGCGACCGCGATACAGGTTGTGTTCCAGCTGCTCGAGGTCGAGAATGCCGAGAAGCTCGTCCATGGCTGCCGTCATCTTGACCTCGCCGCAAAATTACCATGGCGGTTTCCGACAGGAACAGCGGGCAGTCAAGGGCGGAATGCCCGGCGACAGTCAGCTGCGAAAGGAATTGCCATGGTCGACAGCAAGAATTCGCTCGACGTTCTGGTCGCCGGCGCCGGCTATATCGGCCTGGCCGCCGCCGTGTCGCTGAAGCAGGCGCGGCCGAGCCTCGCCGTTGCCGTCGTCGACGCAGCACCCGCCGGCGTCTGGCAGAAGGACGGCCGCGCCTCGGCGATTGCAGCCGCCGCGTGCCGCATGCTCGACCAGCTCGGCGTCTGGAACGAGATAGCGCCGGAGGCGCAGGCGATCACCGAAATGACCGTCACCGATTCGCGCACAACGGATCCGGTCCGTCCGGTGTTCCTCACCTTCGACGGCGAGGTCGCGCCCGGCGAACCCTTTGCGCATATGGTCGCCAACAAGGATTTGAACGGCGCCTTGCGCCGGCGCGCCGAACAGCTCGGCATCGGCATCATCGAGGGCGTCGCCGTCCGCGCCTTCGATACCAACGGCGCCGGCATCACCGTGCATCTTGCCGATGGCGCGACGCTTAAGGCGCGGCTGCTGGTCGCCGCCGACGGCGTCAACTCGAAGCTGCGCGACATGGCCGGCATCAAAACGGTGAAATGGGAGTATGGCCAGTCCGGCATCGTCTGCACGGTGGCGCATGAGCGGCCGCACAACGGCCGCGCCGAAGAGCATTTTCTTCCGGCCGGCCCCTTTGCCACGCTGCCACTCAAGCCGGGCAAGGACGGCACCAACCGTTCGTCGATCGTCTGGGTCGAACGGTCGCAGGATGCCGAAAAGCTGGTCGCAGGCGACACCCTGATCCTGGAGTATGAGCTCGAGCACCGCTTTGGCCTCAAGCTCGGCGAAATCCATATCGCCGACAAGCCCCGCGCCTGGCCGCTCGGGCTGACCATTGCGCGCGCCTTCGTCGCGCCGCGCATCGCCTTGGCCGGCGACGCCGCCCACGGCATCCACCCGATCGCCGGCCAGGGCCTCAATCTGGGCTTCAAGGACGTGGCGGCACTTGCTGAGGTGGTGGTCGAGGCCGACCGGCTCGGCCAGGACATCGGCGCGCTCGACGTGCTTGAGCGCTACCAGCAATGGCGGCGCTTCGACACGGTGCAGATGGGCATCACCACCGATGTGCTGAACCGGCTGTTTTCCAACGATTTCGGCCCGCTGCGTACGTTGCGCGACGTCGGTCTTGGCCTTGTCGAACGCATGCCGCGGCTGAAGGGGTTCTTCATCCGCCAGGCGTCAGGTCTGTCCGGCGACACGCCGAAGCTGTTGAAGGGCGAGGCGATCTGATCCATCTCACAGACATGCCAGGATGTGTTGAGATTCAGGTCAGGCCGAGCCGGAGTCGAAGACGGGGCGCGAAGCGACCAACAGTGGCTTCCGAGAACCGGAGCGGAGCGTGCGTTTGGGTACGTGAGAATAGGAAGCGCAGGAAGCCACCCTTTGCAGGCCGGCATCACCTGAATATCAGCACACCCTAATTGACCTCGAAACCGAGCTTCTGGCGCAGCCGGAGCATGCGCTGGTCGGAAATCTGCTGGCTTTGCCCGCCGACTTCCGTGACACGGCTGACCATCTGTAGCAGATCGTTCCTTTCAGCCGCGTCGAGGCGTTCGCGCAGGAACGGTGCCAGCTTGTCGATGGTCGACCGTGGCATCGTCGATTTGCGAGGCCGCCCATTTGGCGTAGATCACCGCTTCATCGGTCTGCTTTTTGTCGGCAATCTCCGAGATCACCGATCGAATGGCAGCTTCGCGTTGCGGCAGCACCGGACCATGCTCGGAAACAATGGCGGTGATCAGCGTCGCCGCCGCCACGACCGGATCGTCGATCGCCGTCAACGGCGAGAGCGCCGCCTGCTTGCGCAGTTTCTTGCGGCGGACATTGCCCTGGACGCGGCCAACGACGTCGGCAACCTCACGCGCCGCGTCGTTCATGGTCTTCAGCCGGTACCACCAGAACGCCGCTGCCCCCAGCAGGCCGATTGCAGCAATCAATATATGCATGCCCAAGATCCCCAATCTCAGGCGACGATAAGAGAAGTGTCGTTTCGCTTCAACACGCAAAAGTTGCGCCAATTGAAGAAAACGAAAGCCTGCGCCAGTCGCCGGCCGCCGACATCTCTACGACCCCGGCACATTGTAGATCGCCCGCACCTCGATCGTGCCGATTTCTGCCAGCGGAATGCCGCCGGCGATCTCCAGCGCCTCGTCGACGTCCCCGGCCTCGATCATGACGAAACCGAGCAACTGCTCCTTGGTCTCGGCGAAGGGGCCGTCCGTGACCAGCCGCTTGCCTTTGCGCCGGCGCACGGTTTTCGACGTCTGCACCGATTGCAGCGCCTGCGCGATGATCAGCCGGCCGCTTTGTGCCACCGACCTGTCATAGGCCAGCGAATCGGCGTCGAGCTTGGCCAGCCTCGCAGGCGTCATTGCGTAGAGATCTTTTTCTTCGCCGTAGACCAGGCAAACGTATTTCATCTTTACCTCCATTCCTGGGTTGAAGCGGCAGCCGAGGCTAGGGAAATCTCGGCCGGGCCTTTGCCCGCTGTATGATCGAGCCCCGCTGCATAATCCAGAAAGGACACCGCAATCCCGATAATGGCAATCGCCGCAAGCAGCCGGCCGAAGCCGGAAGGCGGCACGCGCGACCAGTCGGCTTGTTGTTCACCGGCCCTGTGGCTGGTGTTTGTCCAGTGAGCAGAAAACAGATTGTTCATGTGGTCCTCCATCCGGCCACCAATTCCATGGCCGCCCGCAGGACGGTCGGGGCAGATGGAAGTCGACATTTTTGCACGCATATTTTTTTCGCGATTTTTTCCCGAGCGATTTTTTGCTTGACCATGATGTGTCACGCTGCCGCCGATACGAAAGCGCGGGTGGCCTTCGCTCCAGCGCGCGCTATAGTCGACTGGATGCCGATCACGGGCTCAATCACGACAATCAAGGAGGAATTGATGGACCGCACCGCCAACGCCGTTTGGAAAGGCACTTTCAAGGAAGGCAAAGGCACGCTCGAAACCCAGAGCGGGACGCTGAAAGGTACGCCCTATTCTGCCAAGATGCGTTTTGAGGACGAGAGCGGCAAATCCGGCACCAACCCGGAAGAGCTGATCGCCGCCGCCCATGCCGGCTGCTACGCCATGCAGCTTTCGCATTTCCTCGCCGAGAACGGCACTCCGGCTGCCGAGCTCGACGCCAAGGCCGTGGTAACGCTGGTCCCCGGCACCGGCATCACCGGCAGCGCGATCACGCTGGTCGGCAAGGTGCCGGGCATCGATGCCGCCAAGTTCAAGGAACTGGCCGAAAAGGCCAAGGCCGAATGCCCAGTCTCGAAAGCGCTCGGCGCCATCAAAGTATCGCTCGACGCCAGGCTCGGGTGAGCCGTAAGCAAACCTGCATCGAACAGCCGGTCGATGATTGGCGACAGCATAGCGGCCATCCGATCTCCCTTGCGGGGGGCTGGCAGGATAGAGGGAAGATCGCGGCTTTATTCCAGCTTGGGTTGCTCGCCCCACGACAGTGGGGAGAGGTGTCTCGGCGAAGCCGAGACGGAGAGGGGAACCGCGCTCTATGAAGCCCCCTCTCCGGCCGCTTCGCGGCCACCTCTCCCCCGCTTCGCGGTGGGCGAGGAACCCAGTCTTGAGAGTCGGGGGCCCCACGGGCTCCCATCATGCCCGGGCGTAACCCAATGTCAGTTCTTTAAGGCCGCAGCGCGCACGTCCGACGGCGTCGCGTCATAGCGCCGGCGGAACGCCCGGTTGAAATAGGAAAGGTCGTTGAAGCCGGCATCGAAGGCGATTGCCGTGATGCTGCGGTCGGCATGAGAAGGATCGCCCAGCATGCGATGCGCGCGCACTAGCCGCTGGCGCAGCATGAAGTCCGACAGCGACGTGCCTTCGCTCTCGAACAGCTTTCGCACATAGCGGGCGCAGAGATGGTGGCGGGCGGCGATGTCTTCCGCCGACAGCTCGCCGTGCCCGCCATGGGCGAGGATATCGGCCTTGATGGCGCGCAATCGCGCCACCCGCACGCCGCGGCCACGCGCGATTTCGGCCGCATCCCTGGTCGCCCCCATGGCAAGCGCGGCAAGGTCGAAAATGTGAGTCACGGCCAGCTGCCAGGTTTCCGGCGTCAGCGCATCGTCTGCATCCTGGATCGACTGGACATAGTCGAGCAGCAGCCGCATCGCCCCGCTCGTGGTCGGCAACGGCTGCATAAGCACCGAAGCCGGATCGCCGATCAGCGGCGAAAGCTGCCTCAGCGAGAAGCTCATATTGACGAAGCGCATGCCGCCCGGCTGGATGAGGTTGAGGCCGACCTCTTCGCCGCTCATCATCAGCGCCCGGCCGTTGCCGATCGGTTCCTCGCGGCCGCGATGCTTCATGACGCTCGCGCCATCGAGCGCCGCCAACAGGATGAGGTCGTCGCTGTCGATCAGCGGCATCGAGTGATGCGCCCGGAATTCCGAGGAAGTGCCGGTGGCAATGCCGAGGCCGGGCAGCGCACGCACTTTCATGTCGACACGCGTCGGTGCGAGCGGATCGAGCTCGATCTTGAGGACCGTGCGGCCGTAGACCTCGCGCATCACCTCGACGCGATCTTGCTCCGGAAACGCGTCCGTCATCAGCCTGAACGAGGTCGTCGCATTCATCGGCATCCCCCAGCCCGAGAGCGCGCTGATATGCGCCGAGCCCCCTGAAACGTCAATACAGGGCCGTTTAGGCCGTTTTTAGGGCCGTCTCGTCCAAGCCGGCTTGTCTCATCGGACGTAGTTTGCAGCCCGTTTCCAAAACCGGAAATCCATCGGCAATGACCACAGGGGGTTCGATGTATCACCTGCAACTGTTCAGGACGCTGTCGGCGCTCGCCTCGGCGGGCTTCAATCCGCGTGTCTATCTCCTGTCGCTTGGGCTCGGAAAAACCGCCACCGATCATCGCGACCTGAAGCTGCCGCCGCGCATCGGGGAGCGTCAGCCATGAGCCTGCGACATGCCTTTTTGGCGGCGCCGATGCTGTGCCTTGGCCTTTCCGGCTGCGTCGGCCTCAATCCGATTTCCGCGGCTGTCGGCCTCGGCGGCATGGCGGCGGCAAACTCCATCGGCATGGCGCAATCGGGTGTCATCAGCCCGCAGGAGCAGGCGAAATATGCCGGCATGTCCTGTGCCGAGTTGCGGCAACAGGCCGCCGGCTACGAGGAGGCCAAGAACCATGGGCCTTCGCTGAAGAAATATGGCGGCATGGCACCTCCCGGCAAAATGGCGATCGTCAACAATGTCATAGCCACGCGGCTTGCCCATCTGCACAAGCTTATCGCGAGCAAGGGATGCTGACCGGCTCCTTACCCGCGCGCCTGGCGGTTTTTGTCACACTGGCGGGCCTGACCGGTTGACTGGCCGTCGGCGCGGCCGATGCCGCCGGCCAAGGCAAGGGGCAGACAGCCCGTTCGCGCCAGGGCTCGATACCACCAGCACTTGTCGGCAAATGGGGCTTTGCAGTCGCCAGCGGCGATTATTGCACGACGCTCGGCCACTGTGCGCCGGGCAGCGGCGGCAGCATCTCCTTCACCTTCGGCGCCAACGGGCGCACGCAATATGCGCTGTTCGAATCCTCGCTGGTCGACGGCTGCGGCCAGATCCAGTCACTGACGCTGAAGACCGGCACGACAAGAGTGCAAGGCTCGACGCTGGTCTTCACGCCGAAGGCCGGCACCTACAAATCCGTCAATGGCTGCCGGCCCGATCTGACCGGCACCTGGAAGTTTGGTGCCGGCGACCTGAAGCCGGTCTCGCTGAGTTGGCAGCTGAATGGCCGGCAGTTGCGGCTGGTCGATCCTGGGGGCGAGGCGAACGGCGTCTACAGCAGGAGATGAGGTCGCGATTCAGTGCCCCTCGCCGGTCAGCGCGTCGAGGCGGGCGCGCAATGCCGCGACCTCCTGCTCGAGGGCCTGCACGCGCATTTCCAGATCCGAGGCCGGCAAGGGCGATTGCTGGGGCGCCGCGGCAGCCGACAGCTGCACCGGCCCGCTGAGCAGTTGGACATAACGGTCCTCGCGCTGGCCCGGGCCGCGGTCGATCTGCTGCACCAGCGGCGGCCTGCGGCCGATCAGCAGATCGAGATTGCCGCGAAGCTCGTCGATCGACGGCAACCGTGCCATGCGCTCGCTTCGCGCCAGCAGTTCATAGGCCGTCTGCGGGCCGCGCAGCAGCAACAGGCCGAGCAGCGCGATCTGCGCCGAGGTCAGGGAAAAGCGCTGCGCCACGACATGCTCATAGCGCTCGACGCGCGACGCGAACACCTGCCTGACCAGGCCCTTCTGCTCGAGCTGGCCAAGCGCCCTTCTAACCCCGGCAAGCTCGACCGACATTACCGGCTCGCGCGCCGTCTTCTGGTTGGCCGCGGCAAGTGCCGCATTGAGCGTCAGCGGATAGACGTCGGGCGTCAGCTCCTTCTTCTCGATCAGGCAGCCGAGCACACGCGCCTCGATGGGGGAGAGGATGGGAAGCTCATCGCTCATTGAAGTTCAGCCTCCCGGCGGTAAAAGTCGGTTGCAAGGACACGGTTTCGCGCCTGGCGGGCTTCATCCCGGATCACGCCGGCAAGGTTCATTTCGTGGTGACCATAGCGCGCCTCAAGATAGCGCGCGATCGCCGTCGGGATGAGACCGGTCCCCATTTCCCGCGTCTGGCTTTTCCGGTCGATCAGGCTGCGGATTTCATCGCTTGCCTGCGCTGGCATCTCGATCTGGTCGATGCACTCGCCAAGGTTCATCGGCGGTAGACCGGCGAGGCCGCGCTGCTCCATCCAGTCCAACGCGACCAGTGGTCGAATGAGATAGAACAGCTTCTTCAGCTTCACCTCGCCGGAAAAGCTGCCGATCTTGGCAACATGTGAACGCGCCAGGCCGAGATAGTGACGCGCTACTTTTGCCGGATCGACGATCTCGGCAAGCAGGTCGAGAAGGCGCCGCCGAAATCCCGTGACCTCTTCGTAGACGATTGATGATTTTGCCCATTCGACGATGACGGCATTGCCGCCGAGCCCGAGCAGCAAGGCCTTGCGCAGATCCCAGCCACCGGCATCGATCTCGCCTTCGATGGGAAATTCGATCACGTCGCGTGCCTGTTCCAACACAAGGTGATCCGATGCCGGCCTGACATAGACGAAACGGCAGTCATAGTCGCTGTCGGGAGACGGGAACCCCCAGGCGCGGCTTCCGCTTTCGATGGCGAACAGGATCGTCACGCCTTGCGTTCGCACGACATCGAGTCGCGCCCGGATCGCCGCGACGGCGTCAGATGAAAAATCGGCAGGTAGCTGCTTCATCTGCTGCTAAACCCGTCGCTCCACCATCATCTTCTTGATCTCGGCGATCGCCTTGGCCGGGTTGAGCCCTTTGGGGCAGGTCTGGGCGCAGTTCATGATCGTGTGACAGCGATAGAGCCGGAACGGGTCTTCGAGATTGTCGAGCCGCTCGCCCGTTGCCTCGTCCCTGGAATCGATCAGCCAGCGATAGGCCTGCAGCAGCGTCGCCGGGCCGAGATAGCGCTCGCCGTTCCACCAGTAGCTCGGGCAGGAGGTCGAGCAGCAGGCGCACAATATGCACTCGTAGAGCCCGTCGAGCTTTTCGCGGTCCTCATGGCTCTGCAGCCATTCCTTGGCCGGCTCGGGCGACACCGTCTTCAACCACGGCTCGATCGAGGCGTGCTGGGCGTAGAAATTGGTGAGGTCGGGCACAAGGTCCTTGACCACTTGCATGTGCGGCAGCGGG
Organism: Mesorhizobium sp. M0778; assembly: GCF_040320105.1. Lineage (NCBI taxonomy): Bacteria > Pseudomonadati > Pseudomonadota > Alphaproteobacteria > Hyphomicrobiales > Phyllobacteriaceae > Mesorhizobium > Mesorhizobium sp. M0778. The sequence continues at coordinate 161,373 of NZ_JAMYPA010000001.1, read as the reverse complement.
TAGACCTTGATCGCGCCGGAAATGTCGTCGCAGCCCTTGGTGCAGGCCAGCGTGTTCGACCCGTCGATGTTCATGGCGCAGGAGCCGCAAATGCCTTCGCGGCAGGAACGGCGCAGCGTCAGCGTCGGGTCGATCTTGTTCTTGATCCAGAGCAGCGCGTCGAGCACCATCGGCCCGCAATCGTCCATGTCGACGAAATACGTGTCCATGCGCGGGTTCTCGTCACCGTCCGGCGACCAGCGATAGATGCGGTATTCGCGCAGATTGGTCGCGCCCTCCGGCTTCGGCCAGGTTTTTCCGGCCATGATCTTCGAGTTTTTCGGAAGCGTGAGTTCGACCATTATCTCAGGTCCTTTCGGATGACGAGCTTCAGCCCGGACCAGATCCCGTTTATGGCGGCGACCTTGACGTCGACGAGGTCGAGCTTCAGCGCCTCGGTGCGGATAACGTCCTCGGTGACGTCGGTCGGCACTTTCGATGCCTTCTTTGGCCACGACACCCAAACCATGCCGTGCCGCTTAATCGCCGCTTCTACGTCGCCAAGACGGTCCTCGATTTCGACACGCCGCCGGGCGAAAGCATGCACGGCATCGTATTTCTCATGAACGCCATAGATCGCCGACCAGTCAGCCACCCGGTCGACGTGGGCAAAGTCGACGGCGTCGGTCAGATCGTCGAGTTCGGGCGGCAGGGCGACGAAGGCGGCAATCATCCCGTCCTTCAGGCCGAGCTTGGCCGGAAGGGGTGTGCCGGAATATCCAGCTGCCGCCAGCGCCATGATCAATACACCCTGGCCTTCGGCGCAATCTTGGCCGGGTTGATGCCGCCGTCTGCTTCCTTAAGCAGCGTCTCGGCGTGCACCGGCCGGTAGCTGAGCGCTACCTCGCCGGCCTCGTTGAGCCGGGCCAGCGTATGCTTGCGCCAGTTCGCGTCGTCGCGGGCCGAAAAGTCCTCCCGCGCGTGCGCCCCGCGGCTTTCCTTGCGCGCTTCGGCGCCGTAGACGGTGGTGATGGCGTTGGCCATCAGGTTTTCCAGCTCCAGCGTCTCGACCAGGTCGGAGTTCCAGATCATCGAGCGGTCGAACACCTTGACGTCGCCGAGTTCACCCCAGATCTGCGAAATGCGCCTGCAGCCGCTTTCCAACGATTCCTGGGTGCGGAACACCGCCGCGTCCTCCTGCATCGCCTTCTGCATCTTTTCGCGCAAAACCGCTGTCGGCGTCGAACCGTTGGCGTGGCGCAGCCGGTCGAAGCGGTCCATGATCTTTTCGACCGAGGCTTCGTTGGGCGACGGGATCGCGACGTTGCGGTCGATCACCTGGCCGGCCCGGATCGCCGCCGCACGGCCGAACACCACCAGGTCGATCAGCGAATTCGAACCCAGCCGGTTGGCGCCGTGCACCGAGGCGCAGCCGGCCTCGCCGACGGCCATCAGCCCGGGCAACACCTGGTCCGGGTTCAGGGCGGTCGGGTTGAGCACCTCGCCCCAGTAATTGGTCGGCACGCCGCCCATATTGTAATGGACGGTCGGCAGCACCGGGATCGGTTCCTTGGTCAGGTCGACGCCGGCAAAAATCTTTGCCGACTCTGAAATACCCGGGAGCCTTTCGTGCAAAACGGCCGGATCGAGATGGTCGAGGTGGAGAAAAATATGGTCCTTCTTCGGGCCGACGCCACGGCCTTCGCGGATCTCCAGCGTCATGCAGCGCGAGACCACGTCACGCGAGGCCAGATCCTTGGCTGACGGCGCGTAGCGTTCCATGAAGCGCTCGCCCTCGGAATTGACGAGATAGCCGCCCTCGCCGCGCGCGCCCTCGGTAATCAGGCAGCCGGCGCCGTAGATGCCGGTCGGGTGGAACTGCACGAACTCCATATCCTGCAGCGCCAGGCCGGCGCGTGCGACCATGCCGCCGCCATCGCCGGTGCAGGTATGCGCCGAGGTGGCCGAGAAATAGGCGCGGCCATAGCCGCCGGTCGCCAGCACCACCATCTTGGCCGAAAAACGGTGGATGGTGCCGTCGTCGAGGTTCCAGGCGACGACGCCGGTGCAGGTGCCGTCCGGCTCCATGATCAGGTCGAGCGCGAAATACTCGATGAAGAACTGCGCATTGTGCTTCAGCGACTGACCGTACAGCGTATGCAGCATGGCGTGGCCGGTGCGGTCGGCGGCAGCGCAGGTGCGCTGCACCGGCGGCCCTTCGCCGAAATTCATCATCATGCCGCCGAACGGCCGCTGGTAGATTTTCCCGTCCTCGGTGCGGCTGAAGGGAACGCCGTAATGCTCGAGTTCATAGACCGCCGCCGGCGCCTCGCGCACCATGTATTCCTGCGCGTCGGTATCACCCAGCCAATCCGAGCCCTTGACCGTGTCGAAGAGATGCCACTGCCAGTTGTCGGGCCCCATATTGGCGAGCGAGGCGGCGATGCCGCCCTGAGCGGCGACCGTGTGCGAGCGCGTCGGGAAAACCTTGGTGATGCAGGCGGTGCGCAGGCCCTGCTCGGCCATGCCGAGCGTGGCACGCAGGCCAGCACCGCCGGCGCCGACGACCACGACGTCGAATTTGTGGTCGACATAGCTATAGGCGGAAGCCGTATTGGCGTTCTTCGCGTCCTTGGCCAAAAATCAGCCTCCAAATGCCAGTTTAAGCAGGGCGAAGACCGAAGCGACGCCGACGACTACGGGAAAGAATGTGTTGAGCGCGAGCAGCGCCAGCCTGGTGCCCTCGCCATGCACATAGTCTTCGATGATCGCCTGCATGCCGAGCCGCATGTGGTAGAGCACCGACAGCAGCACCAGCGCCAGCACCAGTGCCACGAACGGATTGGCAAGTGCGGCGCGCACCTCGAGATAGCTGGCGCCGTTGAGTGCGATCAGGAAGCCGACGAAGAACAGGACCAGCGGGATGTTGGAGATCGCCGTCAGCCGCTGGCGCCAGAAATGGCCGGTGCCCTCGTGGGCCGAACCGAGGCCGCGGACCCTGGCCAGCGGCGTGCGCATATCGGTGTTTTTGCCGGTCATGTCAGGCTCCCCCGCGCCATGTAGCCGGCGATCCAGATCAGCAGCGTCAGCGTGACCGAGCCGGCCAGCGTCGCCCAGGCGATCCTCGAGGCCGTATGCTTTTCCAGCCCGGCCCCAGTGTCCCAGATAAGATGGCGCACGCCGCCCAGCATGTGGTGCATCAGCGCCCAGCTGTAGCCGAACAGCACCAGCCGCCCGAGCCACGAGCCGAAGGCCCAGTTGACGGCATTGAAGGTCGCCTCCGAACTCGCCGCCGCCATCAGCCACAGCGCGACCAGCAGCGTGCCGAAATAGAGCGCCCCGCCGGTGATGCGGTGGACGATCGACATCGTCATGGTGATCGGCGGCCGATAGACGGTCAGATGCGGCGAAAGCGGCCGTTCACGTCTGGTAAATTCGCGGGTGGCTGGTGATTTGCTCATGGCTCCCCCAGTTCGGCGTCTCTGGAGCCTCAGGTGGAAATGCGGCATTACCGCTTCCGGTTGCGACTTCGGACAGCCGGTTTCTAATGCTCTTTTTGCACCGCGTCAAAGCCGGAAAACCGTTTTGAAAACGTAATTTAGTCTGATGAAAGCGAAGGTTTCAGCTTCAATCGATTAGGGCTGTGGCCTTGAGCCGGCACAATGTCGCTGCACTGCAAAATATGGCTGCCGCGCCGGGTCGATCAGCGTGTACAGGCCACCGGTGAGGCACCGCCCTTCATCACCAATGCGTCGCGCCCGTCGATCACGATTGCGTCATGCGCCTCGCCGTACCGGCTGGTCTGATTGGCGGGTGAGGCCGGCAGCTCGGAGCTGGTGCCGTCCGGGCCGAGCACGCGCACCGACGTGCCGAGATTCTCGATGGTCATCATGCTCCCGTCGGCGCATTTGTAGGTCGCCGTGCGCGGCTGCGGTGTCGATTCGGTTGGAGCGATCGCGACAGAAGCGGCCACTGTATTCCCGAGCTTGGGCGCACTGGTCTGCGGCGTGCAGGCGGCGGCAGCCAGCAGCGAGGAGACGGCCAGCGCTATCCGAAACGTGCGGCGTAATCTCATATGCTGCTTCCCCGCGCCTCGAAACCGGCCGCGATGCCCCGGCAAGCCGCCGGATTTCATGCTTTTTGAGTCGTGCTCGATGCCGGCGATGGTGGGAACAAGCATGGCCGAATGATGGCCGGTGGCCGCTCGAATATTAACCATGTTTTCCGAGACCTCGCGGCGGCGGCGGTTGCCCTCTTAACAAAGGTTAATAAAAGGTTAATTTCTGATTCGAGGAGGCTTGCCTCTCAGCAATGGAGCAGCTCGCCATGCATTCGAATTCAGCAAGATCCTGCCTTCGCGGGTTCCTATTGGCGGCGCTCGCCGTCGGCATCGCCGCACCGGCATTCGCCGGAACGCGCCACCACGACCGCGTCTATGCCGATTCCTTCGGCAACCTGGTCATCGAAAGCGCCGCCGGCTACAAGCGCATCCTCGTCGGCGAGGGCAAGCTCGCCAAGGAATTGTCCGACTACACCAGCGCCGGCCAGCCCGAGGTGATCTATGAAAACGACTCGGATGAGGTCCGAAACGGCGACTGCTACAGGCCGCCGGTTTTCGTGAAGGGCCGCAGCTATATGTACGGCCTCTCCGACGGCGAGATGCCGGAGCTCAGCCCGTGCCGCTGACGGCCGCGCTGCCGTTTGTCGCCGGCGCCGGCTGGGCAGCAGCCGGCCCGGCCGAGACACGCACGCAATCGCGGCCGCTGCCCTTCGCCTGATAGAGCGCTTTGTCGGCGCGCCGCAGCAGGTCGGAAAAGCTTTCGCCCGAACCAAGCTCGGCAACGCCGAAACTGGCGCTGCAGCGATGATCCGCCGGCAGGCAGTCGATGGGCGTGGCACCGAAGGCGGTACGCGTGCCCTCGGCGAAGAGCCGGGCGGCGGCGAGGTTGGTCCCCGGCAGGAAAATAGCGAATTCCTCGCCGCCGATCCGGCCGGCGACATGATGGTCGGCCGCGGCATCGCGGAGAAAACCGGCAAAGGTCTCGATGACCCGATCGCCGGACGCGTGGCCGTAAGTATCGTTGATGCGCTTGAAATGGTCGAGATCGGCAATGACCAGTGCCGCTGGAACGGCCCGCCGCATGGCGTCGCGCAGTGCGATCTCGGCATGGCGCTCGAAGCCGCCACGGTTGAGCAGCCGTGAAAGCGTATCGGTTTCCGATTTCGACGTCGCCTCGGCGAGCACGTCGCGGACCAGGATAGCCAATGTCACCAGCGCAAGCGCCAGCCCGAACACGGTGCCGATCGACTGCGACACCAACGCATAGCTGGTCTGCGCATAAGATTGCGGGTTGGCACCCCAGCCGCCGAGCGCATGGGCGATGAAGGGTTTGCTGGCGAACTGCAAGGTGCTGGCCGCCAGGACAGCCATCAGCATATAGTCGAGCCGCTCGCGTCTTTGCCTGGACGACAAGACGATCGCCAGCCCGGTGAACTGCATGGCCGCATAGGGAAGCTGGTAGGCCGCCATTCGCAGAAAGGATTGGCGTGGCAGGTCCTGTACGAAATAGACGGCGAGGGTGGCGAAGACCAGGAAGAACAGCATCGGCGGCCAAGGCGGCGAAACGCGGTATTTCTGGGCAAGCCCGCCATTGAAGGCGACGGTTGCGCCAAGGAAAGCGGCAAAGGCGGCGACAACCACGGGGCGCGCATTGTCGAAGGCGGGAATGCTGAACTCGATCGCGAAATAGGCCATGCCGAGCACATAGCCGAACGCCAGCCAGCGCGCCGACACCCGTCCGGCGTCATAGACCGCGATCGTCATGAAGGCCGCCGCCAGCAGCCCGGCAACGAACAGGTTGATCACCAGGATGAAATTAGCGCTGCCCATGGCGTTTTGGCACTCCCCGCCGAACAGCAAATCACCGAGGCGCGAAAAAGACGTTAATTCGACGCCGCCGCTGACGCTCCGCCGGCACCGGTCCGATTGGGAAGGACGACCGTTTCAGGCCGCTGATAGGACAGGCACACGCTGTCGCGGCCATTCCTCTTGGCTTTGTAGAGCGCTTCGTCGGCACGGCGCATCAGCGGGTCCAGCCCTTCGTCGGCACGGCGCATCAGCGGGTCCAGCCCTTCGTCGCCCGTACGGGCGGCCACGCCGAAGCTCGCGGTCACTCTTGTGTCGGGCGGAAGCCCGTCGATTCTGCCCGCCGAATAGAGCGTGCGAATGGCTTCGGCAAACAGTCTTGCCGCGCCAAGGTCACTGAGCGGCAAGAGCACGGCGAACTCCTCGCCGCCGATGCGGCCGGCAACGCCGCGCGTGCCTGCAGCCGATAGAAGCTTGGCGGCGAAGTCGGCGATGACGCGATCCCCGGCCGCGTGGCCATGCTGATCATTGAGCGCCTTGAAATGATCGAGATCGGCCAACACCAGCGCAACCGGCAATCGCGCCGTGGCACAGTGCTGCAGGACAAGCATGGCGCGCTCCTCGAAGCCGCGGCGGTTGAGCAGGCCCGATAATGGGTCCGTCAGGGTTTCGGTCTTCAGGGCCTTCATCACATCGAGCGCGGCGGCGCCGAACAGGCAAAGCGCGATAAGCAGCGACAGCAATGCATGCGACAGCAGTGCCGTCGTCCAATAGGACGACGAGTAAAGCCCTTCATAGCTGGTAAATGGACCATGCGCGATGACGACGGCAAGGGTCCGCACCAGGAAGTTCAGACCGGAAAGCAGCGACAGCACGAACAGGATCATCTCCGTCGGGCCGTTGTTGCGCACCACGCGCAACTCGGCGGCGACAACCAGGCTGATGCCGCCGAAGCTGAAATTGATGGCAAGGATCCGCCACGTGATATCCGGCCGGGCAAAGAGAAACCATGAGACCGCGGCCAGGCCGCCGCCCGCCAGAATGCCGATCGCTGGATACGGCACGCGCCGCCCGTAGCGCGCGATGACCGCGCCGGCGAGACAGCAGGTCGCGAAGGTGAAGCATAGGATGGACATGAGCTTGGTCGGCGCCATACCGACCGGCAGCGTGAAATACTGGAGCAGGAAGCCTGCGGCCGAGGCCGAGTAGCCCGCCGCCAGCACGATCAGATAGGGACGGTGGCGCTGATAGAACCACAGCACGAGAAATGCCGCGCCGAGTGTGAGGGCGATGCCTGGATTGAGCAGCGCTATGAGCAGGCCGGTGTCCAAGCGCTGTAAGTTCCCCTCGCTTCCCCTGAGGAGACATTAGAGCGGAAGCCCAAACAAGCGGTTAAGCGAAGGCGAATATACGACGGATGCATCGGTGAAGCTGCTGGACGGAACCGGGAACGGCGGGCGGCGTTTCACGACGGCAACCAGGAGACGCTCTGATGGCCGACACGATCATGCTGACCGATCACGATGCAATTCGCTCATGGGCCGCGGCGCGCGCCGGCTTTCCGGCGATCGTCGACGTGTCGCCTGAAGCCGGAACCCAGGCCATGCTGAGGCTGGTCTTCGGCCAGCACGCCTACCAGCATCAGGACGAGGCCGAACGCCCGATCAATGCCGGCGGCTATGAACTGGTCGAATGGGACGAATGGTTCAAGCTCTTCGACGAGCGCCAACTGGCGCTGGTCGTCGCAAAGGACCAACCCGGCCGCCGTGAGGGATTCCACGAATTCGTCAGGCGCCCCAGCTGAAGAAATGCCCGAACCGCACTGGGGCTCGGGCAACTCATATCCGACCGCGTGCCCTGCGCTATTTCCACTCGCGGATATCGACGAAATGGCCGGCGATCGCTGCTGCTGCCGCCATTGCCGGCGACACCAGATGGGTGCGGCCCTTGAAGCCTTGGCGGCCCTCGAAATTGCGGTTCGAGGTCGAGGCGCAGCGCTCATGCGGCTTCAGCCGGTCGTCGTTCATGGCAAGGCACATCGAGCAGCCCGGCTCGCGCCAGTCGAAACCGGCGGCGACAAAGATCTTGTCGAGACCTTCGGCCTCGGCCTGTTCCTTGACCAGGCCGGAGCCCGGCACGATCATCGCACTGACCCGCGGATTGACCTTTTTGCCCTCGATCACCTTGGCGGCGGCGCGCAGATCCTCGATGCGGCCATTGGTGCAGGAGCCGATGAAGACGCGATCGAGTTCGATATCGGTGATCTTGGTGCCCGGCGTCAGGCCCATATAGTCGAGCGCGCGTTGCTTGGAGGTGCGCTTGTTCTCATCAGTGATGTCGTCCGGGTTCGGCACGATGCCCTGGACCGAAACGACGTCCTCGGGCGAGGAGCCCCAGGAGACGATCGGCGGCAGCTTTGCCGCGTCGAGCACGACCACCTTGTCGAAATGCGCGCCTTCGTCGGACTGCAGCGTCTTCCAATAGGCGAGCGCGGCATCCCAGGCTTCGCCCTTGGGGGCGCGCGGCTTGTCCTTGACATAGGCGAAGGTGGTCTCGTCGGGCGCGATCAGGCCGGCGCGGGCGCCGGCTTCGATCGACATGTTGCAGATCGTCATGCGGCCTTCCATCGACAGCGCACGGATCGCTTCGCCGGCATATTCGATGACATAGCCGGTGCCGCCGGCCGTGCCGATTTCGCCGATGATGGCAAGGATGATGTCCTTGGCGGTGACGCCTTCCGGCAGCGCGCCGTCGACACGCACCAGCATGTTCTTGGCCTTGCGCTGGATCAGCGTCTGCGTCGCCAGCACATGCTCGACTTCCGAGGTGCCGATGCCATGCGCCAGCGCGCCGAACGCGCCATGCGTCGAGGTGTGGCTGTCGCCGCAGACGATGGTCATGCCGGGCAGCGTAAAGCCTTGCTCCGGCCCGATGATGTGGACGATGCCCTGGCGGATGTCCTTCTCGGAATAGTATTCGATACCGAAATCCTTGGCGTTTTTGGCCAGCGCCTCGACCTGGATGCGGCTTTCCTCGTTCTTGATTCCAAACTTGCGTTCCGGCGAGGTCGACACATTGTGATCGACCACGGCCAGCGTCTTTTCCGGATGCCGAACCTTGCGGCCGGTCATGCGCAGGCCTTCGAAAGCCTGCGGGCTGGTGACTTCGTGGACGAGGTGGCGGTCGATGTAGAGCAGGCAGGTGCCGTCGTCCTGGCGGTCGACCACATGGTCGTCGAAAATCTTGTCGTAGAGGGTGCGCGGTGCGCTCATTTGCGTAAATCCGTCGATTTAAAAAAAGGAAAAGGACGCCGGTCGGCCCGGCGAAACAGCCCGGCGAGTCTGCCTTAGCTAAGTCGGCTGGTCAGCGCCCCGCAGACGCGCGCCGAAAATCGCGACGGCAGGCGTTTTCTGTCCTGCAGCACGAAACCCTTATAGGCCGGATCGCCAAAAAGCTCTTCCATGGCGCTGCTCTTATCAATGTTTTGGCTTTTCAGCAATCGTGGCGGCCTTCGCAGGCGCTTCACAGCACCTCGAACACAAACGTCTTCACCAGCGCGTCGGGCTCGGCGATCGCATAGCAGCGGAACCATGGGCTCTCCTCGACCGGCCGCCATTTTTTCGCCTGCTCCAGTTCGTCAAACACGGCTTGAAACCCGCCGCTTTCAAATACCTGGTCACGGACGGTGAAGATGGCGTGGCCGCCCTTCCTGGTGATGCGTACCAGTTCACGCAGGCCGGACGCCGGCGCGTGGCTGATGGTGAACACGCCGGTCGAGAAGAAGGCGCGAAAATACCCGTCCGCCCAGGGCAATGGCCCGCCGAGCATCGCCTGTTTCAGCTCGCTGTAGGCCTGCCGGCTGCCGGCGATTTTCAGCATGTCCTGCGACAGGTCGAGCCCGGCAATATGGTGGTAGCCGAGTGCCTTCAGGGACGGCCCCGACAGGCCGGTGCCGCAGCCGGCGTCCAGCAGCGGCCCTTCGCCTGACGGCACGTGGCGCGCCACCCAGGCGGCGATCAGGAACGGCAGGAGATAGCCGAGCGCCGCGGTTTCGCTGTCATAGGTCGCAGCCCATTGCGCATAGGCTTTGGCGAGCGCCTCAGGCGTGTCGGCCGTGTAGACTGCTTCCAGCGCCGCATTGGCTTTGTCGATGATCATGGTTCTCCCCGGTCGCATTCGTTCGATGGTAGCGCCGTTTTCGCCTGCCTTCTATTCCCCATGCTGGTGCCGCAGCCGCTTCTCCAGCGCCCGCAACGCCAGCGACAGACCGACGGTCAGGATGAGATAGATATAGGCGACGATCGAATAGGTTTCGAAGAAGCGGAACGAACCGGCGGCGTAGATCTTGCCCATCTGGGTGATGTCGGCGACGCCGAGCACCGAGACCAGCGAGGAATCCTTGACCATGGCGACGAAATCATTGCCGAGCGGCGGCAGGATGGTGCGGATCGCCTGCGGAAAGACGATCAGCCGGAAGCGCTGCGTGCGCGTCAGCCCGAGCGCCTTCGCCGCCTCGATCTGACCCTTCTCGACCGCCTGGATGCCGGCGCGGAAGACCTCCGAGATGAAAGCGGAATAGCCGATGGTCAGCGCCATGATGGCGCGCCATAGCAGCGACACGTCGCGTACCAGCAGCTCACCGAACAGGCCGGCGCTTTGCAGCGGCGCCGTCAGCGCGTTCCATGCCGCGACGAAGGCCGGCGCGCCAGCAAAGGCGATCCAGAACAACAGCACCAGGATCGGCACGCCGCGGATGATCTCGACGTAGAAGCGGGCGATCTGGCTGAGCCAGCGTGAGCCCGACAGCCCCATCAGCGCCACGCCAAGCCCGATGGCGCAAGCCAGCGTGAAGGCGACCACGGTGACGAAGATGGTGACGCCGATGCCCTTGGCGACGGTCGCGAACACCTGGGCATAGAGGTCGCTGGCGGCGATGAAGATGGCGGCGGCCAAGGCGATCGTCACGGCCACGGCAAGCCACCACGGGAAGTCGGATTTGGCGGAGGCTGGGGGCGCCGGCGGCATCAAGCAATACCGGTGACAGAGTCGCCCAGAGTCAGCACGAGTTCCCGCGCATCACCCGGCACCCGCGACAAAAGTCCTACTGCCCCATCTTGTAGTCGAGGAACCACTTCTTGTTGAGCGCGTCGAGCGTGCCGTCGGCCTTGAGCGCGGCGATTGCCGCGTTGACCGGCTTCACCAGGTCGGAGCCCTTGGGGAAAATGAAGCCGAAATCCTCGGTGCCGAGTGGGCCGCCGATCAGCTTAAGGCCGCCATTGGACGCATCGACATAGCCGTTGCCGGCAGTGCCGTCGGTGAGCACGACGTCGACGTCGCCGGACTTCAGCGCCTGCACCGTCGCGCCGAATGTCTCGAACAGCTTGATGCGCGGATTCTGTTCATTGCCGTCGAGGACGCTGTAGACCGCGGTGTAGAACGGCGTGGTACCGGCCTGCGCGCCGATCAGCCCGTCCTTGAAGGCAGCGAACGTCTTGGCATCGCTGAAGCGCTTCTCGTCGCCGCGCACCAGCATGAACTGTTCCGAGCGCATATACGGGTCGGAGAAATCGACCTTCTGCTTGCGGTCGTCCTTGATGGTGATGCCGGTCATGCCAATGTTGTACTGGTTGTCGGAAACCGCCTGGATCATCGCGTCCCAGGAAGTATTCTGGTACTCGACCTTGAAATTCAGCCGCTTGGCGATCTCGTTCATCGCGTCATATTCCCAGCCGATCTGCTTGCCGGTCTTGGCATCGATGAACTGCAGCGGCGGATAGGCGTTTTCCGTCACCACCACCACTTTCTTGCCGCCGAGGTCGGGCAACACCTGCGCCATAGCCGCGACAGGCACAAGAAGGCAAGCCAGCAGGCCGGCCAGCAGCAGTTTCGAATTGATCATGACTATGCTCCCCAGGAACTGAACCGCCTCGATCGGCCGAGGCATGCAGGAAAATCCGGCGCCGACTTTAGCTTTCCGCAGGCGCCTTGCAAGCCGCTCCGATGCGCCGCTCGGCACGAAAATGGATTTCCGATGCTTTCAACGACGGCATTACGGAACGATCCGTATCGATTGCGGGACTGGCAAAATCGAATCCACCTCGCGAAACAAAAAGGCGGCCGAAGCCGCCTTTCCGAAAACATGGGTTTTGAAGACGCCTTATTCGGCGGCAGCTGTTTCCGCGGCCTTGGCTGCCTCGTCGGCGGCCTTCTTCTCGGCGGCGTCCTGCGCTGCCTTCTCGGCGGCCAGCGCCTGGGCGGCGGCCACCTTCTCGGCCTCGATGCGCGCCTTCTCGGCGTTCAGCGCATCGCGCTCTTCGTCGTTCAGCTTGCGGGCGCGCACGCCGGTGTTTTCCGAAATACGGGCCGATTTGCCGCGACGATCGCGCAGGTAATACAGCTTGGCGCGACGCACCTTGCCGCGGCGCACGATCTCGACGCCCTCGACCATCGGCGAATAGACCGGGAACACACGCTCCACGCCTTCGCCGTAGGAGATCTTGCGAACGGTGAAGCTCTCCTGGAAACCGGCGCCGGCGCGGGCGATGACGACGCCCTCATAGGCCTGGACACGGGTGCGGGTGCCTTCGGTCACGCGGACCTGGACGCGCACGGTGTCGCCGGGCTGGAATTCGGGAAGCTTGCGCTTGGCTTCGATCTTGGCGGCCTGCTCGGCCTCGAGCTGACGGAGGATATCCATCTCATAAATCCACTTCTTGTTCTTCCGACAGTCAGAGCGTCCGACACTCGCCTTGCAGTCGCATCGACCGCTCGGCTATGCCCTTCGTTCGAGAACGTCTGTTCGAGAACATCGGGCAGGGGCGACTACACCGTCATTGTTGACGGGCCAGAAGATCGCTCTTGGCAGATTTTCTTCCGGTTCGGCGCGCACATACAGCTATTTCGGCGCTTTGTCACGCCTTCGCTGTTTCTTTTTTGGCGCTGCTTCTTTTGACTGGCGCCCGCTGTGGCAATCCCATGATCGCTTGTGGTCCAGGGGGTTGCGCCCGCGCGTCAAGCTTTCTAAGCCGGAAGATAAGCATTTTCCTCCAGCGACGACACCCCTCATGCCAATCTTGGACGCGGTCCTGCTCTTTCTCGCCGGCTTTCTATCAGGCGCGGTCAACGCAGTTGCCGGCGGCGGCACGTTCATAACCTTTGGCGCCATGACCCTGGCCGGCCTGCCGCCGATCGTCGCCAATGCGACATCGTCGGTGACGCAATTTCCTGGCTACATCACCTCGACGCTCGCCTATTGGCACGACATCAAGCATTTCTGGCGCGGCGCACTGCTGCTCAGCCTCATTTCGGCTTTCGGTGCGCTGTCTGGCGCGCTCATCCTTCTAGGGCTCGACAACCCGTCGTTCCGCGCCTTGGTGCCGTGGCTGCTGCTGGCGGCGACGGCGTTGTTCGCTGCCGGGCCATGGCTGAAGCCGGCGCCCAAGCCGGAGCATGAGGCCGCGGTGGGTTCGCTGGTCGGATCGCTGGCGCAGTTCGCCACTGCCGTCTATGGCGGCTTCTTCGGCGCGGGCATGGGCGTCATGATGCTGGCGACGCTCGGCCTCACCCAGTCCGGCGACTATCACCGGCTGAACGCACTGAAGAACATGCTGGCCGTTGTCATAGCTGCGGTCGCCATCCTGGTCTTTGTCTCCGGCGGCGTCATCGCCTGGCTGCAGGCGATCATCATGATCCCAGGCGGCGCGCTGGGCGGCTATGCCGGCGTCTGGATCGCCAGGCGCGTGCCACAGAACGCGGTGCGCGGCTTCGTCATCGCGGTCGGCCTGTTCCTGGCGTTTTACTATTTCGACAAGGGCTGAGCGGCCAAAAGATCAGGCCTTCGCTCTTTCGTCAGCTTTTCCGCCTCGGCCCGCCGCCAGGCGGCGATCTTCTTGTGATTGCCCGAAATCAGCACTTCGGGGATCGGCCGGCCCTCGAACTCCTGCGGCCGCGTGTAGTGCGGATGTTCGAGCAGGCCGTTCTCAAAGCTCTCTTCGTCGCCCGACACCGCATTGCCCATGACACCGGGCAGCAGCCGCACCACGGCGTCTAACAGCACAAGTGCCGCCGGCTCGCCGCCGGACAGGATGAAGTCGCCGATCGAGACTTCCTCGAGGCCTCGCGATTCGATGACCCGCTGGTCGACGCCTTCGAAGCGGCCGCAGACAATCACCGCACCCGGCCCGCCGGCGAGCTCGCGCACACGGCGCTGCGTCAGCGGCTTGCCGCGCGGGCTCATTAGCAGTTTTGGACGCAGATCGCCCGGCGGCGAGGCATGGTCGATGGCGCTGGCCAGCACGTCCGCCCGCATCACCATCCCGGCGCCACCGCCGGCCGGTGTGTCATCGACAGTACGGTGACGATCGCTGGCAAAGTCGCGGATCTGGATCGCCTTGAGCGACCAAATGCCGGTCTCCAGCGCGCGTCCGGCCAGCGACAGGCCGAGCGCGCCGGGAAACATCTCGGGATAGAGCGTCAGCACCGAAGCGGAAAAACTCACCGGTTGCCTCCGGCGTCCCGCGGCCCGCGCGGCCTGCCTTTGGGGTCGAAGCTGTCGCGGCCGGCAGGCTCGCCGTCCTCGTCCTCGACCAACCCTGCGGCGGCCGGATCGATGCGGACAAAGCCGCCGGCGATCGACACTTCCGGAACGGCGGCCTGCGTGAACGGGATGAGCACGCCTTTGCGCCCCGCCAGCGTCACGTCGAGAATGTCGCCGCCGCCGAAATTATGCACGGCGACGACCTTTCCGATGACCGCACCAGTGTCATCCTTGACCTCCAGCCCGACGAGGTCGGCATGGTAGAATTCATCCTCTTCGCCCTCATCCGGCAACACCGAACGGTCGACGAACAATTCGGTGCCGGCAAGCGCCTCCGCGGCATTGCGATCGCTGACGCCTTTGAAACGCACCACCACCACCGTGTTGGCAGGCCTGATATCGACGATCTGGAAGGCGCGGCCATCCCTGGCGTAGAGCGGACCGTAATCGGCCAGCGCCAGCGGGTCGCCGGTAAAGCTCTTGACGCGCAATTCGCCCTTGATGCCATGCGCGGCACCGATCACGGCCATCTGGACGGGGTTTTGCGGCTTGCTCATCTGCGGAAAATCCTTTGCCTTGCTCTAACCCCAGCCCGTCGTCATTTCAATGATGCCGCTCTTCACCGCTTCCTAACCCGCGTGCCGGAAGATGGCGGAGAACTGGAAGAGCGCAATGCAGGAATTCCTCATACCGGCAAAACCCGATCTACAGGCGGCGCGCGAGGCCTGGCTGAAGATGCTGGCGCGCGAACGACGGCTGTCGCCCGAAACCGTCGAGGCCTATGAGCGCGACACGCGCCAGTTCCTGCATTTCCTGACCGGCCATTGCGGCGGCTCGCCCGGCATTTCCGACATCGCCGATCTGCGCCCCGCCGATCTGCGCGGCTTTCTCGCTGCCCGCCGTACCGAGGGCGCCGGCGCCCGCACGCTCGGGCGCGGCCTAGCCGGCATCCGCTCGCTGCTGCGTTTCCTGGAACGGCGCGGCCTCGCCAATGCGGCAGGTGCGGCAGCCTTGCGCGCGCCGCGGCAGCCGAAATCGCTGCCCAAGCCGCTGACCGCAAGCGATGCAAAACACGTCGTCTCGGTGGAAGGCCAACTGGCGGAGGAGCCGTGGATCGCCGCGCGCAACGCCGCCGTGCTGACCCTGCTCTATGGGTCCGGCTTGCGCATTTCCGAGGCGCTCGGCCTGTCGGGCGCCGATCTGTCCTCGCCTGGTGAGACCGTGCTGCGCGTCACCGGCAAGGGCGGCAAGACGCGGTTGGTGCCGGTGCTGCCGGTGGCGCTGCGGGCGATTGCCGAATACCGCCGCTTGTGTCCCTATCATCTCGATCCCAAGGGCGTGCTGTTTCGCGGTGCCCGCGGCGGCCCGCTGAACCCGGCAATCGTTCAGCGCGACATGGCCAAGCTGCGCTCGGCGCTCAACCTGCCCGACACGGCGACGCCGCATGCGCTGCGCCATTCCTTTGCAACGCATCTGCTTGGGCGCGGCGGCGACCTGCGCACCATCCAGGAGTTGCTCGGCCACGCCAGCCTGTCGACAACCCAGATATACACCGGTGTCGACACCGCCAGGCTGCTCGAGATTTACGAAGCAGCTCATCCGCGTGCGTGATGGATGCTTGATTGGTGGCCATCTCGCAACAATTTTGATGCGCCGATTAACCGTTTTGCCGCTTTTTGCGCCTAGAACCGCAGCATGAAACGCCTCATCGCCATCGCCGACCGCGCGACCCATGTGTCGCTGAAGCTGCTTGTCGCGCTCAACGCCCTGTTTTTCCTCTCCTTCCTCATCATCGCGCTGCTCGCCGCAGGCAAGGCACGCGCCGAGATCCCGGTCTGCGCCGGTACCGATATGCTGGGCGCGCTGCAAAAGGACGACCCGGCCACCTACCGCAAGATCGAGGCGGACGCGGCAGTGACGCCGAACGGCAAGGGCCTGCTGTGGAAGCTCGAAAAATCAGGCGAAAAACCGTCTTTCCTGTTCGGCACCATGCACGTTACCGACCCGCGCGTCACCACGCTGCCGCCCGCCGCGCAGAAGGCATTCGATGCGGCTGGCACCGTCATCATCGAGACCACCGAAGTGCTCGACAAGCAGAAGATGATGGCCGCACTGCTGAAAGAGCCGGATCTGATGATGTTCACCGACAAGACGACGCTTTCGTCGCTGCTGTCGCCGCAGGATGCGGCGGTGGTCAACAAGGCGCTCGATGCGCGTGGCATCCCGCCAGCGACCGTCGCCAAGATGAAGCCCTGGTTGCTGTCGGCGATGGTGGCGCTGCCTGCATGCGAAGTCGCCCGCCAAGCTGGCGGCGCACCGGTGCTCGACGTCAAGCTTGCCAAGGACGCCGAGGCTTCGGGCAAATCAGTCGAGGGGCTGGAGACAATCGCCGACCAGTTGCGCGCCATGGCTTCGCTGCCGATCGCCTTTCACCTGAAGGGGCTGGTCGATACGCTGAAGCTTGGCGACAAGGTGAACGACGTCAACGAAACCATGATCGTGCTTTACCGGCGTGGCGACACTGGCATGTACGTACCGCTGTTTCGGGCCGTCATCCCCGAACAGGTCGACGACCAATCGGGTTACGCCGAATTCGAGCAGACCATGATCACCAGCCGCAACAAGGTGATGGTCGATCGGGCAGCGCCGATCCTCGCCCACGGCAATGTCTTCATGGCGGTCGGCGCCATGCACCTTCCCGGCGAGCAAGGCTTGGTCGAGGGTTTCCGCAAGACTGGCTATACGGTGACCGCCGTCAACTGAACAACACGGCGGAGTTGCACACCGAATCATTGCCGTGGCGCGACGGCGGACCACCCGCGCTTCGTGCCAAGAAACTGAAAAAGGTTCGGTTTGGCTCGATCGAACCCATTTTGCGGTGGAAATGCATGCCTGCAAGCGATTCCGGATCAGAATTGCCCTGTTTTCGGCGTTTTCAACGCCTAATGTGAAACCGATTCAACGATTGTACGTTGATGGCTATTACTTGATGTTTTTCATCCACGGAGGACACTTTTATGGCGAACACACCCAATCCGAACGACCCATTCACCTCACCGGGTACCGCACGGCCACGCGGCGGCGGCAGCGGCTGGCTGATTGCCCTGGTCGTCGTTATCCTGGCAATTGTCGCCTATTATGTTTTTGGAAGACGTAGCGAGGCACCTGCGCCTGCCGAACCGCCCGCAGCCAGCACACCGGCTCCGGCTCCAGCACCTGCCGAGCCGATGAAGCCAGCCGAACCGGCTCCTGCGCCAGCTCCGGCAACACCCGCTCCGGCTCCCGCTCCGGCAGAACCTGCACCCGCGCCAGCCCCGGCCCCGGCCCCGGCACCAGCACCGGCCCCTCAGTAATCAGACTGCCGACTTAATATATGAACGGCCCGCTGAAAGGCGGGCCGTTTTGTTTTTGGGAACAGCCGTCGATGGCTTCGTCATCCCAGGGCGGAGCGAACGCAAAGCGGAGCGCAGACCCTGGGATCCATGCCGTGACATCCGCCGAAGAATGCAGTGGTGCAGAATCACCGGTTACCAGCCGATGGAAGAGGCACTCGATTCTGGTTCGCCGGAACACTGCCGCTTAGGTAACGGCATGGATCCCAGGGTCTCCGCGACATCGCTCCGCTCCTGCTCCGCCCTGGGATGACGAATCGCGGCTGTTTCAGCCAATCTCTAAGCTTTGCGATTCACCGCGTTTGCTCAGATATGGATGGGCTTGAAGAACGTCGCCAGTGCCGCCTCCTTGACCGCCTCCGACATTGTCGGATGGGCGTGACAGGTGCGGGCTAGGTCTTCCGACGAGCCGCCAAATTCCATCAGCACCGCCGCCTCGTGGATCATCTCGCCGGCGCCGAAGCCGACGATGTGGACGCCGAGCACGCGGTCGCTGGCCTTGTCGGCCAGGATTTTCACAAAGCCGTCGGTGTGCAGCATGGCGCGCGCCCGGCCATTGGCGCTGAACGGGAATTTTCCCGCCTTGTAGTCGACGCCGGCCTTCTTCAATTCTTCTTCGGTCTTGCCGACCGAAGCGATTTCCGGCGTGGTGTAGACGACGCTCGGAATCACGTCATAGTTCACATGCCCGGCCTGGCCGGCAATGGTTTCGGCCACCGCCACGCCCTCGTCCTCGGCCTTGTGGGCGAGCATCGGGCCGGCGATGACATCGCCGATGGCGTAGATACCGGGGACTTTGGTCCTGAGATGGCCGTCGGTCTTGACCCAGCCGCGCTCGTCGACGTCGACGCCTGCCTCCTTAAGCCCGAGAGCGTCCGAATAGGCCCGTCGTCCCGTCGCGATCAGCACGGCGTCGGCCTCGATCGTCTCGGCCGCCCCGCCTTTGACTGGCTCGAAGGTGACCGTCGCTCCCTTCTTGGCCTTGGCGACGCCGGTCACCTTGGCGCCCAGCCTGAACTCAAAGCCCTGCTTCGACAGCAGGCGCTGGAACTGCTTGGAGACCTCGCCATCCATGCCGCCCAGGATGGTGTCGAGGAACTCGACCACGGTGACCTTGGCGCCGAGCCGCGCCCATACCGAGCCGAGTTCCAGCCCGATGACGCCGCCGCCGACCACCACCAGATGGCCTGGCACCTTGTCCAGCGACAGCGCGCCGGTCGACGACACGATCACCTTCTCGTCGAAATCGACCTTGACACCGGGAATGCCGGCGACGTCGGAGCCGGTGGCGATGACGATGTTCTTGGTCTCAATCTCCTCGACCTTGCCGTCATCGGAGGTCACCGACACCTTGCCAGCCGCAACTACTTTGCCGGTGCCGCGAAAACTGTCGATCTTGTTCTTCTTGAACAGGAAGGCGACGCCATTGACGTTGGCCGTCACCGTCGCATCCTTGTGTGCCATCATCTTGCCGAGATTGAGCTTGGGCGCGCCGATCTCGACGCCGAGCGCGTCGAAGGAATGGCCGGCCTCGGCAAACAGCTCGGACGCATGCAGCAGCGCCTTTGACGGGATGCAGCCGATGTTGAGGCAGGTACCGCCGAAGGTCGGGTTCTTTTCGACCACCGCCGTCTTCAGGCCGAGCTGTGCCGCCTTGATGGCGCAGACATAGCCGCCCGGTCCCGATCCGATGATAACGACGTCATAGGCCATGATACTGTCCCTTTGCTTTAGCGGCCGCCGCCGACTTCCAGATTGGCGCCTGTCGTATAGGAGGCCTCGTCCGACAGCAGCCAGAGAATTGCGGCCGCGACTTCCTCGGCAGTGCCTGCGCGCTGCATCGGCACCACCCGGCCCATTTTCTCGGCGCGATCCGGCTGCCCGCCGGAGGCATGAATTTCCGTGTCGATGATGCCCGGGCTGACCGCGTTGACACGGACGCCTTCCTCGGCCACTTCCCGCGCCAGGCCGACAGTGAAGGCGTTGATCGCGTTCTTGGAGGCTGCGTAGTCGATATATTGACCTGCCCCGCCAAGCCTTGCCGCGATCGAAGACAAATTGACGATGGCGCCGCCCTTGCCGCCATTTCTGGTCGACATGCGCTTCACCGCTTCGCGTGCGCAAAGCATCGGCCCAATCACATTGATCCGCATCATGCGCTCGAGCCGCGCGAACGACATCTCGTCGACCCGTGACAGGCTGTCGACGACACCGGCATTGTTGACCAGCGCATCAAGCCCGCCGAAGCGGTCTTCGACCGCCTCGAACATGGCCAGCACATCCGTCTCGCTGCCGACATCGGCCTTGAGGGCAAAGGCTTCTCCGCCGCCGGCCTCGATGTCGGCGACCACCGTTTCGGCCGCTTTTGCATTCGACGCGTAATTGACCGCAACGCGGTAGCCGGCCTCGGCGGCAAGCCTGCATGTAGCGGCGCCAATGCCGCGGCTGCCGCCGGTCACCAGCAGGATTTTTCCGCTCATTCCTGACATCCTTTCAGGGCAAAGACGTCCCAGGGCACCTTGGAAAAGCCGTTGGCGCCATAGGCCGCCGACATCTGCAACGACGCCCCCAGATCGGGCAGGATCAGCTTCTTCGGCGCATCCTTTCCTTCGCCCGGCAGCAACGCGATATTGCCCTGGTCGTCGGCCGTATAGATGACCCCCTCCCACACAGTGCAGGCGGCGAGCTCGTCGCCGGTGACGTCGCCGGCCGGGCATTTGTACATCAGTGAGCCATGCGGCCGCGCCACGCCCTCCGTCCACATGACGATTCCGTCGAGAACGACGTCCTTGTCGAGCACCATCTTGAAACTGTTGGTGACGGCGGCCGATTCGCCGGTTGGCCTGAAATCGATCTCGGCTGCGTTTTCAGTGTCGCCGTAGACGGCCAGTTCGAGCGGGCAGGCGGCAAGCGCAGCGGAGACCGTCTGCACGCCGAGTGCGGAGATCGTGACAAACAAACCGGACCGGAAACGAGAGGAACCAATCCGGTGGCGCAGATCCATTCTCCGGCTCACTCGGGCCGCCCCTAGAGGTCGAGCACCAGCCGCTCGGGATCCTCCAGGCTTTCCTTGACCCGCACCAGGAACGTCACCGCTTCCTTGCCGTCGACGATGCGGTGATCGTAGGACAGCGCCAGATACATCATCGGCCGGATGACGATCTGGCCGCCGACCACCACCGGCCGCTCCTGGATCTTGTGCATGCCCAAAATGCCCGACTGCGGCGCATTGAGGATCGGCGTCGACATCAGCGACCCGTAAACGCCACCGTTGGAAATCGTAAACGTGCCGCCTTGCATATCCGCAACCGATAGCTTGCCGTCGCGCGCCGCAAGCCCGAGCCTGCCGATGTCCTTCTCGATTTCGGCGATGGACATCTGGTCGGCATTGCGCACGACCGGCACGACAAGGCCTTTTTCGGTACCAACGGCGACGCCGATATGGGCGTAGTTCTTGAAGATGATGTCGGTGCCGTCGATCTCGGCGTTGACGGACGGGATCTCCTTCAGCGCATGGGTGACGGCCTTGGTGAAGAAACCCATGAAGCCGAGCTTCACGCCGTGCTTCTTCTCGAACACGTCCTTGTATTTGCTCCTCAGCGCCATCACCGCGCTCATGTCGACCTCGTTGAAGGTGGTCAGCATCGCGGCGGTCGATTGCGCTTCCTTGAGGCGGCGCGCGATGGTCTGGCGCAGCTTGGTCATGCGCACGCGCTCCTCGCGCGACGCATCGTCGGCCGAGGACGGCGCGCGCGCGGCGACAGGTGCCGGCACAGGTGCTGCCTTTGGCATTTCGGCCGGCTGCGACGGCGCGCCCCTGGCGATCAGGTCGAGCACGTCGCCTTTCAGCACCTGGCCGCGCTTGCCCGAGCCCGAGACCTGGTCGACCGCAAGATTGTGTTCGGCCAGCAGCTTTGCCGCCGACGGCGCCGGCGGCATTGTGCGTGTCTCAATCGCGCCGGCGTCGCCGGCGATCTTGGCCGTCTCGGCCGCGGCCTGCTGGACGCTCGAGGCCGCGGTCGGAGCCGAGGCCTGCGACACCGCGTCCGGCTTCGCTGCCGGAGCGGCGGCAGCATTGGCTGCTGCGCCGGCGCCTGCCGAAATCGTGCCGAGCAGCGCCCCGACGCCAACCGTCTCGCCTTCCTTGACGGCGATCTCGCTGAGCGTGCCCGCGGCGGCGGCCGGCACTTCCACCGTCACCTTGTCGGTTTCGAGTTCGACCAGCGGCTCATCGGCGGCGATCGCGTCGCCGACCTTCTTGAACCATTTGCCGATGGTCGCCTCGGTGACGGATTCACCAAGTGTCGGGACGCGGATTTCGGTTGCCATTGTGCCTGTCCGTTTCTTTCGGTTCTATTTTATCCGCCCAGTTCTGTTCTATTCACCAAGCGCGTCGTCGAGCAAGGCGGCAAGCTGGGCGAGATGCTTCGACATCAATCCGGTCGCCGGCGAGGCGGCGGCCGGCCGGCCGGTATAGCGCACCCGCTGGTGCTTGGCGTCGATATGCGCCAGCACCCATTCGAGATACGGATCGATGAACGACCAGGCGCCCATGTTCTTGGGCTCCTCCTGGCACCACACCATCTCGGCATTGCGGAAGCGCGACAGTTCGGTGATCAGCGCCTTGGCCGGGAACGGATAGAGCTGCTCGACGCGCAGCAGGTAGATGTCGTTGATGCCGCGCTTCTCGCGCTCTTCGTAGAGGTCGTAGTAGACCTTGCCCGAACAGAGCACGACACGGCGGATCTTCGAATCCTTGGTGAGCTTGATGGCCTGGCCCGACAGCAGCTGGGCGTCGTCCCACAACAGCCGGTGAAAGGCGCTTTCGCCCGACATTTCCGGCAGCGTCGACACCGCCCGCTTGTGGCGCAGCAGCGACTTCGGCGTCATCAGGATCAGCGGCTTGCGGAAGTCCCGCTTCAATTGCCGGCGCAAGATGTGGAAGTAGTTGGCCGGCGTCGTGACGTTGGCGACCTGCATGTTGTCTTCCGCGCAAAGCTGCAGGAAGCGCTCGAGCCGGGCCGACGAATGCTCCGGCCCCTGGCCTTCATAGCCGTGCGGCAGCAGGCAGACGAGGCCCGACATTCTGAGCCACTTGCGCTCGCCCGACGAGATGAACTGGTCGAACACCACTTGGGCGCCATTGGCGAAGTCGCCGAACTGCGCTTCCCACAGCGTCAGCGCCTTCGGCTCAGCCAGCGAGTAGCCATATTCGAAGCCGAGCACGGCCTCTTCCGACAGCATCGAGTTGATGACCTCGAACCCGGCCTGCGCCGCCGACAGATTGTTGAGTGGGATGTAGCGGGTCTCGTCGCGCTGGTCGTAGAGCACGGAATGGCGCTGCGAGAAGGTGCCGCGCTCCGAATCCTGTCCGGACAGCCGGATCGGATTGCCGTCGAGCAGGATGGCGCCGA
The DNA here is from genome assembly GCF_040320105.1 of Mesorhizobium sp. M0778. Lineage (NCBI taxonomy): Bacteria > Pseudomonadati > Pseudomonadota > Alphaproteobacteria > Hyphomicrobiales > Phyllobacteriaceae > Mesorhizobium > Mesorhizobium sp. M0778. The sequence goes on along the minus strand of NZ_JAMYPA010000001.1, from coordinate 138,186 downwards.
AGGCCAGCGCCTCGGCCGTCGACCAGTCGATGCCTTCGCCCGATTCGATCGCCTGGCGGCGGTTGTCGAGGAAGCGGATGATCGTCTTGTGTGCCTCGAAATCCTTCGGCACCTCGGTCAGCTTCTTGCCGATCTCCTTCAGCGTCTTGACCGGTACCGCGGTCTTGCCGCGCCGCTGTTCGTCCTGGTTGTCGGCCGAGCGCAGGCCGGACCAGGCGCCGTCCAGCCAGTCCGCCTTGTTCGGCTTATAGTGCTGGCCGACCTCGAATTCCTGCTCGAGATGCGCCCGCCAGTCGGCCTTCATCTTTTCGAGCTCGGCCTGGCTGATATGGCCTTCGGCGATCAGCCGGTCGGCATAGATCTGCATGGTCGTCTTCTGGTTGCGGATCTTGCGATACATGATCGGCTGGGTGAAGGCCGGCTCATCGCCCTCATTGTGGCCGAAGCGGCGGTAGCAGAACATGTCCACCACGACAGGCTTGTGGAACTTCATGCGGAATTCGATCGCCACCTTGGTGGCATGGACCACGGCTTCCGGATCGTCGCCATTGACGTGGAAGATCGGCGCCTCGATCATCTTGGCCACGTCGGACGGATAGGGCGACGAACGCGAAAAGCGCGGGTTGGTGGTGAAGCCGATCTGGTTGTTGATGATGAAATGCAGCGTGCCGGCGACGCGGTGGCCGCGCAGGCCGGACAAGCCAAGGATTTCGGCAATCACGCCCTGGCCGGCAAAAGCGGCATCGCCATGCAGCAGCAGCGGCAGCACCTTGGCGCGCTCTTCCAGCGGCACGATCTCCTCGCGGCTGCGGCCAAACAGATAATCCTGCTTGGCGCGCGCCTTGCCCATCACCACCGGATCGACGATTTCCAGATGCGATGGGTTGGCGGTCAGCGACAGATGCACCTTGTTGCCGTCGAACTCGCGGTCGGATGAGGCACCGAGATGGTACTTCACGTCGCCCGAGCCTTCGACCTCGTCGGGCGCGGCCGAGCCGCCCTTGAACTCGTGGAAAATGGCGCGGTGCGGCTTGGCCATCACCTGCGACAACACGTTCAGCCGGCCGCGATGCGCCATGCCGAGCACGATCTCCTTCATGCCGAGCTGGCCGCCGCGCTTGACGATCTGCTCCAGCGCCGGGATCAGCGACTCGCCGCCATCGAGGCCGAAGCGCTTGGTTCCCTTGTACTTGACGTCGATGAACTGCTCGAAGCCTTCGGCCTCGACCAGCTTTTGCAGGATCGCCTTCTTGCCGGTGGCGGTGAAGGAGATCTCCTTGTCGGCGCCCTCGATGCGCGCCTGGATCCAGGCCTTCTCCTCGGGATCGGAAATATGCATGAATTCGACGCCGAGCGTCGAGCAATAGGTCCGGGTCAGGATGTCGAGCATCTGCCGGATGGTGCCGAATTCCAGCCCGAGCACATTGTCGAGGAAGATCGGCCGGTCGTAATCGGCTTCGGTGAAGCCGTAATTCTCCGGCGACAGCTCGTTATAATCCTCGAGCGGCTTGGCAATGCCGAGCGGATCGAGATTGGCATGCAGATGGCCGCGCATGCGAAAGGCGCGGATCATCATGATGGCGCGGACGGAATCGCGCGTCGCCTGATGCACGTCGGCGTCGGAAAGGGCTGCGCCGTTGCCGGCCGCTCTGTCCTTGACCTTCTTTTCGATGTGCTTTTCGACCAGGCCCCAATTGCCGTCCAGCGCCGAGACAAGCTCGCCATTGGCCTGCATCGGCCAGGAGGGCTTGGCCCATGAGGCGCCCTTGGCATTCTTGCGCACGTCGCCGGCGTCGTCCTTCAGCGCCGCGAAAAAGTCCTGCCATTCGGGATCGACCGACGCGGGATCGTCCTCATAAGCGGCATAGAGCGCGTCGATATAGTCGGCATTGCCGCCATAGAGAAACGAGGTAAGCGAAAACTGGTCGTTGGCCTGATCTTGTCTTGCCATTTTTTTTCCGCGGAGCGCCTGCTCCGTCTCCTTTTCAGAGCGAATAGAGAGTAGTGAGTAAGGATTTCCCTGGTTCGCGCCGTTACTCTGTTTTTCCTATTCGCTATTCACTACTCGCTACTCACTTATCCTTTGATCGCCTCGACCAGCGTCGTACCGAGCCGTGCTGGCGACGGCGATACCTTGATGCCGGCCGATTCCATCGCCGCGATCTTGTCTTCCGCGCCGCCCTTGCCGCCCGAGATGACCGCGCCCGCATGGCCCATGGTGCGGCCCGCCGGCGCCGTGCGCCCGGCGATGAAGCCCGCCATCGGCTTGCTGCGGCCACGCTTTGCCTCATCCTTGAGGAACTGCGCGGCGTCTTCCTCGGCCGAGCCGCCGATCTCACCGATCATGATGATCGACTTGGTCTCGTCGTCGGCGAGGAACATCTCCAGCACGTCGATGAACTCCGTGCCTTTGACCGGATCGCCGCCAATGCCGACGGCGGTGGTCTGGCCGAGACCGACATTGGTGGTCTGGAACACCGCCTCATAGGTAAGCGTTCCCGAGCGCGAAACAACGCCGACCGAGCCCTTGCGGAAGATGTTGCCGGGCATGATACCGATCTTGCATTGGTCGGGGGTCAGCACGCCGGGGCAGTTCGGCCCGATCAGCCGCGATTTCGAGCGGTCGAGCCTCGCCTTGACCTTGATCATGTCCATCACCGGTATGCCCTCGGTGATGCAGACGATCAGCGGGATCTCGGCCTCGATCGCTTCCAGGATCGCTTCGGCGGCACCCGCCGGCGGCACGTAGACGACCGAAGCGTTGGCGCCGGTCTTCGCCTTGCCTTCGGCTACGGTGGCGAAGATCGGCAGTGCCTCGCCCTTGGCGCCGGTCCAGATCTCGCCGCCCTTCTTGGGATGGATGCCGCCGACCATTTTCGTGCCGTGATAGGCCAGCGCCTGTTCGGTGTGGAACGTGCCGGTCTTGCCGGTCAGGCCCTGCACCAGCACCTTGGTGTTCTTGTCGACGAGAATGGACATGGTGGTCCTTTTCAAAAACCGTTGATCGGGGAAGGCCGCGCGCTCATCGTCACAACCGCTTCAGCTCGGCGACGGTCAGGTCGCTCTTGGCGTTGCCGGTGTTGAGCGTCGTCGCCGGCTCGAACATCAGCACCACAGGTTCTTCGCTCAGCGAGCGCGGCCGGTGCTCGACGGCGCGCGGCACGACGATGAACTCGCCGCTGGAAAGCTCCACCGTGCCGTCGCGGAAATCGATGGCGATGCGGCCGCGCAGCACCAGGAAGGCCTCGTCTTCATTGTCGTGCGCGTGCCAGTCGAAGACGTCGCCGAACTTGGTGATCTTGACCTGGGAATCGTTGACGTCGCCGGCAATATGCGGATCGAAGACCTTCTTGATCTTCGTATCCGCCGCCTCGACGAGGTTTATCTTGTGCGGAGGCACAGACTCAGCCCTTCACCGCCGCCACGATCTTCTTGGCCGCATCGTCGAGATCATCGGCCGACACTACGTTCAGCCCGCTGTCGTTGATGATCTTCTTGCCGAGCTCGGCATTGGTTCCTTCCAGCCGCACAACCAGCGGCACTTGCAGGCCGACCTCCTTGACCGCGGCGATGACGCCCTCAGCGATGATGTCGCACTTCATGATGCCGCCGAAGATATTGATAAGAATGCCTTTGACCGCTGGATCCTTGGTGATGATCTTGAACGCCGCCGTCACTTTTTCCTTAGACGCGCCGCCGCCGACATCGAGGAAGTTGGCCGGCTCGGCGCCGTAGAGCTTGATGATGTCCATCGTCGCCATGGCAAGGCCGGCGCCGTTGACCATGCAGCCGATATTGCCGTCGAGCGCGACATAGGCGAGGTCGTATTTCGACGCCTCGATCTCCTTCTCGTCCTCTTCGGTGGTGTCGCGCAATTCGAGCACGTCCGGGTGGCGGAACAGCGCATTGTTGTCGAACGACACTTTTGCGTCGAGCACGCGCAGCCGGCCGCTCTTCATGACGATCAGCGGGTTGATCTCGAGCAGGCTCATGTCCTTCTCGACAAATGCCTTGTAGAGGATCGGAAACAGCGTGCCACCATCTTTGGCGGCGTCGCCGTCGAGCCTCAGTGCGGCGTTGAGCGTGTTCACATCGTCGGCCGTCACGCCCTTTTCCGGGTCGATGGCGACGGTGATGATCTTTTCCGGCGTGTCGTGGGCGACCGCCTCGATGTCCATGCCGCCCTCGGTCGAGACGACGAAGGCGACGCGCCCGACCGAGCGGTCGACCAGGATCGACAGATAGAGCTCGCGCTCGATGTCAGCGCCGTCCTCGATGTAGAGCCGGTTGACCTGCTTGCCGGCCGGGCCGGTCTGCTTGGTGACCAGCGTATGGCCGAGCATCTCCTTGGCGTTGGCGACGACCTCGGCCACCGACTTCGCCAGCCTGACGCCGCCCTTCGCATCGGCGCCGAGCTCCGTGAACTTGCCCTTGCCGCGGCCGCCGGCATGGATCTGGCTCTTGACCACATAGAGCGGGCCGGGCAGCGCCTTGGCGGCGGCTTCCGCCTCGCTCGCCTTGAACACCGGCACGCCCTCGGCCACCGGTGCGCCAAAACCTTTCAGCAGCGCCTTGCCCTGATACTCATGGATGTTCATGCGCTATATCTCCAGCTTGTTTGGCGGGCTTGGTTGCCGGCTTATTTGGCCGCGAGATGCGGAGCGATCTTGACGCAGGCGTCGCACAGACCCTGCACCGCGGCGACCGAACTGTCGAACATCTTCTGTTCGCTTTTCGCCAGTTCGATCTCGATGATACGCTCGACGCCGCCGGCGCCGATCACCACGGGAACGCCGACATAGGTGTTCTTGACGCCATATTGGCCGGAAAGAAAGGCAGCACAGGGCAGCACCCGCTTCTTGTCCTTGAGATAGGCTTCGGCCATGGCGATGGCCGAGGCGGCGGGCGCGTAGAAGGCCGAACCGGTCTTGAGCAGGCCGACGATCTCGGCGCCGCCGTCGCGGGTGCGCTGCACGATCTGGTCGAGCCGCTCCTTCGAGGTCCAGCCCATCTTGATGAGGTCGGGCAGCGGGATGCCGGCAACGGTGGAATAGCGGATCATCGGCACCATGGAATCGCCGTGGCCACCGAGCACGAAGGCGGTGACATCCTCGACCGAGACCTTGAATTCCTCGGCCAGGAAATAACGGAAGCGCGAACTGTCGAGCACGCCGGCCATGCCGACGACATGGCTCTTCGGCAGGCCGGAAAACTTCTGCAGCGCCCAGACCATGGCGTCGAGCGGATTGGTGATGCAGATGACGAAGGCCTTCGGCGCGTATTTCTTGAGGCCGGCGCCGACCTGCTCCATCACCTTCAGATTGATGCCCAGAAGATCGTCGCGGCTCATGCCGGGCTTGCGCGGCACGCCGGCGGTGACGATGCAGACGTCGGCGCCCTCGATGCCGGCATAGTCGTTGACGCCGGTCAGCCTGGAGTCGAACCCATCGACCGGCGACGACTGCGCGATGTCCAGCCCCTTGCCTTGCGGGATGCCTTCGGCGATATCGAACAGCACGACGTCGCCGAGATCCTTGAGGCCGACCATGTGGGCGAGGGTGCCGCCGATCATGCCCGAGCCGATGAGCGCTATCTTGTTGCGTGCCATGTCAGGATGTTTTCCCTTTGACTATGACGGCGCCCAAATCCTTGACGATTTGATGACGGCGTCGGAGGAAGAGGCCGGAATGCTGCGGAACCGCGAAATTCGCCGCACGCAATAGCCCCGGCCGTGCAAAAATTCAAACGATTATTTTGGAGTGAGTAATTTCAATCGGTTAGAAACAATGGGACTTACGTAAACGTAAAAGTTCTGAAGCCGGCTAGAGGAATTCTACACAATGGCATTTGAAATCAGAAGGCTATTTCCGGGCGATGACGCCCTTGTGATGCGGGTTGCCGACGAGGTTTTCGATGAGCCGGTCAGGCCGGATCGACTCTCTGCCTATCTCGCGGCGCCCGGCCATTTCATGATCGTGGCCCTCGCCGACGGCGTCGTTATCGGCCAATGCGCCGCGATCGTCCACCGGCACCCGGACAAGGTGAGCGAACTCTACATAGACGAGGTCGGCGTGGCGCCGGCCTTTCAACGCCAGGGCATTGCGACGAGGATGCTCGACGCCATGTTCGCACTCGGTCGCGAGCATGGTTGTGAGGAGGCCTGGGTCGGCACCGAGCCGGACAATGTTGCTGCTCGCGCACTTTACGAGTCGCGAAAGGTGCCGCATGGGCCGGCGGAGGATTTTGTGATGTATGTTTATCGATTATAGACGCGGCGGGACGGACCCTTTTAACGATGGCTGGACAGGTGTGAAGGAGCGCTGCAGATCAGCCTGCTGGGCATCGGGCTCCTAGCCCTAAGCCTGCCGCGCCTCTGTCGATGATCCCCGCGCCTTCTGCCTTTCCACCCAATCCTCCAGCCAGTCGTGGCTCTGCATCTCGATCAGCCGCGATGCGGTGCGCTCGAACTCGAAGACCTCGTTGCCGCGCTTGGCCGTATAGAGCTGCGGCGGCGGTGCTGCGGCGCTCATCACCAGCCGCACATGATGATCGTAGAGCGTATCGACCAGCAGGATGAAGCGCTTGGCTTCGTTGCGCTTGCCTTCGCCGAGCACCGGCACATGGTCGATGAAGATGGTCGAGAAACGGCCGGCGATGGCAAGATAGTCACGGGCGCCGAGCGGCCTCTCGCAGAGATCAGCGAAGGAAAACCGCGCCGCCTCGCCGGCAGCACGCGGCACTACGACATGCCGGCCCTTCACCATCAGCATCGTCTCGGCCGTCGGCCTGCCATGCGTCATCACCGCCCAGGCGTCGTCGAGCGCATGGTCGGCGGCGGCATCGGCCGGGGTGACGTAGACCGGCATGCGGCTGAGCTTGTCGAGGCGGTAATCCTTGTCGGCGTCCAGCGCCAGCACCTGCGCGTGGCGCTCCAAGATAGCAACAAACGGCAAGAACAACTGACGGTTCAGGCCGTCACGGTAGAGCTCCTGCGGCGCGACATTGGAAGTGGCGACCAGCACCACGCCATTGGCAAACAACGCCGAAAACAACCTGGACAGGATCATCGCATCGGCGATGTCGGTGACCGAAAACTCGTCGAAGCACAGCACCCAGGCTTCCTCGGCCAGCGCGCGCGCCACCGGTGGGATCGGATCGTCCTCCTTGGCCGTGCCGTTCTTGCGAGCCTGCCGGTGCTTCTGGATGCGATCCTGCACGTCGGCCATGAAATCGTTGAAATGCACGCGGCGCTTGCGCCGCACCGGCAGCAGCTCGAAGAACATATCCATCAGCATGGTTTTGCCGCGGCCGACGCCGCCATGGATGTAGAGGCCCTTGACTGCCTCGTGCACTTCGCGCTTGCGGGCGAACAGCCACCCAAGTGCGCTTGATTTATGCGCCAGCCGCTTTGCCGATATTTCGTCGATCAGCCGGTCGAGCGCAGCGGCGATCCGCTCCTGCGCCGGGTCGCGCCCGATGGCGCCCGTCTCGACCAGATGGTCGTAGCGCTGCTTGACGGTCGCATGGGTCTGGAGGCCGTCACGCAGATGCATCGGTCACGTCGTTCTGCAGCAATTCCAGGAAAGTGTATAACGGTTTTCCGTCCGGAATTGCGTAACAATAGGGGCGGTTCGATTACCTTGTTAGCGAGATCGGCAGGCCGTTGGAAGTCTGGCCGTCGAATTTCTCGCCGCCCGAGGAATACAGCCGTGCCAGCGTGCCGCCGTTCTCGTCAAAGAGCGTCAGCTGTTTGCCGGCGACGTTCCAGGATTTGATGCCGTCGAGCGGCGCCGGGCAATGCAGCGGTCCGGCGCGATAGCCCGAGCCGAATTTGGTCTGCGGCGTCGCCACCTGACAGCTCTGGCCGGACACGCTTGCCTTCCACACGCCGGCGACGCTGGAGGCGGTCAGGTCGGCCGCGCCGGCCGGCGCCGTCCCGTCGGGCGGCAACGAGGCGACCTGGGTGTTCTGCGGCGCGGTTGGAAATTTCGACGGATCGGCCGGGCCGGGTGTCGCCGGGGGCGGCAGCTGGTTTGCAGTCACCTTGCCGGCGGGCGCAGCTTCCAGCGGCGCCGGCTGCTGCTCGTCCATTGATGAGAACCGCGAGGTTGAACAGCCGCTCGCAACGAGCGCGGCCAGCGATACGGCCAGCAGGCCGGTTTTCGAAAATCTCATTCTTCAACCTCCGTCGGATCCGGCTGGGGGGTGCCGTCCGCGCAATGTCCCTCTCACCAAGATGGAGAAGGTGGCGAAATTTCAACCCGATATGGTTAAAATACGGTTTGCGCCGCTAATGTTGCAAATTTATCGCAAAATGCACATTGCCTGGCTGATACCTCCGGGTCGGTGCGATACGGCGCGCCGGCTCCAAATCCTTGACGTTCACCTCAAATGCTTGCGCCAGCTGGCTCCGGCATTATCTCTTGGCGATCAGCAAACTGCAGGGAGCCGATTTCTTGGCCGCGAGAAAGAGAGCCGCCAACCGCTATTACAGCGGCCCGCCCAGCGATCATTTCGACGGCACCTTGTTCTTCAATCCCGACGGCCGGCCGCCGGGTCGCTTTGCCGATCTGTTGAAATGGCAATTGAGCGGCGAGCGCTCGAAATGGCCGGCGGCGAATCCGAGTCCGTTTCCACCGGCAAGACCGGTCGAGCGGATCGATGGTGCAGCGCTCCGCCTCACCATGGTCGGCCATTCCTCGCTGCTCGTCCAGACAGCCGGCCTGAACATCCTTACCGATCCGGTCTGGTCGCGGCGTGTCTCGCCAATCTCGTTCGCCGGGCCGAAACGCGTCAATCCGCCGGGCATCGCCTTTTCCCATCTGCCGCCGATCGACCTCGTGCTGGTCAGCCACAACCATTACGACCATCTCGACCTCGCCACGCTGAAGCGCCTGAAGGCAAGGCACGACCCGCTACTGCTGACGCCGCTCGGCAACGACGCCATCATCGGCGCTGCCGTTCCCGGTATGCGGCTTTCCGCGCATGACTGGGGCGATCGGGTCGATATCGGCGATGACGTCGCCGTGCATGTCGAGCCGGTGCACCACTGGTCGGCCCGCGGTACTCGCGACCGGCGCATGGCGCTGTGGGCGGGTTTCGTCGTCGAAACGCCAAGTGCAAAGATCTATTTTGCCGGCGATACCGGCTTCCACGGCGGTATCAACTACCGGCTGATGGCTGAAAAGCATGGCGGCTTCCGCCTCGCCATCCTGCCGATCGGCGCCTACGAGCCGCGCTGGTTCATGGCGCCGCATCACCAGGATCCGGAGGAGGCGGTGCAAGGCATGCTTTTGTGCAACGCTGGCTATGCCGCCGGCTGCCACTGGGGCACATTCCGGCTCACCAACGAGCCGATCGACGAGCCGGCCAGAAAGCTCGGCGAAGCACTTGGAGCCGCCGGTCTGCCGCGGGATCGTTTCCGTGCCTTGCAGCCGGGCGAAGTCTGGGACGTGCCAGAGGTTTAGCGCGGCGGCTGGCCTGACGGCGAAGGCGGCTGCAAAGCTTCCATATGCCTGGCTATATGGGCGGCGTCGCGGCCCACATATGAAAGAAGGCCGGAGCCGAAGGTATGCATCCAATGAAGGCCAAAGGCTGTCACGCCACGCTGTTGAATAGGTGCGTTGCGCGAATCGAAAATTGGTAAATCGATCCAGTTATAGTCGAAGCGATATCCCGTTCCCCAGATGACCGAGCCGACGTTCTCGCCGGAGATATCCACTGACCGGGCGCCGCCGACTTCCGCCAGGATTGGCGTTGCTGAGCGTTCATTGCCATCGCTGATGTGGTCCGAGACTTCAGGTTTCTCTGCCAACGCCTCTGCCGCGGAGACAAAATCGTCATAGGACCTATCGGCTTCAGCCAATATCTGCGAGGCATCCCCGGCCACCAACAGTTTTCCATCGGCGCATCCGAGTACACGTCCCAGCACCACTCCACCATCGTGTGCAAAACGGCGGACGTTCATATCGTAACCGCCGTTGACACCGGTTACGACGGTCGAGGGGGGATACCGCCGCTCCGGGAAACTATCGATAGTGATCTCGAAACGTCCCATTTTGTCGAACCACCACAAAACATCCTGGCCGCGATAGCGCCGCGGCACCCGACGATGCGGACTGACCGAAAGATAGACATCGCGCCCGGATTGCTGGAGTTCATCCGCAATCTGGCTGCCGGATGCACCACTGCCCACCACCAGCACCACTCCGGGGGGAAGCTCGTCGGGGTTGCGGTACCTCGAAGCGTGAACCTGGTAAACGGATCGAGGCAAATCCTTGGCCGCCGCCGGTACCATCGAACGCTGGAACGGGCCCGTCGCCACAACGACATTGCGGGCCGTCATGCTGCCGGCGTTTGTCTCCAACGCATAATCGCCGGTATCCCTGTGTCGGAGCTTCGTGACCTCCACACCCTCGCGAACCGGAGCTGCAATTTTTGCCGCATAATGCTCGATGAACCGCGTGATGGCGGTGTGGTGGGCGAATCCTTCCGGTTCAGGGTCCTGATAAGAAACCCCAGGAAGCTCTATTGCCTGGTTGATGAATTGAAACCGAAGCGAATCCCAACGCTCAGTCCGCCAGCGTCCGGCAATACGCGCGCGTTCCAACACGACATGCTCACGTTCATGTTGGTGAAGATAGTAACTCATGGCGAGCCCCGCCTGGCCGCCACCAATAATGATCGTGTCCCAACGCTCAGTCATTGGAAAACTCTATCGCCGGCCCGCCAAACACGTCGTCAGCTTACGGTCTCGGTGCGGTGAAGATCTTGGGTAAGACGAAAAAAGGGATCCAAGATTGCTTAGCAGCGAAATATCCATTCCCGGACGTCAAATCGACACAACGGTAGCGTTCATTCAACACTATGACAACATTGCATCCGTAGCTGCATATCACAGCCGGGTCCTCGACCCGCCCAGCCACCGCAGGGAACCCAAGCCCTCGCAGAAGCGTTTGTAGGTGTTCAAACCTGCCGGCTGCGAGGTGTCTCTCATGATCAGGTGGATCATCATTCTTTTGATTATCGCGGCCGCGGCAAGCCTGCTCGGCATGCCGGCACTGGCTGGAGCCGCCGCAACCGGCGCCCGCATCCTCATCGGCATCGTGCTGATCATCTTCCTGCTGATCGTGCTTGGCGTATTCGCGGTGACCTGAAAAGCATGCCGCACTGGTAATTTCGGCCGGTATCCGCCATATAGGCGCCAAATCGGCAAGAGACCTTTCGATCCATGGCAAGCGCGGCCCCTTTCGCCAAGATGAACGGTATCGGCAACGAAATCATCGTTGCCGATATGCGTGGCCGTGCCGATCGCGTAACGCCTGCGGCAGCCGTCGCGCTTAATGCCGACGCCGCGACCAGGTTCGACCAGATCATGGCGATCCACGATCCCAGGACGCCGGGCACCGCCTTTTTCATCGACATCTTGAATTCCGACGGAACCAGTGCGCAAGCCTGCGGCAACGGCATGCGCTGTGTCGTCCAGGCGCTCGCCGCCGAGACCGGCCAGAAGACATTTGCCTTTGAAACAGTCGCCGGCATCCTCAATGCCGAGGAACATCCCGACGGAATGATCTCGGTCGACATGGGCAAGCCGCGCTTTGGCTGGCGGGACATCCCGCTGGCCGAGGAGTTTCGCGACACCCGCATGATCGAACTGCAGATCGGCCCGATCGATGCGCCGGTACTGCATTCGCCGTCGGTCGTCTCGATGGGCAATCCGCACGCCATCTTCTGGGTCGACCGCGACGTCTGGTCCTATGAACTCGAGCGCTTCGGCCCGCTGCTCGAAAACCACCCGATCTTCCCTGAGCGCGCCAACATCACCATCGCGCAAGTGACTTCGCCGGAGACCATGGCCATCCGCACCTGGGAGCGCGGCGCCGGCCTGACCAAGGCCTGCGGCTCGGCTGCTTGCGCCGCCGTGGTCGCCGCGGCCCGCACCCGGCGCATCGGCCGCAGCGTCACGCTGATGACGCCCGGCGGCGGCTCGCTGCACGTCCTGTGGCGCGACGACGACCACGTCATCCTGACCGGTGCCGCCGAATGGGAATTTTCCGGCAGCTTCGATCCGTCGACCGGGGCGTGGGCGCGCGACACCGAAAGCGCCGCCTGATGGCTCCTCGTGGCAACAGGGGTATCGACGTCGTCACCTTCGGCTGCAGGCTGAACACCTATGAATCCGAGGTGATGCGGCGTGAAGCCGAAAGTGCGGGCCTCGGCGGGCTCGAAGGCGGCGCTATCATCTTCAACACCTGCGCCGTCACCGGCGAGGCGGTGCGCCAGGCCAAGCAGTCGATCAGAAAAGCCCGCCGTGAGAACCCGGCCGCCCGCATCATCGTCACCGGGTGCGCCGCGCAGACCGGCCCGCAGGATTTCGTCGCCATGGACGAGGTCGATCTCGTCCTCGGCAATGAGGAGAAGCTGAAGGCGCATTCATATCGCGCGCTGCCGGATTTCGGCGTCAACGACACCGAAAAGGCGCGCGTCAACGATATCTTTTCGGTGCGCGAAACGGCCACCCACATGGTCGACGCCATCGAGGGCCGGGCGCGCGCTTTTGTCCAGGTGCAGAACGGCTGCGACCACCGCTGCACCTTCTGCATCATTCCCTACGGTCGCGGAAATTCGCGCTCGGTCCCGATGGGCGCCGTGGTTGAGCAGGTCAAGCGACTCGCCGGCAATGGTTATGCCGAGATCGTGCTGACGGGCGTCGACATGACCAGTTTTGGCGCCGATCTGCCGGGCGCACCGAAGCTCGGCAAATTGGTCAAGACCATCCTGAAGCAGGTGCCAGACGTGAAACGCCTGCGGCTTTCTTCCATCGATTCGATCGAGGCCGACGACGATCTGCTGGACGCCATCGCCACCGAGCCGAGGCTGATGCCGCATCTGCACCTGTCGCTGCAATCGGGTGACGACATGATCCTGAAGCGGATGAAGCGCCGGCACAGCCGCGACCAGTCGATCCGCTTTTGCGAGGATGTGCGCAAACTGCGCCCCGGCATCGTTTTCGGCGCCGACATCATCGCCGGCTTCCCGACGGAGACGGATGCCATGTTCGAAAACTCGCTGGAGATCGTCGAGGAATGCGGCCTGACGCATCTCCATGTCTTCCCGTTTTCGCCGCGCCAGGGCACGCCCGCCGCGCGCATGCCGCAGCTTCGCCGCGAAATGGTCAAGCAGCGCGCCGCACGGTTGCGCGCCGCCGGCGAGGCCGCCTACCGCCGTCACCTTTCCTCGCTCGCTGGCACACGCCAGTCGATCCTGGTCGAGCGCGATGGGCTCGGCCGCACCGAAGGGTTTACGCTGGCCGTGTTGTCAGCCGGGGCGCCGGGCGACATCGTCGAGGCTGATATCGCCGGCAATGACGGTATCAGACTGATCGCCGCGCCGCTTGCCGCCCGCGCCGCCTGAGAGCGCAAGACGTGGCCGGGTTTTTCAAGAAGATATTTTCGTTCGGCAAGAAGGAAGTTGTCGAGGAGCGGCCCGACGAGACCGCACCGCTGCCGCCGATCAAATGGGACGAACTGGAGGCGCTGAAGCCGGCGGCCGAGCAGGCCGTCCCGGAGTTTTTGAAACGCGAAGAGTCGCGGCCCGAGGCAGACACTGCGCCTCCGCCGTCTGTCGAGACGGAAGCGCCGCCCGCGCCGCAGCCACCGCTCGAACCCGCACCAACCATTCCGCCCGAGCCAGAGATCCAGCCGGAGTCGGAAACGCCTGCTGAGGAGCCGGAAGAAATCCCGGCCGAGCTTGTTATTCCCGAGCCGGAGCAGCCGGAGATTGTCCAGACTGAGCCTCGGTCATCGGAAGCTGGCGCTGCCCCTCATCCGCCTGCCGGCACCTTCTCCCCGTATGGTGACGGGGAGAAGGGGGCTGATCGGCAGGCCGAGCCTCCTTTTGAAAGCGGTGAAGAAGAAGCTGCAACGCTGACGTCCCCCTCTCTCCGTCCTTCACGGGGGTCCGAAGGACCGGCGAGACAAGCGGCTCGCCCCGGAACGGGAAAGGGTGAGGGGCAGCGCGAACCTCTGCAAGATACCGCACCGCCCGCCGAGAGCCCCTCCGCAGCGCCCGAAGCGCCGCCGGCCGAAATCCCGCCTCCGCTCCGCCAGCCCGCCCCGGTCGAAACGAAACCGGTCTTGACCGAGATTGCGCCCGAACCAGAGGCCATTCCGCAACCATCGCCGGAGCCAAAACCTGCCCCCGGCAAGGTGACCGTAACCAAGAAGGTCGAGCAGAAGGCCGAGCCGCAAAGAGCGCCCGAGCCGGCGCCGAGGCGCTCCTGGTTCCAGCGCATGCGAGACGGGCTTGCCCGCTCTTCCAGGGAGTTGTCCGGCAACATCGCCGGCGTCTTCACCAAGCGCAAGCTCGACGAGGACACGCTGCAGGACCTGGAGGATGTGCTGATCCGCGCCGATCTCGGCATGGAGACGGCTTTGCGCGTTACCGACGCGCTCTCCGCCAGCCGCTACGGCAAAGATGTCTCCGAGACGGAAGTCCGCGCCATCATGGCGGCGGAGGTGGAGAAGGTGCTGACCCATGTCGCCATGCCGCTGGAACTCGACCTCAGCCACAAGCCGCATGTCATCCTGGTCGTCGGCGTCAACGGCACGGGGAAAACCACGACCATCGGCAAGCTCGCCGCAAAGCTGACCGATGGCGGCCTCTCGGTGATGCTCGCCGCCGGCGACACTTTCCGCGCCGCCGCGATCGAGCAGTTGAAGATCTGGGGCGAGCGCACCAACTCGCCGGTCATTGCCTCGAAGCTCGGCGCCGACGCCGCCGGCCTCGCTTACGACGCCTTCGAGCGGGCGAAGGAGGCCGGCTCCGACGTGCTGATCATCGACACCGCCGGGCGGCTGCAGAACAAGACCGAACTGATGGCGGAACTGGAAAAGATCGTCCGCGTGCTGGGCAAGCTCGATCCGGAAGCGCCGCACACCGTGCTGCAGACGGTCGATGCCACCACCGGCCAGAATGCGCTCAACCAGGTCGAGATCTTCCGCAATGTCGCCGGCGTCAACGGCCTGGTGATGACCAAGCTGGACGGCACGGCGCGCGGCGGTATTCTGGTGGCGATCGCGGCAAAGCACAAATTGCCGGTCTACTTCATCGGCGTCGGCGAACAGGTCGACGACCTCGAACCCTTTTCCGCAAGCGAGTTCGCCAAGGCGATCGCTGGCGTGGCTTGACGAGCATGATCCCGAAAAGTTGCAGACTTTTTGGATTGGATCGTGCGTAAGAAGGATCCCATGAACCCACCCATCCTCGAACGCGACCTGTCCGATCCGCGACGCAAGGCGTTGAACCCCGGCCTGAAATTCCTGCTCGAACTCGGGCCTGGTCTGGTGTTCTTTTTCACCACCATCCGCGGCGCGTGGCTTGTCGGGAAATTCCCGATCCTCAGCCATATCGGCGAGCCTATCCTGATTGCCACAGCGTTCTTTATGGTGGCGACGGCGCTGTCGCTCAGCGTTTCGTGGATTTTGACGCGCAGCTGGCCGATCATGCCGCTGGTCTCGGCCATCGTCGTGTTTGTGTTTGGTGCGCTGGCGCTGTGGCTGCAGGACAAGACCTTCGCTTTCATGAAGCCGACAATCATCAACAGCCTGTTCGGCATCACGCTGCTTGGCGGGTTGGCGTTTGGCAGATCGCTGTTGGGCTATGTCTTTGATTCCGCCTTCAATCTCGACGCCGAAGGCTGGCGCAAGCTCACTTTCCGATGGGGGCTTTTCTTCCTTTTTCTGGCTGTGCTGAACGAGGTCGTGTGGCGCAATTTTTCTGAGGAAACCTGGCTTTATTTCAAGGTCTGGGGCACGATTCCCATTACCCTTGTCTTCACGTTAAGCCAAATGCCGTTGATCCTGCGCCACTCGCTCGAGGACAAGGCCGCCAAGGAAGAGAAAGCCGGCAAATAGAGCAATTCCAAGAAAAGTGTGTAGCGGTTTTCCGGGGAAAAGCGCGTAGCGCTTTCCCTAGGGAATTGCGTCAGAATAGGAGGAGAGGGGCATGGAATTCATCACCACGCGCGACGAGTTGAGGACGATCTACAAGACGCCTCGGCCGACCGACGGTTCGATCCGCAAGGAACTGAAGGCATTGGACGGCCACTGCCGTTCCTTCATCGGCAAGAGCCCCTTCGTGCTGATCGGCTCGTCCGACGGCGCCGGCAATGCCGATGTGACGCCGAAGGGCGACAGGCCGGGCTTCGTAACAGTGCTTGACGAGAAGACCATCGCCATCCCCGACCGGCCCGGCAACAACCGGCTCGACACGCTGGAGAACATCCTTCTCAATCCCTCGATCGGGCTGCTCTTCCTCATTCCCGGCATGAACGAAACGCTGCGTGTCAATGGCGATGCCCGCATCACCGTCGATGCGTCATTGCGTGAGCGGCTGGCGGTCGACGGCAAGGCACCGCAAAGCGTCGTCGTGGTGACGGTCAAGGCCGCCTACATGCATTGCGCCAAGGCCTTCATGCGCTCCGAATTGTGGAAGCCGGAGAGCTGGTACGACCGCGCGACGCTGCCGACGCTCGGCCAGATCCTGCGCGACCAGTTGGCGCTCGCCGATTCGGCCGAGGCGACCGACCGCTGGCTGGACGAGGAATACAGAGAGACCATGTGGTAGTGTGCCCGGCGACGAATCGCTCGAGCCGGTCTCCATTTCCTTGCTCAACATCCTCGCCATCTCTGGCAGCCTGCGCGCCGCCTCGACCAATTCGGCCCTGGTCGCGGCACTCGCGCAAAACGCGCTGCCGGACTGTCACGTCGCCGTCTACGATGGGCTTGGGCGGCTGCCGATCTTCAACCCCGACGACGAAGGCGAGCGAACGCCACCGCAAGCAGCGGCGCTGATCGACGCGGTCACCGCCGCTGACGGCGTCATCGTCTCCTGCCCGGAATACGCCCATGGTGTGCCAGGCGGCCTGAAGAACGCGCTCGACTGGCTGGTGTCGCGCGATGCAGCCGTCGGCAAACCGGCCATGCTGGTACATGCCTCGCCGCGCTCGCTGTTTGCCCGCGCCGCACTTGCCGAGATCATGCGGACAATGTCTTTCGCGCTCTATGAGGAAGCAGCGCTCGAAATCGCGTTGCTCGGCAAGAAGCCGCCGGAGGTGGAGAAAATCCTGGCGCAGCCGGCAAGTAGGCAGACAATGCGCGATGCCCTATCCGCCTTCGCGGAGTTCATCCGCTCGCGGTGAACGTCGGGCCGTGCTTTCGTCATCCTAGGGCGGAGCAAGGAGCGAAGCGACGCGGCGCAGACCCTAGGATCCATGCCGTGACATTCGTCGGAGATGCAGCGGTTCGGGAAGGCCGCCGGAGGCCTGACGTTGGACATTACACCGGCGCGCTGCACAACAGAACCGCACCGCTGTTCTACTGGTAGGTCACGGCATGGATCCCAGGGTCTCCGCGACGGAGCTTCGCTCCTGCTCCGCCCTGGGATGACGACGCTAGGGGCTGCGGCCAATCTGAGCCGGGAACTAGCCCTTCCGTCTCCGCGTCTCGACGTCGGTCTCGCCGACGAACCAGTCGCGTGCAGCGACTTCCTCGAACACCACCCAGACATCGTTGCTGGTCAGGCCGGTGGCGCCGGTGATGGCCGCCGTCACCTGGGCGGCGATCGCGGCCTTTTTGCCGGCCGGGTCATCGGCAATCACCTCCTTGACCAGGCGGATATTCACGAATGGCATGGTGCCCTCCCTTGGATATGCTTGGCGGCCGTTCAATAGGTTTTGGCGCCGTTGACCATGAGCCGGACCATGTAGAGCGAGGTCGTGCCGGCGATGTAGAGGCAGTTCAGCTTGTTGCCGCCGAACACGCAATTGGCGACGACTTCCGGTACCTTGACCTTGCCGATCAGCGTCCCGTCTGGATCGTAGCAATGGATGCCGTCGGCGGCACTGGTCCAGATGCGGCCGTCCGCATCCAGCCTGAAACCGTCGAACAGGCCGGCGGTGCAGTCGGCAAAGACCTTTTCGCCGGAGACCGTCTTGCCGCCCTGGCCAACAGTGAAAACCCGGATGTGCGCCGGGTTTTGGGCGCCATGCGTGCGGCCGGTGTCGGCGACATAGAGCTTGCTCTCATCAACCGAGAAGGCGAGCCCGTTGGGCCTGACCATGTCGGTGATCACCGCCTCGGTCTCGCCGGTGCCGGGATCGACCCGGTAGACATGGCAGGCCCCGATCTCGCTTTCGGCCTTGTCGCCCTCGTAATCGGTATCGATGCCGTAGCTCGGGTCGGTGAACCAGATCGAGCCGTCGGACTTGACCACCGCGTCATTGGGCGAGTTCAGCCGCTTGCTGCGCCATTTGTCGGCGATGGTGATGACCGACCCGTCATGCTCGGTGCGGCTGACGCGGCGGCCGGAATGCTCGCAAGTGACCAGCCGGCCTTGCCGGTCGACGGTGTTGCCGTTGGAATTGCCGGACGGCTGACGGAACACGCTGACGCTGCCGTCGGTCTCGTCGTAACGCAGCATGCGATTGTTCGGGATGTCGGACCAGACCACATAGCGCCCGGCCGCAAACCAGGCCGGTCCTTCCGCCCATCGGCAGCCGGTAAACAACCTGTCGACCTGTGCATTGCCGTTGAACAGCCGCGAAAAGCGCGGATCGAGGACTTCGTAGAATTCGCTGGCCATGGTTCCTCCCGGTATCAATCGCTTGGCGAGCCGCGATCAAGCCAGCCTGCGATCGATATGGCAAGATCGATGATGCGTCAGAAGCATTATGGAAACGAATGCTGGCCCAGGCGGCAGGTCACATCCCGCTAACCGGCTATGCGCCCAGCGCAATGGTGCATTGCAACATCTTATTTTTGCAACGCACCATAACTATGTCATGCTCCGTATCGATCAAGGGAGGAACAACTGGCCGCGAAATGCGGCGTAAAAGGAAACTCGCTATGATCATCGACAGCCTCATGAGCCGCGCTCGCGCCAGCATCGCCAAGCGCCGGCATTACAACCGCCTCGTCGCCGAAATCGACAGCTTCAGCAGCCGCGACCTCGCCGACATGCGCGCCGACCGCTCAGAAATGCTCTACCAGGTCCACAAGCAGATCTACGGCTGAGGCGAACACATGATCCCGAACCGAAGGTCGGCGCAGCAAAAAGTTGCAGACTTTTCGGACGAGAGCATGCGTAATTAGAATTGTTCGATCGGTTTAACCCATCCATTCGATCCAGCGGCCGTGATAATCGCAATGGGCCAAGCGGCGTGTCTCGCCGCCCGGCCATAGGGTCAGGCTGAGTACCGCCCAATTGTTTGTGGGATCGCGCGGCTCCATCCTCAGCCTTGCGATAGGTGCAGCGGCCGTGGCCTGTCTGCCCGCCTGCTCCAGGGTGGCGGTGATGGCATCCTTGGTCGCCCGCGGCAAATATTGCCACATGATCGAATGATAGAGGACGAAGGCGCCGTCCTGCTGCCGTGCGGCCAGTGCCTTCTCGACAAACTCCGCTCCATCCGCCCTGACAAGCAGCGGCGGGAACTTTTCGGCAAGTGACAGCGCGGCGTCGAGCCGGGCCAGCCGCGCCGCCTGATCGGCCCAGATGAAGGACCGAAGCCGTAGCCGCGCGGCCGCGTCGGCGAAGTCGAC
Organism: Mesorhizobium sp. M0778; assembly: GCF_040320105.1. Lineage (NCBI taxonomy): Bacteria > Pseudomonadati > Pseudomonadota > Alphaproteobacteria > Hyphomicrobiales > Phyllobacteriaceae > Mesorhizobium > Mesorhizobium sp. M0778. Next base: position 118,585 of record NZ_JAMYPA010000001.1, on the reverse strand, counting down.
CGGCGCGATGTCGCAGCCGGAGCGATGGCGAACGTTGATCTCTCCATTCAGCGGAACAGCACGGCCACGCACCTCTGGCGCCAGCCGGACGGGGGAGGCCTGGTCGCCCCACTCGGCATCGCCATAGCGATAGTGAAAGCTGTCGAACAGGAGATTGAGCCCAGCGCTGGCGCCGATCTCACACAGATCCAGCGGCAAGCCGGTTTCGCGCGCGACCGTCAGAAATCCTGGCAGCAGCATCGCCGACCGGGCGATCTCATTCGTCTGCGGGGCGCCGGCGAGGCCAGCGACGATCCGCTCGTCGGATCGCGCAATTGCTTCCGGCAGCACCGCCGCGATCTCATCTTCGCTTGTTTGGTTAGGCGGATAAACTTGTGTCAGTCGCTCATCCGCACCCGTCAGGACCAATGCATGCAGCGCGCCGCAGAGCCGCAAGGAGAGGCCGTCCGCGCGCGCGTCGCCCGGCCAACCGCGTACCGCCTGCCCGGTCCTGGTGTTTGCGTCGAGAACCTTGGCCAGCGCACGGCATAATTTCGCGGTGAACAGCGAGCCAAGCCCGTCACAGGCTTTCGCCTGAGCCAGAAAATGATCGCGGATGTCTCGTTCGTCCATCGCGTTTTCCGGTCCTCAGCCCGGTGCCGTCAGCGCCTTCTCGATCTCCGGCAGCAGCAGCGTCTGCGCCGAGTCCGGCGTCAGCGGCCCGACATGCTTGTAGGCGATCTTGCCATCCTTTCCGATGACGAAGGTCTCCGGCACGCCGTAGACACCCCAGTCGATCGCTGTGCGCCCGGCCTGGTCGACGCCGATCGCCTGGAACGGATTGCCGAGATCGCCAAGGAACCGACGGGCGTTTTCCGGCTGGTCCTTGTAGTTCAGCGCTGCCATGACGAAGCGTCTGTCCTGCGACAGCGCCAGCAGCACCGGATGCTCGTCGCGGCATGGCGCGCACCAGGACGCGAAGACGTTGACCAGCGTCACTTTGCCGGCGAACTGTTTTGAATCGAGGCCCGGCAAATTGGTGCCCTCGAGCGCCGGCAGGTTGGTCTGCGGCGCCGGCAAGCCGATCAGCGCCGACGGCACTTCCGACACGTCGCGCCCGGACAACAGCTGCGCCAGGAACAATCCCGCCAGCCCGAGAAAGACCAGCAGCGGCACCAGCACGATCAGGCGGCGACGCGCCGGTGTTTCCGTTTCCGTGCTCATGATTTTGCTGCCTTGTCGGAGCGCCGGCGCACGCCGGACGCCTCCAGCTCGGCGAGCTCTCGCTTGCGGCCGCGCTGGTCGAGCAGGATCCAGCCAACCAGCCCGGCCAGCACCACGGCCGTAATGGCATAGGCGGTGGTGACATAAAGGGCATGCATGCTCATTTTCCCGATCCAAGGCTTCTCACGGCGAAATTCATAGCCTCACCGGCTGTTTGTCGCAATGAACGGGTCTGCGGCAGATTTGCGGTTATCGCAAGCCGAAGGTCACTGCGAAAGCAAAACACCTGATATGTTTTTGATACGCATGTATTGGCACGTCAGGGACAGCCTGACAGCCCCTTCGCAGGTAAGCAGGATTCTACCGGCGTCATCCCACATCCTGATTGCACTGGAGCCATGGCTCTGGAACTTGCGAAGGCTAATGGATTCGACCGCGATGAACTCAAGCCCCGAAAGACACGGCATTGAACGCCGCCCATTTGGCGGGGGGCCGGTAGGGAAGGACGGTCGAGATGAAGGAAAGGTGCATGCTAGGCCCGTTGCGGTCCATCTTGGCCCCGGTAACCTCGACGGAGGACAGATCGGGGTAGTTGCCGTAGATGGTCTGGAGAAAGATCGGGTTCTCTATGCGCAGCGGCCACATCAATCCGTTCCGTGCCGCAGCGCCAGCGCCGCTGCCACCGGCCCGAGCACGGCAAGAAACAGGGTCAGCGCGGTAAGAATGAGGAAGGGATGCAGGAAGGGATCGGGGTCCGCCACCGCGCCATAGCTTGCCGATACGCCGAAGATCAGTACGGGAATGGTCAGCGGCAGCACCAGCACCGAGATCAGCAGTCCGCCGCGCGGCAACGCTACCGCCACCGCGGCACCGGCAGCACCGATGAAGGTGATCGCCGGCGTGCCGACCAGAAGCGTCAGCGCCGTGGCGCCGATGCCGGCCGGCTCCATGTTCATGAACAGGCCGAGCAGGGGAGCCGCGACGACCAGCGGCAGCACGCTTCCCGCCCAATGCGCCAGGCATTTCGTCAGCACGGTCAGGGCCAGCATGTGCCGGTCGTTGCCAAGCACCAGAAGATCGAGCGAGCCGTCCTCGCGGTCAGCCTGGAACAGCCGGTCGAGGCCGAGCAGGCAGGCCAGCAAGGCGGCGATCCACAGGATCGCCGGGCCGATGCGGGCCAGCAGCTTCAGGTCGGGACCGACGCCGAAAGGGATGGTCGCGATAACGGCGAGAAAGAAAATCACGCCGGTAAGCGCCCCGCCGCCGGCGCGGATACTTAAGCGGATGTCGCGCAGGAAGAGGGCTAGCATGATGTGAGATGCTTTCGCCCAGGCACCCCCCTCTGTCCTGCCGGACATCTCCCCCGCAAGGGGGGAGATTGGATGTCGCCTCGGCTTTCGTCAGTCTTCAACGTGAAAGAGAGGGCGAGTCGTTGAAACCGCCAATCTCCCCCCTTGCGGGGGAGATGTCCGGCAGGACAGAGGGGGGTGCGACAGAGCGCCGGCATCACCCAACCATCCCCATCACAAGCTCCCTCGCCCCCTCCAGCCCCAGCGGCAAATGCGTGGCCGCAACCACGATCCCCCCACCATCGAGATGCTTCCGCATTAGCCCGCCGAATCTCTCCTCCGAAGCCTTGTCCAGTCCCGCCGTCGGCTCATCGAGCAGCCACAATGGCCGATGACTGACCAGCAGTTTTGCGATCGCGGCGCGGCGGCGCTGGCCGGTCGAGAGATAGCCGAACGGCAGATGGCCGATGCCGCCCAACCCGACGGTCTCCAGCGCCTCTTCAACACCCCTGGAACCGGCGCCCGAAAAATCGCGCCAGAAGCACAGATTCTCCTTAACGGTGAGTGCGCTCTTCATTGCGTCGAGGTGGCCGAGATAGTGACAGGCCGAGGCGGCCGACGGAAAGTCTTCGCCACCACCTTCGAACCGCACACGGCCTGCCGCCACCGGCAACAGTCCGGCGATGATCCTGAGCAGCGTCGATTTGCCGGCGCCGTTCGCCCCGGTGACGACCAGCGCCTGGCCATCCCCCAGCGCGAATTCGATGCCGGAAAATACCGTCTCGCCGCCGCGTTCGCCGCCCAGATTTTCGGCGATCAGCCGCATCCGTTCCCCTTCGCCGAAAGTTCAAGCGCGGCTTCGGTGCGCCGCAGCAAAAATGGCAATTCCGTGTCTAGAACTATTCCAGAAAATTCTCTATATCCGCATCATCCGTGCCAGCGGTCGGCACGGGAACCGAATTTGCGCCGAACCAGCGCGCGTGCCGCCTTGAACGGCCCGGACGCTTGGGAACGGATAGCGGAAATGGCCGTACCCGCACCTTTGCGCGTGATTTGCATGCCCACTGGCGTCCGTTCCCTCCCCGGCAACCGACAGTTAGGGATCGCACGTGTCCAAATCACTCGACAGCTTCAATTGCCGCCGCACGCTGACCGCCGGCGGCACCGAGTACATCTACTATGACCTTGTCGAGGCCGAAAAGAACGGCCTCACCGGCATCGCTCAATTGCCCTATTCGATGAAGGTGCTGCTGGAGAACCTGCTGCGCAACGAGGACGGCCGTTCCGTCACCAAGGAGAGCATCCAGGCGGTCGCCGGCTGGCTGACCGACCGGGGCACTGCCGGCGTCGAGATCGCCTATCGCCCGGCCCGCGTGCTGATGCAGGATTTCACCGGCGTTCCGGCTGTGGTCGACCTTGCCGCCATGCGCGACGCCATGGCCTCGCTCGGCGGCGACCCGCAAAAGATCAACCCGCTGGTGCCGGTCGATCTGGTCATCGACCATTCGGTCATCGTCGACGAATTCGGCACGCCGCTGGCTTTCGCCCGCAATGTCGAGCTTGAGTATGAGCGCAATGAGGAACGCTACAAATTCCTGAAATGGGGCCAGCAGGCGTTCCGCAATTTCCGCGTCGTGCCGCCCGGCACTGGCATCTGCCATCAGGTCAACCTTGAGTACCTCGGCCAGGTCGTGTGGACCAACAGCGAAGATGGCGAGACCACCGCCTATCCCGACACCTGCGTCGGCACCGATTCGCACACCACCATGATCAACGGCCTTGGTGTTCTCGGCTGGGGCGTCGGTGGCATCGAGGCCGAGGCCGCGATGCTCGGCCAGCCCGTCTCCATGCTGTTGCCCGAAGTGATCGGCTTTCGCCTCACCGGCAGGCTGAGGGAGGGCGTCACCGCCACCGACCTGGTGCTCACCGTCACGCAGATGCTGCGCAAGAAGGGCGTCGTCGGCAAGTTCGTCGAATTCTTCGGTCCGGGCCTGTCCAACATGACGCTGGCCGATCGTGCCACCATCGGCAACATGGCGCCGGAATATGGCGCCACCTGCGGCTTCTTCCCGGTCGACAGCGAAACCATCCGCTACCTCACCATGTCCGGCCGTGACGAAAGCCGCATCGCCCTGGTCGAGGCTTATTCGAAGGCGCAAGGCCTATGGCGCGACGTCGGCTCGGCCGATCCGGTCTTCACCGATCTGCTCGAGCTCGATCTCGGCAGTGTCGTCCCGTCGATGGCCGGCCCGAAGCGGCCGGAAGGCCGCGTGGCACTTGAAGACATTCCGGCCGGCTTCGACAAGGCCATGGAGACCGAATACAAGAAGGCCGCCGAAATCGACAAGCGCTATGCCGTCGAGGGCACGGACTACGATCTTGGCCATGGCGATGTCGTCATCGCCGCCATTACCTCCTGCACCAACACCTCGAACCCGAGCGTGCTGATCGGCGCCGGGCTGTTGGCGCGCAACGCCAACCGGCTCGGCCTCAAGCAGAAGCCGTGGGTCAAGACCTCACTGGCGCCGGGCAGCCAGGTCGTCGCCGAATATCTGGAGAAATCCGGTCTGCAGAAGGAGCTCGACCAGATCGGCTTCAACCTGGTCGGCTTCGGCTGCACCACCTGTATCGGCAATTCCGGCCCGCTGCCGGCGCCGATCTCCAAGACCATCAACGATAAGGGCTTGATTGCTGCGGCAGTCTTGTCCGGCAACCGCAATTTCGAAGGCCGCGTCTCGCCCGACGTGCAGGCGAACTATCTCGCCTCGCCGCCGCTGGTCGTCGCCCACGCGCTGGCCGGGACCGTGACCAAGGTTCTGACCACCGAGCCGCTCGGCGAGGATCGCAACGGCAATCCGGTCTATCTCAAGGACATCTGGCCGAGTTCAGTCGAGATCCAGGAATTCATCGAGAAGAATGTCACGCGCGAATTGTTCGCCCGCAAATATGCCGACGTCTTCAAGGGCGACGAGTACTGGCAGAACGTCAAGGCGCCGGAAGGCCAGACCTATGCCTGGGACGACAATTCGACCTATGTGCAGAACCCACCCTATTTCGCCGGCATGACATCAGGCTTCGGCAAGATCGGCGATATCAAGGGCGCGCGTGTGCTCGGTCTGTTCGGCGATAAGATCACCACCGACCACATTTCGCCGGCCGGTTCGATCAAGGCGGCCTCCCCGGCCGGCAAGTACCTCACCGACCACGGCGTCGGCGTCGCCGATTTCAACCAGTATGGCACGCGCCGCGGCAACCACGAGGTGATGATGCGCGGCACCTTCGCCAACATCCGCATCCGCAACCACATGCTGGGCGAGAACGGCCGCGAGGGCGGCTACACCATCCATTACCCGTCGAAGGAAGAGGAATCGATCTACGACGCCGCCATGCACTACAAGAAGGAGGGCGTGCCGCTGGTCATCTTCGCCGGCGTCGAATATGGCAACGGCTCGTCGCGCGACTGGGCGGCCAAGGGTACGAATCTGCTCGGTGTCCGCGCGGTCATCGCTCAGTCCTTCGAGCGCATCCACCGCTCCAACCTGGTCGGCATGGGCGTAATCCCCTTCGTCTTCGAGGAAGGCACCTCGTGGGCCTCGCTCAACCTCAAGGGCGACGAACTGGTCGAGATCGACGGACTGAGCAACATCAAGCCGCGGCAGAAGATGATCGCCAGGATCACCTATGGCGACGACAGCGTCAAAGAGGTTCCGATCATCTGCCGCATCGATACGCTGGACGAGCTCGACTACTTCAAGAATGGCGGCATCCTGCAATACGTGCTGCGCGACCTTGCGGCTTAAGGGAGTAGGGCAATAAGGGAGTAGGGCAGTAGGGGAAGCAAGGACAAGCACCTACTGCCCAACTGCCCTACTTTGGCTTTCCAAACCGCGCTGTCGCCGCCAGCAGCACGCCGAGCATCAGCCCGTTGAGGATGTGCCACAGGAAATGCGTGCCGAGCGGAAAGCCGCCGCAGACCAGCGGATCGATCATCCGGCAGACGACCGACACGACGAAGATCGCCGAACCCGCCAGATTGTACCAGCCGGCACGATTGCCGCTGGCCGCCACCCAGGCGCCGAAGAAGGCAAGCGCCAGGAAGGGCGGCAGATAGCCGGTCGTGCCGTTCGACGCTTGGCGCAGCCAGTCCGGCACGGCAAAGGTCACCAGCCCGGCAACGGCGTAAAAGGCGACGAAGATGACGATCGCCTTGCCCCATTTCATGCCGAGAAAACGTCGCAGGTTGAACAGCGTGTAGGCCAGCGTGAACCCTGCAATCGGCAGCACGTCGGCCAGGATCATTCCCCTTGTGGCAAAGGTGTGGAACAGCGACGAGCCGACGCCGATCGCCACCACCCACCAGGCCAGCACTTCGGCGAAGGCGCCGGTGCCGCGCTTGCGCACCTGCCAGACACCCCATAGCCCGGCGGCAAAAAAAGCCAGATTGCTCAGCGCATTGAGCGGTTCAGCCCAGAATTCCGGCCCCGTCCGTTCGCAATAGAGGTCGACCGGCGCCAGGAGAGATTGCCACATGCTGATTGCCGCCCGAATCGCTTCCATCGTGAAGTGCGCGTCCACCTATTGCGCCCTTGCCAGCGGTTGCAACGGCAAAATTTCACCGCAACGTGACTTCCCGTTGACTGCCGCTTCTGCCACATATTTCGACAATCAGAACAAAGCCGGCATCACCGGCGGGATCGGAACGGCCATGTCATCTCGAAGACCATTGCGGCTTGCGGCCGTTGCGCTGGCTCTCTCGGCGTTTGCCGGAAGCGCCTTCGCCGAGCAGGCCGACAAGCCATTAGGCGTCGTCGAGCTCTTCACCAGCCAGGGATGTAATTCCTGTCCGCCGGCCGACGAATTCTTCGCCGAGCTCGCCGCCAAGGAGAACATCGTCGCGCTCGCCTATCATGTCGACTATTGGGATTACCTCGGCTGGCAGGATACGCTGAGCCGCAAGGAAAATACCGAGCGGCAATATGAGTATATGCGCGCCTTCGGCAGCCGTTCCGTCTACACCCCGCAAGCCGTCATCAACGGCCGCAGCCATGTCAATGGCGCCAGCCGCAAGGAAGTCGACGGCGCGCTGGCCCGCATGGAGAGGGTCGGCGAAGGCATGCGCGTCGGCATCAAGGTCAGCCGGACCAGCGATCGCGTCATGATCGATGCCGGCGACGCCGTGACCGGCCCCGCCGACGCGCATGTCGTCATCGTCTATTTCAACCCGCCGCAGACGATCAAGATCGGCAAGGGTGAAAACACCGGCCGCAGCATGACCTACTGGAACGCCGTCTCCAGCATCCAGACCGCCGGCATGTGGCACGGCAAGGCGCAGCGCTACGAACTGCCGATGAGCGAGATCGCCAAGAAGGGCGGCTGCGCCGTGCTGCTGCAGTCGGTCGGCAAGGACGGCGTGCCCGGTCCGATCCTGGGTGCAGCCTTTATCCGCAAGCCTTAGATGGAGCGCTCTCCCTTCTCCCTTGTGGGAGAAGGTGTCGCCGAAGGCGACGGATGAGGGTGTTCCAGGGAACGCCAACGCCTCACTCCGTCCAACACCCCTCATCTGTCTCGGCGCTGCGCGCCGATCCACCTTCTTCCACAACAAGGGGAGAAGGGATAGCCGCGCTCAAGCCTCCGACGACAGCCTATCCGGATGGATCGCGCCGCCACGGCTCCAGCCAATAAAAAACCGGCGTCAGCTTGCTTCTGACGCCGGTCATTTAGGTTTTGGGATCGTCGCACCCGATCTTTCCAAGGAAAGACCGAGGTTGGTTCGATCCGACGCAGACCCGTGGGCGGGGGGCTTGGGGTTTACGAGCCGGTGCCGGACCGAACCGTCTCAGGCAACGCCGGTAAATTCGTCGGACATTGGGGCATGAGCACGGATAAAAAAAGGCAGGATTGTGGCGAAGCATCACCAATTCCAACAGGCGTTTCGCAAACGTGACTGGACGTTGGAGAAACCGCGCGGTGCTGCCGTTGCCCGGCCGGGCCTTGCAATTCGGCAACGAAAGCGCCAACTTTGGTCGGCGTACGATTCATTGCGAGGATCCAGGCATGACTGATCGCAGCAGCGGGACGGAGGATGGGGACGCATCCGCAATATTGATCCCGCTGCACGAGGCAAGACACGAACGCCTCGACCAGCCGGTGCGGTTCGACCGCCGCGAACTGGACCAGATCCTCAGGCTCTACGGCCGTATGGTCGCCGCCAATGAATGGCGCGACTATGCTATTGACCATCTCACCGACCGCGCCGTTTTTTCCGTCTTCCGTCGCACCAGCGAAGTGCCGCTTTTCCAGATCGTCAAGGATCCGAAGCTGGCGCGCCGGCAAGGCGCATTCGCCGTCATCGCCGCCGGCGGACGCATCCTCAAGCGTGGCCAGGAACTCGGCCGGGTGCTTGGCGTGTTCGACCGAACGCTGAAGCTGGTCGAGGCGTAACCCCTTATTTTTGTTTGCGGAACTTCCGCTCGGGCAGCGATTGCGGATCGGGCGGGACCGACGCTCCACCGTTGATCGGCAGTTGCATGAACATCGTGTCCAGCCAGCGTCCGTGCTTGCCTTCCAGGCGGCCGGAATGGTGAAAGCCGAGCTTCTCGTGCAACCGCACCGAGGCGCTGTCGGGCCGGCCATCGCCAATCACCGCGATGATCTGGCGAAAGCCCGCCGCCTTGGCTGCCTCGATCAGCCTTTGCATCAGGAGCAGCCCGACGCCCTGCCCCTTGGCGTCGGGCGCGACATAGACGGAATCCTCAACCACGAAGCGGTATGCCGGGCGCGGCCGGAAAGCGCCGGCATAGGCATAGCCGAGCACAATGCCGCCTTTTTCCGCCACGAGATAGGGAAAGCCACCCGCTACCAAACTGTCGAAGCGCGCTCCCATCTCGATACGACTTGGCGGGTCGAGTTCATAGCTCGCCGTGCCGTTTGTCACCGCGTCGGCATAGATTTCCGTGATCCGGTCGAGATCGGCCGACGTCGCGGCCCGCAAGGTGATGCTGCTCATAATTTATGCACGTCGTTCATCTGCCCTATATCACAGCAAGAGCCGGCACAAAGAAAAGGGCGGCCATTGGGCCGCCCTTTCCAAACTCGCTGGAGTCAGACCATGATCCCGAAAAGTGGAAACCGGTTTTCGGAACAGATCATGGTCAACAAAGAACGCCGTACTAGCGACGGTCGCCCATGAACTGCAGCAGGAACATGAACAGGTTGATGAAGTCGAGATAGAGCCTCAGCGCGCCCATGATCGCCTTGCGGCCGGCGACATCAGTCTCGTCACCCTCGAAATACATCTCCTTGATGTTCTGCGTGTCATAGGCGGTGAGGCCTGCGAAGATCAGCACGCCGATCGCCGAAACGGCGAAGGAAAGCGCCGACGACTGCAGGAAGATGTTGATCACCATCGCGATGATCAGGCCGACCAGGCCCATGACCAGGAACGAGCCGAACGCGGAAAGGTCGCGCTTGGTCGTGTAGCCGTAGAGCGACAGCCCGCCAAACGCGGCGGCGGTGGCGAAGAAGGTCTGCGAGATACTGGCGGTGGTGTAGACCAGGAAGATCGACGACAGCGACAGGCCGACAAGGCCGGCGTAAACCCAGAACGTCGTCTGCGCCGCCGAAACGCTCATCGATTGGACCCGGAACGACAGGAACATCACCGCTGCCAGCGGGGCAAAGATCACCAGCCATTTCAGCGGCGAGCCGAAGATCGCGTAGCCGAACGAGGTCAGCATCTCGCCGCTTGGCAACGTGGCAACCGCCGAGGCGGGATCGCTGGTGGTGGCCAGCATGATTGTGCCGACCGCGGCAAGGCCGGTGATGAGGAGGCCAAGCCCCATCAGGTTGTAGACTTTGATCATGTAGGCGCGCAGGCCCTGGTCGATGGCAGCATCGACGCCGGCGCCGGGCACGGCGCGCGTCTGATAATTGCGAACGGGATCAGCCATGGAAATCCTCATATTGCTTCTGCCCCGTCCGGTGTCAGGTCCTTTTGAACCCAGGCGCCGCTGGCGGGGCTCCAGCATGCCTGCGCCGAAATATGATGGTTCTTGGCGTAAAGGACAAGACCGTAACCGGACGTAATGCTCCGTGAAGTGCCGGAGATCCGGTTTTATTGGCCTTGCCGGTCGAAACATTAACGAGATTTAATCAAAACCGGCTCTGGCTCAAAGATTCCGCAGCACCGGCGCCGCCTTGTGGCCCAGCACCCGCCACGTGCCGGCCAGGCCGATACCCACCGTGACCACCAGTGAAAAGCCGATGGTCGCCACGGCTACCTCGGGCATGAAGTGCGATGGCAGCGTCATGATGCGCGCGACGACGTACCACGCCGCCACACCGCCCGCCGCCAGCGCGAAGATCGCGGTCGCAAGGCCGATCAGCATGTATTCCAGCGAAAAGGCCGCGATCAGCGTTTTCCTGGTCGCACCCAGGGTCTTCAGCACCACCGCGTCGTGGATGCGGGCCCGGTTGCCGGCGGCGAGCGCCCCGGCCAGCACCAGCACCGAGGCGATCAACGCCACGCCCGCCGCGGCCCTGATCGCGGTGCCGAGCTGCACCACCAGCCGGTTGACAATGTCGAGCGCGTCCTTGACCCTGACCGTCGTCACCGCGGGAAAAGCCCGGGTGACGGCATTGAGAAGATGCGCGTCGTCGGCCGCCGACGCATTCGTCTCGGTCAGCGTCGCCAACCAGCCATGCGGCGCCCCGGCGAATGTGTTGGGCGAGAACACCATGACGAAATTGATGCCCATGGTTTCCCATTCGACCTGGCGGAAATTGGCGATCTTGGCCGTGATATTGCGGCCGAGCACGTTGACGGTGATGGTGTCGCCGAGCTTCAGCCCGATCTCCTTGCCCTCCTCGGCGGAAAACGAGACCAGCGGTTCGCCGGAATAATTCCCCGGCCACCAGCTGCCCTCGGTCAGCGTTGCATTCTCCGGCAATTGTGCGTCATAGGTCAGCCCACGGTCGCCGCGCAGCACCCAGGCGCCTTCGGCCGGAACCTTGACCTTGTCGACATCGACGCCGTTGAGCGCCATCACACGGCCGCGCAGCATCGGCACCTTGATCAGCGTGCCCTGCGGCGCCTCTTTGCCGACCAGCGCGGAGAAGGCATCGACGTCGCCGCTCTGGATATCGACGAAGAAGAAGTTCGGCGCCCGTTCCGGCAGGCTGCCGGAAATCTGCCGCCTGAGATTGCCATCGATCAGCGCCAGCGTCACCAGGAGCGTCAGCCCGAGACCCAGCGACAGCACCACGGACGGCGTCAAGGCGCCAGGCCGATGGATGTTGCCGATGGCGAGCCTGAGCGCCGTCGAGCGCACACGCGGACTTCTCTTCGCCGCCCACTGCACCAGCGTACCGACGACACGCAGCACCAGGAACGAAAAGACCGTGGCGCCGACGAAGATCGAGGCAATACGGCGGTCGCCGGAAAACAGGATCGCCAGCACCGCGAGCAGCAGCGCGATGGCCATTGCCGCGGCGACATAGAGCGGGCGGGGAAAACCGCGGCCCTCAAAACCCATTTCGCGAAACAGCGCCGTCGCTGGCACGTCGCGAGCACGGCCGAGCGGCAGCAGGGCGAAGGCCAGCGTCACCAGCAGCCCGAACAGCGCTGCCATGCCGAGGGCGCCGGGATAGAACCCACCTTCCGCCGGCACCGGAATAACCGACTGGAGTGCCGCGCTGGCCGCGAACGGCATCAGCGCGCCAAGCACAAGGCCCAGCGTGATACCGAGGGCGGCAATCATCAGGATCTGCACCAGGTAGACGGCAAAGACGAACCCGCCCGAAGCCCCCAGGCTCTTGAAGGTGGCGATGACGCCGCGCTTGCCGTCGAGATAGGCACGCACCGCATTGGCCACGCCGACGCCGCCGACCACCAGCGCCGTCAGCCCGACCAACGTCAGGAATTGCGAGAACCGCTCGATGTTCGAGGACAGCGCCGGCGCTGCGTTGCTGCGCGTGCGGATCGACCAGCCGGCCTGCGGGAACTCTTTCGCGGCCTGCTCCTGGATCGCCTTGATCTGTACTTCAGTGGTGCCGCCGGGCAGGCGGACCTTATAGGCGTTCTCGACCAGGCTGCCCGGCTGGATCAGGCCTGAAGCGGCAAGCCCGTCGGTCGACACCATCAGCCGCGGCGCAAAACCGAAGCCATCCGACACCGCATCTGGCTCGTTGACCAGCTTGGCGCGCAGCTCGAATGTCGCGCTGCCGAGCTTCAACCGGTCACCGATGCCAAGGTTCAGCCGCTCGAACAGAAGGTCCGGGGCGGCGGCGCCGAAGACACCGGATTTTTCGCCGAACAAATCCTCTCGCGACAGCACCGGCTGGGTCTCCAGCGCGCCATAGAGCGGATAGGCGCCGTCGACCGCCTTGGCCTCGACCAGCGCCTGGTCGGAGCCGTCCTCGAGCCTCGCCATCGAGCGCATGTTGGCGCTGTGCGAAACCGTGCCAAGCCGGCCGAGGAAGCTGCGTTCGGCTCTGGTCGGATCGCGCTGGTTGATCTGGAAGCGGAGATCGCCGCCGAGCAGCGTCTGACCCTGGTCGGCAACACCGGCGGAAATCGCCTGCGCCACCGAATTGACGCCGCCGATTGCCGCGACGCCGAGCGCAATGCAGGCAAGGAAGATCAGGAAACCGGACAGCCCGCCGCGCATTTCGCGCAGCGAGAACTTGAAGGCCAGCCTCAGCGTTTGCGACAGCGGCATCAGGCGGTCACCTTGCCGGCCCTGGAGGCCGGCTTGGATGCGTCCTCGATCAGCCCCGACCGCATCGACACCTGGCGCGAGCAGCGCGCCGCGAGCACCGGGTCATGCGTGACCAGCACCAGCGTCATGCCGCGTTCGGCCGCCTTGGCGAACAGCAGGTCGGCGACGTGCCGTCCCGTCGCCTGGTCGAGATTGCCGGTCGGCTCGTCGGCGATCAGGATGCGTGGCGACGGCGCCAGCGCCCGGGCGATCGCCACGCGCTGCTGCTCGCCGCCAGACAATTCGCCGGGATAATGGGTGATGCGATCGCTAAGGCCGACCGCCGCCAGTTCGCGCGCCGCCACGCCGAACGGATCGGCATGGCCGGCAAGCTCAAGCGGGACGGCGACGTTTTCCAGCGCCGTCATATTGGGGATGAGGTGGAACGACTGGAACACGATGCCGATGTTTCGCCCTCGAAACGATGCGATATGGTCTTCGCTTTTGCCGTTGAGCAGCTCGCCGGCAATTCGTACCGCACCCGAATCGACCCTTTCAAGCCCGGCCAAAACCATCAGCAATGTCGACTTTCCCGAACCCGAAGGTCCAACGATGCCTGTCGCTTCGCCGCTCGCCACATCAAGGCTGACGCCCTTCAGCACATGCACCGAGGATGCGCCTTCGCCGAGCGTCAGCGATACGTCTTTCAGCGAAATGACGGCTTCTTCCAAAATCAAATCGTCCTATATGGGGGAAAGAGGGCTAGAGCATCCGATGCTCGACAAAGACGAAAACCTGCCTTCGCCAACAGATGTTCCTGGTCATATGGGGCCTGCCGCATGGCTTTCAAACACACTTTTGCCGCAGCCTTCGCCCTTTTCCTCGCGATCTGCAGCGCCATTTCGTCGGCGCGCGCCGAGCCCTTCACCATCGTTTGCTTCGGCGACAGCTTGATGGCGGGTTATGGCCTTGGGCCGGGTCAGGGGTTCACCGAAAAGCTGCAGGCCGCGCTTCGCGCCAAGGGCTACGATGTCACGGTCGCCAATGCCGGCGTTTCCGGCGATACGACGAGCGGCGGCCTGTCGCGGCTCGACTGGTCGGTGCCGGACGGCACGCAGCTGGTCATCCTGGAGCTCGGCGCCAACGACATGCTGCGCGGCGTTTCGCCCGCCATAGCGGAAAAGAACCTGGACGCCATGCTGGCAAAGCTGAAGCAGCGCAAGATCGCCGTGTTGCTGGCCGGGATGCGCGCGGCGCCGAATCTCGGCGCCGATTACCAGAGGGCCTTCAACGCGACCTTTCCGAGACTGGCTGAAAAATACGGCGTGCCGCTCTATCCTTTCTTTCTCGAGGGCATCGCCGGCCAATCCGTCCTGCAGCTCGAAGACGGTCTTCATCCAAACGCCCGAGGCGTCGACCGCATCGTCGAGGGTATCCTGCCCAGCGTGGAGAAGACCATTGAAGCGATCCGGGGCAATTCCTGAAGGCGAGGGTTCGCCGCCGCAACACCTTCCGCGGGGGAAGCTTTTAGGCAGGCCTGCGACCAACAAACCCCTTGCCCCGTTTGAATATCGATGATTCGCTAGGGGCAAGAGTTCGATTCGAGGACAGGAGGCTTGCCATGCCGCGTCTTTTTACCGCCCTCGAAATACCGCGTGATGCCGCTCTTTCGCTGTCCCTGCTCAGGGGCGGCCTGCCCGGAGCCCGCTGGATCGACGTCGAAAACTATCATCTGACGCTGCGCTTCATTGGCGATGTCGAGGGCCATGTCGCCGACGAAATCGCCAACGCGCTCGACCGCGTTCACCGCCCGTCCTTCCCGCTGACGCTGTCCGGCGTCGGCGCCTTCGGCCAGAAGAAGCCGCATGCGGTGTGGGCCGGGGTCGCCGCTTCGCCCGATCTTTCCGCTCTGCAAAGCGAAATCGAGCGCATCTGCCAGCGGCTCGGCATCCCGGCCGACCCGCGCAAGTTCATGCCGCATGTGACGCTGGCCCGCCTGCGCAATGCTAGCCCGCTCGACGTCGCCCAGTATCTGTCGGCGCGCGGCAATTTTTCGACGCTGCCGTTCCGGGTCGGCCGCTTCGTGCTGATGTCGTCGCGCGACTCGGTCGGCGGCGGGCCTTACGTCGTCGAGGAGGCTTGGCCGCTTTCAGGTGCCGACAACCGCGTCGCCAGCCGTTTGGCCGGCGCCGCCGACGCTTCGCGGATCATGCGGTAGACGGACATGGCCAGGGAGAAACTAGCAAAAGAGGCGATCAGCGCCGAACTTGCCGGCCTCGACGGCTGGTCGCTGGCCAAGGATGGTGGTTCGATCAGCCGCAGCTTCACTTTCAAGAATTTCTCGGAAGCCTTTGCCTTCATGACCCGCGTGGCGTTGGCGGCGGAGAAGATGGACCACCACCCCGACTGGTCGAACGTCTACAAGACGGTAAACGTGACCCTCAACACACACGACGCCGGCGGCCTGACCGCGCTAGATTTCGATCTGGCCAGGAAGATGAACCGCTATTTCGGCACCTGACGTTATCTGCACCTTGCAGCGAGGTTCGGCTTTCACCACATTTTGCCTCGCGGTCACGCGTGAAGTCACACGACGGCGGCAAGGAGAGGTTGATGGCGCAAAAATCCGGTTTTGATTTCTTCGGCCTCGGCAGCAAGCTGGGCAATGAGAGCGAAGTGCGCGAAAAGTTCTGGCGTACGGCGAAGAAGGCTGCCCGGCAGATCCCGTTCATGGAGGAGGTGGTCGCCGCCTATTACTGCGCCATGGACAAGAAGACGCCGCTGCGCGCCAAGGGCACATTGCTGGCTGCGCTCGGCTATTTCGTGCTGCCGACGGACGTCATCCCCGATTTCATCTTTGGGCTTGGCTTCACCGACGACATCGCTGTGCTGACCGCGGCGATCACAACCGTCAGCGCCCACATCACGCCGGCGCACCGGCTCGCCGCCAGGCAGGCCATCGCCGACAAGAGCTGAGCCGGTACGGCGCAAAAAATCGCGCGGGAACCGACTTTCCGGCCGTCAAAGCCACCGCCGCACCCGCGTCTTGTAGGCGCGATAGGCGTCTCCGAACTTACGCTCGAGATAACGCTCTTCCGGCGCGATGACGCCCGTATTGATCACCCACAGCAAGGGAATGACGAGCGCGATACCCCAAAGACTTCCGGCCGCGACACCGAGGCCCAGATAGATAAGGGTCGCTCCCAGATAGAACGGATTTCTGGTCCACCGATAGATACCGTCGACGACCAGCGCCGTCGTTGGCAAGGTCGGTGGTATGTTGGTTCCAGCGGCCTGAAAGCGGCCCGCCGCCATAAAGATGAGCACGAAGCCGCACACCGCGAGCACGGCGCCGGCCAGATAGCGGGCGAGGGCCTGCCCGGCCATGACCGGGAGCGGCGCGAGCACCTCGAGCACGGTTGCCGCCGCCAGGAAGCCGAGGAAGATCAAAGGCGGCAGCGCAATGACCCCCGCCACGTCGGGCGCGCCCGGTCCGCCCGCCACCTCTCCGCCATCCGACCGGGGCACCGCGCCGCTGGCCACCGCGCGGACGGCGACACGAATGCCGAACACGATCGCCAGGACGACTGTGCCGCCCGCCAGGATCAGAACTGTCTCGGAAATGGCCATGGCCAAATCTCCCGTAAGCCGCCAAGGAGGGCACCCTGGCCGAGTGCCGTGGAGCCGAACGCAGACATATACCGCCTGGCGGGAAATTCGTCACGTAGCTCTCAGAAAAGCGAGAATCGCTGCAAGACCTAGCTGCTTGAAAAGTCAAACTCTTGCCGTTTTCGTGGCCTCCAAGTCGCGGCAGGGACATTGCGCCAGCCGCTTTTTCAAGCGGCAGCGCGAAGACGGCGGCGGTTTCCTGGCGTGAACATCCTTTTCTCAGGGGAAATTCACCGTTTGGTAACCCAGATTAAATCAAAATGAAGCGACGGGCAGGACGCCGAGCCGGCCTGCCGCCGCACCAGTGGAATACGGGAAAAGCGATGCGCGGATTGATTGCTATAGTTTCCAGCCTGGCCCTGGTGGCCTTGACGGCGCCCGCGCTGGCGCAGTCGGCAACCAAGATCGGCCAGCACAATGCCTGGGGCACCTACAGCTACCAGGCGTCGGGCGGCGGCAAGGTCTGCTATGTCCTGACCGTGCCAACCGACAAGCAGCCGCCGACGCTCGATCATGGCGACATGTTCTTCTTCGTCAGCCAGCGGCCGGGGCAGCAAGTGTCCTACGAGCCGCAATTCATCGCCGGCTATACCTTCCAGGAAGGTTCCAAGGCCACCGTCACCATCGACAAGAAGTCTTTTTCGATGTTCACGCGCGGCAAGTCGGCCTGGGTCGAGAACGCCGCCGAGGAGCCGGTGCTGATCGCCGCGATGAAGACCGGCACCGACATGAAGGTGTCAGCCAAGTCCGGCCGCGGCAATACCACCACCTACGTCTTCTCGCTGAAGGGCATCTCGGCGGCGCTGGCCTCGATCGCCAAGTGCAAGTAAAGTCCTCGTCCGGGACGTTCACCACCTAACACAGCGACGTAAAGAACCAGCGTTCGTGCGGTCTTGCCTTCTCTCCTTGTGGGAGAAGGTGGATTGGCGCGCAGCGCCAAGAGGGTTGAGGGGTGCTGGACGGAGTGCAGGGGATGCCAAGCTGGAACACCCCTCATCCGACCGAGCTTCGCTCGGCCACCTTCTCCCACAAGGGGAGAAGGAAGAACCCCCTGCATGACTCCGCCATCAACCTGTGCTATGCGCCGCGCTTCATTTCGGGCACGATGCTGTAATCGGCCGCAAATCGCTTATATTGGCGCAACAATGACCCTTTCATTCGATCTTACCGCCGAAGGCGCGCGTGACGCGTTGCGCACCCGCACGACGCCTGAAAAGCCGTCGCTGATCGGCTTGACGCGCGCCGAACTCGGGGCCGCCCTCGTCGCCGCCGGCATCGTGCCGGAGCGCCAGGCGAAGATGCGCGCCCAGCAGCTCTGGCACTGGATCTATGTGCGCGGCGTTTCCGATTTTGCCGGCATGTTCAACATCTCCAAGGATTTGCGCGCCGCACTGGACAGGCATTTCACCGTTGCCAGGCCCGAGATCGTCGAGGAGCAGATTTCCTCCGACGGCACGCGCAAATGGCTGTTCCGCTTTCCGCCGCGCGGCGCCGGCCGGCCGGTCGAGATCGAGACCGTCTACATTCCCGAAGAAGGCCGCGGCACGCTCTGCATCTCCTCGCAGGTCGGCTGCACCCTGACCTGCTCCTTCTGCCACACCGGCACGCAAAAGCTGGTGCGCAACCTGACGGCGGAAGAAATCCTCGCCCAGCTTTTGACAGCTCGCGACCGGCTCGGCGATTTCCCCGACCGCGACACGCCCGACGGCGCCATCGTGCCGGCCGAGGGCCGGAAAGTGTCCAACGTCGTCATGATGGGCATGGGTGAGCCGCTCTACAATTTCGAGGCGGTGAAGAAGGCGCTGCTGATTGCATCCGACGGCGACGGGCTTTCCCTGTCGAAGAGGCGCATCACGCTGTCGACCTCGGGCGTCGTGCCCGAAATCTTCCGCACCGGCGAAGAGATCGGCGTCATGCTGGCAATCTCGCTGCACGCTACCAATGACGATCTGCGTGACCTTTTGGTACCGATCAACAAGAAGTATCCGCTCAACGAGCTGATCGCTGCCTGCCGTGCCTATCCCGGCCTGTCCAACGCCAAGCGCATCACCTTCGAATATGTGATGCTAAAGGACGTCAATGATTCCATCGAGGACGCCAAGGCGCTGATCAAGCTGCTCAAGGGCATCCCGGCCAAGATCAATCTGATCCCGTTCAATCCGTGGCCGGGCACCAACTACCAGTGCTCGGACTGGGAGACGATCGAGAAATTCGCCGACTACATCAACAATGCCGGCTATGCCTCGCCGATCCGCACGCCGCGCGGCCGCGACATCCTCGCCGCCTGCGGCCAGCTCAAATCGGACTCCGAGCGCATGCGCAAAGTCGACCGGCTGGCGCTGGAAGCGATGATGATCGCAGGGCACGGCGAGGCGTGAATCGCGTCGTCGCCTATCTGATCCGCTTCGCCGTCATCCTGATCGGTTATGGCGTCGCCTCGCTGGCGGCCAGCGCATTTCTCAATATCATGTTTCTGGCGTCCCTGGGCTACACGCCGGAGCAGGCACCGCCGGCGGCGACGGCTTCCCTCTATTTTTCCGTCCCCTTCGTCGCGCTGTTCGTCGCCTATTTCGCTTTCATGCCGGCGGCGATCGCCATCCTGGTTTCCGAAATCCTCGGCCGGCGCGACTGGCTGTTCTATGCACTGGCGGGCGCGGCGGTGGCGGCGGTCTTCCTCGGCTTCGTCCACCAGACGAACGACGCCAATTTCGAGGTTACCAACACAAGCGTCATGCTGGCGGTGATCGGCTGCGGCATGGTCGGCGGTATTTTCTACTGGCTGAGCGCCGGCCGCTCGGCTGGGAGCTGGCGTCAAATCGGACGCCCTATTTCGCCTGGGCCGTCAGGATCTTGAGCGCGAAGGCCGAAAAAACTCCGGCAAACAGATAGTCGACGACGCGCGTCACGCGCGGGCTGGCTTTCATCGCCGCCGAGAATTTTTCCGCCGCCAGCACCATCGGCGCTGTCACCGGGACCGACAGCACGACGAACATCGCGCCGAGGAAGAACAGCTTTCCCGGCGCATTGGGATCATGCGCGGAGACGAATTGCGGCAGGAAGGTCATGAAGAACAGGATGATCTTCGGATTGAGCAGATTGACGCCGAGCCCCGCCGCCCAGCTGCGAACCAGCGATATCTGCGGCCCGCTCTTCTTCTCCGGTGAAAACGCCGACCCTTTTGTGATCGCCTGCCAGGCCAGGAAGACCAGATAGCCGGCGCCGAAAATCTTCAGCACGAAGAACGCCATCGGCGAGGCGACGATCAGCGCCGAGACGCCGACCACCACCAACGTGGTGTGGATCAGCGTGCCGCACAGCGCGCCGGCCATCGAGGCGAAGCCGGTGGCGCGGCCCTGGCTCAGCGTGCGCGACACGAACAGCGTCATGTCCGGCCCAGGCGTAATCGCCAGGATCACCGTCGCGATGGCGAATTGGATAAGCGTAGCGTTGTCGGGAATGAAGGACATTGGCGGCCTCGGACAAGAAGGCGCAGCCTATAGCGCAGGCGCCTCGCCGACGCCAGCATCTCGCCGCCACGGCGTCTGGTCCAGCGCTTGCGGCTCCCAGGCGCCTGTTCCTCCCTTGCGCAGCCCCGAAACGCCGTGATACCTCGCCCGCAAGAATCCTGTCGCGGAACCGCCCACCATGTCGAAAGCAAAAGCCGTCAAGAAAGTCGTGCTCGCCTATTCTGGCGGCCTTGACACCTCGATCATCCTGAAATGGCTGCAGACCGAGCTCGGCGCCGAGGTCGTGACCTTCACCGCCGATCTAGGCCAGGGTGGCGAACTGGAGCCGGCTAGGCGCAAGGCCGAGATGATGGGCATCAAGGATATTCGCATCGTCGATGTCCGCGAGGAGTTCGTATCCGATTTCGTCTTTCCGATGTTCCGCGCCAACGCTGTCTATGAAGGCACCTATCTGCTCGGCACCTCGATCGCCCGGCCACTGATCTCGAAACATCTTGTCGAGATCGCCAGGGAGACCGGCGCCGATGCGATCGCCCATGGCGCCACCGGCAAGGGCAACGATCAGGTGCGTTTCGAACTCTCGGCCTATGCGCTCAACCCCGACATCAAGGTCATCGCGCCCTGGCGCGACTGGTCGTTCAAGTCGCGCACCGATCTGATCAATTTCGCCGAGCAGCACCAGATTCCGGTGCCGAAGGACAAGAAGGGCGATGCGCCGTTCTCGGTCGACGCCAACCTGCTGCATTCCTCCTCCGAGGGCAAGGTGCTGGAAGACCCGTGGAGCGAGCCGCCGGAATTCGTCCACCAGCGCACCATCTCGCCGATGGATGCGCCGGATGAGGTCACAGAGATCGAAATCGAATTCCTCAAGGGCGATCCCGTCGCGCTCAACGGCAAGAAACTGTCGCCGGCAACGATGCTGGCGGCGCTGAACGATCTCGGCCGCGACAATGGCATCGGCCGGCTCGATCTGGTCGAGAACCGTTTCGTCGGCATGAAATCGCGCGGCGTCTACGAGACCCCCGGCGGCACCATCCTGATATCGGCCCACCGGGCGATCGAATCGATCACGCTGGACCGCGGTGCCGCCCATCTCAAGGACGAGTTCATGCCGCGTTATGCCGAGCTGATCTATAACGGCTTCTGGTTCGCGCCCGAGCGGCTGATGCTGCAGGCGATGATCGACAACAGCCAGGAAGACGTCGAAGGCATCGTGCGGCTGAAGCTCTACAAGGGCAACGTCATTGTCACCGGCCGCAAGTCGAGGAAGACGCTCTATTCCGACGCGCTGGTCACCTTCGAGGACGACCGCGGCGCCTACGACCAGAAAGATGCCGAAGGTTTCATCCGCCTCAATGCGCTGAGGCTGCGCACGCTGGCGGCGCGTGGTCGTAAAGGCTAAGTATATATTCATGAAAATCCTGCTTAGCCTGGATCCATACTCTTAGTGAGCTAATGTAGTTGTTTCTAATGACAGCTGCAGAGCTTTTCTTGCTTGACCTCATGGCCGGATTGTCCAATTGTTTTTTTGGGCAATGGGGCTGTAATAATGCGACTTGGTCTTTTGATTTTGACGGCGATGATCGGCATTCTGGCGGGCTGCCAGACCGGACAGGACATCACGAAGAAGGATCCCCAGGCGGGATGCATCGCCGCTGTCGCTACATGGACCATTACGTTCAAACATGAGATCGCAGCCTTCATGGGCGTTTCTCAGGAACGCATGCCGAGCCTCTTCTGCCGGCGCTTGGGCGATGCGGTGCGCAGCGGCCGAATTGGCTTCTCCGACATAAACAGCCTTCAGCTCGACCAATCCACCGACATCTGGAAGGTCATCAAAGGCAAGTGACAGGTCGGCGATGGTTAGTTTGCGACGCGCCACGCGACTTCCGCTGATGTTGCTGGCGGGCCTGGCAGCAGCCGGAGCGGAGGAATTCGATCCCACCTCGCTCGACCTCGCCGCGCTGATTGAATGCAGGGCCGACGTGCCGGCCTATAACGGATTCGCCTTGTGGCTGAGCGGTGAGCCCGGCGCGGCGGAAAAACTTGGCTGGAAGGAAGTCACCGCCGGCAATCCTTTCCTCAGGCAATACGAGCTGCCGGCCACGGTCGGCGTCTTCGGGCGCGAAACGGCGGCCGTCGTCCTTACCGCGACCGGGCCGATGGCGGTGTTTGACGATGTTTCCGCGCCCGATCTCGCTCGAGCGCTCGGCGTCACAGCGCAAATCTCGACACCGGACAAATTCCTTGGCGAGAAGGTGCTCGTCGAAAGCAGCGAGGAAGCCGACGGCATGACATTTTCCACGCACATTGCGCTCAATGTCTCAACCGTTAATTCACATCCCGGCAAGGTTCTCGCCGGCTGCTCCTACGCGCTCGACGTGAAATAGAAAGCCCGGCGCATGGCCGGGCTTTCTGTCGAATCATTCTATCGAATAGAGATTTCTGTCAGTCGGCATCGATGGCTGTGGCCATGCGGGCGATGGCCTGTTGATAGACGCTAGCGGAATTCCAGCCAGCGATTGCGCCCATATTCGCCTGCGCGCTCGCTCCGGCCCGCCAACCATGGCCCTTGAGGAAGTTGGCCGTGGAAGCCAACGCAGTGCTCTTGTCGCGCAGATTTTTGTTGCCGACGCCATACGTCAAAACATTTCCGGGCAGGAACTGCGTGTGGCCGATCTCGCCATGTGCGGCACCGACCGACGAGGCGCTCAACGCTCCGCGATCGACCAGCTTCAGGGCTGCAATGGCATGGGGATAGAAGAACTCCGGACGGCGGCAATCATAGGCGAGCGTTAAAATGGCAGAGACCGTATTCTGGTTGCCCATGGCGGAACCGAAGCCCGTCTCCATACCCCAGATGGCGATCAACACACCCGGCGACACGCCGTAATTCCGTTCGATCTTGTCGAACAGCGCCGCATTGGCCTTCTTCAGCGCACGGCCCCTGGCAATGATCGCGGACGCGCCACGGCGCTTCATGAAAGCTTCGACCGAGCCGCTGAAAGCCTTATGGATGGCGCGGTCGACGGAGATCGTCTTTGTCGCGTAGGTTGCGCGAGCCAGAGCGGCCAGACCCTTCGAGCCGACACCGTCGGCCTTGGCCTCCGCGGCAAACTCCGGTTTCCACGCCTCGAAGCCGGCGCCGTTTTTGCCACAACTGGCCGCCGCCTGCGCGCCCGTCGCCAGCGCAAGCACCGCC
This sequence comes from Mesorhizobium sp. M0778, assembly GCF_040320105.1. Lineage (NCBI taxonomy): Bacteria > Pseudomonadati > Pseudomonadota > Alphaproteobacteria > Hyphomicrobiales > Phyllobacteriaceae > Mesorhizobium > Mesorhizobium sp. M0778. The sequence goes on along the minus strand of NZ_JAMYPA010000001.1, from coordinate 95,058 downwards.
ACCACCGTGGCCACTACAAACATCTTCCCCTTGGCAAGAAATGCCATGCTGCTCTCCTGGTTGCCTGAATCACGTTCCCAATTGCGAATTTGCCAGCGAAACACCTGCTTGTCACTGTCCCGGCGCTGCGCCGATGCACTCAATACAGCAGGAACTTCAAATCCACCACACTGGCGGATGCCCGGGAATTTGCCTACGATCAAGTAATTATTGTGGCGGGGACAGAATAAGCATGAAAGACGTTGATGTCGTGATCGTCGGCGCCGGTTCGGCCGGACTTTCGGCTGCCAAGACCCTGCGCGCCGCCGGTTTTTCCTTCAAATTGTTAGAAGCGATGAACCGCGTCGGCGGCCGCGCCTGGACCAGCGACCAGCATTTCGGCGTGCCGTTCGACATCGGCTGCGCCTGGCTGCATGCGGCAGACCGCAATCCCTACTTTCCCGAGGCGAAAGCCGCCGCCTGGACGCTTCATCACCACGACATGAATGTCGATCATCTCTACTACCGCGAGCGAAAGGCAAGCGAAGCCGAAGAGGCCGCGATGAAGGTGGCCGACGCAAGACTGCTCGAACTGGTGGCGGCACGTCAGGTGAGGGAAGGCGACGATGACCGCCTTTCGGCATTGCTCGCCAAAGGCCACGCGCCGCGCGCCGCCGCAACCTTCGCGGGGCCGATGGATTTCGGCGCCGACGAGGACGAGATATCGATCCGCGACTTTCAGGCCGCCGCCGATCTCGATCCGAACTATTTCACCAGGGAAGGCTTCGGCACGCTGGTTGCGCGCTTCGGCGCCGACGTGCCGGTGGAGCTGTCGACGCCGGTGCGCAAGATCCTCTGGGATGGGCCGGGCGTAGCCTGCGTCACGGATCGCGGTACCATCCGCGCCAAGGCTGTCATCGTCACCGCCTCGCCGGCAGTGCTCGCCTTCGAGGAGATTGCGTTCTCGCCCGCACTCCCCGATGGGCATTTCGCTGCCTTCTTCGATCTGCCGATGGGCATGCTGACCAAGCTGCCGGTCGAAATATCCGGCACGAGGCTTGGCTTGGAGCCGTTCGACGATTTGCTGATCGAGCGGCTGGCCCGGCACGACATCTACTTCCTCTGCTTTCCCTTCGACTTCGATTTGATGGTCGGTTTCGTCGGCGGCGATTTCGCTTGGGAGATGTCGGCGGCGGGCGAGGCGGCCGGCATCGACTTCGTCGTCGACCGGCTCTGCGGCATCTTTGGCGGCGACGTACGAAAGCATGTCGGACGCGCAATGATGACCAATTGGGGCGCTGAGCGGTTTGTGCGCGGCGCCTATGCGGCGGCGCGGCCCGGCCGCTCGCAAGCGCGCGCCACGCTGATGCAGCCGGTGGCGGAAAAGATCTTCTTCGCCGGCGAGCATTTGGCCGGTCCGCTGATGCAGACCTGCGGCGGCGCCAGATTGTCGGGCGAGGCAGTGGCCAGGGAGGTCGTGGCCCAGCTTGCGGCAAAATAGCATCGGCCGGCAGGAACGTGGGCCGGTGACAGGCGTTTGGCCTTGTCCTGTTCGCCTCGTCCTCCGCATTTCGAATGATTTGAGACGCCAATGAAGCTTTTCGACTGCCCGCATTGCGGCCACCGTCTCTATTTCGAGAACGCGCAATGCCTGAACTGCGCCAGCCTCGTGCTCTATGATCCCGAGCATGCGCGTTTTGTGCTGTCCGGCATCGACGACATCTTCCAATGCACCAACGCCGACGAATGCGCCTGCAACTGGATGGCGGAGCCTGGCCACGCCTTCTGCCGCGCCTGCACGCTGAACCAGCTGATCCCGGATCTGTCGGTCGACGGCAATCGCCGCCGCTGGATCCGTGTCGAGGCGGCAAAGAAGCGTGCCGTCTATTCGCTGCTCGCCTTCGGCCTGCCGGTCGCATCCAAGCAGAATCCCGGCGACGAGATCGGCCTCGCTTTCGATTTTCTTGCCGATCCTATCGGTGGCGGTCCCGGTGGCGAGCGTATCCTGACCGGCCATGACAACGGCCTGATCACGCTCAACGTCGCCGAGGCGGACTCGGCTGAGCGCGAGCGGCGGCGCGTCGAGATGGGCGAGAACTACCGCACGCTGCTCGGCCATTTCCGCCATGAGCTCGGCCATTACTATTGGGACCGCCTGATCCGTGACGATCCGCAAAAGCTTGCCGGTTTTCGCGCTTTGTTCGGCGACGAACGCGCCGGCTACGAACAAGCGCTGAAGACCTATTACGCCGATGGCGCGCCGCCCGACTGGCAGCAGCGCCATATCTCGGCCTATGCGACGTCGCACCCGTGGGAGGACTGGGCCGAGACATGGGCGCATCACATGCACATCACCGACACGCTGGAGATGGTGCATGCGCTGAATTTCCCGCTCGGCCGGCTGGAGACCGTCGAAGCCAACGAGCTGCCGCGCGCCGATACCGGCGGCGAGCTGCAGCCGGCACCATCGGAACCCGCCACCAGGCCGGAGCCTTTCGAAAAGATCCTCGACCGCTGGCTGGTGCTGTCGGAAGCTTCCAACTCGATCAACCGCTGCATGGGCCTGCCCGATCTGTATCCCTTCGTAATCTCCGACGTGGCGGCGCAAAAGCTTGCTTTTGTTCACGAGCTTTTGACTGACCTGCCGAAAACTATTGGAACAAATCGTGAGCCGGCGGAGGCTTTTTAGCCGGAACGCATGCCGCTTTGCTTCGTTTTCGGTCCCGAGGGACTGTGAAACGGAGAGAAAACCATGAAATGCATATTGTTTCCGGCGGTGGCCGGAGCGCTCATAGCGATGTCGGGCTCTGCTTTGGCCGAAACCGCCGTCTCGGCCATCACCGATCTCAATGTACGCGCCGGCCCCGGCCCGCAATATCCGGTCATCGGGGTACTCGCGGCCGGCCAGTCGGCGACGCTCGACGGCTGCATCGCCAACAGCAAATGGTGCACCATCGCCGAGGCCAACGGCCAAGGCTGGGTCTATTCCGACTATGTGACGGCCGATTTCGGCGGCAGCCGTGTGGTCCTGACACAGCGTCCGGCCGGCGCCGACATTGCCGTTGTGACACCGCCTGCCGATAGCGCCGAATATTCCGACAGCTATACCGGAGCGATCGTTGCCGGCGAGGCGATCGAGCCCATCCGGCGGCCGCCGGCGGAAATCCGCACCTATGTCGAAACGAACCGGCTCGATCCGGTCTATCTCGAAGGCGAGGTGGTTACCGGCGCGATGTTGCCCGACACCGTCGAGCTGCGCGAGATACCCGATTATGATTATCGCTACGTCTATGTGAACGGCCAGCCGGCGCTGGTCGATCCGAGCAGCCGGCGTATCGTGTACGTCGTGCGCTGACGCGCAAAACAGGGCGGTCGCCCTGTAATGGCGGCCGCTCACACCCCGACATTGCCACAAGCCGGCATTGCCGCTGCAATACCGGTTTCCACTTTTGCGTCCGATGCTCTAGATCATGCGAGCCGAAGCACCAGCCAGCGAGCCCGCGTGACGATCGACCCGACCGCCTTCCAACAGTACCGGCACACCGCCAACGAGAAGACCACTTTGCCGCGCCTTCTGCTTGGAACGGTCGTCGTCATCCTGTTCTGGCTCGGAATCACTGCCGCCGTGCTGTTCGGCGGCACCTATGCCTTTGCCGTTTGGCAGGCGTCGTCTGGCACCGCCCCGCCAGGTGGAGGAGCGGTGCAGGATTTCATGGCCTCTCCAGCGGGCATCCTCGCGGCGCTGGCTTCGTTTGCCGGAATCTGGCTCGGCCTTTGGGCTGCCATGCGCTGGATCCATCGCGAGAAGCTGACGGCCCTGATCGGCGTCAGCCGGCGCATTTCATGGTCGGGGTTCCTGAAAGGGCTGGCCGCCGTGCTGATCACCTCGCTGCTTTCCGAGATCCTGCTTTACGGCCTGCAGCCCGATATTGCGCGCGGTACGATCGGCCTGTCCTCGTGGCTTTTGTTCCTGATCCCGATCGCTGCGCTGACCTTTCTGCAGACCTCGTCGGAGGAGATGCTGTTTCGCGGTTATCTGCTCAGGGGCCTGGCGAGCCGGTTCCAGAACCCTTTCATCTGGGCGCTGCTGCCGGGATTGCTGTTCACCTCGCTACATTGGAGCCCAGGCTCGAGCGCCGCGATCAATGCCTGCGTGCTGGCCTCGATCGCCGCCTTTGCGCTGCTGCTGACGCTTCTGGTCTATGCAACCGGCAATCTCGGTGCCGGCTTCGGCGCCCATCTCGGCAACAATCTGACCGGCTTCCTGCTGATTTCGCACCAGCAAAGCTATAATTCCTTCGCCCTGTTCAACGCCAAGCCGCTCGAAGCCGCCGGCTGGACGACTTCAGACGCCGTCCTCATCGCCGCGATCGGCATCGTCAGCAGCCTGTTGACCGTTCTGCTGCTTTTGCATCCGCGCTCCCCGCTGAAGGTCGAGCCGGATATGGCGCGCGCCAGCAGCGTGCGCTGATGCGCCTTGCCTGGTTGTCCTGAGCATATTTGGCGCAAAGCCTGACCAAAGCTTGACTCCGCGGCCGATTTCCTGTCTACACGCCGCGAAATTCCGCGACGAGTATTCCTCCGAGCAAACCGACCGGGACGCCGAAACCTCTTTGAGGTGAAGTGCTGTAAATCGATCCCGGAGGCCAACACCCGGCAGCGCTGTGCGCCCCCGGGTGCTTTTTGGCTTTGGGCTTTTGCCCGGACCGGCTTTTGCTTGGACAGCTGGCGCGAACGCATTACCTCTCGGGCATCATCCGGGTGCCAGGGAAAAGGAAAAAGAATGTTTGAATCGCTACAGGAACGTCTTGGTTCGATCCTGAACGGCCTCACCGGCCGCGGCGCCTTGTCGGAGGCGGATGTCTCGGCGGCGCTGCGCGAGGTGCGCCGCGCGCTGCTCGAGGCCGACGTGGCGCTGGAAGTGGTGCGTTCCTTCACCGACAAGGTGCGCGAGAAGGCCGTCGGCGCCGCCGTGGTCAAGTCGATCAAGCCCGGCCAGATGGTCGTCAAGATCGTCCATGACGAGCTGGTCGAGATGCTCGGCGCCGAGGGCGTCGCCATCGACCTCAATGCGCCGGCTCCGGTCGTCATCATGATGGTCGGCCTGCAAGGTTCCGGCAAGACGACGACCTCGGCCAAGATCGCCAAGCGGTTGGCCGAGCGCCAGAACAAGAAGGTCTTGATGGCCTCGCTCGACACGCGGCGTCCCGCCGCGCAAGAGCAGCTCCGTCAGCTCGGCGAGCAGGTCAAGGTCGCGACGCTGCCGATCGTCGCCGGCCAGACGCCAGTCGACATCGCCCGCCGCGCCGTGCAGGCGGCAAAGCTCGGCGGCCACGACATCGTCATCCTCGACACCGCCGGCCGTACGCACATCGACGAGCCGTTGATGGTCGAGATGGCCGACATCAAGAAGGTGTCGTCGCCGCACGAGATCCTGCTGGTTGCCGATTCGCTGACCGGCCAGGACGCCGTCAATCTGGCGAAAAGCTTCGATGAGCGTGTTGGCATCACCGGCCTCGTGCTGACCCGCATGGACGGCGACGGTCGCGGTGGCGCAGCACTCTCGATGCGCGCCGTCACCGGCAAGCCGATCAAGCTGATCGGCATCGGCGAAAAAATGGACGCGCTGGAGGAATTCCACCCCAAGCGCATCGCCGACCGCATCCTCGGCATGGGCGACATCGTCAGCCTCGTCGAAAAGGCAGCCGAGAACATCGACGCCGAGCAGGCGGCGGCGATGGCCAAGAAGATGCAGTCGGGCAAGTTCGACCTGAACGACCTCGCCGGCCAGCTTCAGCAAATGTCGAAAATGGGTGGCATGGGCGGCATCATGGGCATGATGCCGGGCATGGGCAAGATGAAGGACCAGATGGCCGCCGCCGGTCTCGACGACAAGATGTTCGGCCGCCAGCTCGCCATCATCTCGTCGATGACCAAGGCCGAGCGCGCCAATCCCGATATTCTGAAGCACTCGCGCAAGAAGCGCATCGCCGCCGGCTCGGGCACCGACGCGGCCGAAATCAACAAGCTGTTGAAGATGCATCGCGGCATGGCCGACATGATGAAGGCGATGGGCGGCAAGGGCAAAGGTGGCGGCCTGATGCGCGGCATGATGGGCGGCCTCGCTTCCAAGATGGGGCTCGGCGGCATGATGCCCGGCATGGGCGGCCAAGGCGGCATGATGGGCGGCGGCATGCCCGATCTGTCCAAGATGGACCCCAAGCAGCTCGAGGCCTTGCAGAAGCAGGCACAGGCGGCCGGGCTCGGCGGCATGAAGGGCCTGCCCGGCGGCTTTCCCGCTGGCGGTGGCCTGCCTGGCTTGCCCGGCGGCATGAAGCTCCCTGGTTTGCCGGGATCCGGCGGCGGGCTGCCTGGCCTCGGCAAGAAGAAATGAGGGCGCCATGAACGAAGAAAAGGACATGGCTGACGCGCGCGCGGCGCTGGTCAATTATCGCGCCTCGATCGACAACATCGACGCGGCGCTGATCCACATGCTGGCCGAGCGCTTCCGCTGCACCAAGGCGGTCGGCGTGCTGAAGGCGGAGCATGGCCTGCCGCCTGCCGATCCGGCACGCGAGCAGCAGCAGATCGCCCGTCTTCGCCAACTGGCGAAGGACGCCCATCTCGACCCGGATTTCGCGGAAAAATTCCTGAACTTCGTCGTCCGCGAAGTGATCCGCCATCACGAGCAGATCGCCGCATCCAACGGCATAACGAAAACCGGCTGAGGACCAGCCACCAACCGATCAACCAAATCAGAGCTTTTTAGGAGAAAAGAAATGCCACTGAAAATCCGACTGGCCCGTGCGGGCTCGAAGAAGCGTCCCTATTACCACGTCGTCGTCGCCGATGCCCGTTCGCCGCGCGACGGCCGTTTCATCGAGTCGCTTGGCTCGTGGAACCCGCTGCTGCCCAAGGACGGCGAACGCGTCAAGGTTGACGCCGAGCGCGTCAAGCATTGGCTGTCGCACGGCGCCCAGCCGACCGACCGCGTGCTGCGCTTCCTCGACGAGGCCGCCCTCGCCAAGCGCGAAGCCCGCGCCAACCCGAAGAAGGCCGAGCCCGGCAAGAAGGCGCAAGAGCGCGCAGCCCTGCTGAAGAAGGCGCAGGAGGAAGCTGCAGCCGCTGTTGCCGCCGCTTCCGCCGCGCCGGCCGAGGCGGAAGCCGCCAGCGCCGAATAAGTCATCGATTGCCCTTCACAAAACGGCTGACCAGTCACAAAACGGCGGGCCTTTGCCCGCCGTTTTGCTGTCCATCCGTATGATGCGGCCCGATCAATAGCCTTCCGGGCAACTCGCAACGTAGACACGGCCATTGCGATCGCGATAACGGCACTGGCCGCTTTCGCTGGCACGGCCGATCAGCGCACCGGCCAAGGCGCCGGCCGCACCGCCGATCACCGCGCCCTTGGTCGGGTTGCCGGCCACTGCGGCGCCGACCGCCGCACCGCCCAGGCCACCAACGGCCGCGCCTTGCTCAGTACGGGAGCAGGCACCGAGCGGCACCAGCAGGGCCATCAAGATCATCACCTTTTTCATTGTCGTTCCTCTCCAACAGGGTGCCGTCCTCGCCGCTGCGCCCCCTAACTCGCAACCAGCCAATTTGATCCAAAGAAGAAGATCGGCAGCAGACCGGGCGGCGCTCGATTTGATCCAAAGAGAAGAAAGGCGGCGGCAGACAGCGCCCTCTCTGGCGGCGTGGCCGCCATCGAACGGCTTTGGAAGTCGCTGCTATTGGCTGAACGGGATCAGCGCGCGCACCCTTGGATCGCGCAGATACAGGCCGCCCCAGAGGATGGCGCCGAGGTAGACGCCGAACAGCATATGCGAGAACAAAGGGCTGCCGATACGCACATGCGTGGCGATGGCGCCGCCGAGATAGGCGGTGAGCAGGATGGCGCCGAGCACCGAGGTGCGCGGCAGTACATAAAGTGCTGTCGAGACCAATCCAATGATGCCGAGCATGCGCGAGACATTGGCATCGGCTGGCCAGCCGAGCTGCACCATGGTCTGGGTGACGATTTCGAGCGGCGGTAGCTTGATGACGCCGTCGAAGATCATGAACAGCACGATGACGGCGCTGAGCACGCGACCGGCCCAGAGGGCGCGCGGTGAGACGGATGCTGCCTGAGACTTGGTCATTGATGTTCCCTCCGGTCGTTGCGAGCACTGGCTTTTCTGCCAGCTCGAACCAAGGACGCGTCCCATGACGGCCATCCGACATGCCTCCAGTGCTTTTTCACTCCGGGGACGGCGACCTTGGATGTGCAAGTTCAGCCAGCAACCAACCTGGCCAAGTCCACCTTGCGAGGTGAGGTGGAGGGCGTTATTGGAAATCCGTAAGGGTATCTCCCGAGCGCTCGACGGCAGCAGCCGCCTAATCGCACAACGAAAGTAAGCGACGGCAGCAGCCGCCTAATCGCACAACGAAAGTAAGCGATGGCCGGAGAGACCGACCTGAAAAAGTTGCTGGCGGCAATGACGCCGGAGTTGCTTGCCGGCGTTCATGTCTTCACCACGTTGCCACCTGATGCGGCCGTTCCCGACCAGCTCGATCCGGTAATGCTGTTTCGCGAGCACGAGGGCATGACGCTGATCGTGCTTGAAGACCAGGCCAAGACCGCTGGCCTGAAAACCGTGTTCCGCTGCCGGATGCTGACGCTGAACGTCCATTCGTCGCTGGAAGCGGTCGGCTTCCTCGCCGCCATCACCGCGCGGCTGGCCACCGCCGGCATCGGCGTCAATCCGGTCTCGGCCTTCTACCACGATCACCTGTTCGTGCCCGCCGACCGGGCGGAGGAGGCGCTGGATGTTTTGCAGAAACTCGCTGCGGACGCCGCACGATAAGGATCAATGCCTTCGGACGTACAAAATGTCGGGCAATCGCTCTTCATTGTTCGTGCCGTTGCCCAAAGCTTCCGCGCGAAAGCCATGGCGCTCGTAGAAGCGCCGAGCGCCTGAGTTCGACTGAAAGCAATGCAATTTCACAACCGGCAAATTCGCGGTTGCTTGTGTCAGCAGCCGGGCGCCGATGCCTTGGCCAGTCCAGGCAGGATCCAGATAGAGCTGCTCGACCCATTCTCCTGCAACGGCGACAAAGCCAACAATGGCCGCGTCGATTTCGGCGACCGTCACGTGCTGCTGCGCCAGCACGGTGCCGCTGATGAAGGCCATATCCTCATCCGGTGTATGCAGGACCGGCATCCAGTCGAACGACGAAAGCGCTGCGCGCATGATCCTGGCAATTGCGCCTGCGTCCGACCCGTTAGCCGGACGCAGCGCGATTTTAGTCGCAATGCTCATCTCACAAGCCTGCGACCGCGGGCCGCCGGCCGTCCGGCGCCCCCGCGGAGGGCCAGCCGCGAAGCGGCGATGCGGCCCGTGAGCGAGAAGTTATGCCGCCTTCTTCTTTGGCTGGATCAGCCCGCGCTCGACCAGCAGCTCCGCGATCTGAACCGCGTTGAGTGCCGCGCCTTTGCGCAGATTGTCGGAGACGATCCACATCGACAGGCCGTTGTCGATGGTCGAATCCTCGCGGATGCGCGAGATGAAGGTGGCGTCCTCGCCAGCCGATTCCAGCGGCGTGATGTAGCCGCCGTCCTCGCGCTTGTCGATGACCTGGCAGCCCGGCGCCTCGCGCAGGATCTCGCGCGCCTCATCGGCGGTGATCGGCTTCTCGAACTCGATGTTGACCGCTTCCGAATGGCCGATGAACACCGGCACCCGCACGCAGGTCGCCGTCAGCTTGATCTTGGGATCGAGCATCTTCTTGGTCTCGGCCACCATCTTCCATTCTTCCTTGGTGAAGCCGTCGTCGAGGAAGACGTCGATATGCGGGATGACGTTGAAGGCGATGCGCTTGGTGAACTTCTTGACGTCGACGGAATCGGCGACGAACACCGCCCGCGTCTGCGTGAACAGTTCGTCCATGCCTTCCTTACCGGCGCCGGAGACCGACTGGTAGGTGGCGACGACGACGCGCTTTATGGTGGCGAAGTCATGCAGCGGCTTCAGCGCCACGACCAGCTGCGCCGTCGAGCAGTTCGGGTTGGCAATGATGTTCTTGCGTGTGAACAGCGAAATCGCATCCGGGTTCACTTCGGGAACGATCAGCGGCACGTCCTGGTCGTAGCGGAAGGCCGATGAATTATCGATGACGACGCAGCCCTGCTTGCCGATCTTCGGCGACCATTCCTTGGAGACGTTGCCGCCGGCCGACATGATGCAGATGTCGGTGTCGGAAAAATCATATTGGTCGAGCGTCCGGACCTTCAGCGTGCGGTCGCCGAACGACACTTCCGTGCCCTGGCTGCGCCGCGAGGCCAGCGCCACCACCTCGCTCACCGGAAAGCCGCGCTCTTCCAGTATGTTGAGCATTTCCCGGCCCACATTGCCCGTGGCGCCGACGATCGCAACCTTGAAACTCATCGAAATCTCCTGTCCCTCTCCGCTCGGTTTCTGGAGAAAACCCGCCGGCCAATGCGGGTTTCACCCCGGGCCGGACCCGGGAGAGGGTGGTTAGGCCAAGGGAATCAGACCGTTTTGTTGGTCGTTTTACCGGTTTTTTTGACCAAGAACGTGGTTTTGCTGGAACGGAAAGGCGCACCGAGACGTCCGGCCCAATGGTTCGCATTGGGGCCGGGGATGTCGAAGGCAAGAAGCGCCATCAAAAGGCCGCGCATCGAAAACTATCCCGTTCGGTGCCGGCTTTTACGCGGTTTGCGTAAGGAGTCAATCGCAACCAGGCGGATCGCCCGCCCTGTACAACGAGGGCGGCACGAAGTACGAACGGGCATCGTTTGGCTCGTGGCGCCCGTCGTGGCGCTTGCCGACATCAGACCCGTCGCCGGGCATTTAAGAATCCGAATTTCGAAAGAAGCATATGTCCAACTTCGAAGCTATTGTCCCCGTGCTGGCAAAGGCGCTGGAAAAACGCGGCTATGTCGAGCTGACACCGGTGCAGAAAGCGGTTCTTGAGCTCGGTCAGGCCGATGCGCTGGTTTCAGCCCAGACCGGCTCCGGCAAGACCGTCGCTTTCGGACTGGCCTTGGCGCCGACGCTGCTCGACGGCGCGGAGCGCTTTTCCCACGCGGCGGCACCCCTGGCGCTGGCCGTGGCGCCGACGCGGGAGCTGGCCCTGCAGGTGACGCGCGAGCTGGAATGGCTCTACGAGCTGACAGGCGCCACGGTGTCGTCCTGCGTCGGCGGCATGGACATGCGCACCGAGCGACGCGCGCTGGAGCGTGGCGCCCATATCGTCGTCGGCACGCCCGGCCGCCTGCGCGACCACATCACCCGCAATTCTCTCGACATGTCGGCGCTCAAGGCAGTCGTGCTCGACGAGGCCGACGAGATGCTCGATCTCGGCTTTCGCGAGGACCTGGAATTCATCCTCGACGCCGCCCCTGCCGAGCGCCGCACGTTGATGTTTTCCGCGACCGTGCCGCGCTCCATCGCCACGCTGGCCAAGGGCTACCAGCGCGATGCCGTGCGCATCTCGGCCTCGGGCGAGGAGAAGCAGCATCTCGACATCGAATACCGGGCGCTGGGCGTCGCGCAGGCCGACCGCGAAAACGCCATCATCAACGTGCTGCGGTACTATGAGGCGAAGAACGCGCTGGTGTTCTGCAACACGCGTGCCGCCGTCAATCACCTGACAGCGCGCTTCAACAACCGCAACTTTTCCGTCGTGGCACTGTCCGGCGAGCTGAGCCAGAACGAGCGCAGCCACGCGCTGCAGGCGATGCGCGACGGCCGCGCCAAGGTCTGCATCGCCACTGACGTCGCGGCGCGTGGCATCGACCTGCCCAACCTCGAGCTGGTGATCCATGCCGACTTGCCGACCAACCCGGAGACGCTTCTGCACCGAAGCGGGCGAACGGGACGGGCGGGGCGCAAGGGCGTCAGCGCGCTGATCGTGCCGAACAATGCCCGCAAGCGCACCGAGCGGCTGCTGCAAAGTGCCGGCCTTGCGGCGACCTGGGCGAGCCCGCCCTCGGCCGACGACGTGATACGGCGCGATGACGAGCGCATTCTCGCCGACCCGGTCCTCAGCGAGCCTATGAAGGATGAGGAGCGCGGCTTCGTCCAGGCGCTTCTCGATCAGCACGGGCCGGAACAGGTCGCCGCAGCCTTCGTACGGATGTGCCGCTCCAGCCGCTCGGCGCCGGAGGACCTTCTCGACGTCGCACCGTTCACGCCGTCGGGCGAAAAATTTGCGCGCCGGGACGAGGCACCGAGCCGCCGCGACGATTTCGGCGACAGCGTCTGGTTCTCGCTGTCGGTCGGACGCCGGCAGAATGCCGAGCCGCGCTGGCTGATCCCGATGCTGTGCCGGACAGGCGGCATCTCCAAGCGCGAGATCGGCGCCATCAAGATGCAGCCGGAAGAAACCTTCGTGCAGATCGCGGCGGACTGGGCCGAGCGCTTCCTCGCCGCGATCGGCCCCGACCGCAAGCTGCAGGGCAACATTGCGGTCAAGCGGCTGGACGGCACGCCCGATCTGTCGCGGGCCGGCTATCAGGAGCCGCGCCCCGACAAGAAGCCCCACCGCGGCAAGCGGACATTCGATCAGAACACGCCCAAATTCGAGAAGCGCGCACCGGCTGACCAGCGCCCGGCATTCGAGGCAAAGCCCTGGGCCGGCAAACCGGCCAAGGCGAGATTCGAAGGCGGACCGGCGAAACACAAGAAATCGAAGAAACGGCCGGGGTGAATAGCCTGCCCCTTCCATTTCGCGCACGCCCCTTGCGGTCTACCGGAACTTTGCACAGTCTGGGGCAGGGCAATGGGGTGGGCAGGACATGCGCGGCGAAGTTCTTCACTATGACGAGGACCAGGCCTTCGGTTTCATTACCGGGGCCGATGGCAACCGCTACAGCTTCGCGCGCGAGGACTTGCGCCGCCAAGCGTCGGTTGCCGGAGGCACGACCGTCGAATTCCAGCCGGCTGGCGGACGGGCACGCGATGTTTTTTCGATCCACGCCCAACCTGCCAGTGCACCCGCCCGTGCCTCCGCTGCAACCGCCGCCCCATCTCAGGCCGGCAATGCGCCCGCGGCACGTCAGCCGCAACATTTCGGCCGTTCCGCTGAAAATCAAACCGCCGAATCCACCGGCCTGTGGAGCTACTTCTCGCGTGGCCTGACCGAAAATTATTTCAACTTCGCCGGCCGTGCCCGCCGCAAGGAATATTGGGGCTATTGCCTGTTCTGGACGATCGCGCTGATCGTGGCGATAGGATTCGGCGTCTTCATCGACGACGCCATGGGCAATCTCGACAACAGTGAATTGCCGGCAGTGACGGTCGGCCTTTGCGGCCTCTTCCTGCTGGCGACAGCCCTGCCGTGGTTCGGGCTCAACGTGCGCCGCCTGCACGATATCGGCCTGACCGGCTGGCTCTTCCTGCTTTTCCTGATCCCGACCTTCGGCACCGTGATCATCCTGATCTTTGCGCTGATCCCGACCCAGCCGCGTGAAAACCAGTGGGGTCCGGTGCCGGCGGGTGTCCAAATCTAACCGCGGGAGTGCCGCCGCATCGGCGGCAGTCGCCCAGCGGACGTCGACCTACACAGGATCAGCCCAGGAACTTGGCGATGATCGCGTCGCCCATCTCAGCGGTGCCGACCTCGGTCATCCCCGGCGAATGAATATCCCTGGTGCGCAGGCCGTCGTCGAGCACGGCGGCGATCGCACCTTCGAGCTTGTCGGCTTCAGTCACCATGCCGAAGGAATAGCGCATGCACATGGCGAAGGAGGCGATCATGGCGATCGGATTGGCGATGCCCTTGCCGGCGATGTCGGGCGCCGAGCCATGCACCGGCTCGTAGAGCGCCTTGCGCTTTTTTGTCTTCGCATCCGGCGCGCCGAGCGAGGCCGACGGCAGCATGCCGATCGAGCCGGTCAGCATGGCGGCGATGTCGGACAGCATGTCGCCGAACAGATTGTCGGTGACGATGACATCGAACTGCTTGGGCCAGCGCACCAGCTGCATGCCGCCGGCATCGGCGAGCATATGGTCGAGCTTGACGTCGGCATACCTGGCCTTTTGCGTCTGGCTGACGACCTCGTTCCACAGCACGCCCGATTTCATCACATTGCGCTTTTCCATCGAGGTGACGTGGTTCTTGCGCGTGCGTGCCAATTCGAAGGCAACGCCCGAAATGCGCTCGATCTCGAAAGTATCGTAGACCTGGGTGTCGATACCGCGCTTCTGGCCGTTGCCGAGATCGATGATCTGCTTCGGCTCACCGAAATAGACGCCGCCGGTGAGCTCGCGCACGATGAGGATATCGAGCCCCTCGACCACCTCCTGCTTGAGCGAGGAGGACGCCGCCAGCGCCGGATAGCAAATGGCGGGTCGAAGATTGGCGAACAGCTCCATGTCCTTGCGCAGCCGCAGCAGACCCGCCTCCGGGCGCACCTCGTAAGGCACGGCATCCCATTTCGGTCCGCCGACGGCGCCAAACAGCACCGCGTCCGCCGCCATTGCCTTGGCCATGTCGGCATCGGAAATTGCCGCGCCATGTGCGTCGTAAGCGCAGCCGCCGACAAGGCCCTCATCGGTGACGAAATCGCTGCCGAGCTTGTCGTTCATCGCGGCGATCAGCTTCTTCACCTCGGCCATCGCCTCGGGGCCGATGCCATCGCCGGCAAGCAGGAGAAGATTTTTCGAAGCCATGAGAACCGTCCCGATTATTTTAGCGCATGAACGCGGCCTTGCTAAACGCCAAGCGACCGACGCGCAAGCCTGCGGTTCAGAGCATCGGACCCAAAAGTGGCAACCGGTTTTGGGAAAATCCGATGCTCAAGACAAAACGTCTACAGATGCGAAAGGATATTCACCAGCCTGCCGAACGGGTCGCGCACGAAGAAGCGCCGCACGCCCCAGGGTTCGTCTGCCGGACCGTACTCGATGATAAAGCCGGCCGTCCTCATGCTTTCAAGCGAGGCATCGACGTCGTCGACTTCGATAGAGATGTCCGGCACCAGCGTTCCTGATCCCCCTTCGGCCATGAAACTGACCTGCACGGACATCGTCTCTTGCGAGCCATAGGTAGCGATCCAGCCCATATCCATCTTGAGATCGAGGCCGAGCACATCCTGATAGAAGGGTTTTGCCGCCGCGATATCCTGCGTGTCTATGTTTGCAACGATGCGTCTGACCTTCACCATGGGCCGATCCTCGTGCTAACCGTGTCGTTGTCGCAACCGTGACAGGCATCAGGCTGTGCGCCGCAGCGCCGTCACCTCGATCTCGACCTTCATTTCCGGCTTGTTGAGCTGGCACACGATCATCGTTGCTGCCGGCCTGATCTCGCCAAACGCCTCGCCGAGGATCGGGAACACCACATCTACGAAAGCCGCATCGGTGATGTAGTAATGTGCCCGCACCACGTCAGCCATTTCGAAGCCGCCATCTCGCAACGCCTTGGCGATCGTCGTCAGGCAATTGCGCGTTTGTGCCTCCACGGTCTCCGGCATCGACATGGTCGCATAATCGTAGCCGGTCGTTCCGGACACGAAACACCAGTCGCCCTGCACCACGGCGCGCGAATAGCCGGCGGTCTTTTCGAAGGGCGAACCGGTGGAGATCAGTTTTCGCATGGGTCCTCCGCAAATCGTCGCGGATATCTTGCAGGGAACGAGCCGATCCCGCCATGGGCCAGATAGAACTGACGGTTGTTATGAGTCTCCCGCCTCGACAAAGCCCTCTCGTCCAAGGCGTGGTGGTCACTGCGCTTTGCAAAAGTACCTAATTCGCCGACCCCAGCGCCTTGTCCAGCGCTTCCTTGACGTCGGCCGGCCATGTACTCACCGCTGGCCACGCGTCCGGCTCGGGCTTGTCGCCGCGGCGGGCGAAATAGAGCTTGTGCTTGACCGGGTCGACCGCCATGAAGCCGTCATTGCCGCCGCAATCATGCGGCACGCAGCCGCTGGCAAAAAAGGCGCCCGAAGCGGTCTTCTCAGTTCCGCCGCCGACCAGCAGGCTAGTCGCCATGTCGGGCATGTCCTTGCCGAGCAGCGTCTCGGCTAGCCTGTAGACAGCCTCGTTGTGAAAGGCATCGATGACGTTGTCGTATTTCGACGGATCGACGTCCTTCCAGTCGGTGCCCGGCTCCGGCATATAGGTGAGATTGCCCGAGGTCGTCAGCCCGGCCGTCGGCGACCATTGCAGCGCCGGCTTGGAATCGCCCGGCAAAAGATAGGGTACGAAATAGATGGCGCTGTCGGAGATCGCGGCCGGCGGTGCGCCGCATTCATCCTGCTCGACCGTGACCGTCTGGATCGTGCCGCCTTCCGGCTTCCACACGATCACCTTGGCCGGGCCGCATTGATTGCCGCCGTCGCCGACATCGACCAGCGCCACCTTGACGCCGCCGACCTCGACGATCTTGTCGAAGAAGACGTCGTAATTGCGCGCCAGTTCCTTGCCGTCGAAGGCGAGCACCCGTTCCCCGTACTCTTCCTCCTGGGTGATGGTCAGTTGGCCGCCCTCGAACGGGATCGGCGCCTGTTTGTCATTGTCGGCTAGGGCCGCATTGCTCAACGCGCCCTGGTCGGCGGCCCTGCCGGGCGCATCGTCAGCCGGCACGAGCACCATGTCGGTCTGTGCATGCGCGCCAGCCACCGGCATCAGAATCCACGCCAGCGCGCAGGCCCCGACAAGAAGCGAACGTGTCATGACTGTCCCTCCGTTCAGCCGCCACGAACCCGGCCTGTCGCGGGCGGGGCATCGTACCGCTCAGGCCCAGGGGCGCTCAGCGGCGTTCCTCTTCTCGAACGAAGCGATGGCGCCGGCTTTTTCCATGGTCAGGCCGATATCGTCGAGCCCGTTGAGCAGGCAATGGCGCTTGAACTCGTCGAGGTCGAACTTGACCACGCCGCCGTCAGGCCCACGGATTTCCTTGGCCTCCAGATCGACCGACAGCGTCGCGTTCGAACCGCGCGAAGCATCGTCCATCAGTTTCTCAAGATCTTCCGGGCTGACGGTGATCGGCAGGATGCCGTTCTTGAAGCAATTGTTGTAGAAAATGTCGGCGAACGAGGTCGAGATGACGCAACGGATGCCGAAATCGAGCAGCGCCCACGGCGCATGTTCCCGGCTCGAGCCGCAGCCGAAATTATCGCCGGCGACCAGGATCTGCGCCTTGCGGTAGGCCGGCTTGTTGAGCACGAAGTCCGGGTTTTCCGAACCATCGTCCTTGTAGCGCATTTCGGCGAACAGGCCGGTGCCGAGTCCGGTGCGCTTGATCGTCTTGAGATAATCCTTGGGGATGATCATGTCGGTGTCGACATTGACGATCGGCATCGGCGCGGCGACGCCGGTGAGCTTGGTGAATTTTTCCATGTCCTTGCCCGTCTTCTTCTTGTTGCGGGAAATTGCTGGCGCCCGGTTTACACAAAGCCGCGGGCAAATAAAAGGCGGCTGTTTTTGGACCTCCGTCGTCGATCGAAACGCAAGATCGGTACAAAACAGCTTCAAAACCACCGGCCCATGGTGCACTTTTGTCGACATGACAACGCGATCCAAGGTCCTCTACGCCAGCGAACCGGGTCTCGGCATCGCCGAGTTCCGCCGCGTTCTGGTGGAATCCGGCCTCGGCGCCAATCGCCCCGTCGATGACGACACCCGATTGAACGCGATGCTGTCAGGGGCCAATTTGGTGCTCACCGCGCGTCTCGATACAGAAGGGAAGCCGCTGGTCGGTGTTGCCCGCGGTGTTACCGATTTCTCGTGGGTCTGTTTCGTTTCCGAGCTCGCCGTTTGCAAATCGGCGCAAGGGCTCGGCATCGGCAAGGGCCTGCTTGATGAAGCGCGCCGGCAACTCGGGCCTTCCGTTGCCATAAGCCTGATTTCCATGCCCGACGCCGTCGGCTTTTATGAGCGCATCGGCATGAAGCGCGTGTCCGACGCGTTCTGGTTCGACCGCAAGCGCTGACGCGTTGCCTTGCCAGCTAGTGGATCGAATCTAACGTTTGGTGCCCGCGTTTGACCGCGGCGGCGATCCTGTCGGGGTCGGCGGTCCAGATGAAGGGTCTGGGCTGCTGGTTGTGCTCGGCGAGGAAGGGGTAGATTGCCGCCCTGGAGGTCGACCACCGAGTGAAGACGCCGCGCTTGAGCGGCGCTTCGACAAGTGCGGGTGGCCGAGGGCGATCGCCCAGTCGGCGTCCTCGGCGATTACGGCGGCTGCTGATCCTCGAACCAGAATGATGACTGGCGTCGCGAGATGGTTCCCACCGACGGCAAGGGAAAATGCGACGTCATTACGATGCGGCCATTGTCCGAGCAAGCCTCCAGGAATGCCCATCTCGTCCGACGTGCCTGGTCAGGGTCCGTGTCGTACCGAAAGCTCCAGTCAGGGTATATGCATTGCATCGGCCAATGCATGAGATCGCCGGAAAACACTGCCCCTACGCCTCGAGATTTCAGGCCGATGGCTACGTGCCCCGGGGTGTGGCCCGGCGTCGGTTCCAGCCACACTTCGCCATCGAGTTCATAATCCATATCGACAGCACAGCCCGACCAGCCTCGACGATTGGCAACACATTGTCCTCATAGGTCCGATCTTCGTCATCACCGGAGGCCGCCTGTGCGGCCTCGAACTCGCGCCGCGCCATGATGTAGCGGGCGTTCGGGAATGTCGGTACCCAACGCCCGTCCACCAATCGTGTGTTCCAACCGCAATGGTCGACATGAAGATGGGTGCACAGCACATAGTCGATCTGCTCGGAAGCAACACCTGCATTTGCCAGGCGCTCCAAAAAGGTGCCGTCATTGCGGCGATGCCAATGGGGGAAGTATGCGAACGTCTTATCGTTGCCGACGCAACTGTCGACCAGAATGGTGTGGTGTCCGGTACGAACAAGAAAACTCTGGATGGGAAGAATAAGCCGGCCGGTTGCAGGCGATATTAATCGCGGCGTGAGCCAATGAAGATGCGGTTCGAGCGCTTCATCGGTGCAGTCGGGAAACCATTCCGACGGCGTCCGCAGAGGGTCGCACATCTCCAGAATTCTGGTTATCCAGATATTCCCGATTCTCCAGTCATCCACTGACTGCATCCTTCTTCGATCGAGGACGGATCGCTAGAGATAACATTTGCGGCCAGATGGCGTCAGACATTTCTGCCTGTAGGAGAAGGAGCGCTCGCGATGTGGCCGCGCTCACGATCGGGTACCAAGCGTTAGAACTTAACCACTAGTGGTCGAAATCTGACGCTTGGTTCCGGGGCCGTAAGCCCGCTCAGGGTGGAAAGCGGACGCTACCATGTACTTTTTGGCAAAGCGCTCAGTGCGCGCGTGACGCAAGGTGAATTTCAAGCGGCTTTGAGATGAGGCCTTTATCAACGATGGCTTCAAGCGTCTGCTTCGTCAGACTGATATCGTCATATTGCTGCGGAACCGACAGAATTAACCCACCCTCTTCGGGCGTGGCATAAAACACTACATAGCCTTCGCCTCACCGGCGAGAGGGAAGGCGATAGTATTGATTTCAGTATCCATTACTCGCTTGCCAAAAAAATAATTGGCACGATTATTCTGCTGACGTAATTCAAACTCCTGATGCTGGAGAACAGAGTATATACGTTTGTTCTCCGGTGACTCAGGGTCGTTGCTGCATCCAGAGAATGGGATAATTGCGAACATCAACACTGAAAGTGCCTTCCAACTAGTGGAGGTCAAGCCAAATTCCTGCTTTCCATGGCTCTTTAAGTATCTGCCCTAGATGTCCGAAATGAGTCGGCAGCGGTATTCCGTTTCGGGTACCAAGCGTCAGGTTTTGACTACTAGCGTGCGGACTTTTGATATCGGCGGGGCAGCCTCCCCTCTGTCCGGCAGGACAGAGGGGAGGGCGGGAACTCGACAGAGCGGCTTATTCTGGGCGGCCTTCCCTCAAATCACGTTCAATTCACGAAACGCCCGCCCCTCAGCGACTCGGCTATACCCAAACGCCGAGCAATCCACCGTGCGATAGCCGCCATGGACGATCAGTTCGGCCAGCGCTTTGCCGACCGCCGGCGCCTGCTGCAAGCCGTGGCCGGAAAAACCGTTGGCGAAGAAGAAATTGCCGACCTCGGGATGCGAACCGATCACCGCGTTCTGGTCGAGCGTGTTGTAGTCGTAATGGCCGACCCAGGCGCGCGTCGGCTTGATCGCCTCGAAGGCCGGAATACGGGTCGCCAGCACCGGCCAGATCACCTCTTCGAACAGCGGCCAGTCGGGTTCGAAATCTGTGGGGTCGGCGGGGCCTTCGCCCTCTTCCGGCTCGGCGCCGCCGGTGATGTAGACCGAACCTTCCGGCCGGACATAGATGCCGCTCGGGTCGACCAGCAGCGGCATGTCGTCATATTTTTCGCGCGCCTCGAAGACGAAGACATTGCGCTTGCGCGGCTCCACCGGCAGCGCCAGCCCGGCCATTGCTGCCACCTTGCCGGCATTCGGCCCGGCAGCATTGACGACGATGCCGGCCTCAAGCCGCTCGCCATTTTCGAGGGTCACACCGGTGACGCGGCCGCCTTGCCGCTCGATGCCGGTCACCGACGCCGTGATGAAGTCGATATCCTTCGTCCGCAGCGCCTTGCGGAACAGCATCAGCATCGCATGCGCGTCGAACCAGCCCTCGCCGCTGCGGCCGTAGGCCCCGGCAGTGATACCCTCGGCCGATAGCCACGGAAACCGACGAACAAGCGCCTCGGCATCCTCGAGCACGATGTCGGCGCCCTCGGCCATCTGCGCCTCGTGGTTGGCCTGCAGGATAGGCAGCCCGTTTTCGCCGGCAAGGATCAGATAGCCGCCTTCGCGAAAGCCGATATCGGCGTCCGCCCCGAATTCTTCCTTCAACCGCCGGAACAGTTTCAGCGTGAACTGCGACAGCCGGATGTTTTCAGGGATCGAGAACTGCTGGCGGATGGAGGCGCAGGACAGCGTTGTCGCCGCATGGGAAAATTGCGGGTCGCGCTCGACAACCGCGATCGGGCCCGAAAACCCTTCCTCGCGCAGATAATAGGCGACCGAGGAGCCGACGATGGCTCCGCCGATGATGATGATGTCGTAATGCACCTTTTTCGCCCTTCCGGTCTGAACCGCCGAGTCACGCCGCCGGCAGGATGATCTCGAAGCGCGTGCCGCTCGCCGAGTCAACCAGCCGGATCGTGCCATCATGCGCTTTCAGGAGGGCCAGCACGATGCCGAGGCCCATGCCGGTGCCGCCGGAATCGCGGCGCGTGGTGAAGAACGGCTCGAAGATGCGGCCTCGGTTGCTGGGCGAAATGCCGGCGCCGTCATCGTCCACCACAATGGTGGCCTTGCCGTCCGCGCTTGCTGCCGTGACCGAGACCAGCGTCGCGCCGTGTCGCGCCGAATTGTCGATGAGATTGGCCAACACGATCGCGGCGTTTTCGGCCGATATGCGCAGGCCGATATCGGCGCCCGCCTCGAGGCGCACCGCCAGCCTGTGGTCGGCCGGCAGCAGCGCCAGTGCCGGAGCGAGTGATGTGCCTTGGCCGCTGGGCTCGAGATTTTCGGCACGCGCAAGGTCAAGCAGGCGGCGCACCAGCAGATTGAGCCGGCCGGCATCGGTGACGATATTGTCTGAAAAACGCCGCCGCTCGGCCTCGTCCATCGCGCCGCCCGAATCGCGCAGCAGTTCGGCTGCCCCCTGGATCGCCGTCAGCGGCGATTTGAGTTCGTGCGAGACGTGGGTGGCGAAGGTCTGGATGCTGTCGGAGCGCGCATGCAGCTTTTCGGCCATGTCGAGGAAGGCCGCGGAGAGCGCCGCCATTTCGCGCGTGCCGTGGTGATCAAGCGACCTGATCGCCTCACGGTCGCCGGCGGCGATGCGCTCGGTGCGCTCGATCAGTGCATAGATCGGCCGGCTGACGGTGCGCAGGAAGACCAGCCCGATCAGCAGCGTGCCGCCGAGGATGGCGATTGCCGCCAGCGCCACCTTGCCGCGCTCGCCAAAGAGATGCTTGACGATGTTGTTCGGCGTCCGCGACAGATAGACCACGCCGGCGACCTTGCCGGAGACCGCAACTGGTATGGCGACGAAGACGCGGACTTTGGTGCCGCGGCTGACCGAATAGAGCGGCGGCGATGGCTGGTCGGGAACCCGCAGCCTGAGCGCGCTGGCGTAGCGGCCGGCAAGCGCGGCGCGAACCTCTTCGACCGCGGCGAGCGACAGGCCGGCCTCCTCGCGGCCGGCAATGACCACGCCGCTGGGATCGAGCAGCCGAAAGCCGGCCAGCGTGGTTTTCTGCGTCTCGGCAAGAATGCCCGACAGCCGCGCGCCGATTGCCGCGAAGGCAGGATCGACGCTGGCCGCCGTGGCCGCGGGCCGGGTCGGCAGTATCCTGTCGGACGCAAGATCGAGGCGCGGTTCGATCGGCTGGTAGGCAGAAGCCCGATCCCTTGTACTGGGTGGAGGCATGGGTGTGCCGAGCTTTTCCGGGGCAAGGCCGGCCTCACGGACCTCTAGCGCATAGATCGCGGCAAGGGCGGCACCTTGCGCGATCAGCTCGGCCTCGGTCTGGCGGATCAGCTGGTTCTCGTACAGCCGGAAGAAGAACAGGCCGGCCAGCGGCAGTGCCATCACCATGATCAGGATGGCAATGACGACCGTGGCAAGCCGTGGCCGCCATTTGCTGCCAATCCGTTCTTGGGCGCTCACGCGCCGCATTTGCCGAGCCGGAAGCCGACGCCATGCACGGTCTCGATTGCATCGACGCAGCCGACCGCCGCCAGCTTGGCGCGGATGTTGCGGACATGGCTGTCGACGGTGCGGTCGGCGACGTGGATATTGGCAGCATAGGCATTAGCCATCACCATGTCGCGGCCGAGCACATGCGCGGGACGCGCCAAAAACCCTTTCAGGATCGCGAATTCGATGCCCGTCAGCACCAGCGGCTTGCCGTCGAAGCTGGCTGTATGGCTTGCCGGCACTAAGGCCAGTCTGCCATGCGAGAATTGCCGATCGTCGGCATGTTCGGGCGCAGGCCGGGCGCGGCGCAGGATGACGTTGACGCGGGCGACCAGCTCGCGCGGGCTGAACGGCTTGGTGACATAGTCGTCGCCGCCCATTTCCAGCCCGAGGATGCGGTCGATCTCTTCATCCCGCGCGGACAGGAACAGCACCGGCACGTCGGATGTGTGGCGCAGCCGCCGGCACACTTCCAGCCCGTCCATTTCCGGCATGCCGATGTCGAGCACGACGAGATCGGGCGCGCGGCGTTCGATCGCCTGCAAGGCAGCCGCGCCGTCCGGCACCGCCAGCGTCTTCATGCCGGCCTTTTCGAGCGCGAAGCAGATGATTTCGCGAATGTGCGGATCGTCGTCGGCGACCAGTATGTGGTGCGGCATCAAATCAGCGGCCCGGCATGAAGGGTTCGGACATCGGAGGAACCACGAACGGGATACGTGTGTCGAGAGCACGAAGGCGCCGCCAGTCGCGAAAGCTCCAGGCGCGCCAGTTTTCTAGGCCGGCGCGGTAGCGGGCCTCGTCCTGCCCAAGCAAACGGGCGAGTTCGCGGTACGAGGAAACGGTCGAGCGCCGGCCAGGCGCTGGGACCGAGCGTACGCAGATACCAGAAATCGAGTTCGGTGCCTTGGCCGGTCATTTCGAATGAGTGCTCGACATTGTAGTTGGCGATCAGCGCCGCGAAGTTGACGAAGCAGCAGGCATAGAGCGTCATTGAAAGCGTCAGAAGATGGGCGGAAAGCAGCCATTCATTGGATTTTTCGAACGCGATGCGGGCGATGATCAGGGCAAGGCCCGCCGCCACCAGTCCCATCCAGACGAAGGCGGCGATGCGCCAGTAGGTCAGCGCGTAGATGCCGATATAGAGGTCGAGCCGCAGGATCGACGAGATGACCAGCACGATGTTCTGCGCCACCCAGACGTAGACCAGCCGGCGGATGAGCGGATCGCTGGAGGTCGTGCTGCCCGGCCGCAGCGCCGCCAGGACGAAGCCGGCTGCGAGCAGCGCTGTGATGATCAAGGGATAGGCGCCGCGATGCGCATAGGCGGCGTAGGTCAGCCCGTCGGGAAGCGCGATGCCGCCCCACAGATAGGTGGCGTCGAGCGCGGTCTGCATCGCGAAAAGGATGTTGAAGACGACCAGCGCACGAAGAATCGCGGCTTTGCCGAAGATGATGTCCTCGATCGCCTTGGCGGGTTTTGTCGTCGCCCGGCCGACAGGCACAGGCGACAGCACACGCGGAATGGAGCGGAGAAAGCGCGGTAGGCGCGGGCGCAGAAAGGCCCAGACGCCGACCAGCACGAACAGCCAGAAGGCGAGACGCGGCAGCTGGATGAGCTCGAGCAGTGCCATTAGGTCGATCAGCGACAGCCAGTATTCGACGACCGGATTGGCGGCGCCGAACAGCGCGAGAAACACCGCGCCGAGGCTTAGCGGCATGACCCAGACGGCAATCGTCGCAAGGCGCACGCGCCGTCGGCCAAGCTGCCGGGCCGCCTTGCGCCAGCGAAAGAAATCCAGGACGAACCGAAAGGGCGTTGCAAGCAGGAATAGCGAGAGTTGGCCGGCAATGCGGGCAACCCCCTGCTTCAACCGCCCGGCCAGCGAAAGCGCGAAGACGGCCAGCGCCGCCAGCCCGATCGAGACGGAGAGCGCACTGACATTTTCCGCGACCGGCAGCAGCGCCACAAGCAGCGCAACTGGCTTGAACCAGGGCCTGCCATCATTGAAGGAGCCGAGAGGATGGACAGCCATGCTCGTGGTGGCAATCGCAACGCCGAACAGGAAAAGCGTGATGCCGGCCGGTTGGCTATAGAAGAAAAAATCGGCCAGCGCGACGAGCAGGACGGCAACGCCGAAGCGGCTGCAATAGCTCGGCGCCGGCGTGAGGAACGCTGTCATGATCGGGCTTTCTCGGCCGCTTTGATGCGGCCGGAATATCTGGGCGGGGATTTGCGGACGAAAGGGAGGAGGTTTGCCGGGGGCGGATCGACAAGCCACCAGCTGTCGCGGCGAAGCCGGTACGGCAGGGACCAACGGCAATTTGTTTGCTCTTGCATGCCGCCCTTGTCGCATTCTGTCGGGTGGCAAGCGGGGCGGAGACGAGGAGATTTTCCGAAATTGCGTGCAGTTTTTATGCACGGCTTGCCTCGGCCGTCTGCAGGCGGCATAGATCGGACATGACTGCCGAACCCTCCCGCCCGCGCCGCTCGGTGCTTTACGTCCCGGCTTCGAACGACAAGGCATTGGCCAAGATCCGGTCGCTGGCCTGCGATGCCGTCGTCATCGATCTCGAGGACGCCGTCGCCCCGACCGACAAGCTTTCCGCGCGCGAAAAACTGGCGCGGATTTTCGCCGGCCGTTCCAACCGGCGCTGCGAGATGGTTGTGCGCATCAATGCGCTGTCGAGCGAATGGGGCGCCGACGATCTGCTGGCTGCGGCAAAATGCGCTCCCGACGCCATCCTGCTGCCCAAGGTCGACACGCCGCGCGACATTCTCGAGGCCGGTGACGTTCTCGACGACAATTTTGCGCCGGACGAGGTCAAGCTATGGGCGATGATGGAGACACCCAAGGCGCTGCTCAACATCGGCCCGATCGCCGAGCTTGGCCGCGACCCAGCCTCTCGACTGGTTTGTTTCGTTGCCGGAACGAATGATCTGGTCAAGGACACCGGAATTCTCACCACGCCCGACCGGCGCTATCTCGTGCCGTGGCTGATGCAGATGGTGCTCGCCGCGCGCGCCGGCAGCCTCGACCTGCTCGACGGCGTCTTCAATGATTTTAGCGATATGGACGGGTTTGCGCGCGAGTGCACGGAAGCGGCCGCCATGGGCTTCGACGGCAAATCGCTGATCCATCCGGCCCAGATCGAGGCCGCAAACCGGGCCTTTGCGCCGTCGCCTGAAGCGATAGCCGAGGCGGGCGCGATCAAGGATGCCTTCGCGCTTGCCGAAAATACCGGCAAGGCGGTGATTGCGCTGAACGGAAAGATGGTCGAGCGGCTGCATCTGGCGCAGGCCGAAAAACTGCTGGCGAAGGCCGCCGCTGTTCGCGCATGATTGCAACTCACGACGGGATTGAAAATGAAACTCTACCGCTTTTTGTCCGGCCCGGACGACGCCAGCTTCTGCCACAAGGTGACGGCGGCGCTCAACAAGGGCTGGCACCTGTTCGGCTCGCCGACCTATGCCTATGACAAGAATGCCAAGACCATGCGCTGCGGCCAGGCGGTGGTGAAGGACATCGAAGGCCAGGAATACGGCCCCGACACCAAGCTCAGCGACTGGTAGCGCTGACATCGCTTCGGGTGCCCGCGAATGCGGGACACTTCTGGACGCTGGCGCGAAGGAACGCTGCGCTCTCCAGTCAAAACGACGTCACTCCGCTGCCTCTTCGATCTTCTCCATATCATCGTCCGACAGGCCGAAATGGTGACCGATCTCATGGATCAGCACATGGGTGACGATGTCGCCCAGCGTCTCCTCGTTCTCGGCCCAGTAGTCGAGGATGGCGCGGCGGTAGAGCGTGATCCGGTTCGGGCCTTCGCCGGTCTGCGGATTCCAGCGCTCGGCGATACCGCGCCCCTCGAACAGGCCGAGCAGGTCGAAGGGCGTTTCCAGCGAAAGGTCGTCCATGATCTCGTCGGTCGGGAATTCGGCGATCTGAATGACGATCTCGCCGGTCAGCTTGCGAAACTCCTCCGGCAGATGGGCATAGGCCTCCAGCGCCAGGAGCTCGATTTCCTCCATCGTTGGCGAAAGCTGGTCGTGCCAGATGCGTGTTTGGTAGATGCGAGCCATGCTTTGTCCTTTGATCCCGGCATATAGGCTTTCGGGCCGGACTCGGCAAATGGTCGGGCTGGAGCGCCCGGACCATGCCATCAAGGCAGGAATAAATTCCCCATGACTCCGCTTGACTCTTTGGCCGCCCTCTGGAATCTATAGGAACATAACAGGAACAATTGTGAGTGGAAGCTGACCGTCATGGCGACAAGCGCCGTGGCGCGGGAGACTGTTTTTGCCCTGCGCCGCCAGATCGCGAAGATCGAAGGGACCTTGTCCGAGCGCCTGGAAGCGCCGGCCGGTTCGTCGTTTGACGCGGATGTGCCTCGCCAGAGTCTGGCATCCTCTCGGAATCCGACACCCGCTCGGAATCTGACGATTGTCCGTCGCGGCCTCGCCGTGGCGCCGCCCGATGCGTTTTTGCGCACCGGTGCCGAGCGCCTCGATGCTGCGCTGAGCGGCGGCCTGCCGAAGGCGGCGCTGAGCGAGTTTCATGGCGCCGCGACCCGCGATGCCGGAGCAGTCGCCGGTTTTGTCCTGTCGCTCATCAGCCTGATCCTCAGCCAGGGGCCGCGACTGCCGGTGCTGTGGATCGGCACATCCGAGGTTTTCCGCGAGGCCGGCTTTCCCTATGCCGGGGGGCTTCACGCCTTCTTCGGCATCGAGCCGGAGCAATTGCTGTTTTCCGAGGCGCCAAGGCTGCTCGATGCGCTGTGGGTCGCCGAGGAGGCCGCCAGGATGACGGCGCTGGCCGCAGTCATCCTCGAAATCCGTGGCAACCCGCAGCGGCTGGATCTCACCGCGACGCGGCGGCTGCACGCCCGGGCGCAGAGTGCCGGCCGGCCGCTTTTCCTGCTGCGCCAGGCCGGCGAGCCCGAGCCGACGGCAGCGCCCGTCCGCCTCATCCTGTCGGCGGCACCGGCGGCAGCGCGCGAGACGATCGCCGGGCCGCTCGCCGGCTCGATCGGCCGGCCCGCCTTCACCATCACCATCGGCAAGAGCCGCACTGCCTTGCCCGGAAAATTCACACTGGAGTGGAACCCCGATGAACGCATATTCGAAGAAAGACGGGGCGAGGAATGGGCAAAGAATCCTGTCCCTGTGGTTTCCACATCTCGCCGCCGAGAGGATCCTGCGGCAGCGCCTGGGGCGGTCCTGGCGTTCCCGGCCGTCGGATCACCTGCCGCTGGTGATCAGTCACCGCGACCGGAACGCCCAGCGCATCGCCGCCCTCGACGAGCGGGCCGAAGCGCTTAACCTGAAACGCGGCATGGGCATAGCCGATGCACGCGCCATGCATCCCTCGATCGACATCGTGGAGGCCGATCCGGAAGCCGACCGGCGCCTGCTCGAAGGCCTCGCCGACTGGTGCGACCGCTATACCCCGCTGGTGGCGCTCGACGGGGCCGATGGCCTCTATCTCGACGTCACCGGCTGCACCCATCTTTTCGGCGGCGAACGCTCGATGCTGGACGACATCCTGTCGCGTTTTTTCCATCAGGGCTTCGATGTCCGCGCCGGGCTTGCCGCCACGCCGGGCTCGGCCTGGGCGGCGGCGCGGTTTGCCGGCGACCGCATCGTTCCCGATGGTGAGGAGGAAGCGCTTCTCGCGCCCTTGCCGTTGGCGGCACTGCGCATCGATCCAGAGGTCCGCGCCAGCCTCGAAAGCGTCGGCCTGCGCACGGCGGGCGCCGTCATGGCGGCACCGCGCGCGCCGCTGGCCCGCCGCTTCGGCGCATCGCTGCTATTGCGCCTCGACCAGGCGCTCGGCCGCCTCGACGAAGCCGTGTCGCCGCGCCTGCCGGTCGCGCCGCTTTCGGTCGAACGCCACCTCGCCGAGCCGATCATGCTGACCGAGGACATCGAGCAGCTGACAGGCATGCTGGCGGCCACATTGAAGAAGGACCTCGAGCGTCGCGGCGAGGGCGCAAGGCGGCTGGCGCTGCTGCTCTTTCGCGTCGATGGCGGCGTCAGCCGCATCGCCGTCGGCACCTCGCGACCTTTGCGCGAGCCGCTGCTGATCCAGAAATTGTTTCACGAAAGGCTTGCCGCGCTCGAACAGGATATCGACGCCGGCTATGGTTTCGATCTCGTGCGCCTCTCGGTGCTGACCGCCGCCGCCTTCGACATGCAGCAGGCAGACCTTGCCGGCGAGACGAACGACGGGGGCGCCGACATCGCGCTTTTTGCCGACCGCATCCGCGCCCGGCTCGGCGAAGGCGCGGTCTTGAAGCCGGTCGCCGTCGAGAGCCATCTGCCGGAGCGCGCCGTCGCCGCCATTCCCTTCGCCGAAGCGCCGCAGAGAAGCTCGCCGCCGAAGCAGCCGGACAAGGTGAAGGATGCTCCCACGACCGTCTTCCAGCCGGAACGGCCGATCCGGCTTTTCCGTTCGCCCGAGCCGATCGAGGTGCCGGCCACCGAAATGCCGGAAGGCCCACCTTTGAACTTCCGCTGGCGGCGCGCGCTCTACCGGGTCGCGCGCGCCGAAGGGCCGGAGCGCATTGCGCCTGAATGGTGGCGAGAGGCGGCGGGACGGGAAGATGCGCCGACCCGGGACTATTTCCGCATCGAGGATGCCGACGGCCGCCGTTACTGGCTTTACCGCCAAGGCCTCTACGGCGCCTCGCAGCCCGCTCCGCGCTGGTTCATGCATGGAGTCTTCGCATGAATGCGCTGACAGCCGTTCCCTATGCCGAATTCGGCATCCAGTCGAACTTCTCGTTCCTGCGCGGCGCCTCGAAACCGGAGGAGCTGGTGGTCGCGGCGAAATTCATGGGGTTTTCAGCGATCGGGCTCGCCGACCGCAATACGGTGGCGGGCGTCGTGCGCGCCTGGCAGCAGGCCAAGGTGGAGGGTGTTTCCTATCATCCCGGCTGCCGCCTGGTATTTTGCGACGGCACGCCGGACATTCTCGCTTACCCGCAGAACCGCAAGGGCTGGGGCCATCTCTGCCGCATGCTGACGCAGGCCAATTTGCGCGACGAAAACGAAAAGGGAGCAACGCTTCTCAAACAAAGCGATCTTCTCGAATGGGGCGATCTCTTGTCGCTGGCCATCCTGCCGGATGTGTCGACGGGCGCGGCCGATAGCCTTGCTGTGCTTAGCCGGCTCACGGATCGCTTCGGCGAAAGCCTGCGGTTTGCGGTTTCGCCGGATTACCGCGGCAGCGACCGCTTCCGTATCGAGCAGGCGGCGGCGATGGCCGAACTGGCCGGCATCCCGCTGATGGCGACCAACGATGTGCTCTACCATACGTCGGAACGGCGCCCGCTGCAGGACGTGCTGACGGCGATCCGCCTCAATGTGCCCGTCGCCGAGGTGGGGCTGGAACTGGCGGCCAATGCCGAGCGTCATTTAAAGCTACCGCTGGAGATGGCACGGCTTTTCCGCAGGCATCCGCAAGCGCTGGCGGAAACGCTGCGTTTTGCCGGCGAGCTGAGCTTCTCGCTCAGTGACCTGCAATACAACTACCCCGACGAGCCGACGGAATCGGGCCTCGGGCCACAGGCCGAGCTGGAAAGGCTGGCCAAGGAGGGGGCCGCCATCCGCTACCCCTCGGGCGTGCCCGCTTTTGTGACGCAGCGCATCGAGGAGGAGCTCGCTCTGATCGAGCGCCTGAACTACGCGCGCTATTTCCTGACTGTCTACGACATCGTCAAATTCGCCCGCAGCCAGAACATTCTCTGCCAGGGGCGCGGCTCCGCCGCCAACTCGATCGTCTGCTTCTGCATCGGCATCACCGAAGTTGGCCCGGACAAGATCGACACGCTTTTCGAGCGCTTCATTTCCGAAGAAAGAAACGAGCCGCCCGACATCGATGTCGATTTCGAGCATGAAAAGCGCGAGGAGGTCATCCAGTACATCTATTCCAAATACAGCACCAAGCGCACCGCGCTGGCCGCCGCCGTCGTCAGCTACCGCGGCCGCTCTGCGGTGCGCGAAGTGGCCAAGGCGATGGGCCTGTCGGACGACGTCCGGAGCGCGCTGTCCAGTTCGATCTGGGGCTGGTCGACCTCGGAGCTCGGCGAAAAGGAGACAAAAGCCGGCGGCCTCGATCAGACCGATCCCTCGACAAGGCATGTGATCGAATGCGCCAACGAGATCATGGGCTTTCCCCGCCATTTGTCGCAGCATGTCGGCGGTTTCGTCATCACAAGGGACCGGCTCGACGAGATCGTACCCATCGTCAAGACGGCGATGGACGAGCGCAAGATGGTCGAGTGGGACAAGGACGACCTCGACGCGGTGAAAATCCTTAAAGTGGACGTGCTGGCGCTCGGCATGCTGACCTGCCTGCAGCGCGCCTTCACCCTGCTCCAGGATCATTATCCCGAGGCGCGGGACGCATATGGCCAACCCTATGTGTTGGCCACTCTCCCGGCCGAGGACAAACATGTCTACGACATGATCTGCCGCGCCGACACGATCGGCGTCTTCCAGATCGAATCGCGCGCGCAGATGTCGATGCTGCCGCGGCTGCGGCCGAAAAACTTCTACGATCTCGTCATCGAGGTGGCAATCGTGCGGCCCGGCCCGATCCAGGGTGACATGGTCCACCCTTATCTGCGCCGCCGGCAAGGCAAGGAAAAGCCCGAATACCCGAAGCCGGAACTGGAAAAAATACTCGGCAGGACGCTGGGCGTGCCGCTGTTCCAGGAACAGGCAATGAAGATTGCCATCGTTGCCGGCGGCTTCAGGCCGGGCGAGGCCGATGAATTGCGCCGCGCCATGGCCACCTTCAAGCGCACCGGCACGATCGGCAATTACCGCAAGAGGATGGTCGACGGCATGGTTGCCAAGGGCTACGAAAAAGACTTCGCCGAGCGTTGCTTCAAGCAGATCGAGGGCTTTGGCGAATACGGCTTTCCCGAAAGCCATGCCGCCTCCTTCGCCCTGCTGGTCTATGCCTCCTGCTGGTTCAAGACCTTCTATCCCGACGTGTTCTGCGCCGCGATTCTGAATTCCCAGCCGATGGGTTTTTACCAGCCGGCTCAGCTTGTCCGCGACGCGCATGATCATGGCGTCGAGATCCGAGAGGTCGACGTCAACTTTTCCGGCTGGGATTGCGCCTTGGAGCAATCGCCTTTCGATCCGGCCCGCATTCTCGACCGCCATGTTCAAATGCGCGGTGTCATCCGGACCAGCCATGCCGTCCGGCTTGGCTTTCGCCAGGTCAAAGGCCTGTCGAAGGAGCGCATGGAAGCATTTGTGGTGAGGCGCGGCGACGGCTACACATCCGTGCGCGATGTCTGGCTGCGCTCGGGCCTCAACGTCGACGAGATCGAAAAGCTGGCGCAGGCCGACGCCTTCCGCTCGCTTGGATTGAACCGCCGCGACGCTCTATGGGCGGTCCGCGCGCTCGACGGCAAGAGTGCCGCCGAAAAGCTGCCGCTGTTCGATCAGCCGGCGATCCGCTTGCGCGATCTCGAGCCTGAAACCCGGCTCCCGACAATGCCGCTCGGCGAGCACGTCGTCCACGACTACCGCTCGCTCGGCCTGTCGCTGAAGGCGCACCCGGTCGCCTTCCTGCGTCAAAGGCTGGATCGGTCCGGCGTCACGCCCAATGCGCGGCTCGGCCAGGTGCGGGACGGCCGGCGCGTTTCGGTCGCCGGCCTCGTGCTGGTGCGGCAGCGGCCGGGCAATGGCAAGGCGATTTTCCTGACGCTGGAAGACGAGAATGCGGTCGCCAACATCATTTTCTGGGAAAGGACTTTCGACCGCTTCCGCCCCATCGTCATGGGCGCACGTCTCATCCGCGTCACCGGCAAGCTGCAATCGGAATCGGACGTCATCCATATCGTCGCCGAGAAGGTCGAGGATCTGACGCCGTGGCTGTCGGTGCTGCTGGAAGAGGCAGGACCTGAGCCTTCGAGCCGTACAGACGAGGCTCGGCCGGGCAGCATCGCGCAAACGGAATTATTGGGAAAGGCGGAGAAGGTCATGCCCAAGGGACGCAATTTTCAATAGGCCCCCTGTCTTCGTCAGAGCGTTGCTGCGGTGCGGAATTTGATGACGGCAGGACAGAGGGGCGCGCGAAGGATCGCTGCGGAGCGGCCCTTATTCCGAGCCACCCAGGCGCGGCGGTGGCATGGCATCGTCTATGGCGATGACCCGCGCCTCCGATGGCAGCATGATAGGAATGCCGTCCCGCACCGGATAGGCAAGCTTTGCCACCCGCGAGACAAGCTCGCCGCGCTCCGGATCCCAGGCAAGCGGCCCCTTGGTCAGCGGGCAGGCCAGCAGTTCCAGCAGCTTGGGATCGACAGTCCTGTTCCCGTCACGTCCATCCGCCATTCGATCCGTCCTTCCACAAGGCAACCGCTTCGGGGTTTCGCGCGCGGACTTCCCTTCTCCCCTTGTAGGAGAAGGTGGCCGAGCGAATCTCGGTCGGATGAGGGGTGTTCCAGCTTGGCACCGACGGCACTCCGTCCAGCACCCCTCAACCGTCTCGGCGCTACGCGCCGATCCACCTTCTCCCACAAGGGGAGAAGGCAAGAGCCTACTGCAAACTCGAACCGAAATCCTCATTGTCGCGCGCCAGCGCCATTTCGGTGATGGCGATCAGCGTTTCGGCACGTGTCTTTAGATCGGCCGCTTCGAGCAGCGCCTGTTTCTCGGCCGGCCCGTAGGGCGCCATCATCGACAGCGCGTTGACCAGCATGGCGTTTTCGGCGCGGCTGACGCTTTCCCAGTCGGCCTCCAGATCGTTGGCCTGCAGATAGGCGCGAAACGCTTTGAGCAGCGCCGGCCGGTCGATCTCGGCTTCCGCCTGGTCGTCGTCGAGATCGGTGAGAAAGGGTGCCAACCGGCACTGGCGAAACGGCGTCCTGACGGTGAGTTCCTGGACAATGCGGAACCGGCACACGCCCTGCAGCGAAATCAGATAACGACCGTCGCCGCTCTCGGACAGCGCGATGATGCGCCCGGCACAGCCGACATTGCAGAGTTCCGGCTCGCCGTCGGGACGCAGCGCACCGTCGAGGCTGGGCTGGATCATGCCGATCAGCCGCGCCCCGGCTATCGCCTCATCGACCATCTGCAGATAGCGCGGCTCGAAGATGTTGAGCGGCATGCGGCCTCCCGGCAGCAGCAATGCGCCCTCAAGCGGAAAGATCGGCATGGTCGACGGTAAGTCCGCAGCGAGTCGGTAATGCGCGTTTCCCGCCTGCACCTCAATCCTCCGATCGCTTCGTCAGGAAGCGCACCAAACCCGTCTCCTCCCGGCCGGCACAAGGCGCGACACCGGAAACCCGAAATCGAATGCCGTCCGAAAACCTAATCTGGCGCAGCCGCCGCCGACCGCAAGCCCGCCGGACAAAACAGTCTGCGCCGGCTCAGGAAAACAGCAGCGACGACAGTTTGCGCCGTGCCGACAGCGTTGCCTCGTCGGTCATGCCCCATGCCTCGAAGAGCTGCAGCAACTGGGTTCTGGCGCCATCGTCGTTCCACGAGCGGTCGGCCTTGATGATCGCCAGCAGATTGTCGGCCGCCGCCATGCGATCACCCTTGGCGTTCTGGATCATCGCAAGCTCGAACCGCGCCTGGTGATCCCCGGGATTTTCGGCCAGCCGCCGTTCCAGTTCCGCCGGATTGCCGAGCACTGCTGCTTGCGCGGCGAGCGCCATCTTGGCGCGCAGCGCGGCGAGCTGCGGCGCATCCTTCTTTGCCTCCGGCGCCCGCGCCAGCATCGCATCGGCACCTTCGGTATCGCCGGCCTCGAACAGCAGATCGCCCAAGCCGGCGATCGCCTCGATCGTCTCCGGCGCCTGTTCCAGGATAGCGTCGTAGATGTCGGCCGCGGTCTGCACGTCACCGGCCTCGCGCGCCTCGGCGGCCGCGGCCAGCGCCTCGGCCACTTGCGGTGCGCCACCATCCTTGCCGCCGACCTTCTGGATGAATTGCGTGATCTGGCTCTCGGGAATGGCGCCCATGAAGCCGTCGACCGGCTGGCCGTCCTTGAAGGCAATGACCGCCGGTATCGACTGGATGCCGAGCTGGCCGGCGATCGATGGATGGTCGTCGATGTTCATCTTGACCAGCTTGACCTTGCCGCCGGCGGCTTTCACCGCCTTTTCCAGCAGCGGGGTCAATTGCTTGCAGGGGCCGCACCATGGCGCCCAGAAATCGACCAGCACCGGCTGGCGGCGCGATTCCTGGATGACGTCGGCGGCAAATCCAGCGGTCGTGGTGTCCCTGATGACGTCGGCCGGCACCTCCGCAAGTGCGACCTTCTCACGCGCGGCATCGGTGCCGCCATACTGCACGGTGGTGGCATACTGACCGCCATTGCTGCCAAATGGCCCGCCAAAGGGGTTGCTATCGCTCATCTCGTCGCCCTTTCGGTCGCGCCGCCGGCCAAGGGACGGGCGCAACATCCTTCTTCAGAACCCGGTTTCAGTCACCCCGGTCTCAGTCACCCCGGTCTCAGTCACCCATGTGGCGATCATGCCGAGACTTTCAAGATAACAGCATCATGTCCGGTTGCCTCGACGAATTTGACCAGGTCCGTGGCGGCGATGGAAGTCGTCGCCTCATTGGTCAGCGGGTGGGCGTTGACCACAGCATGGCTCATCAGCTCCTCGTCGAGAACGACCTTGACCCTTCGCTCCGTGTCGTTGATCAGCCCGAAAACGGTGACCGCGCCCGGGACGACGCCGAGAAGCTCTATCAGCATCTCCGGCCGGCCGAAAGACACGCGGCCCGCGGCGCCGATCAGATGATGGATCTGCTTTAGATCGACCACCGCCTCCTCGCCGACGCTGACCAGGAAGAAATTATCTTTCTTGTCCTTGAGGAACAGGTTCTTGGTGTGGCCGCCGGCGATCTCGCCGCGCAGCACCTGCGAATCGGCGACAGTGAACAGCGGCGGATGCCGCTGTGTCGATACCTCGATCCCGAGTCCGGCAAGAAAGGCGAAAAGGTCGGCTTCGGTCTTCGGCATCGGTCTTTCTTCTGATGGCCCGCTTTCAACGGCTTGTTCGGCCTACGCCGTTTACGGCCAATGATGCGGCCAAGACAAGCCCGTCGCGCAATGCAGGGGTGATTGCCTTGCGACGTGTCGCGGGACGGCTTGTCCGCATTGCCGGCGAAGCAAAAAGCCTGCGAATTCCCTGTTGCAATCGCCGCGCTCTTCAGCCATATAGGCGCGGCTTGCGGCCCGAAAGCCGCGCGAGCGGGTGTAGCTCAGGGGTAGAGCACAACCTTGCCAAGGTTGGGGTCGAGCGTTCGAATCGCTTCACCCGCTCCAGTTTCTCTCAAGGGAAATCAAGCATCGAAAAGCCGCGGTCCGCCGCGGCTTTTTCGCATTTGGGCGGCACAGGACGCACTTGCCAGCAGGCGCTGCGGTCGCGCCAAGTACGCTGCAGATAGAATTCAGGACTTTTGCGTGTCGTCCTCGGACCAAGGTCCGTCTTGCAGAATGCTCTATTTGAACGGAACTTGTTGGACAGCGGGCTCCACTTTGGAAAGTCCTCACGTTTCTCACTGGAACCCATCCTGGCGGGAGGGCCACTCGAAGGAGGAATTATGAAAACGCGCACCTATCTATTCGCAGCGGCGGCCGCTCTCACCCTTGTCGCGTCTCCGGTCCTCGCTGCCCCCGGCGGCAATGGCGGCGGGAACGGCAATGGCGGCAGCCACGGCAACGGCGGAAACTCGGCTGGGGCCGGCTCGCAGGGACACGGAGCCGCCACCTCGGCCGCGGCCAAGGACAAGTCGACGACCGGAGTTGCTCATGCAATGGCGGTCGTTGCCACGACACCGGCCTCACCGCAGGCCACCCTGGCCTTGCAGGCAGCGCTGGATAGGAAGGCCGCGAAAGACGCGGCAAACACTGCCGACGACACCTCTGACGAAACCGAGTAAGCATTCGAAACTGACAACTTGTCGCGTTGAAAGCCGTGGTTCGCCGCGGCTTTTTTTCGTTTCCCCGCCTGGCGTTCGAACTCTCAAGGCCTTTGATGCATGTCGCGCAAAACTGTGCAGCGGTTTTGCGACACCGACATGCATGAAACAAGAACCTGAAGCGCGTCGCATGAGGCCGGTCGAACGCAACGCGCTTTTAGGGTCGGCAGGTCAACAGCGCTTCCAGAAAAAAGCTGCTCCACAGCGGCCCTGAAGCTACGCTGAGGCCAAACGCCGCCGCATCGGCGTCGGATTCGATTGCATGCGAGGAGATCCCGTGACGGGCTTTGTCGACCGAGAACGCGCAACAGACCTGATGCAGCGTGCCAATATCGAGGCATTGGTGCTTTGCGAGCCTGAGGCATTCCAATATGCCACCGGCGCCTGGATCGGCCCGGCCGGCCTGTTCCGCCGGGCCGGCGCCGGTTTCGTGGTCATCCCGAGACGAGACGACCTGCCGATCGGCGTAGTGGTTGCCGATTTCCAGGCTGCCCAGCTCCGGGCAGCGGTGGCGGATGCCGTGGTGCGCACGCATCCGATCTGGATCGAATCCGCGTCGCTTGAGCCGGCGACGGCCGGCCGGCCCGTTGCGCAGCGCATCGAGGCCGGCCTGGTTGGCCGCGCCCCCGGTTTTGCACGTCCAGCGACCTTTGAGCTTGCCCGCTCTGTCCGCGAGCTGAAGACGATGCTCGCCGAATTCGGGCTGGAGCGTGCAAGGCTCGGCATCGAGCTGGATTTTGTCTCGGCCAGCGATTTGTCCGCGATGCAGGCGATGTTGCCCGGCACGGCCCTGGTCAACGGCTCGCCGATCCTCGACAGGCTGCGGGCAATCAAATCGCAAAGCGAGATCGACCTTCTGCAGCAGGGCATCGTCCTGTCGGAAGCCGGCCTGTCGCGGCTGCAGCAGCATGCAGCGGTCGGCATGCGTCAGTCGGATCTGGTCGCGCTCTACCGGCAAGGCATCGCCGATGCAGCCGCCGGGTTATCGCAACAAATCGCGACGGCCGAATACGTCACGCTGGGCGCTCGCCCAAAAAGCGCCGATGCGGTCGCCGCCGCCGGCGATCCGCTGAAGGCCGACATGGTCTGCAGCGTGAACGGCTATGCTTCGGACATGTCGCGGAATTTCACCTTCGGGCCGCCGTCGCCCGAACAGGCCGAATTGCATGCGATAGCCGAGCGCGCCTTCGCCGATGGGCTTGCCGCGCTTATGCCCGGAAAGCCGTTCGCCGGCGTGCATCGCGCCGCCAGCGAAAGCCTGGCGCGCCAGGGCCTGCGTTCCTATCGCCGCGGCCATTTCGGCCACAGCGTCGGCCATTCCGTGTTTTCCGAGCAATGGCCGTTCATCTCGGCCGACAGCGATGTCGTGATCGAAGCCGGCATGGTGCTGGCATTCGAGATCCCGCTCTACATCGACGGTCTCGCCAGCTTCAATCTCGAAGACCAGTTCCTGATCACCGCGAACGGGCCGCTGCCGATGAACCGCTTGCCGAGGCGCCTGGGGACTATAGGCTGAATCCAGCCGGTGTCCTTACCTGGCGCCGGCCACGCCCCTGCGGAAATCCGACGGCGACATGCCGGCAAGCTTGCGGAACGATTTGTTGAAGGCGCTGAGCGAGCCGAAGCCCGATTCCATGGCGACGCGCAGTACATTGGCATCCTGATGCATCAGCAGCGCCTGCGCGTAGCTGAGGCGCAGCAGATTCACATATTCGTTGAGCGTCATGCCGGTCGATTTCTTGAAGATGCTCATGGCGTATTTGGGATGGATGTCGGCCGCCGCGGCGATGTCGACGCAATCGATCTCGTAGAGGAAATTCTCGGCGATGAAGTCGCACATGCGCCCGACATTGCGCAGCGATTGCTGATCGAAGGGACTGCCTATCTCCTGTTCGACCGGGGTTTCGGGGGCGAGCCGGTAAGGCTCGAAGCGCACCCGCTCCAGCCGCAGCAAAAGCTCGTTGACGGCATGCTCGGCCTTGACCGGGTCGCCGGAGCGGGCATAGCGGTTCCAGCGCTCGAAATTGTGGTCGTCCGACCGGTCGGTGGCGTCGGTTACCAGCGTCGCGCCCGTCATCAGCCTGTTGCGGACGTCGACCGGCAAATGCAGCCGGAAGAAATGCACCAGCGGCAGATGCGCGCCGGCATAGATGGCATCGTCGGAGGCTTCGTCCATCTGGTGCGGCAGGCCGCCCCAGAACAGACACATGTCGCCAGCAGAGAGCGAAAGCTCGTGCCCGTCCATGCGGTAATGCACGGCCCCGCGCACGATGAAATTCACCTCGACCTGGGCGTGCCAATGCGGCTTGAGCATCACCAGGGGCTGGGTGTGAAACATCTGCAGCAGCAGCGGCAGGCCCTCCACGCTGCTGGCGCCAGGCTGGTAAAACGGCCTTTCCGGCATCTTACTTTCCGCTCATTTCTTATTCCCTTTGTCGCGGACAAGGCTTTCCCGAGGCCTAGTCTAGCCACGCTCGCAAACAGAGAGCAACTGAAATGGGAGGATTTCAATGCGCATAAAATTGACCTGCGCCGCGCTCGCGCTTGCCTTGGGCTCCAGCCCGGCCTTTGCGCAGTCCGGTGAAATCACGATCTGGAGCTGGAATATCGCCGCTTCGTCGCTGAAGGCCACCATAGCGGGCTTCAACAAGCAGTTTCCCGACATCAAGGTCACGGTCGAGGACCTCGGCAACCAGCCGACCTACGACAAGTCGATCGCCGGCTGTGCCGCCGGTGGCGAGGGCCTGCCGGACATCGTGACGATCGAGAACGGCGAAGCGGAAAACTACTGGAGCCAGTTCCCGGATTGCTTCGTCGACCTGCACACGCTCGGCTACACCGCGGAAGACCAGGCAAAATTCCCCGCCTTCAAGCGCACCGAGCTCGAGGTGGACGACAAGGCCTATGCGATGCCGTGGGATTCGGGGCCGGTGGCGATGTTCTACCGACGCGACTTCTACGAGAAGGCCGGCGTCGATCCGTCCTCGATCAGGACCTGGGACGATTTCATCGCTGCCGCCAAGAAGATCCAGGCCGCCAATCCCGGCGTCACGATGACCAACGCCGATTTCAACGGCGATTCCGAATTCTTCCGCATGATCTCCAACGAGCAGGGCTGCGCCTACTTCTCCGCCGATGGTCAATCGATCACGGTCAACCAGCCCAAATGCGTCGATGCCATGACCAAGATCAAGGAGATGAAGGACGCCGGCATCATTTCCTCTGCCGACTGGAGCACCAAGATCACCAACAACACCGCCGGCAAGGTCGCCACGCAGATGTATGGCGGCTGGTATGAAGGCACTGTGCGCACCGAATCGCCCGATGGGACAGGCAAATGGGGCGTCTATTTGATGCCGAGCCTGACCGCCGACGGTCCGCGCGCCGCCAATCTCGGCGGCTCCTCGCTCGCCATCACCTCGGTGTCGAAGAACAAGGAAGCCGCCTACGCCTATCTGAAATACACGCTAGGGACGAATGAGGGCCAGATCACCATGCTGAAAGGCTTCGGCCTGGTGCCGTCGCTGATTTCGGCGCTCAACGACCCTTATGTCTCCGAGGGCCTGCCCTATTGGGGTGGCCAAGCCGTGTGGAAGGACATCCTCGGCACCCTGCCCAAGGTCGTCCCCAGCCGCGGTACGCCGTTCCAGAGCGACGCCGAAATCATCATCCGCGCGGTGCAGACCAAATATCTGGCCGGGGGCTATCCCGACGCCAAGGCAGCGCTCGACGATGCCGCAAGCCAGATCGCCGCGGCGACCGGCCTGCCGGTCAAGTCGTGATCTGACACGGAATGATCCCAGAGTCAGTTACCGGGCGCTTGCGCTGCCCCTCACCCTTACCCTCTCCCCGTGAAGAACGGGGAGAGGGGGTCACCAGCGTTGCGGCCCAGCCCCTTCTCCCCGTCACTTACGGGGAGAAGGTGCCGGCAGGCGGATGAGGGGCGGCACCGGCCTTCGAACAAGCCGCCGTTTGCGGCGCCGCATCACCTGAAACATCAACACCGCGCGCCCCAGCAGGCGAAAGCAGAAAGGAGGAGAACGATGCGCTACCAGAACGCCACGGCGTATCGCTTCCTTGCGCCCTATCTGCTGATCTTCTCGATCTTCTGGCTGTGGCCGATCATCGATTCCTTCCTGATCTCGTTCCAGGCGACGCGCACCGTGCCGTGGCGGTTCGCGCCGACCTTCAACTGGGGCCGGCTGATCGGCGATCCGGCCTTCTTCAATGCCTTGAAGAACACATTGCTGATCCTTGTCATCCAGGTGCCGGTGATGATTTCGCTAGCGATTGTGATGGCGGTGCTTTTGAACTCGCCGCTGCTCAAGGCGCGTGGCCTGTTCCGCTTTGCCTTCTTCGCGCCGGTCGTGGTCGGCGAGGTCGCCTATTCGGCGGTTTTCCGGCTGATGTTCAATCTGGACTACGGCATCATCAACAAATTGCTGAACAGCATCGGCCTGCCCAACGTCGACTGGTTTACCAACGTCACCCCGGCGATGGCGGTCATCATGATGGCGGTGACGTGGCGCTGGGCCGGCTACAACGCCATCATCCTGCTCGCCGGCCTGCAGTCCATCCCCGAGGATGTTTACGAGGCGGCGACCCTGGACCGGGTCAGCAAGGTCAAACAGTTCTTCTACATCACGCTGCCGCTGCTCAAGCCGATCATCGTGTTCTGCGCCGTGCTGTCGATCATCGGCACCATGCAGCTGTTCACCGAGCCCTTCCTAATCACCGAGCGCGGCGGGCCGGGCGGCGGCACCGAAACGCTCGGGCTGCTGCTTTATCGCCAAGGCTTCCGGTCGCTCAATTTCGGCTACGCTTCGGCCATCGCCTACACCATGGCCGGACTGGCGATTGCCATTTCGCTGGTGCAGATATGGCTGACGAGGGAACCGAAATGACCTCGCGCTCCCCAATCAGCCATTCCCGGGTCGGCCGTTCCCAGGCCAGATTGGGCCGCAGCATCGCGCTGCATCTGTTCCTGACGCCGCTGGCGCTGGTCTGGCTGTTTCCGCTGTGGATGATGGTGGTCTTTTCCACGATGCCCGACAACGGCATCTTCAGCCCCGACATCGAGCTTTTGCCGCACGGCAATTTCCTCGACAATGTCAGCAATCTGCAGCGCGGCACCAATTTCATCGGTGCCATCGGCATCTCCGTCTCGGTGGCGGTGACCTACACCTTCCTGTCGGTGATGCTGACCTCGATGGCCGGCTGGGCGCTGGCGCGTTACAACTTCTTCGGCAAGGGCATGGTCGTCGCCATCATCTTCGGCACCATCACGCTGCCCTATGCGGTCGTGCTGATCCCGCAATTCATCATGGTGGCGCGCGACTTCAAGCTCGCCAACACCTGGGTGGCGCTGATCGTGCCGCCGCTGTTCAATTCGCTGGGCGTGCTCTTCATGCGGCAGAGCTTTTCGATGATGCCGCACGAACTGTTCGACGCCGCCAAGGTCGAGGGCGTCAAGGAATGGCGGATATTCCTGTTCGTCGCACTGCCTCTGGCGCGGCCGATGCTGGCAGCGCTCGCCATCATCCTGTTCCTTGCCTCCTGGAACAACTATCTCTGGCCGCTGCTGATCAATTCCAAGCCGGGCGCAATGACCGCGCCCGTGGCGCTCGGCACGCTGATCGGTCTCACCAAGGTGTCCTGGGGCGGCATCATGGCGGGCGCGGTGATGCTGACGGCGCCAATGCTCGTCGTGTTCGTGCTTCTGCAGCGCCATTTCGTCGCCGGCATCGCCGCCGGCGCTATCAAGTAAGGATCAGCATGGCGGCAGTCACACTCAAAAACGTCATCAAGCGCTTCGGCGTCTTCGAGATCGTCCACGGCGCCAATATCGATATCGATGACGGCGAATTCGTCGTCTTCGTCGGCCCTTCCGGCTGCGGCAAGTCCACGCTGCTCCGGATGATCGCCGGGCTCGAGGACATCAGCGACGGCGAGATCGCCATTGGCGGCAAGGTGGTGAACGACGTCGAGGCGGCCGATCGCGGCATCGCCATGGTGTTCCAGTCCTACGCGCTCTATCCGCACATGACGGTTGAGCAGAATCTGAGCTTCGGCCTGAGAATGACCGGCAACCCCAAGGCAGATACCGAGCGGCGGGTGAAGCGGGCTTCCGAAATCCTGCGCATCGCCGAGCTGATGAAGCGGCGGCCGCGGCAATTGTCGGGCGGCCAGCGCCAGCGCGTCGCCATCGGCCGCGCCATCGTGCGCGAGCCGCAAGTGTTCCTGTTCGACGAACCGCTCAGCAATCTCGATGCCGAGCTCCGGGTGCAGATGCGCGTCGAGATATCGCGCCTTCACAAGGAGCTTGGCGTTACCATGGTCTATGTGACGCACGACCAGACCGAGGCGATGACGCTGGCCGACAGGATCGTCGTGCTCAACGCCGGTAATATCGAGCAGATCGGCGCGCCGCTCGATCTCTACGACGACCCCGCCAACCGCTTCGTTGCCGGCTTCGTCGGCTCGCCGAAGATGAATTTTCTGGCGGCGAAAGTGGTCGGAACCGACAACAGCGCGGCGATCGTGGAGCTGGTCAACCATCGCGGCGTGCGACTGCGCAAGCCGCTTTCCGATGCCTTGCCTGCGATAGGCGGCGATGTCGTGCTCGGCGTGCGGCCGGAGCATTTCTTCGACGCCGGCCAAGGCGATTGCGACCTTACCCTCAAGGCCGACGTCGCCGAGCACTTGGGATCGGTGAGCTATGTCTATGCCAATTCCGGGACCGGGGGCGGGCGCGAAGAACTGATCATCGAGCGCGAGGCCTCGCGGCATCGCGCCAACGGCGACGACCTGGTGGTGTCGATCAAGGCCGACCGCTCGCTTCTCTTCGACGCCACCGGCGCACGCATTCGCTAACCCATCTTTCTTTTGTCCGATCGCGATTGCTCGCGGCCACCCCACGGAGATTTGACATGACTTCCAAACCAGAAAAAATTCGCTGGGGCATTCTCGGGCCCGGCAACATCGCCAAGGCCTTTGCCGGCGGCGTCGCCCATTCGCGCACCGGCACCTTGGTCGCCTTAGGGGCGCGCAATCCCGGCAAGGCCGGGCTCACCGAGGCTTTCCCCGGCGCCCGCATCCTCGACGGCTACGAGGCTTTGCTTGGCGATCCGGATGTCGACGCGATCTATATTTCGACGCCGCATCCGAGCCATGCCGAATGGGCGATCAAGGCAGCCGAGGCCGGAAAGCATGTGCTTTGCGAAAAGCCGCTTGGCCTGACCGCCTTCGAGGCCGACGCGATGATCCATGCGGCGCGAAAGGCCGGCACCTTTCTCGGCGAAGCCTTCATGTACCGGCTGCATCCGCAGACGGCCAAGCTGGTCGAGCTGATCAGTGCCGGCGCGATCGGCGAGATCAAGATGATCAAATCCAGCTTCGGCTTCGCCATGCCGGGCTTCATGCCGGAGCACCGGCTTTACGCCAAGGATCTTGCCGGCGGCGGCATCCTCGATGTCGGCGGCTATCCCGTGTCGATGGCGCGGCTGATTGCCGGCGCCGCGGCGGGAAAGCCCTTCGCCGAGCCGGACAAAGTGGTGGGTACTGCGCATCTCGGCCAATCCGGTGTCGACGAATGGGCGTCGGCGCTGTTGCATTTTCCGGGCGGCATCGTCGCGGAAGTCTCCTGCAGCATCTCGCTCGCTCAGGACAATGTCTTGCGCATTCTCGGCAGCAAAGGCCGCATCGAGGTCGCGGATTTCTGGTATGCCGGCGGCCAGCAAGGCGGCACCGGCGAAATCCGCATCATCCGTCCGGGTTACACCGAGGTGGTCGAGGTCAAGGAGGACGGCTGGCTTTACGCGTTCGAGGTCGACGCCGCCGGCGAGGCCATTCTCGGCGGGAAGCAGGAGTTCGCCTGGCCCGGCATGGGCTGGGCCGACAGTCTCGGCAATCTGCGCGTGCTCGACAAATGGCGTGCCGCGATCGGGCTCGAATACGACATCGAGAAACCGGCAAAGCGCGTCAACACGATCTCCGGACGGAAGCTGCGCTCCGGCGGGACCGCCATCCCCAAGCGCAGCATTCCGGGCCTGCCGCGGCGGGCCTCGTGCCTGGCGCTCGGCTTCGAGGATTTCCGCACCTTTTCGTCGGGCGCCATCCTGCTCGACGCCTATTTCGAGGCCGGCGGCAATCTGTTCGACACGGCCTTCGTCT
Organism: Mesorhizobium sp. M0778; assembly: GCF_040320105.1. Classification (NCBI taxonomy): domain Bacteria; kingdom Pseudomonadati; phylum Pseudomonadota; class Alphaproteobacteria; order Hyphomicrobiales; family Phyllobacteriaceae; genus Mesorhizobium; species Mesorhizobium sp. M0778. The sequence continues at coordinate 50,242 of NZ_JAMYPA010000001.1, read as the reverse complement.
ACGGTTCCGGCTATACCGAGACCCTGCTTGGCCACTGGCTGAAAAACCGCGGCGTGCGCGAGCAATCCGTGGTCATCGGCAAGGGCGCGCACTCGCCGCTCTGCTATCCCGACGTCATCGGCAAGCAGCTCACCCAGTCACTCGAGCGGCTGCAGACCGACCATATCGACGTTTATTTCATGCACCGCGACAATCCGGACGTGCCGGTCGACGAATTCGTCGATGCGATGGACCGCGAGGTCAAGGCCGGCCGCATCCGCGGTCCGTTCGGCGGCTCGAACTGGACGATGGAACGCATGGACGAGGCGATTGCCTATGCCGAGCGCACCGGCAAGCAGAAGCCCGGCGCGCTTTCCAACAATTTCTCCTTGGCCGAGATGCTGGAGCCGATCTGGGCAGGCTGTGTCACCTCCTCCAGCGACGCGTGGAAGGCCTGGCTCACCGCCCGGCAGATGCCGAATTTCGCCTGGTCGAGCCAGGGGCGCGGCTTCTTCACCGACCGCGCCGGCCGCGACCGGCGCGACAATGAGGAGTTGGTCCGGGTCTGGTACTCGGACAAGAATTTCGGCCGTCGCGACCGTGCCATCGAGCTCGCCAAGCGGCTGGGCAAAAGCCCGATCCACGTCGCGCTCGCCTACGTCCTGGCGCAGCCCTTCCCGTCCGTCCCGCTGATCGGGCCCCGCTCGCTCGACGAATTGGAAGACAGCCTCCAGGCGCTCGACATCTCACTTTCGCCGGACGATCTTGCATGGCTGGATAGCGGTTCGGATCAGGCCCGCGCGCGGGCCTGACAGCAGGGAGAAAGGTTGCTAGAAGATGCGCTATGCGTGACTCGTGGGTTGGAAACGAGCTGATCAGAGTGCTTCTCGAGAACGACTCAGTGCACTTGGAGTTTGCTGGCGTTACCGTCCAACTCTGGACTTTATTCAAGGTGGCCTACGACGGAGGGCCTGACGTCTGGATAAAACCGGATAACCGTAGCGGCGATTTAAGCTTAATCTGGGCTTTGGTCGGAACGCGACTTGTAGAAGTAGCCTTGGAGGACACGGTTCGGGTCAGATTTGACAACGGCACGGAAATCATGGTCCCACCTGGCAACCGCCGAGGAGCCGTTATAACGGGAGTAGATGGCTACGATCCCTTCTGAATTTTGTACTGGCCCTACCGAATTTTGCGCGGCTTCTGGCACTCTTGGTCGACGAGGAGGATAGATGCTCGACATCTCACCGTCGAAACAGGCGGCCACCTGGCTCGGTTCGTTTGCGCGAGCGCTCGAAGCAGGCGACGTCGAGGCCGCAACCAATCTGTTCGTCGAGGACTGCTACTGGCGCGATCTTTTGACCTTCACCTGGAACATCAAGACGATGGAGGGGGCGGCCGCGATCCGCGAGATGCTGGCGGCGACGCTGGCAACCACAAGGCCTGCTCAATGGCAGCTCAGCGGCGAAGCGACTTCGGACGAAGGCACCATCGAGGCCTGGTTTTCTTTCGAGACGTCATCGGCGTGGGGCCAAGGCATCATGCGCCTCAGGGACGGCAAGTGCCGGACGCTGTTTACGGCGATCACCGATCTCAAGGGGTTTGAAGAGCGCAAGGGCCCGGCGCGGCCTCTGGGCGTCCGCCACAAGGCCGACCCGGAACGCGAGACCTGGCTGGAGGCGAGGCGCCGCGAGGCGCGTGACCTCGGCGCTAGCCGGCAGCCCTATTGCCTGGTCATCGGCGGCGGCCAGGGCGGCATCATGCTGGGGGCGCGGCTCGGGCAGCTCGGCGTGCCGGCCATCGTCATCGAGAAGAACGCCCAGGCCGGCGATTCCTGGCGCAAGCGCTATCGCTCGCTCGTGCTGCACGACCCGGTCTGGTACGACCATCTGCCCTACATCCCGTTTCCCGAGAACTGGCCGGTGTTCACGCCCAAGGACAAGATGGGCGACTGGCTGGAGATGTATACGCGCGTCATGGAGCTCAATTACTGGACCTCCACGACATGCGTCAGTGCCTCCTATGACGAGACCGAAAAGGTCTGGACGGTCGAGCTCGACCGCGCCGGCGAGCGCATCACGCTGAAGCCGAAGCACATCGTCTTCGCGACCGGTGCTTATGGCCCGCCCAGGCGCATCGACCTGCCGGGCGCCGAGGTCTTCAACGGCGAGATCCTGCATTCCAGCCAGTATTCCAGCGGCGAGAAATTCCGCGGCAAAAGGGTCGCCGTCATCGGCGCGGCAAGTTCCGGCCATGACGTCGGCGTCGATCTCTGGGAGAGCGGCGCCGAGGTGACCATGGTCCAGCGGTCGCCGACGACGGTGGTCAAGTCGGACACGCTGATGGAGATCGGCTTCGAGATCTTCTCGGAAAAGGCGCTGGCCCGCGGCATCACCACTGAAAAGGCCGACATGATCGTCGCCTCGACGCCGTTCGCGCTGCTGCCGCAAGGCCAGCGGGCGCTTTACGACGTCATCAAGGCGCGCGATGCTGCCTTCTACGACCGCTTGCGCAGCGCCGGCTTCGCCATCGATTTCGGCGACGACGAGACTGGGCTCCTGATGAAGGCCTACCGCACCGGCTCGGGCTTCTACATCGACGTCGGCGCCTGCGATCTGATCATCGACGGCGAGATCGGCATCCGTAGCGGCGTCGGGATCAAGTCGCTGACGCCGACAGGCATCCTCTTCGACGACGGCACGGAACTGGCGGCCGACGCAATCATCGCCTGCACCGGCTATCTCTCGATGAACGAGACAGTGGCGGCGATCGTTTCGCGCGAAGTCGCCGACAAGGTCGGGCCGTGCTGGGGGATTGGCTCGGGCGTGAAAGGCGACCCGGGTCCGTGGCAAGGCGAGTTGCGCAACATGTGGAAGCCGACAGCGCAGGAAGCGCTGTGGTTCCACGGCGGCAATCTTGCGCTGTCGCGCTTCTATTCAAAATTCGTGGCGCTGCAGATCAAGGCGCGCATGGAAGGCATTCCGACGCCAGTCTATGGAGCGCCGGTGCGATAGGGCCGCCTTTCCCTTCTCCCCTTGTGGGAGAAGGTGGATCGGCGCGTAGCGCCGAGACGGTTGAGGGGTGTTGGACGGATCGCCGTGGGTGCCAAGCTGGAGCACCCCTCATCCGTCGCCTTCGGCGACACCTTCTCCCACAAGGGGAGAAGGGGAGCCACATCGCCGTCAATCGTGGCTATGTCCGAAATGCCGGCTCGCCACCTCGACATGCGTGTCGTGCGCATGCGCTTCGAAGCGTTCGGTCTCGCCGAGATCGTCCACCGCCTCGTTCGGCCACCAGGTGCCGCCGACCACGATGCCGGCCGAGACCAGCCTTTGCTCGGCGACCAGCGAGGCGCCGACCGAATCGACAAAGGTGAAGTGGCCTGGACGCAGACGCAGCACCGCGACGTCACCGACCACGCCAATCGCCAGCCTGCCGAGATCTGGCCTGGCGATCGCTTCCGCTGGCCGCTGCGTTGCGGCGCGCAGCACCTCGACCAGTGGCATGCCGAGCGCCAGCAGTTTCGACATGCAGACCAGGATGTCGAAGGCCGGCCCGTCGACGCAGTAGAGATGCACGTCGCTGCTGATCACGTCCGGCGCCAGACCCTCGCTGAGCATCGCTTTGGCCACCTCGAAATCGAACGAGCCCATGCCGTGGCCGAGGTCGAAGATGACGCCGCGCTCGCGCGCCAGCCGCATATCCGGCCGCACCGCCCCCGAGGCGAAGACCGGCGCGTTGGGAAACGGCCGGAAGCAGTGGGTGAGGATGTCGCCCTTGCGCAGCCGCGGCAGCACTTCCGAGCGGCCGGGCGGCGGCTCGTCTATATGCGCCATCAGCGGCAGGCCGGCCTTGTCGGCGGCTTCGAGCGCGAGATCGACCGGCGCGATGCCGCTGGTGCCACCGGCATGGCGACCCGAGCGGACCTTGACACCGACAACCACGTCCGCGTGCTCGCGCGCCGCCGCCGCCGTTTCGCGCGGTTCGCAGAGCCGGAGGTCGCTGCACTCGCCGACCGCCACGGTCTGCGAGAAGCCGAATATGCCGGCAAAGGAAATGTTGACGTAGGCCAGGATGCGGACTTTCGAGCGCTCTATGACGTGGCGGCGAAAGCCGAGGAAATTGCCGGCGCCGGCGCTTCCGGCATCGATGAAGGTGGTGGTGCCGCTCTTCGCCGCAAGCCGGTCGGCATCGACGCCGAGCGACGTGCCGCCCCAATAGACATGGCTGTGCAGGTCGATCAGGCCGGGCGCGACGATGGAGCCCGTGGCGTCGATGACGCGGGCTGCACGTTCGAAGGGGATTTCGGTGTCGATCGCGGCGATACGGCCGTCGGCAATCGCCAGATCGCGTTGTGCGTCGAGGCCGGACGCCGGATCGATGAGGCGGCCGCCTTTTATCAGGAGATCGAATTGCATTGCGCCTGTCTCCGCTTTTCCGTCAGGCCGGCCTGTAGGCGACGGCTTCGACCTCGATCTTGATGTCGATCATAAGCCGTGACTCCACAGTCGTGCGTGCCGGCGGATCTTTCGGGAAATGCCGGGCATAGACCGTGTTGAAGATGCCGAAGTCGCGCGCGTCCTCGAGCCAGACCGTGGTCTTGATCACATCGTCCAGCGTGCAGCCGGCCAGCGCCAGTGCCGCCTTGATGTTCGACAGCACCTGTTCGGTCTGCTCGGCGATGCCGCCCTTGACCACCAGCCCGTCGCCGCCGACCGGCACCTGGCCGGAGACATAGACGAAATCGCCGGCCCTGACCGCCGGCGACAACGGCACATGGGATTTTCCGAAACACTGCTTGGGCAAGGAGGCCTCCTCTGGAAATCTTGCGTAACCGCCCTTATGCCTGCCACCGCGGTTCTCATCCAACATTTTGGAAGCTATATCGCTTTGCTGCGGGAGCGCCAGCTTGGTCACCACGCTCGGTGACCCTTCGCGCCCCCCTCTGTCCTGCCCTCTTTCCCACTACTTGGCATCTCCCCCACAAGGAGGGAGATTGGCCGTCATCACTGATTTCGCCAACCACCGACCTTGCAAAAGGTGCGCTGCCAGCGAAGCTGCCGATCTCCCCCCAAAAGGGGGAGATGCCCGGCAGGGCAGAGGGGGGCGCTGTCCCGCCAGCGTCTTGACCCGCGACACCAGCCCGCTCAGCGATCGATCCGCGTCGACAGGATGATCGACGACGACGTCCGCTCGACCCCGTCCATGGCGCCGATCTGGTCGAGAAGCGTGTCGAGATCCCTGATCGACGGCGCCTCGACGATGACGATCATGTCGAAATTGCCGCTGACCGAATGCAGCGTCCGCACCGGCGGCAGCGCCTGCAGGCTGCGCACCACCTTGTCCGCAAGCTTGGGCGTGACGGTGAGCAGGACATGCGCCCGCACCAGTCCCTGTTCGTAATCCGGCGAAAGCCTGACGCCGTAGCCGGTGATGGTGCCGCGCTGCTCCAGCCGCTCGATCCGGCTCTGCACCGTCGTCCGTGAGACGCCCAGCCGCCGCGCCAGTTCGGCGGTCGAGGCGCGTGCATTGATGCGCAGCAGGGAAAGCAGCGCCTGGTCGGCATCACTAAGCATTTCGACGAACCTTGCCGGCGCATTGATCAAACAGAGACTGCGTTTTGCACAATCCCACGCTTCCTTTCGACAGGCAAGCTGCGATTCTAGCCGTCTATTTAATATTGGTGCGAGGGACCGGTCATGAAGGAAATCATCGTCGTCGGCGCCGGCAAGATCGGCTCGACCATAGCCGAGATGCTGGCATCCACGGGCGACTACCATGTCACCCTGGTCGACCGCTCGGCTGCGCAGCTCGGCGCGGCCGAACTGCCGGCCGGCGTAGAGACGCTGGAACTCGACATCGAGGCCGTCGGCACCCTCGAAGCCGCCCTGGCCGGCAAGTTCGCGGTGCTCAGCGCTGCGCCCTTCCATCTGACCACGCGCATCGCCGAAGCGGCGGCCAGCGCCGGCGTGCACTATCTCGATCTGACAGAGGACGTCGTCAGCACCAGGCGCGTCAAGGAATTGGCGCGCTCCGGCAACAGCGCCTTCATCCCGCAATGCGGGCTGGCGCCGGGCTTCATCTCGATCGTTGCCAACGATCTCGCCAGCCGCTTCGACACGCTGGAAAGCGTGCGCATGCGGGTTGGCGCGCTGCCGCAATACCCGTCGAATGCGCTGAACTACAATCTGACCTGGAGCACCGACGGCGTCATCAACGAATATTGCGAGCCTTGTGAGGCGATCGTCGAAGGCGAGCTGGTCGAAGTGCCGCCGCTGGAAGAGCGTGAAGAATTCTCGCTCGACGGCGTCAGCTACGAGGCATTCAACACCTCGGGCGGGCTGGGCACGCTGGCCGAAACGCTGAAAGGCAAGGTGCGGACGCTGAACTACCGCACCATCCGCTACCCCGGCCACGCCGCGATTATGAAGGCGCTGCTCAACGACCTCGGCCTGCGCCACCGCCGCGACGTGCTGAAGGACATTTTCGAAAGCGCCCTGCCGGCGACGCTGCAGGACGTCGTCATCGTCTTCGTCACCGTCAGCGGCCGCAAGAACGGCCGCCTGCTGCAGGAGACCTACGCCAACAAGATCTACGCCAGGCGTGTCGGCGATACGGTACGCAGCGCCATCCAGATCACCACTGCCTCCGCCATCTGCGCCGTGCTCGACATGCTGGCCGATGGCACCTTGCCGGCAAAGGGCTTCATCAAGCAGGAGGACATCGCGCTCGACGCCTTCCTGGCCAACCGCTTCGGCCGCGCCTACGCGCAGCACGAGATGGTTAGCCGACTGGCGGGTTGAGCTGCGTAATCTCCCCCCTTGAGGGGGGAGATGTCGGCGAAGGCGACAGAGGGGGTCGCCTCGCGTAGAGCGCTAACCTCCGACTGTCGTAAGGGAGGTCGAATCCAGTCGAACCGACCCCCTCTGGCCTGCCGGCTATCTCGCCCTCAAGAGGGGAGATCACCCTGCCCTCAAATATGCACCGCCCGCCCGAGCGCCTTCAGCGCCGCTTCCTGAAAACCCTCCCCTTGCGTCGGGTGGGCGTGGATGGTGCCGGCAATGTCCTCCAGACGCGCGCCCATTTCCAGGGCCAGGCCGAAGGCCGTCGACAGTTCCGACACGCCTTGGCCGACCGCCTGGATGCCGAGCACCAGATGGTTGTCGGCGCGGGCAACGACCCGGACAAAGCCCTCCTCACCCATCTTCGTCATCGCCCGGCCATTGGCGGCGAAGGGGAACAATCCGACCTTGATTTCGCCGCCGAGCCCCTTTGCCTCCTCCGGCGACAGGCCTGCGGTGATCAGCTCCGGATCGGTGAAGCAGATAGCGGGAATGCAGCGTTTGTCCCAGCTGCACTTGTGGCCGGCGACGATCTCGGCGACCATTTCGCCTTGCGCCATCGCCCGGTGCGCCAGCATCGGCTCGCCGGTGACGTCGCCAACGGCAAAGATGCCGCGCATCGAGGTGCGGCACTGGTCGTCGATGCGGATGAATTTTCCCGCCATGTCGAGATCGATCTGCTCCAGCCCCCAGTCTTCGACCACCGGCTTGCGCCCGACGGTGACCAGAATCCTGTCGGCAACGATCTTGGCATTCTTGCCGTCCTTCGTCTCGACCAGCAGCGCATCGCCCTTGGTCGACAACCCCTTGGCCTTGGCGCCCACAAGCACCTCGATACCGAGCTCGGCGAGCCGCTTCACGACCGGCCGGGTCAGTTCGGCATCATATTGCGCCAGTACGCGCGGCAAAGCCTCGACCACGGTCACCCTGGCGCCCATCTTCGCGAAGGCGATGCCGAGCTCCAGCCCGATGTAGCCGCCACCGACGACGGCAAGCCTTTCCGGCACTTCGCTCAGCGCCAGCGCTTCGGTGGACGAGATCACCAGGCCACCGAAGGGCAGCGACGGCAATTCGACCGACGCCGAGCCCGTGGCGATCACCACCGTCTCGGCGCGGACCACCTGCATCCCGGTTTCGGTCTGGACCTCGACGGTCTTGCCGTCACGGAATTTCGCCCAGCCGTGCACGGTCTTGACCCCGGCCTTCTTCAACAGGCCGGCAACGCCGCTGTTAAGCCGGCTAACGATGCCGTCCTTCCAGGCGATGGTCGTTTCGAGATCAATCGATGGTGTTGCGATTGAAATGCCGAGCGGGCTCTTGCCGCCGGCCAAGTGCGACGCCTTTTCGAACTCTTCGGCCGCATGGATCAGCGCCTTGGACGGGATGCAGCCGACATTGAGACAGGTGCCGCCCGGTTTACCGAACTCGACGATAACCGTGTCGATGCCAAGCTGCCCGGCGCGGATGGCGCAGACATAGCCGCCGGGACCGGCGCCGATGACGAGCAGCTTGCAGGAGATTTCCTTCATCATGGCACCTTAGTTCGACGAGCCGGCGGGACAGCACCCCCCTCTGTCCTACTGGACATCTCCCCCTCAAGGGGGGAGATTGGCAGCTTTCGCGCTCGGCTTAGTCCTGCAAAGCTGGAGATTGGCGAAAGGCGGGATGACGGCCAATCTCCCCCCTTGAGGGGGAGATGCCCGGTAGGGCAGAGGGGGGCGCGAAGGATCGCTACTGCTCTCATCCTGCGCCCCTGCGATCCTCTATTCATCTCCTCAATCCACAAAAATCAGCGCTGGCGTTTCCAGCAGCGCCTTTATCCGCTGGATGAACACCGCAGCGTCCCAGCCGTCGATGACGCGGTGGTCGAAGCTGGAGGACAGGTTCATCATCTTGCGCGGGATGAACTGGGTGCCGTCCCACACCGGCCGCATCATCATCTTGTTGACGCCGAGGATCGCCACTTCCGGATGATTGATCACAGGCGTCGTCGCCACACCGCCCATGGCCCCGAGCGAAGTGATGGTGATGGTCGATCCAGAGAGCTCGTCGCGCGTCGCCGTGCCGGATTTTGCCGCCTCAGCCAGCCTGACAACCTCGGCTGCGCAATCCCAGATGTCGCGCGCCTCGGCGTGCTTGACCACCGGCACCACCAGCCCCGACGGGGTCTGCGCGGCGATGCCGATATGGACCCCGCCATGCTGGTGGATTATGCCCGCCTCGTCGTCGAACAGCGCGTTGAGGTTTGGCTGGTCGGCGATCGCCTTGACCATCGCCCGCATCAGAAACGGCAGCAGCGTCAGCTTCGGCCTGTCCGCGCCCGGCCGCTTCTCCTTGTTGAGCGCGGCGCGCAAATCCTCGAGCGCGGTGACGTCGATCTCTTCGACATAGGTGATGTGCGGGATGCGCGATTTGGCCAGCGTCATCTTCTCGGCGATCTTTCGCCTGAGCCCGACTATTTTGATATCCTCGACCGCCTCGTTGCGGACAAGCCCGGAGATCTTGGCGGGCCCGGGTCCGCGCGCCAGGAAAGCTTCGATGTCCTCATGCTGGATACGGCCGGCCGGGCCGCTCCCCACAATTTGCCGCAGGTCGATGCCGGCCTCTTTCGCCCTGAGGCGGACGGCCGGCGAGGCCAGCGGCTTTTCGCCCTCCGGACGCCGCGCGCCGGAGATCGGCGCAGTACCCCCGCCGGAGGGGAATTCCGTTGCCGGCTCACTTTCGCGCACAGAAGCGCTTCCTGACGGAGGTGGGACTGGTTTGGCGTCGGCCTTGGGAGCCGAAGCTCGTCCCCCTCCCCCTTGTGGGGGTCCGAAGGACGGGCGAGACCCGTGGCTCGCCCCGGCAAGGTTAGGGGTGGGGGTACGCTTGGCGCCCGCCTCAACGTCCCGTGGCGGCTTGACGTTACCCTCGCCGGCCACCTTCAGGCGCACGATGGGCGAGCCGATCGCCACCGTGTCGCCGATCTCCGCACCCAGCCAGAGGATCTCACCATCGACGGGCGAGGGAATCTCGACCGTTGCCTTGTCGGTCATCACAGCGGCCAGCACGGCGTCCTCGCGCACGAGATCGCCGACCTTGACCTGCCATTCGACCAGCTCGGCCTCGGCGACGCCTTCACCGACATCGGGTAGCTTGATGACATATTCGCCCATCGTCTTCCCCCTCAGGCTTCCATCGTTTCGACGAGCGCGCGGCCTAGCCGCGCAGGACCGGGAAAATAGTCCCACTCCTGCGCATGCGGATAGGGCGTGTCCCAGCCGGTGACCCGCGCCACCGGCGCCTCCAGATGGTGGAAGCAGTTCTCCTGAACCAGCGCCGAAAGTTCGGCGCCGAACCCCGATGTCAGCGTCGCCTCGTGCACGACCACGCAGCGCCCGGTCTTGCTGACCGAGGCGACGATCGTCTCGAGGTCGAGCGGCAGCAGCGTTCTCAGATCGATGATCTCGGCATCGATGCCGGTCTCCTCGGCCGCCGCCTGGGCGACATAGACCATCGTGCCGTAGGCAAGTACGGTGACCGCAGCGCCCTGTCTGCGGATCACCGCCTTGCCGAGCGGCACCGTGTAATGGCCGTCGGCGACTTCGCCAAGCTCGTGTTTCGACCATGGTGTTACCGGCCGCTCGTGATGACCGTCGAAGGGTCCGTTATAAAGCCGCTTCGGTTCCAGGAAGATCACTGGGTCGGGATCCTCTATCGCGGCGATCAGCAAGCCCTTGGCGTCATGCGGGTTCGAGGGCACCACGACTTTCAGCCCGGAGACGTGGGTGAACAGCGCCTCCGGGCTCTGGCTGTGGGTCTGGCCACCAAAAATGCCGCCGCCGGTGGGCATCCTGACCACGATCGGGCAGGTGAAGTCGCCGTTCGATCGATAGCGCAGCCGCGCCGCTTCCGAGACGATCTGGTCATAGGCCGGATAAACATAGTCGGCAAACTGCACCTCGACGCAAGGCTTCAGCCCGTAGGCGGCCATGCCGATGGCCGCGCCGACAATGCCGGATTCGCTGATCGGCGCATCGAAGCAGCGGCTCTTGCCGTATTTCGCCTGCAGGCCTTGCGTACAGCGGAAGACGCCGCCGAAGAAGCCGACATCTTCGCCGAAGACGATGACACGCCCGTCGCGCGCCATCGACACGTCCATGGCGTCGCGGATTGCCTCGATCATGGTCCGTCGCGGCATGGTCAGACTCCCGCCTGCTGGCGCTGGCGCCTGAGGTGCGGCGGCATCTCGGCATAGACGCCCTCGAACATATCGCGCGCCGAGGGCTTGCCGCCGGCATGCAGCGTGCCGTGGCGCTCGGCCTCCCGCTGCGCCGAAATCACCGTGTCGAGGATTTCCGCCTCGGCCTGGGCGTGGCGTTCGTCCGACCAGACGCCGCGCTGGATGAGGTGGTTCTTCAGCCTGACGATCGGGTCGCCGAGCGGCCAGGCGTCGGACTCGGCCTTCGGCCGGTAGGCCGACGGGTCATCGGAGCTGGAATGGGCGCCGACGCGGTAAGTGACATATTCGACCAGCGTCGGCCCGAGATTGTTGCGCGCCCGCTCCGCCGCCCATTTGGCCACCGCATGGACGGCGAGATAGTCATTGCCGTCGACGCGCAGCGACGGGATGCCGAAGCCCAGTCCGCGGGCAGCAAAAGTGCCGGAGCCGCCCCGGGCGATGCCCTGGAAGGTCGAAATCGCCCACTGGTTGTTGACGACGTTGAGCACGACCGGCGCCTTGTAGGTCGAGGCGAACACCAGCGCCGAATGGAAGTCGGACTCGGCGGTCGAGCCGTCGCCGATCCAGGCGGCGGCGATCTTCTGGTCATTGCTGATCGCCGAAGCCATCGCCCAGCCGACTGCCTGGATGTACTGCGTTGCCAGGTTGCCGGAGATCGAGAAGAAGCCGTGCTCCTTCGACGAGTACATGATCGGCAGCTGTCGGCCTTTCAGCGGATCGGCCTCGTTCGAATAGATCTGGTTCATCATCGTGACCATCGGATAGCCGTCGGCGATGAGCAGCCCAGCCTGCCGATAGGTCGGAAAATTCATGTCGCCCGGCGCCAGCGCCTTGCGGAAGGCGCAGCTCACCGCCTCTTCGCCGAGATGCTGCATGTAGAAGGAGGTCTTGCCCTGGCGCTGCGCCATCTGCATGCGCGCATCGAAGCTGCGCAGCGTCACCATATGGCGCAGCCCCTCCAGCAGTTCCTCGTCGGAAAGCAGGCCGGCCCACGGCCCGACCGCCTCGCCGGCGCGGTTGAGCACACGAATGATCGAGAACGCCAGATCGCGGATGGTGCGCGGATCGACGTCGATCTCGGGGCGCGGCACCGAGCCGGCCTTGGGGATGGTCACGTCTGAAAAATCCGGCGTGCCGCCCGGCCGCACCTCCGGCTCCGGAACATGGAAGCGCAACATTCCGGCATCGGCCATGATCTCGGTCCTCCACTGTTGCCCGGCGCGATATTTGCACACCGCCGGACCAGTGCCAATTCGTCGGGCAGGGCTTCGGTCCTTCGGCTCCCGCCGATGCAGCCTGCCGCGCACAAGATGAAGATGTGTCTGCGAAATTTCTTGTCGATGTTGGACGGCAGCACGCAACTTAGCAGAAATTTGCCGACGATTGCCGCAACAGACGATATGTCCCGGGGTGAGCTTGCCTTTGACGAGCCCGCACATCCAGCGATTCAAGTTGCGCCTACCATTCAGGACCTTATCCTGACGGCATCGTTGTGAGAGAGGCGGGAATGCAAGGCAGATCGAGGGCCGTCGTCGCTTTGGCGATTGTAGCTTTTCTGGTTGGATCCGGTCGACCAGCTTTCGCTCAGTCGGACGATTGCATCGGCACGTACTATCGCACGAGGGATGCTGCCTGCATTGACCGGCTTATCACAACCTTGGATCAAGCTCCGTCCAGCGCTGAAAACGGAACGATAACCGGGTTTTTCGCTGCATTGTTCGACGGCTCGCCGGAGATGCGACGAAAACTGCTGGATGGCGTGCCCTCCGATCGCGCGGCTGACCTTTATCTGGCCGCTCTGCACAAGGCTGGTCTCACGGACGAAGCGCGGCGTTTCGCGTCGAGCCGAAAGCTGGAGGATGCAGCATCCCCCGGTGCCATGCCTTTGAAAACGTTGACACCCCTCTTTGTCCCGTTGGACAATGATCTGCTGCTTGGCGCCTATATGGCGACAGGAGACTTGTCCTACATAGATCATATTCTGGAAAATCTTCGAACCAGCCGTGACGGCATCGCGGCGGACGCAATCCGCATCGGCCTTGTTATGGGGAAATTCGCGGGTGCGGTGGCTCCAGGTCGCCCCGAGAATATCATGATTGTCGCTGCATGCCGGAAATATGGGTGCCCCAAGAGCCAGGCATCAAAAGACATGATGCGTGTGATGACGGTGGCATCGGCTGTATGGGCTATACGGTCGCTGGCGAAGAATGACGTTGCAATCAAACAGGAACTCGATCGCTTTTTCCAAAACGACTCGCGTTTGGCCGCCATTTTCGCAAGAGAGCAGAACGCCTTCACAAATTATCTGGCCTCAGTGACTTTGTGGTCGGTCGAGAAAGACAAATCGCTTGACGCGGCAATGACGGACTATGAACGCCTCGGTGCTGCCGATACTTCGTTCAAGCCTGATAGCATCCTGCAATCCCCCGAGGACAAGAACTAGCAGGCCGGCGCCTGTGGTTCACCCGGAGCTCTCGCCATGCTAACCACAACACCATGGCACAGAAGAAAGCATACGAGGTCGATTCATGGCTCGCGAAGCCGGATCCGCGCGTCTCGATCGTGCTGCTTTACGGTCCCGATCGCGGGCTGGTCGCCGAGCGGGCAAAGGCCTTTGCCGCCAGGACCGGCCTGCCGCTCGACGATCCGTTCTCGGTGGTCAGGCTGGACGGATCGGAGGTCGATCGCGACGAGGGCCGCCTGCTCGACGAGGCGCACACCGTGCCGATGTTTTCGGAGCGGCGCCTGCTATGGGTGCGCAATGCCGGCGCTCAGAAGGCGCTTGCCGACGACGTCAGGGCGCTGACCGCCGAGCCGCCGCGCGATGCCATTATCCTGATCGAGGCCGGTGACCTGAAGAAGGGCGTCGGCCTGCGCGGCGTGGTGGAGGCGGCGGACAATGCCATGGCTCTGCCTTGCTACGCCGATGAGGCCAGGGACATTGACACGGTCATCGACGACGAACTGCGCAAGGCTGGCATGTCGATGACGCTGGAGGCGCGGCAGGCGCTGCGCCGCAACCTCGGCGGCGACCGGCTGGCCTCGCGCGGCGAGATCGAAAAGCTGGTGCTTTATGCGCATGGCCAGGCCGAAATCGGCCTCGACGACGTCAAGGCGACATCCGGCGATGTCTCCGGCCTCTCCTTCGATGCGGCCGTCGACGCCCTGCTCGAAGGCAGGATCGCCGACTTCGACAGCGCCTTCACCCGCCATTGCCAGTCTGGCGGCCAGCCCTTCCTGGTGCTTTCATCGGCGATGCGGCAGTTGCAGACGATCCAGGCGATGCGCGGCCTGATGGACGCCGGCGGCCGCAATGCCGCTTCGGTCGTAGCCGCGGCGCGCCCGCCGGTGTTTTTCTCCAGGCGCAAGCTGGTCGAGAAAGCCCTCGAACGCTGGAGCAGCGAGGCGCTCGGCCGCGCCCTGACCCGCTTGCAGACGGCGGTGCTGCAAACGCGCCGGCGGCCCGATCTGTCGATCGCGCTGGCACGGCAGGCGCTGCTCGGCATTGCCGTGGAAAGCGCAAGGCTGGCGCAGCGCACCTGAGCTCCCCCCTTGAGGGGGAGATGTCGCCGAGGCGACAGAGGGGTCACAGCGCGTGGAACGCCAGCGCCTTCCGCGACGACAGACGACGTGGGCGCTTGATGTGAGACGACCCCTTCTGGCCTGCCGGCCACCTCCCCCTCAAGGGGGGAGATTAACCACTTCGAGCGATTTCGCCAATCACCGGCGCGGTTGTTCTCCTATTAGAAGACGGAACTGCCAAGTCTTAGGACAAAAATTTATTTGCCGGCTAAAGATCCCGGGCATTTTGGCAACCTACCTACTCCCGCTTCAGCCTTCGGCAAAGCTCGTCAAGCTGCTCCAGCGTCCGGTAGGCGACGCTGATCACGCCGCCGCGCTGGTTGTGCTCGATCGTGACGATCATGCCGATCGTACTGGTCATCTGCCGCTCCAGCGCCAGTGTGTCGGCATCCTTTTGCGGCGGTGCGGCGGGTTGGCGTTTTGCCGCCGGCGCGCCGACCGGCATCTGCGCCAGCGCCTCGGCCTGGCGCACCGAAAGCCCCTCATCGATGATCCGCTTGGCGAGCCCGGCCGGGTCGTCGGCCGTCACCAAGGTACGGGCGTGGCCGGCCGACAGCGCCCCATCGACCAGCATGTCGCGAATGACGTCGGGCAGCTTGAGCAGCCTCAGCGTGTTGGCGACATGGCTGCGGCTCTTGCCGATCACCTGGCCGAGATCGGCCTGGGTATAGCCGTGGTCGTCGATCAGCTGCTGGTAGCCCAGCGCTTCCTCGACCGGGTTGAGGTCGGTGCGCTGGACGTTTTCGATGATCGCCAGTTCGAGCGCCGTGCGATCGTTGACATCGCGCACAATGATCGGGATTTCGGTCAGCCCGGCGCGTTGCGCCGCACGCCAACGACGCTCGCCGGCGATAATCTCGTAGCGGCCCGTTTGGGTTTTCGACGGCCGCGCCACCACCGGCTGCACCACGCCGTGTTCGCGGATCGACTGGGCGAGGTCGGTCAGGTCGGCGTCGCCAAAATGCCGCCGCGGGTTTTTCGGGTTAGGGCTGAGGAACTCGATCGGCACCTTGCCGTCGGCCGCCAGCCCCGGCTTTTCCGGTGCCGCCGGGCGATCGATTTCGCCGATCAGGGCCGCCAATCCCCGGCCCAGTCTCTTTCTCGAAGGGTCTTCGTTCATCGTCCGTCCAGATCGTTTCGGTATCGAATCGCTTGTTGGCTACTGTTAGGCGGCACGCAATTTGCGCTCGCGGCGGATCACTTCCGAAGCAAGCTGCAGATAGGCCTGGCTGCCCGAGCATTTGAGGTCGTAGAGAATCGCCGGTTTGCCATAGGACGGCGCCTCGGAAACGCGGACATTGCGCGGGATGACGGTTTCATAGACCTTATCGCCCATATGCGCCCGCACATCCTGCACCACCTGGTTGGCGAGATTGTTGCGCCCGTCGAACATCGTCAGCACGATGCCCTGGATCGTCAGATCGGGGTTGATCGAACGGCGCACCTGCTCGACCGTTTCCAAAAGCTGGCTCAGGCCCTCCAGCGCGAAAAACTCGCACTGTAGCGGCACCAGCACCGAATCGGCCGCGGCCATCGAGTTCAGCGTCAGCAGATTGAGCGAGGGCGGGCAGTCGATCAGCACATAGCCGAAATTGGCCGAACGCTCGGCCGAAGCCCGCAGCGCATTGCGCAGCCGCAGCACCCGATCCGGCGCCGAGGCGATTTCCATCTCGATGCCGAGCAGGTCGAGTGTCGACGGCACGATCGACAGGCCGGGCACCGCCGTCGGGATCGCCGCCGCTTCCAGGTCGAGTTCGCCGGTCAGCACATCATAGGAGGAGACGGTGCGGTCGCGCCGGTCGATGCCAAGCCCGGTGCTGGCGTTGCCCTGCGGATCGAGATCGACGATCAGCACCTGTTCGCCTATGGCGGCCAGCGCGGTGGCCAGATTGATGGCCGTCGTCGTCTTGCCGACGCCACCCTTCTGGTTGGCGACGGTGATGATTCGGGGGCCGTTCTTCATCATGGGTCTATGCCAGAAATTCATTCGGGGTCGCCGGTCACTAGCCAGGGTGCTGTCGCAAGTCGGATATTTCGAGAACGACGCCCTGCGCGTCGGTTACACTGGTATGTTCTACCAGATCGAAAGACCATCGTTGAGCGCTTTCTGCCACTTCGGCGCGGTAATCCCGGCCTTTGTGAAACAGGCCGCGCGCGCCCTTCGTCAGCCACGGCGCCGCCAAGTCGAGCAAGGTCGGCAACGACGCAAGCGCCCTGGCCGTGACGATTTGTGGTGCAGGAACAAGAGGATAGCTGTCGTCTATGCGCCGCGCGATGACCTTGGCAGGCAGGCTGAACTGTCCGACGACCGCTTGCAGGAACGATGCTTTTTTCCGGTTGCTTTCAACCAGGTCGATGCTGGCCCCTTCACGCTCGACCAGCAGAAAGGCCAGCACAAGCCCGGGAAAACCGCCGCCGGAGCCGAGATCGACCCAGCGCTTCGCGTCCGGTTTGATTCGCGCCAGCTGCGCGCTGTCGAGGATGTGGCGGCGCCAGACATCGTCCTGCGTCGATTGCGCGGCTAGATTGATCCGGCGATTCCATTTCTGGAAGACGGCCTCGAACTCGACCAGACGACCGAATGTTTCACGTGAAACCGGGCCTGCTGCCTGTTGCAGGTTCGCCCAGGACGCAGCGCTCACGCGACCTGCTTTCGCGCGGCCGCCTCGGCGTTGCGGACATGCGCGACGATAATCGCCAGCGCCGCCGGCGTCATGCCTTCCATACGCTGCGCGTCAGCGATGGAACGCGGCTGGCGTGCCAGCATCTTCTGCTTCAACTCATTGGACAGGCCGGGAACAGAAGCAAAGTCGAGCGACTCGGGAATAAGCCGGCTCTCCTCATGCCTGATTTGCGAGACGTCGGCCTGCTGGCGGTCGAGATAGACGGAATATTTGGCTTCCGTTTCAAGACGTTCGGCCGTTTTGGCGTCGATAGCGCCAAAAGCAGGTTCGATGCGCCCCAGCCAGGCGATGTCGACGCCGGGATAGGCCAGCAACTCATAGGCCGAGCGGCGTACGCCGTCCCGGTTGATCTCGAGCCCATGGCGCGCCGCCTCATTCGGGGTCATCGTGGTGCCGAGGGCGAGCTGCCGCGCCTTATCAAGGTCTTGCACGACATTGTTGAACCGCTGCATCCGCCCCGGCGAGGCGATCCCTAGTCTCATCGCCAGCGGCGTCAGCCGCTCATCGGCGTTGTCGGCCCGCAGCGATAGCCGGAACTCGGCCCGCGAGGTGAACATCCGGTAGGGTTCGGCGATGCCGCGGCTGGTCAAATCGTCGATCATCACCCCGATATAGGCTTCGGTGCGGCTCAGCACGATTTCAGCGCTCGCCGACGCCTTGCGCGCTGCATTCAAGCCGGCAAGCAGCCCTTGCGCGCCAGCCTCCTCGTAGCCGGTGGTTCCGTTGATCTGGCCGGCGAGGTAAAGCCCGGCGATCCGCTTGGTTTCCAGCGTCGGCTTGAGTTCGCGTGGGTCGACATGGTCATATTCGATGGCATAGCCGGGCTGCAGCATTGTTGCCCGCTCCAGCCCCGGAATGGTTTTCAGGATGTCGAGCTGTACGTCCTCGGGCAGCGAGGTCGAGATGCCGTTCGGGTACACCGTGTCGTCGTCGAGCCCTTCTGGCTCCAGAAAAATCTGGTGGCCTTCGCGGTCACCGAACTTGACGATCTTGTCTTCGATGGACGGGCAATAACGCGGCCCGACGCCTTCGATTGACCCCGAATACATAGCCGAGCGGCCAAGATTGGCGCGAATCAGCTCATGCGTGACATTGGTCGTGCGCGTAATCCCGCAATGGATCTGCGGGTTTTCGATGCGGTCGGTGAGCAGCGAGAACGGCACGGGATCTTCATCCGCCGCCTGGCTCTCAAGCGACGCCCAATCGATCGTCCTGCCGTCCAGCCGCGGCGGCGTGCCGGTCTTCAGCCGCCCGAGCCTGACGCCGGCGCGGCTCATCGTCGCCGACAGGCCGATGCTCGCTTGCTCGTTCATGCGGCCGGCGACGATTTTCTTCTCGCCAATATGAATCAGCCCGCGCAGAAAGGTGCCGGTCGTCAGCACCACGGCGCCACAGGCGAGCCAGCTTCCATCCGCCAGCAGCACCGCCGCGATGCGCCCATCGTCGATTTCCCCGTCATTGATGTCGAAGTCCAGCACCTCGCCTTCAATGACATCGAGGCCGGCCTGCTGCCGGATTGCCGCCTGCATGGCGAGCCGATAGAGCTTCCTGTCGGCTTGCGTCCGCGGACCGCGGACCGCTGGCCCCTTACGACGGTTGAGCAGACGGAACTGGATGCCGGCCGCATCGGCGACGCGCCCCATCAGCCCGTCCATGGCATCGATCTCGCGAACCAGATGGCCTTTGCCGAGGCCGCCAATCGCCGGGTTGCAGGACATCACACCGATCGTGTCGAAGCGCAGCGTCACCAGCGCGGTTCTGGCGCCGGCACGCGCGGCAGCACTGGCCGCCTCGCACCCAGCATGGCCGCCACCCACCACAACCACATCATAGCGATTGGTCATCTGTATCTTCCGATTCAAATCTGCCGACACATGTGCCCGCCCGGACGAGCTGTCAAGAACAGAGAGGCTTCAGGCGCATAACTGCGCTGACCATTGCAGATAGAGAACGCCCGGCGCTGCCCTGTCTTCCTTCTCCCCTTGTTGTGGGAGAAGGTGGATTGGCGCGCGGCGCCAAGACGGTTGAGGGGTGCTGGACGGAGCACCGTCGGTGCCAAGCTGGAACACCGCTCATCCAACCGAGCTTCGCTCGGCCACCTTCTCCCACAGGGGGAGAAGGCGAGGGCCGCACCTAACCCCCTCAACCTGCAGCACCTGCGACATTTGCACAGCGAATCGTTTCACGTGAAACAATGCCCCCACTGACCGCCCAGCGTTTCACGTGAATCACTGGGGCGTATTCTTCCCAATGTTTCACGTGAGTCACTTGCCGATACAGAATTGCGAAAAGATCACGTCGAGCATATCCTCGACATCGACCGCGCCGACGATCCGTCCGAGCCGATCCGCCGCCAGGCGCAGTTCCTCGGCGCGCAATTCCTGTCCGCGGTCACTACTTGCCGCTGCCGCAAGCAGGAAGCGTTTCGTCTCATTGAGCAGCTCGACGTGCCGCAGCCGCGACGGCAGGATATCGCCGGCCTGGCCGATCTGCGCTGCGGCGTGCCGCCCGATCTCGTCCAGCAATTCGGCCACTCCCGTGCCGTCCTGCGTCGAGATAGCGATATCGTAGTGCGCCGCAGGCGAGGGTGATTTGGCCCTCAGAAGATCAACCTTCGTTCCGACCCTCAGCGCCGGAATGGCGCCCGGCAGCACACCGATCGCCATTGGCTCAGCCATCTCCTCAAGCAGCAACAGCAGGTCCGCACTGTGCGCCTTGGCCCTGGCCTTCTCGATGCCGATCGCCTCGATCTTGCCGGGCGCCTCGCGCAGACCGGCGGTGTCGGTTACCCGGACCCGCACCCCTTCGAGGTCCAGCACCACCTCCAGCAAGTCGCGGGTCGTGCCCGGCTCATCGGTGACGATCGCCGCCTCGCGCCGCGCCAGAGCGTTGAACAGGCTGGATTTGCCGGCATTCGGCGCACCGAGGATGACGACTTCGAACCCGTCGCGAATGATTTCGGCAGCGCGGAAGCCGGCGACATGGCGCTCGATCTCGGCGATCATGGCCCGCACGTCGGACCAGACTGTGTCGGCGACCGAACCCGGCACGTCGTCCTCGTCGGCAAAATCGATCTCGGCCTCGATCATCGCGCGGGCGTGGATCAGCCGTCGGCGCCAGCCCAGATAGAGTTCGCTCTGCACGCCTTCGGCATTGTGCACGGCAAAGCGCCGCTGCGCCTCGGTTTCGGCATTGATGAGATCGGCCAGCGCCTCGGTTTCGACCAGATCGAGCTTGCCGTTGACAAAGGCGCGGCGGGTGAATTCACCCGGCTCGGCATGCCTGACGCCGTCGAAGGAGGTGATCGTTTCCAGCATCTTCGCCACGACGGCGCGTCCGCCATGCACATGGAACTCGGCAACGTCCTCGCCGGTAAAACTGTCGGGACCGGCAAAGAAGACGACCAGGCCGCTGTCCAGCACCGATCCGTCCGGCGCCCGTAACTTGCGATAGCTAGCAACGCGGTTCGGCACGGCCGATCCGGCAATCGTTTCGACTACGAATCGACTCTGCGGCCCCGAAATTCGGATCACCGCAATGCCGGCCGGCAGGCGCCCGCTCGACAGTGCCACGATGGAGTCTTTTGAAATCATTTGCCCGCTCTGCCGAAGCGCCCTAGCTATGCCTGTTCAATCCACCAACGAGTTGCGCCGTGACATTGCCTGCACAAAACCTGCTTGCCGAAGAGGCCAGTCCCTATCTGCAGCAGCACAGCGGCAATCCGGTGCACTGGCGGCCATGGTCGCCTGCCGCTCTGGCCGAAGCACAGGCGCTGCAGCGTCCGATCCTGCTGTCAGTCGGCTACGCTGCCTGCCACTGGTGCCACGTCATGGCGCATGAGAGCTTCGAGAACGACGGCGTCGCCGCCGTCATGAACCGTCTCTTCGTCAATATCAAGGTCGACCGCGAGGAGCGCCCCGACATCGACCAGATCTACATGGCGGCGCTGTCCTCGATGGGCGAGCAGGGCGGATGGCCGCTGACCATGTTCCTGACGCCGGACGGCAAGCCGTTCTGGGGCGGCACATACTTCCCTCGCGAAGCCCGCTACGGGCGCCCGGGCTTCGTCCAGGTGCTGGAGGCGGTCGACAAGGCTTGGCGGGAGAAGAAAGAAAGCGTTAACCAAAGCGCCGACGGTTTGACTACGCATGTCGAGGCGCGGCTGGCGGGCAGCCATGCCAAGGCCGTACTCGACAGCGACACGCTAGCGAAGCTCGCCAACGGCATTGACGGCATGATCGACCGCGAGCTGGGCGGCCTGCGCGGCGCACCCAAATTCCCCAACGCGCCGTTCATGCAGAGCCTCTGGCTGTCCTGGCTGCGCGACAGCACCGCAGCCCATCGTGACGCCGTTCTCCTCAGCCTCGAAAAGATGCTGGCCGGCGGCATCTACGACCATGTCGGCGGTGGCCTCAGTCGCTACTCGACCGACGCCGAATGGCTGGTGCCGCATTTCGAAAAGATGCTCTACGACAATGCCCAACTCGTCCGGCTGTGCAATTGGGCCTATGCGTCAACTGGCAAGGAATTGTTCCGGTTGCGAATCGAAGAGACGATTGCCTGGCTGTTGCGCGAAATGCGGGTCGAGGGCGGTGCCTTCGCTGCCAGTCTCGATGCCGACAGCGAAGGGGAAGAAGGGCTGTTCTATACCTGGAGCAAGGATGAGGTCGAGCTTGCCCTTGATGACGAATCAGCATTGTTTTTCAACTACTTCACACTTGCCGACCCGCACGGCTGGGAGGGCAAGCCGATCATCCGCCAGACAGAAGCCCAGCAGACGCAAAGTGTGATCGACCGCCAACAGCTCGTCCCGCTGAAAGAAAAATTGCTCGCGGCGAGGGCACAGCGCATCCGGCCAGGGCGTGACGGCAAGGCACTGACCGACTGGAATGGTCTGATGATCGCAGCGCTTGCAGAGGTCGGGCGATCGCTTGGCCGATCCGACTGGATCGTAGCGGCGGCAGCGGCCTTTGCCGCCATTGCGGCTGCCGGGCGCGATAACCGTCTGTCGCATTCCATGCTCGGCGCAAAGAGGCTGTTCCCGGCTCTTTCGAGCGACTATGCCGCCATGACCAATGCGGCGGTCTCGCTGTTCGAGGCGACCGGCAATCCCGACTATATCGATCGCGCCGGGAACTTCATTGAGCAACTCGATCTCTGGCACCGGGACAGCGACAAGACCGGCTACTATCTGACCGCATCGAACAGCACGGATGTGCCGATCCGCATCCGCGGCGATGTCGACGAGGCCATTCCTTCCGCCACTGGGCAGATCATCGAAGCCATGGTCCGATTGTCGTCGCTGACCCGCGATCTCGAACTCTGGGAAAAAGCCTGGACAGTCGCCGAGCATGCGGCCGGGCGGGCGGAGCACCAGCCCTATGGCCAGGCAGGAATCGTCAATGCCTGTGCCCTGGCGCTCGAACCGCTGAAACTAGTGATCGTGGATAAACCCGAGAATCCAAGGCTTGTTCCGGTTGCGAATCGAAATCCGGACCCACGTCGGGTGGACATCGTCGTGCCTGTTGGCTCGGCGACAAACCTGCCGGCCTTGCCGGGCGGCGTCCTGCCGCCAACGGCCGAGCCCGGCGCCTGGCTGTGCACGGGGCAGGTCTGCCTGCCGGTGGTAACGGAAGCTGAAGAGCTGGAAGGGTTATTGCGCCGAAGATAGGATTCGTAATCCTATGGCGAAGCAAGGAGCGAAGCGACGCAGCGCAGACCATAGGATCCATGCCGTGACTTTCGCGCGCTGCAACGGCGCAAATTCTGCTCCGCTGCTTTCTCCGGTAGAGCTCACGGCATGGATCCTCGGGCCAAGCCCGAGGATGACGAAGGCAACGGCCAGCCCCCAACCCTACGTATTCATCGAATCGAAGAAGTCCGCATTCGTCTTGGTCTGCTTGAGCTTGTCGATCAGGAACTCGATGGCGTCGGTTGTTCCCATCGGTGCCAGGATGCGGCGCAGCACGAAGATCTTCTGCAGATCCTGCTTGGAAACCAGCAGGTCTTCCTTGCGGGTGCCGGACTTCAATATGTCCATGGCCGGATAGATGCGCTTGTCGGCCACCTTGCGGTCGAGTTGGATTTCGCAGTTGCCGGTGCCCTTGAACTCTTCGAAGATGACTTCGTCCATACGGCTGCCGGTGTCGATCAGCGCGGTGGCGATGATGGTCAGCGAGCCGCCTTCCTCGATGTTGCGGGCGGCGCCGAAGAAGCGCTTTGGCCGCTGCAGCGCGTTGGCGTCGACACCGCCGGTCAGCACCTTGCCGGATGACGGCACGACGGTGTTGTAGGCGCGACCGAGACGCGTGATCGAATCCAGCAGGATCACCACGTCGCGACCGTGCTCGACCAGGCGCTTGGCCTTTTCGATCACCATCTCGGCAACCTGGACATGGCGTACCGCCGGCTCGTCGAAGGTCGACGAGATCACCTCGCCCTTCACCGAGCGCTGCATGTCGGTAACCTCCTCCGGCCGCTCGTCGATCAGAAGCACGATCAGATAGCATTCCGGATGGTTGGCGGTGATCGAGTGGGCGATGTTCTGCATGAGAACCGTCTTGCCGGTGCGCGGCTGCGCATTGATCAACGCACGCTGCCCCTTGCCGATCGGCGCGACCAGGTCGATCACGCGCGGCGAGATGTCCTTGGTGGTCGGATTGTCGATCTCCATCTTCAGCCGCTTGGTCGGATAGAGCGGCGTCAGGTTGTCAAAGTGGATCTTGTGGCGGATTTTTTCCGGATCGTCGAAATTGATTGTGTTGACCTTGAGCAGCGCGAAATAGCGCTCGCCCTCTTTCGGGCTGCGGATAGGGCCTTCAACCGTATCGCCGGTCTTCAGCGAAAACCGCCGGATCTGCGAGGGTGAAATATAGATGTCGTCGGGACCTGGCAGATAATTTGCGTTGGCCGAGCGCAGAAAGCCAAAGCCGTCCTGCAGCACTTCGACGACGCCGTCGCCGATGATCTCGATATCCTGTGCCGCCAGCTTCTTCAGGATCGCGAACATCAGCTCCTGCTTGCGCATGACGCTGGCGTTCTCGACCTCGAGCGATTCCGCATAGGCGATCAGCTCTGGTGGTTTCTTGTTCTTGAACTCGGTGAGTTTCATTTCTTGCATGGACGGACTCTGAATGAGCTTTGGGAAAAATATCGGCGGGATGCGACAAATGCCGGGCGCGGCCGAAAGCGATGACGGGCGGCGCATGACGGGAAGGAAGACCCGTCTTTTATCGTCGGTCGGGTGAAAGAGCAAGCCGCCTTTTGCGGGCACCGAATACGTCAGAATGGTTTCACGATAACCAGGACGACGATGACGATCATCAGCAATGTGGGGATCTCATTGACGATCCGCCAGTGCCTTGCCGGTTTTTCATTGCGGTCTTCGGCAAATTTCCGGACGGCGCCGGCGAGATAGCCATGCACGGCCGACAGGCCAACCACCGCAGCGATCTTGGCATGCAGCCAGCCGCCTTGAAAACCAAAGCCTTTCCAGGCGAGCCACAGGCCGAACGCCCAGGTGATCACCATCGCCGGATTGATGATGCCGCGCAGCAGGCGGCGCTCCATCACCTTGAAGGTCTCCGACTGGACGGAGCCTTTTTCGGCATCGGCATGATAGACCAGCAAGCGCGGCAGATAGAGCATGCCCGCCATCCAGGAGATGACGGCAATCACATGGATCGCCTTTGCCCAGGGATAGAAATCATCGGGCCCGAAGAGAAACAGCAGCCCGGCCAGCACGAGGAAAATGGCGATCGCGATTGCCGCGCGGCGCATCGCCCCGCTACCGCTGTTCGTGCTGTTCGCATTGTCTGCGCCCATCATCGTCACGACGCGCTCCGCACCAGTTTGACCATCTGCTCAACATGCGCGAGCGGCGTCTCCGGCGTGATGCCATGGCCGAGGTTGAAGATCAGCGGCCGGTCCCCTAACGCCTTCAGGATCGCCCCTACGCCGTCGGCAAGCGCCTTGCCGCCCGCCACCAGCCGCAGCGGATCGAGATTGCCTTGCACGGCGCCGTCACGCTGCAATTCCTTCGCAGTCGACAATGGCACGGTCCAGTCGAGGCCCAGCCCGGTCACGCCGGTCGTCTGGCGATAGCTCCGGTAGTGATCTCCGGCGCCTTTGGGAAAGCCGATGATCGGAACGTCGGGATGGACAGCCTTCACCTGCCGGACAATCTCGGCCACCGGCTGGACGCAGAACAACTCGAAAGACGCTTCGTCGAGCACGCCGGACCACGAATCAAAGATCTGCACCACGTCGGCGCCGGCTTCGATCTGCCGGATCAGATAGGCAGCCGAATGATCGGCAAGCACTTTCAGGAGCCGAAGAAAGGCCGCCGGCTCGCGATAGGCGAACAGCCTGGCCGGCGCCTGGTCGGGCGTACCATGGCCGGTAATCATGTAGGTCGCCACCGTCCAGGGCGCACCGCAGAAGCCGATCAGCGTCGTTTCATCAGGCAGTCTGGCGCGCAGCCGCCGCACCGTCTCGTAGACCGGCTCGAGATTCACGTGAAACATTTCGCCGTCGAGAGCCTCGATCTCCG
This sequence comes from Mesorhizobium sp. M0778, assembly GCF_040320105.1. Classification (NCBI taxonomy): domain Bacteria; kingdom Pseudomonadati; phylum Pseudomonadota; class Alphaproteobacteria; order Hyphomicrobiales; family Phyllobacteriaceae; genus Mesorhizobium; species Mesorhizobium sp. M0778. The sequence goes on along the minus strand of NZ_JAMYPA010000001.1, from coordinate 24,382 downwards.
CAGCCGAGATCGGCGTCAGCAGCGGGCCGCGTCCTTCTTCAAAGCGCACGTCGCGGCCGAGTGCATGCGGCACGACAAGGATATCGGAAAACAGGATCGATGCGTCGAAGCCGAAGCGTTCGATCGGCTGCAGCGTCACTTCGACGGCGAGATCCGGGTCGTAGCAAAGATCGAGGAACGATCCGGCCCGTCTCCTCGTCTCCCGGTATTCCGGCAGATAGCGGCCGGCCTGGCGCATCACCCAGAGCGGCGGCGGAAACGCTGCCTTGCCTCTCAACACGTCCAGCACGATCCGGTCTTGAGGCATTGAGCGCTCGCCTTTCCAGGCTTCCCTATAATTAAATATACTATTTTTAGGAATCTTATGATTCTAAGAGTCTGTTGGTTGTGGTGGTTGTCTCCTGTCCCGCTTTGCCCTGGAAAAGACCAGCCAGCATATTGTCGCGCGCTTCTCCAACGGGATTGCATAACTTTGTGGAAAGCCGGGAATTTCCGACTGGAGTCAATGCGTTGCCGCCAGGCCAAGGAACTTGCCCCTGTGGATGAAGCGAAGGCAAAAAGCTCAGTCCCCGGACTTGTCCCCAACCGCCCGAAGAAGCCGACAGCACATCGAATTGTGGACAAACCGGCATCTGATACAGTCGTTTGGCGGTGGCCGAGTTTTCCGCCCGGCTTATCCACATCGGCCCACAGCCTGGAATGTATCCTGTGAACAAACCGCAGAGCTTCTTTCACCTTCACCTGATTTCCGACGCCACCGGCGAAACGCTGCTGGCCGCCGGCCGCGCCGCTTCCGCGCAATACAAGGATGCGCGCGCCATCGAACACATCTACCCGCTCATCCGCACCGAAAAGCAGGTAACGAAAGTGTTCGAGGACATCGAGGAGGAGCCGGGCATCATCCTCTACACCGTCGTCGACCAGAAGCTTGCCCGTGGCATCGATGAACGCTGCGCGGCGATGGGCCTGCCTTGCGTCTCGGTACTGGAGCCGGTGCTCACGGTGTTCCAGTCCTATCTCGGCACGCCGGCCGGCCGCCGCGTCGGCGCCCAGCATGTGCTGGACGCCGAATATTTTCGCCGCATCGACGCGCTTAATTTCACCATGGAGCATGATGACGGCCAGCTGCCGGCCAATATGGACGATGCCGATATCGTGCTTGTCGGCATCTCACGCACCTCGAAGACGCCGACCAGCATCTATCTCGCCAATCGCGGCATCAAGACCGCCAACATCCCGATCGTGCTCGGCGTGCCGGTGCCGGAAAGCCTGGTCTACGCCAGGAGGCCACTGATCGTCGGCCTGATCGCCACTGCCGAGCGCATCTCCCAGGTCCGGCAGAACCGCGTTCTCGGCAACAGCGCCTACGAGCCGACCGATTACGTCGACCGCGCCGCGATCGCCGAAGAGCTCGCCTACGCCCGCCAGATCTGCACACGGCATGGCTGGCCGATGATCGACGTCAGCCGCCGTTCGATCGAGGAGACCGCGGCGGCTATCGTTGCCCTGCGCGGCAAGACGCGCTAGGGCGTGTGATATTCAGGTGATGCCGGCCTGCAAACGGCGGCTTCCCGCGCTTCCGGTGCTCACGTACTTTAAGTACACTCCGCTCCGGTTCTCGGAAGCCACCACTCTCGGCGCGGCCTGCCTGAATCTCGACACACCCTAGTGAGCGCCAGAAAACGGGCGAAAAAAATGGCCGAAAAAATCATCCTTGCCTCGGGCAGCCCGTTCCGCAAGGCGCTGCTTGTCAATGCCGGCGTTGTGGTCGAAGCGGTTCCGGCTTCTGTCGACGAACGTGCGCTGGAGGCGCCGCTGCAAAATAGCGGCGTGTCGCCGGAGGACGTCGCCCTAGTGCTTGCCGAGGCCAAGGCCACCGAAGTCAGTGAGCGCAAGCCCGGCGCCCTGGTGCTCGGCTGCGACCAGACGCTGTCGCTCGGCGACGAGCTGTTCCACAAGCCGGCCGACATGGAAGGCGCGCGCCGTCATCTGTTGGCGTTGTCGGGCAAGACGCATCAGCTCAACAGTGCCGTCGTGCTGGCCCGTGACGGCCAGGTTCTGTGGCGGCATGTCGGCATCGCCAGCCTGACCATGCGCAAGCTCGATCCGGCCTTCATCGGCCGCCATCTGGCGCGCGTCGGCGCCAAGGCGTTGTCCAGCGTTGGTGCCTACCAGATCGAAGGCGAGGGCATCCAGCTGTTCGAAAAGATCGAGGGCGACTACTTCACCATTGTTGGCCTGCCGCTTTTGCCGGTGCTGGCCAAGCTGCGTGAGCTCGGGGCGATCGATGGCTGAGGCCTCGAAAAAAGCCTTCGTCACCGGCCACCCGATCGGCCATTCCAGGTCACCGAAGATCCACGGCTACTGGCTGGCGAAATACGGCATCGACGGCGTCTACGAGGCCATTGACGTTGCGCCAGAAGCGTTTGCCGAATTCCTGCAAACGCTGCAGGCACAAGGCTATAGCGGCGGCAACGTCACCATCCCGCACAAGGAGGCCGCCTTCGCATTGGCGGCGCGCCGCGACGACGCGGCCGAACAAATCGGTGCGGTCAACACACTGTGGTTTGAGGATGGCGAATTGTGGGGCGGCAATACCGATGCCCATGGCTTTGCCGCCAATCTGGACGAGTATGCACCGGGTTGGGCGGCCGACGGCCCGGCCGTTGTGCTCGGTGCCGGCGGTGCCGCTCGCGCGGTCATCCATGCGCTAAAGCAGCGCGGCGTCAACGATATCCGCATCGTGAACCGGACGCTTGCGAGGGCGCAGGAGCTGCGCGACCGCTTCGGTGCCGGCGTCTCCGCCCATGGCATGGCGGCGGCCGGTGAATTGCTCGAAGATGCCGGCCTGCTGGTCAACACGTCAGCGCTCGGCATGCATGGCAATGAAGGCCTGTCCGCCGATCCGGGCAGACTGCCCGACCGCGCCATCGTCACCGACATCGTCTATGTTCCGCTGGAAACGCCGTTGCTCGCCGCAGCCAGCGCGCGCGGCCTCAAGACCGTCGATGGGCTCGGCATGCTGCTGCACCAGGCGGTGCCCGGCTTCGAGCGCTGGTTCGGCACCAGGCCGCAGGTCACCGCCGAACTGCGGCAAATGATCATTGCCGATATCGGCGCGAAGCCATGATCGTGCTCGGCCTCACCGGATCGATCGGCATGGGCAAGTCGACCACGGCAAAGATGTTTGCCGAGGCCGGCGTGCCGGTCCATGATTCCGACGAGGCGGTGCATCGCCTCTATGCCGGCAAGGCCGCCCCAATGGTCGAGGTGGTCTTTCCCGGGACCACCCGATCCGGTGCGGTCGATCGCACAAAGTTGGCCGAACGGGTGCTCGGCGATGCCGCCGCGCTGAAACGGCTGGAAGCGATCATCCATCCGCTGGTCCGTGCCGACGCCGATGCCTTTCTGGCGCAAAATCGTGCCGCCGGCGCGCCACTTGCCGTGCTCGATATACCGCTGCTGTTCGAGACCGGCGGCCGCGATCGCGTCGACAAGGTTGTGGTCGTCACCGCGCCGGCCGAGATCCAGCGCGCCCGCGTGCTGGCGCGCCCGGGCATGAGCGAGGAAAAGTTTGCGTCGATCCTGGCCAGGCAGGTTCCCGACGCCGAAAAGCGCCGGCGCGCCGACTTCGTCGTCGACACCGGCCAGGGCTTTGACGCCGCCCGCGCGGCTGTCAATGCGATCGTCGCCGAACTAGTCGGGGATAAAGCAGCCAGGCCGGGTTAAGAGGCTTGCAGCCCACATTACTTGTTGCCATTTTGTTCCGGGTGTGATTCGGCTAGAATGACGCGGAACCAATGGACTGATTCGATGCGTGAGATCATCTTCGATACGGAAACCACCGGCCTCGACACGCGCGAGGACCGCGTCATCGAGCTTGGCGGCATCGAGCTGGTCAACCGCTTTCCGACCGGCCGCACCTTCCACAAATACATCAACCCACAAGGCCGCCCGATTCATCACGAGGCGCAGGCCGTGCACGGCATTAGCGCCGCCGATCTTCAAGGCAAGCCGACTTTCATGGAGATCGCCGAGGAGTTCCTGGCCTTCATCGACGGCGCCAAGCTGGTCGCCCATAATGCCGGCTTCGACATCGGCTTCCTCAATCTCGAATTCGGCCGGCTTGGCCATCCGGCCATCGATCCCGGACGGATCGTCGACACGCTGGCGCTGGCGCGCCGCAAGCATCCAATGGGTCCCAATTCGCTCGACGCGCTCTGCCGCCGCTATGGCATCGACAATGGCCGTCGCACCAAGCACGGCGCGTTGCTCGATTCGGAATTGCTGGCCGAGGTCTATATCGAGCTTATCGGCGGCAAGCAGGCCAGCCTCATCCTCGACAGCATCATGACGCCGGCGGGCGGACGACAGAATGTCGACGACATCGACATTTCGATCGGCGTCAGGCCCATCGCCTTGCCCTCGCGCCTGACCGATGCCGAGCGCGCTGCACACGCGGGCATGGTTGGCAGCCTCGGCGAAAAGGCGCTTTGGCTGCGCATCGGCCGGGAAGCGAGTTCCGCGGCATAGTGATTTTGAGCGGAGTGATCCGTCGCCCCCTCTGTCCTGCCCTTTTAGCCACCACTTGGCATCTCCCCCTCAGTGGGAAAGATTGGCAGTCCCAGCGCCTCGCTCATTCCTGCGACGATGAAGGATTGGCGAAGGCTGACGTGAAGTTCCGATCTCCCCACTTAAGGGGGAGATGGCCGGAAGGCCAGAGGGGGCACTGTCCCGCCAGCGGCTCATAAAAAAACCCGGCGCAAGGCGGGGTTTCTCAAACGCTATCGAGACACAAACGCCTTCAGCTCACCTTGACCTTGGCGGCGGCCTGGTCCTCGGCCAGCTTCTGCTGGAACATCTGCGCGAAATCGATCGGGTCGAGCATCAGCGGCGGGAAGCCGCCATTGCGCGTTGCCTCGGCAATGATCTGCCTGGCGAACGGGAACAGCAGCCGCGGGCATTCGATGAACAGTATCGGCAGCATGTGCTCCTGCGGGAAGCCGCTGATGGAGAAGACGCCGCCATAGACCAGTTCGACATTGAACAGCACTTCCTGGTCGAACGACGCCTTGGCATTCAGCGTCAAATTGACGTCGAACTGCTTGTCCGAAAGCGGGTTGGCGTTGACGTTGACGTTGATGGCGATGCCGGGGGCCTTGTCGCGGCCGCGCAGCGAGTTTGGCGCGCCGGGGCTTTCGAAGGACAGGTCCTTCACATATTGCGCAAGCACGTTGAGCGAAGGCTGCTCCGCATTTCCATTACCGTTGGCTGCGCCGGTCGGGGCGTCGTCGTTGCTGGCCATAAGCTGTGATCCTTTTGCCTGGGCAGCGTTGCTGACCGGATTGAAATTCGGGCGTTCGCTATCATGGCCGGCACGACAAGACAAGTTTGCAAAAGACGCCGGTTGCCTTGCGGCTACTCGTCCTTGAGGCGGCGCCACGGAGAGTCAGGCCCGCGCGCATGGTCGTCGGCGCGCGAATAGTCGCCGTCGTCGAGATCGATGGTCTTGCCGCGTTGCCTTGCCCGCAAACCAACGCCGAAATCGGTGGCCAGCACGATGCGGCCTTTCAGCATCCGCCAGGCAAGATCGCGCACCGGTGGCAGGAACAGTAGAATGCCGAAAATATCCGAGATGAAGCCGGGGATGATCAAAAGGATCGCGGCCAGAACGATCATGGCGCCGTGCGCAAGCTGGCGGCTCGGATCGTGGCCGGCATCCATTTCGGCACGGACCCTGGCCATGACGCCAAAACCCTGGTGTCGAAGGAGCAAGGCGCCGGCGACGCTCGAGGCCAGCACCAACCCGACCGTCGCCAGCGCGCCGATCTGGCGGCCGACAATGACGAAACCGGCTATCTCCAGCAGCGGAAGCGCAAGAACAAACAGGGGAAGCAGCGAGATACGCAAATCTTGACCGATCGTTTCGATGTTTTGCCGGCCGGCGAGCAATCGCCGCTGGCACCAGAGCTGTTAGATAGGTATGGCTGCCTTTGATTTGAATGATTGCGCCATGCGTTCTATATGCTTTGGATACTGAACGCTATGTGATCGCGGCCCTTGCTTGGCCGCTGGTCCGGCCAAAGCAGGGATTGATTGGCGCAAGATATGGGCTTCTTCGACTTCGGCACAATTTTCTTTCTGATTGCGGCGGTGGTGATCTTCTTCCAGCTGCGCAACGTGCTTGGCCGACGCACGGGCAACGAACGCCCGCCCTTCGATCCATATACGGCAGGGCGCAAGAACGACAAGGATGCCGCCCAGAAACCCGAGAACGTGGTTTCGCTGCCGCGCAAGCGGCTGGCGGGAGAGCCGGCGGCCGATGCCTATACGGCGATCGACGCCTTTGCCAAGCCCGACACAGATCTCAACCGGGGCCTGCGGGCGATCAAGGACAATGATCCGACCTTCGACCCGAAGACCTTCGTCGACGGCGCCAAGATGGCCTATGAGATGATCGTCATGGCCTACGCCGATGGCGACCGCAAAACCTTGAAGAACCTTTTGTCGCGCGAGGTCTATGACGGCTTTGTCGCGGCCATCGGCGACCGCGAGGCAAAAGCCGAAAAAATCCAGTCCTCCTTCGTCGGCATCGACAAGGCCGACATCGTTTCGGCCGAGATGAAGGGCAGCGAGGCGCACATCACGCTGCGCATTGTCAGCGAACTGATTTCAGCGACCCGCGACAAGGCCGGCGCCGTCATTGACGGCGATCCCGAGACCGTCGCCGAGGTCAAGGACGTCTGGACCTTCGCTCGTGACGCGCGCTCGCGCGATCCGAACTGGAAGCTCGTCGCCACCGAAGAAGAAGACTGAACTGGACGGCGGCGGGGGCTGTCGTGTCGCTTTCTCGAGTCTTCAGCGAAAAGTCCTTTGGCGAATTGCCGGGCTGGGACGAGGACGACCAACTCCCTGCCTTTGACGCCTTTCGCCGCTCGGCCTTTCATGTCCTGACGAAACCCTACCGCTCCGGCGCGCTCGGCGTCGATTTCGGCGCCTTTGCCGAAGCCTATGCCGCAGCGCGCACCGTTTCGCCGGCGAATCGGTTGGAGGCCCGAAGCTTCTTCGAGCGCTACTTTGTGCCGGCCCATATAGGGGCGGAAAACGGCGGCCCAGGCCTCGTCACCGGCTTCTACGAGCCGGAGGTCGACGCCTCGCCGGTGCGCACGCGACGATTTTCGGTGCCGTTGCTAACCCGCCCGGCCGACCTTGTCGACATCGACGATGGCAATCGTCCTTCCGGCATGGATCCTTATCTTGCCTTCGCTCGTGCGGCGCCGAACGACCCGGTCGAATATTTCGACCGCGGCGAGATCGAACGCGGCGCGCTCGCTGGACAAGGCCTGGAAATCGCCTGGCTCGCCGACAAGGTCGATGCCTTCTTCATCCACGTGCAGGGCGCGGCGCGGCTCAACATGACCGACGGGGAGCTTTGCCGCGTCACCTATGCCGCCAAATCCGGCCAGCGCTTTACCGGACCGGGCAAGATCCTGAGCGACGAAGGCGAGATCCCGCTGGAAAAAGTGACGATGCAGTCGATCCGTGCCTGGCTCAAGGCGCGTCCGGAGCGCGTCGACGAGATCCTTTGGCGCAACCGCTCCTACATCTTCTTCCGCGAGATGGGCGTCGACGACCCGGAGCTCGGCCCGGTCGCTGCCGCCAAGGTGCCGCTGACACCCGGCCGCTCGATCGCCGTCGACCGGCTGCTGCACACGTTCGGCACGCCCTTCCATATCGATGCGCCGTCGCTGACCGCCTTCGACGAAAAACCGTTCCGGCGGCTGATGATCGCACAGGACACCGGCTCGGCGATCATCGGGCCGGCCCGCGGCGATCTGTTCGCTGGGTCGGGCGATGCGGCCGGCGAGATCGCCGGCGTTATCCGCAACGCCGCCGATTTTTATGCGCTGATCCCCCGGCCGCTGGTTTCAGGAGCAGACCGATGACCCGGCGCATCGACAGGCTGAGCGAGGACGACCGGGTCCTGTGGAACCTGGTGGCGCGCACGGCAAAGCCGCTGAAGGGCAAGATCGCCGTCGATATTCCCAAGCTTGGGCCGGAGATCGACGAAACCAGGCAGGCGCCGCCGCCAGTACAGGTCGCGGGCAATGCTGCCGCAGCCGCGAAACCGAAGGCGCAGCATGTTTCCCACGCACTCGACGAACCGACGCTGGACAAGCTGTCGAAGGGCCGGCTGCCGATCGAGGGCCGCGTCGACCTGCATGGCCTGACCCAGGACGAAGCCTATTCGCTGCTGTTTTCCTTCCTGCACCGGGCGCATGCCGGCGGCATCCGCTATGTCCTGGTAATCACCGGCAAGGGCTCCTCGTCGGGCGGCGACGGCGTCTTGCGACGCGCCGTGCCGTCATGGCTGTCGACGCCCGCCTTCCGGCCCCTTGTCTCCAGCCACGACCATGCCGCCCGCAATCATGGCGGCTCGGGCGCGCTTTACGTCCGTCTGCGGCGGGCGCGCTCTTGAGGATGCGCCCATGAGGATGCGCCAGTGAGGATGTGCTCGTGACCCCGTTCGGCGAAAAGCTTCGCGTGCTGCGAAACGAGCGCGGCGTCACCCAGAAGGACATGGCCAAGGCGATCGGCGTCAGCGCAGCCTATCTCTCGGCGCTCGAACACGGCCGCCGCGGTGCGCCGAGCTGGACGCTGATCCAGAAGATCATCGGCTATTTCAACATCATTTGGGACGACGCCGAGGAACTGGCGCGGTTGGCCGAAACCTCGCATCCGCGCGTCAAGCTCGACACGTCCGGCCTTAGCCCGGCGGCGACCGAGCTTGCCAATCTCCTGGCCGACAACATCGAAAAGCTCGACGAAGCCGAGCTTCGCCGCATCATTGCGTCGCTCCGCGCCGCGCTGAACCGGCCGAAATGAGTTGCTTTGTTACTGGACCGAGCCGACCAGAACCTGCTGGCCGCCGCGGATCGAGACCCAACGGCCGGTATTGTCGATCGCCTGCCGCTTGAGGAAACGATAGCCGGTCTGGTCCCAGGAACGGACCTGGTCGGTCAGATTGTCGAGGATGTAGTCGCCCTTGTCGGTGCGCACCGTCAGCACGGCGTGGCCTTCGCCATCCGGCTTGCGCACGACGGTCATCAGCAGATCGGCAAACGAGACGCCCAGCCGGTTCAGCTCACGGCGCTTTTCCAGGACATAGTCCTCGCAGTCGCCGACACCCTTGTCGGGATAGGCCCAGACCTCGTCCTTGCCGTAGATGTCGAAGTCGCTCTCAGGCTTGACGGCGGCGTTGACCTTTACCGTGACGCTGAGCAGCTTGCGCCACAGCGAGCCGGTCATGCTGGCGGGCGACAGATCCTTCGGGCGGATCGAGCATTCCGACGGGTAGGTCTTGCAGAAATCATAATGGCCGATCGGCTGCGACGTCGGACCACCTGTTATCATCGGGCTGGCTGCCGAGGCCGAACTGGCCCAACCTGCCGCCACAGTAAGTCCAGCCAGCGCGCACAGGCGTAGCGTTCTCGCCATTGGTGAGGAAATCATTGTCCCCGCTTGTCCCTTGTTGTTAACGAAACGTTAAGGGGTATTTACAGTCGGTGTCAATTATGAGGATGGATTGATTTTTGCGGCATGGTTACCTGCGTGGCGCCAACGCGACTATTGTGCAACAGGTCGACCGGCCGCACGGCCCCGCCAACCGATGATTTTGGCATTGACCGACCTGATGCGGATTGACGGGCATCATCGCTGGTCGCCTATTTCTTGCCGGTCCTGACCAGCCTGGGCTTCACCGCAACACGGTTCTGGCGGCCGTAGCTGGTAATGAAATCGACGATGCGCGGCACGATTTCGGAGCGGAAGCGCGAGCCGTTGAACACACCGTAATGGCCGACCGCCGGCTGCATGTAATGGGCGTGCCTGTCGGCCGGAATGTTGATGCAGAGGTCGTGCGCCGCCTTGGTCTGGCCAAGGCCGGAGATGTCGTCGTTCTCGCCCTCGACGGTGAACAGGGCGACATTGCGGATCGCCGAAGGGTCGACCGCCACACCGCGATGCGTCATTTCGCCCTTGGGCAAGGCCTGGCGGACGAAGACGGTATCGACGGTCTGCAGGTAGAATTCTGCCGTCAGATCCATCACCGCCAGGTATTCGTCATAGAATTCCCGGTGCTTCTCGGCATTGTCGCCGTCATGCTTCACCAGGTGCATGAAGAAGTCTTTGTGGGCGATGATGTGGCGATCCAGGTTCATGCTCATGAAACCCGAAAGCTGCAGGAAACCGGGATAGACCTCGCGGCCGAAGCCCGGCACCGGCCAGGGCGCGCGCATGATGACGTTGTCGCGGAACCAGTCGATGCCCTTTTCCTGGGCCAGCAAATTGACCGCCGTCGGGTTGCGGCGCGTGTCGATCGGGCCGCCCATCAGCGTCATCGTCGAGGGCACGAAAGGATCGCCCTTGGCTTCCATCAGCGCCACCGCCGCCAGCACCGGCACCGACGGCTGGCACACCGCCATCACGTGGGTGTCGGGTCCCAGCGCATGCAGCATGTCGACAATGTAGTCGACATAGTCGTCGAGGTCGAAGCTGCCGTCGGCAAGCGGCACCATCCGGGCGTCGACCCAGTCGGTGATATGCACGTCCGCATAGGGCAGCATCGCCTCGGCCGTGCCGCGCAACAGCGTCGCATAGTGGCCCGACATCGGTGCGACGATTAACAGCTTCGGATCCGGCCGGCGCCCGGCCGGGACAGCCCGCTCGAAACGGACCAGATTGCAGAACGGCCGCGACCAGACGGTGCGTTCGCTGACCTCGACGGTTTTCCAGTCGACCACGGTCTTGGTCAGGCCGAATTGCGGCTTGCCGTAGCGGCGTGTCGTGCGTTCGAACAATTCGGCCGTTGCCGCGACCGAGCGGCCCCAGGACGTGTGTGAAACCGGATTGAGCGGATTGGAGTAGAACAGGCGCACCGCATCGGCATAGAGGCGGGCCGGCTGCAAGGCGGCATGGTTCAGTTCGTAAAGCTGGTAGAACATCGAGAACCCCGCTGCCGACTGCGATCGAAGGGCCGACGAGCAGCGCCGAGCCTTGTCTTGCGGGAGGTTAGCAACAATTTGCTGCGATGCAATACGTCAACTTGCGTGATTTATGCTCATTCTTTCGTCCAAGATGTTGGGAATCCGCCTTCAACGGCAACAGCCGGCTCAATGTGCACCTGCGAAGGCGTAGCCAAGGGTACGCCTATCGGTGCGATCGTCGGAGGAGGTGTCCGGCCTGGCGCTCTGACTGTTAGACGCGTGCCATGCAGACGGCGGTATGGCCCGAGCTGATGAAGCCGAGCTGGCTGGCGGCGCCCTTCGACAGATCGAGCACGCGGCCCCTGATAAACGGGCCGCGATCGTTGATCCGCACGACGACGCTGCGGCCATTGTTGCGGTTGGTCACCTTCAGCTTGGTGCCGAACGGCAGGCTGCGATGCGCTGCGGTCAGCGCCGACGGGTTCATGCGTTCGCCGGAAGCGGTTCTGGAATGCAGTGAGTACCAGGAGGCACGGCCGCACTGAGCGGCGGCGCTGGCAGTGGATGCGCCGACCATCAGGCCAGCCGCGATCATGGCCGCGGCAAGCGCGGTCTGGTTGCTTTTGTTCATGTGTTGGGGACTGGCTCCGTTGACAGACCCGCAGCGGTTAGAGGCGAATGAGGCAGCAAATGCGGCAATGATCTGTCGGTTCCATGACAATGTTACACGTTTGGAGTCGGTGCGAAACAATTTGTCAGAGAGTTTCCGCAGCAAGGCACAGCTTCTTTGATGATCTTCGCATCGACCTCAGCACGTCTTGCACAAGATCAGAGATTTGCATCTAAGTAGAAGTTGGCCTGACCGGGCCGCTTCTTTCGCTGTTCCATTCCGGCAGGAGCGCGGCCGATGATCGACTTGGAAAGGAGTTTTAGCAATGAGATTGATCAAAAATCTGCTGGCGTTGATTGTGCTCGCCATCGGCGTGCTGTGGTCATTGCAAGGCATCGGCCTTATCGGCGGCAGCTTCATGACCGGCCAGTCGCAATGGCTCTATGTCGGCATCGTCACCGCGCTGGTTGGCTTGGCCGGCCTGGCCTGGGCGAACCGTTCGCGCGTTTGAGCAGGCGTCGATCCTCAGGCTCCCGCCAGAGCAGCGCACAGCGGACCTGTGGCGGCCGGTCACCGCGACCAGTATTGCCAGCCCCAGTAGAAACTTTCGTCGCGCGGCGGTAAGCGGTTGCGCTCCGCGTCCAGATGCACCGGCGTCGGCGCTTTGCGTTCGTCCTCAGGCGGCTGTTTGTCTCCGGCCTTGATCAGGCGGAGCCAATGGCCGAAACGCGCAAGCAGCACAGCGGTGGAATGGGGCATCGTCACGTCTCCGATCCGGTCACTCCCGCCCCGCCCACGGGACGAGCACCCGCTCGATCCTGCGGATGATGAATTCGAGCACGAAGGCAATGGCCGCGATCACCAGTATGCCCATCACCACCACGTCGGTGACGAGGAACTGGGCGGCGGACTGGATCATGAAGCCGAGCCCGCGCGTCGCCGCCACCAGCTCGGCGGCAACCAGCGTCGACCAGCCGGCGCCAAGCGCGATGCGCAGGCCGGTCAGGATCGAGGGCAGTGCGCTGGGTAGGATCACGTGCCGGACAAGCTGCGTGCGGGTCGCGCCAAGCGCGCGTGCCGCATTGATGCGTTCCTGCGAGACGCCGCGAACACCCGATGCCGTCGACAGCGCGACCGGCGCCAGCATGGCGATGGCAATCACCAGGATCTTGGACGGCTCGCCAATGCCGAACCAGATAATGATTAGTGGCAGATAGGCCAGCGGCGGGATCGGCCGCAGCAATTCGAGCAGCGGATCGAAGATGCCGCGCCCTATGATGCTGATGCCGATAGCCAGCCCGATGGGAACGCCGACGAAAACGGCCGCGATCAGCGCTGCAAATACCCGCCACAGACTGGCGGCGATATGCTGGAGCAGCGTCGCGTCGACAAAGCCGTCACGGGCGACGACGACAAATTTGTTCCAGACTGCCACGGGCGACGGCAGGAAAACCGGCGACACCAATTGCAGGCGGGCCGACAGTGCCCACGCCGCCAGCACCACCAGAACAGTGATCGCGCTGACCATGCGGGCCGAAACGCGGCTGCGTCTCGGCCGCGACCGCGACCATGGCACGGACAGCGCGTCGGCTCCGTCGTCGGCCTTGGAGCGCTGCGGCCGCTCGGTATAGGAGGTAACGGTCATGCTGCCTCTCCTTCGAAGATCGCATCGGTCAGCTCGCCGCGCGCCGCGGCGAAGGCGGGATCGGCCTTGATGCTGCGAATGGCCTCGCCGGCTGCATAGCGCCGGCTGAAGCCGGTTTCGAAACTCCGCACCACCCGCCCAGGGTCGGGAGCCAGCACAATGATGCGGGTTGCGAGCACCAGCGCTTCCTCGATGCCGTGCGTCACCATCAGCACGCCGACATTGCTTGCCGTCCACAGATCGAGCAGCGTTGTCTGCATGCGTTCCCGTGTCAGCGCATCGAGCGCGCCCAGCGGCTCGTCGAGCAGCAGGAATTGCGGCTCGGCCGCCAGCGCCCGGGCCAGGCCGACGCGCTGGCGCATGCCCCCGGAAAGCTCCCAGATGCGCTTGTCGCCGGCACCGTCGAGCTTCACCAGCGCCAGCAGCGCATCGGCGCGCCGCGCCCGTTCACTTGGCCCGACGCCGCGCAGCCTGAGCGCAAAGGCGACATTTTCCCGCGCGGTCAGCCACGGAAACAGCGCGTCGTTCTGGAACACGACGGCGCGGTCCGAGCCTGGCGCCGTGATCGGCCTGCCGCCTACCGTGGCGCTGCCGCGCACAGGCTCGACCAGGCCCGCAGCGACATTGAGCAGCGAGGTCTTGCCGCAGCCGGAGCGGCCGACCAGGACAACGAAGTCATCCTTGGCGACGTCAATCGACACGCGTTCGACGGCCGGCGCCGGCTGGCCTTCATAATGAATCGAGACTTTGTCGAGCAGGAGATGCGTCATGTGGCGTCGCCGATATTCTGAATCTGCAGGCAACGCGCGCGTCAGGGAAGGGAGGACGCGCGCATTGAGCGGTCGCTAATTCGAGGCAAGCGCCTCGCCGACATATTTCGACGACACGTATTTCGAATAATCCGGCAGCACGGCGTCGATCTTGCCCTGCTCCTTGAGGAAGGCCGACGTCGCCTCGACTGCCTTGACCGTGCCGCCACCGAGGAACTTGTCCGAGGCCTGCTCCTCGAGCGTCGGGAAGACATAGCCCCTCAGCAGTTGCGGCACGTCTTCGAGCTTGGCCCCGGTGATCCTGGCGATCTTGGCCGCTTGCGGCGAGGACACCGACCATTGATCCGGCTTGGCCAGGAATTCGGCATAGGCAGCGCCCGTCATTTTGACGAAGTCGCGCACCGCCTCCGGGTTCCTTTCGGCGAAGTCGGTGCGCACGATCCAGGCGTCGAAAGTCGGCGCGCCCCAGGCGGCGACCTGCGAGGAATCCAGCACGACCTTGCCCGACGTCTTGATCTGGCCGAGTGCCGGATCCCAGACATAGGCGGCGTCGATGTCGCCGCGCGCCCATGCCGCCGCGATCTCCGGTGGCCGCAGATTGAGAATATCGACCGACTTCGGCTCGACACCCTCATGCTTCAGCGCCGCAAGCAGGCTGTAATGCGTCGTCGAGACGAAGGGTACCGCCACCTTCTTGCCGGCAAGGTCGGCGACCTTCTCGATGCCGGCGCCGTTGCGGGCGACAAGGGCCTCGGATTCGCCGATCAGCCCGACAATGAAGATGGTCTGGATGGGAAGCTCGCGGCTCGCCGCCGCCGCCAGCGGGCTCGAGCCGACATAACCGATGTCGACCGAACCGGAAGCGACGGCGGCGATCACGTCGGCGCCGGAATCAAATTTCCGCCAGTCGATTGCCGCCTTGGTCGCGCTCTCATAGGCGCCGTCGGCCTGCGGCACCTTCGAGGGTTCGACGACCGTCTGGTAGCCGATAGTGATCTTGAGGTCCTTCGCATGGGCTGGGCCGAGAAAGCCGGCACCAGCCAGAGCCGCCGAGGACAGGAGAACGACGCGTCGCGAAATAGTGGACATGAAAGGCTCCTTGAAAAGAGAAAAATCGGATCGCTCCCTCATAGTCAGCTAAGTCTATAAGGCTTGTAGAGTTAAATCCTTCCAACCATTGCCGTCTTGTTAGAAAAAAGCCGTCAGTGGCGCGGCGCGAAGGCGGATATGGCGGCTGCAGCGGGCCTCGGCCTAAGGTCTGTTGACGGTCAGGTCAGCCGAAACAGAGACGGAATGGCGCGCACTATTGGATCTGCATTCATTGGTCAGTATAGCGGCATCGATCCTCGGGTCTCCGCTGCGTCGCTGCTTTGAACAATGGCGCAGCACCTCAATTGCCTTCTTGGCTCCACCTCGCCTCTGGCTTCGCTGTCCGTTGGAGCGACCGGTGATTGCGCCATCAGCCGCAAACAAGAATTTTCCGTTTTGGCCCGGTCACCGGCAAATCCATGCTGCGAACGGCCGAACAATTGAAAGTGAATTTCCTGTGCTCGGGGTTAAGTCTAGTATTCTTATGGACATTGAAGGATTGGAGAGGACGATGAGCGACGCCACCCTCCTTGTTGCCGCGCGCGGCATGCTTTGGCCTTCAAATTCAGGGACAGAAGCTGCTGTCGGCCGGTCGGGACATTCCTGTCGCCGGCCAGTTTGCCGGTGTCCCATTGGCGGCGGCTCCTGTGCTCGTAGGGCCACAAGCCCCGGCCAAAATGGCCATTGCGGCTTGAAAACGAAACAAAATCAACGTTTCTTGGCTTGTATATCATGTCACTAGAATTTATCTGTAGTGACAGCTTGGACGCGGCGGGGAGGCACGCCAGGCGTTTCGCAACCGATGGCCTTGGGTCATCGCATGACAGAGAAACGTTCGGGTTATGCTCACGAAAAAAGGTAAGTACGGCCTCAAGGCGCTCGTTCATCTGGCGCGCCTGCCGGTTGGACAGCTCGCCTTCGTCAACGACATCGCCCGCGCAAACAATATTCCGAAAAAGTTCCTCGATGCCATCCTTGGCGAATTGCGCAATGCCGGTTTCGTCCAGAGCCGCAAGGGCAAGGAGGGCGGTTATCGCCTGGCGCGCCCAGCGGACGAGATCAAGGTCGGGCACGTCGTGCGCGTGCTCGACGGGCCACTTGCCCCCATTCCTTGCGCCAGCCGCACCCAGTATCAGCGCTGCGAAGATTGCAACGAGGCGACATGCCAAGTCCGACATCTGATGCTGGAGGTCCGGCAGGCCATCGCCGAGGTGCTGGACCAGCGCAGCCTCGCCGAGATGCGCGACATCGCCGGCGACGAAGACCTTTCGGTGCCGTTGAAAATCCAGGCCTGAATCAACAAAGCCTGACCCGAGAATTCCGGAACCAATGGCTCCCAAGACAATTGGTGCGCGCATGACCGGACGCGCAAATTCGATCATTCCAACTTCGATCATCATTGTCGGTGGCGGCGCCAGCGGCGTCGTGCTTGCCGCGCATCTGCTGAAGTCGCCCAATCCCGATCTCCGCGTCAGCCTGGTCGAAAAACGCCCGCATTTTGGGCAAGGCATGGCCTATTCAACGCTGCTCTCAGCCCATGTGCTGAATGTCAGCGCGTTGGGCATGAGCGCCTATGCCGACGATCCCGGCAATTTCTCGCGCTGGCTACTTGAACGCGGCCTGGCAACGCCGGAACAGGCACCGGTCTATGCGCCGCGCAGCGTCTACGCCCGCTATCTCAAGGAGCTGCTCGACGAACTCGAGGCGCGTGAGCAGCAGACGGGCCGGCTGCGCCTGATCCGCGAGGAGAGCCTGTCGATCTCGCCGACCGCGTCCGGCGTCGAGGTGGCGCTGGCCAACGGCACCAGCGTGGTTGCGCATCTTGCCGTGCTGGCGACCGGCCATGACGAGGAGCCGGGGGCGGGGCAGGGCCACGCGATCAGGATGGGATCCGAGGCCGACAGCGCGCTCGACCCCGAAGCCCGAGTCCTGGTGCTGGGCACGGGGTTGAGCATGGTCGATGCCTTTCTGTCGCTCGAGCAGCGCGGTCATCGCGGCGCGATCGTCGCGGTGTCGCGGCGCGGCCTGCTGCCTTCGCCGCATCGCAAGGGCAATCCCATCAAGCTCGACGTTGCCGATATCCCGCTCGGCACCCAGCTTTCCTATTTCGTCGGCTGGTTCCGCGACCTGATCCGGGAAAACCAGAAGGCCGGCATCGACTGGCGCGACGTCGTCGACGGTCTGAGGCCCTTCAACCAGAAGATCTGGCAGAACTGGCCGTCCTCGGCCAAGCGCCGCTTTGTCGAGCACACCAAGGCGTGGTGGGACATCCACCGCCATCGCATGGCGCCGCAAGTCTACGCCCGCGTTACGGAGGCGGTGCAGGCCGGCCGCATCCGGCTTGTCGCCGGCCGCATCGTCGACATCGCCGCAGGCTACACCGTAGAGGTCCAGTCCCGCCACACGCAGCGCCTCGAAAGGTTCGATGTCGCCCGCATCTATGATTGCACCGGCATCGCCAGGGATATCTCGACCACCTCGAACAGCGTGGTGCGGTCGCTGGTCGACCGTGGGCTGGCACGGCCGGATCCGCTGCGGCTCGGCCTCGATGTGACCGCGGACTGCGAGGTCATCGCCGGCGATGGCACAGTATCGGCCAAGATTTTGGCGGTCGGGCCGCTGACGCGCGGCACCTTCTTCGAGATCGACGCCATTCCCGATATTCGCGTGCAGTGTGCGCGGCTAAGCAAGCGATTGCTCGGATAAGGCCCCCTTTGTCTTGACGCAATTTCGGATGCAAGACCGCCGCCGTTGGGTGAAAAGATCTCGACCGCATAACCTCGCGGTGAAGGCGAACCAGGGGTGCGGGAGCTAGCTCCGCCAGAAGCCGACCGGCCAGCCCGTGGTGGTCGAGACAGCCGGGTTGGCGATGACGATCGCCACACGTTTCGGCTGTTGCGCGTTGACCGGATTGGCGTCGCGTACGCTCATCTTCGTTCTCCTCCCTGGATTTTGTGGCCGGCGAGGCCGTGAGCCGCGACCCCTGGCCAGATGACCGGGCGAATTCTGCTTCCGTCGTCACCATGCCTTGCCTACCATGGCGCATGACCCAACGCGGAAGACTCTACGGCTGCCCGGTCGAGTTCGCGCTCGACGCGCTCGGCGGCAAATGGAAGACGGTGATCCTGGCGCACGTCAAGGAACAGCCGATGCGCTATTCCGACCTGCGCCGGCTGATCCCCTCGCTCTCGGACAAGATGCTGACGCAGCGCCTGGCCGAGCTTGTCGAGATCGGCTTCGTCACGCTCGAGATGTCGCCCGACGGCAAGGGGCGCTACGCCTTGACCGGGCGCGGTGAAGATCTCGCCGCCGCGCTCCAGGCGCTCTACGACTGGGGAAGCGTGCATGGCCGCGCCGAGGGCGCGCGTTTTCGCACCGATAGCGCAGCCACCTAGATCAATTCCGGGAAGCGCGGAGCGGTTTTCTGTCCGCAATTGCGAGACAAAGCGATGGAGCGGTTCGACGTTTGCGTGAAAGGGTGGATCGCTCTAGCAAGCCGACTGTCCTCAACCCGGTCCGGCAAGCGCGCTGCAGAAGCTGGCGACATCGGTGACAACGGCTTCGCCGAGGAAGCGTAGCGTCGCCATCGAGCGGTCGCGCGCCTCGCGGTTGCCGAAGCCACAGGCATCCTCGATGACCACGGCGACAAAGCCATTGTCGGTCGCCTGGCGAACGGTTGGCTCGATGCCGATCTCCATGGCGATGCCTGCGAGCGCTATCGTGCGCACGCCGCAATCGCGCAAGGCAAAGCCGAGCGCGGTGGAATCGAAGGCCGACATCGTGAGCTTGTCGAACACCGCCTCGTCATCGCGGGGTTCCAGCTCGGGCACGATCCGCGTCGCTTCGGCGTCGCGCGGGAACCACGGCTCAACTGTGTCGGGGCTGTCGCGCCGCTGCCAGGCCATGGCGGTGCGCAGCTGCGTCGCGCCCATCCATTTGCGCGGCAGCGACAGATGGCGCGTGAACGCCACCCGCATTCCGGCCACGCGCGCCGCTTCCAGCACCGTGCCGGTGCGCTCGACGATGGTGGCGGCGCCGGCCACCTGGCGGCAGATGCCGACCTGCATGTCGTAGACCACCAGCGCCGTGCGGCGCGGATCGCACCACTCAGCCAGGCTGGCCGGGATTTCGATCCCGTCGCGCGACCGGATCATGCCGCCGTCCGGTCCCACGGCTTGGCGATGTCGACGGTCGGGTCGAACAGGAATTCCAGCGGCAATGGCGCGTCAAAGGCGATGAAGTGCCATTCCAGCAGCCCGGCCTTGGACAGCGGGAAGTCCTCGGTGTAGCGCCGCGCTTCCGCGACGCTGTCGAGCTCGAAGACGATGATGACGCCGCCAATATCGCCGCGCGCATAATTCTCGCGCACGATCCCCGCCTTCCAGAGCCGCCAGACGTTCGACACTTCGTCGCGCAAATAAGGCCGCAGGTCGTCGAGCGTGACGCCGGGCTTGAAATTGTCATAGGCAAGAATCTTCATCGGCCATTCCTTGCATTGCTGTTCGACCAGCGCCGGGTAGCATGGCGGAATCAGCGGCGGCAACGAACGAGATGGTGCGTTGAAACGGCCGCACGATTGCCGTTCTGTGCCGTGCGACCCTACGGACGGCCAGGCGGCCGCGGTATAGTTTTCGCTGAGGAGGAAAAGCGCAGTGACCATCGAAAGGCTGAACCCCGAGGGCATGCACAGCAACCCGGCCTATTCGCAAGGCGTGTCGCTGCCGCCATCCGCGCGCATCGTGCTGGTCGGCGGCCAGAATGGGGTCGACGCGCAAGGCCGGATCGTCGCCAGGGACGATCTCGCTGCGCAGACCGCTTAGGCGCTCTCCAACCTGGCAAAGGTGCTCGAAGCCGGTGGGGCAAAGCCTGAAGACCTCGTCAGCCTCTCGGTCTATATCGCCGGCGACCTGGACATAGGGCCGGCCTTCGGCGCCTGGATGGCCTTCTGGGCAAACCGCGGCGTGCCCCGATCATCAAAGTGCTGCGCGTCGCCGGCCTCGGTAATCCGGATTTTCTGATCGAGATCGAAGCCCAGGCCGCGATCGCCTGAACCCTAAGCAGGTTCTGCAAATCTTTTGCCCAGCCTCGAGGCTGGCGAAGCTTTCGCGAAATTCCATTCCCCTGCTGGCGGCCGGATTGGCACGATCTATCTTCTTTACAACTGCAAACGGCTGGAAAAGACGGTAGGTTGCCGTCTTCCAGGGCGGTTGCTCATTCTGGCAACGGAGCATCTGACATGAGCAAGCACAAGATCGTGGCACCGGACGACGCATCGTCCCGCTTGCGCCCGCCCTATGCCTCGGTTCTCGATCTGATCGGGCAGACGCCGGTCGTCGAGCTGACCAAATTCGACATCGGCAAGTGCCGGCTGTTCATCAAGCTCGAAAGCCAGAATCCCGGCGGCTCGATCAAGGACCGCATCGCGCTGTCGATGATTGCCGCCGCCGAAAAACAGGGCAGACTGAAGCCCGGCGGCACCATCGTCGAGGCGACCGCCGGCAACACCGGTCTCGGCCTCGCCCAGGTCGGCATCCCCAAGGGCTACCGCATCATCCTCGTCGTTCCCGACAAGATGTCCCGCGAAAAAATCCAGCATTTGCGCGCGCTCGGCGCCGAAGTGCGCATGACGCGCTCCGATGTCGGCAAGGGCCATGCCGAATATTACCAGGACATGGCCGAAAAGATCGCCGTCGAGCTGCCCGGCGCCTTCTATGCCAACCAGTTCGCCAACCCGGCCAATCCGCTGGCTCATGAAACCACGACCGGACCGGAAATCTTCCAACAGCTCGAAGGCGACGTCGACGCGGTTGTCGTCGGTGTCGGCTCCGGCGGCACGCTGACCGGGCTCGGCCGCTATTTCGCGAAAGTCTCGCCGAAGACCGAGATGATTTTGGCCGATCCGGTCGGCTCGGTGCTGGCGCCTTTGATCAAGACCGGCAAGATGGTAGAGGCCGGAAGCTGGACCGTCGAAGGCATCGGCGAGGATTTCGTCCCGCCCAATGCCGATCTGTCGCTGGTCAGGAAGGCCTATTCCATCCCCGACAAGCAGAGCATGCTGGCGGTGCGCGACCTGCTTTCGAAGGAAGGCATCCTCGCCGGCTCGTCTTCCGGCACGCTGCTTTCGACGGCGCTCCGCTATTGCCGCGAGCAGACCGTGCCGAAGCGCGTCGTCACCTTCGTCTGCGACAGCGGCAACAAGTATCTGTCGAAAGTGTTCGACGACTTCTGGTTGGCCGAACAGGGCCTTGCCGAGCAGGAGCAGCATGGCGATTTGCGCGATCTGGTGATGCGCTCGCATCGCACCGGCGACACCGTGTATGTCGGCCCCGACGAAAGCCTGCTCAACGCCTATGGCCGCATGCGCCGCTCGGATGTTTCGCAGCTGCCGGTGCTGGACGAGGGCAAGCTCGTCGGCATCATCGACGAAAGCGATATCCTGGCCAAGGTCGAAGGCCCCTATGACAGCCGCTGGGACCGCTTCAAGGCCCCGGTCAGTACGGCCATGACCTCTACCCTGCACACGCTGCAGGCCAGCCAGACGCTGGATGCGCTGCTGCCGGTGTTCGACCGCAACGAGGTCGCTATCGTCTTCGATGGCGACGAATTCATTGGCCTGATAACCCGTATCGACCTGATCAACCATCTGAGGCGCGCCCGATGACCGTCAAAGCCACCGTATCGGGCAGGAACCGCCTCGCCTTCTCGACGCGCACCATCCATGGCGGCCAGAGCCACGACCCGACGACGGGCGCGGTGATGGTGCCGATCTACGCGACCTCGACCTATGGCCAGCAGAGCCCGGGCGTGCACAAGGGTTTTGAATATGCCCGCAGCCAGAACCCGACCCGCTTTGCCTTCGAGCGCGCTGTGGCCGACCTCGAAAGCGGCACAGCCGCCTTCGCCTTCGCTTCGGGGCTGGCGGCGATCGCCACTATTTTCGAACTGCTCGATTCCGGCGCCCACATCGTCGCCACCGACGACATCTATGGCGGCACGTTTCGGCTGCTTGAGCGGGTGCGCAAGCGCTCGGCCAACCTCCAGGTCGACTTCGTTGACTTCACTGATCTTGCCGCGGTCGAAGCGGCGATCCGCCCGGAAACCAAGCTGCTCTGGGTCGAGACGCCGACCAATCCACTGCTGCGTGTCGTCGATCTCGAAGGCGTCGCGGCATTGGCCAGGCGCAAAGGCGTGCTGTCGGTCGCCGACAACACTTTCTGCAGCCCCTATCTGCAGCGGCCGCTGGAGCTCGGCATCGATATCGTTGTTCACTCGACGACGAAATACCTCAACGGCCATTCCGACATGGTCGGCGGCGTCGCCGTGGTCGGCGACAACAAGGATCTCGCCGATCGGCTGAAGTTCCTGCAGAACGCCATCGGCGCCATTTCCGGGCCATTCGACAGTTTCCTGGCGCTGCGCGGCCTGAAGACGCTGGCGCTGAGGATGGAGCGTCATTCGTCGAACGGCCAGAAGATCGCGCACTGGCTGGAAAGCCGCCCCGACATCCGCCGTGTTATCTATCCCGGCCTGCCCAGCCATCCGCAGCACGCCATCGCCAGACGGCAGATGCACGCCTTCGGCGGCATGATCACCATCGAGCTCGACCGCGACCTCGCCGGCACCAAGCGCTTCCTCGAGCACACGCAACTGTTCACGCTGGCCGAAAGCCTCGGCGGCGTCGAAAGCCTGATCGAGCACCCCGCACTGATGACGCACGGCTCGATCCCGGCGAAAAAACGCGCGGAGATCGGGATATCCGATTCGCTGGTGCGCTTGTCGGCCGGCATCGAGGATGGCGACGATCTGATTGCGGATCTGGATCAGGCGCTGGCGAGTTGAGCCCGGTAACAAGAAACCTTGCGAGACGTCGGCAGGACAGAGGGGGGTGAAGGATCACCGACAAGCGACAATTGTTCTGTGTCGCGCCCCGCACGCTATTCCGTTGACCCAGGCCAATTCTGCCTGAATTGTAGCGACCCGATCCTCCCGGCTCCGGAAGCTATGAACAACCGACAACGCAACCAACCGACGGCAAGCGAAGCCCCTCTCACCTTCGCCGTCCTGGTCTTCCCTGGCTTTCCGATGATGGCGTTCAGCTCGGTGATCGAGCCGCTCCGCGCCGCCAACGTGCTGGCGAAGCGGAACTGCTATCGCTGGATAATCGTCGGCGCCACCGAAGGCCCGGTCGAGGCTTCTAATGGCGTCGTCATCCAGCCCGGCTTTGCCGCCCATGACGCGCCGAAGGTCGATCGTGTCGTCGTCTGCTCGGGCGGCGATGCCGATCATCTCGTCGCGCACGATGCGGTGAGCTGGATCCGCAGGAGCCTGCGCGGCGGCGCCCATATCGGCGCGGTGGCGGATGCCGCCTTCTTCCTGGCTCGGGCCGGCCTGCTCGACGGCCATGCCTGCACCTTGCACTGGACCAGCCAGGGGGCTTTCATCGAAGCGTTTCCGGATATCGAGCTCAGGCGCGATCTCTATGTCATCGACCGCAAGCGCTTCACCTCGGCCGGCGGCGTCGGCAGTCTCGACATGATGCTGGAGATCATCACCAACGATTATGGCGCCGAGCTTGCGGCCGGCGTCGCCGAATGGTTCGTGCACAGCCCGCTGCGCTCCAGCGTCGACCGCAAGCTGATGCCGCTCAGGCTGCGGACCGGCGTGCAGAACGAACTGGTGCTGTCGGCCATCGCCATCATGGAGGATGCGGTCGAAGAGCGGCTCGGCATGGCGGAACTGGCCAACAAGCTCGGCGTCTCCTCCGATAAGCTCGAACGCAATTTCCGCTCCGAACTCAGCATCTCGCCCAACGGCTACTACCGCCGTCTGCGCCTCAAGCGCGCCGCCGACCTGCTGGCGCATTCGACGCTGATGGTGCGCGACGTGGCGCTGGCCTGCGGCTTCGCCTCGATGTCGAGCTTTGCCCGCGCGTTCCGGGAGGAGCATGGCCACGCGCCGAAGGTGATGAGGAGGCACTAGCGGCGTTAATCGCTCCACGCTGAGTTCCCGCCCACCCCCCTCTGGCCTGCCGGCCATCTCCCCCTCAAGGGGGGAGATTGGTAGCTTCGCAAGCAAAGCTCACTCGACAACTTTGGAGATTGGCGAAAGCTGAAGTGACGTCCAATCTCCCCACCTGAGGGGGAGATGGCCGGCAGGCCAGAGGGGGGTGCTGTCCGGCCAGCCTGTCTACGGCATCCAGCACAACATTTGCGGTTTTCCGCACAACGCCCGCACGTCCTTTGCTCCATGGTCTCGCTTCCAGGAGGCACCCATGAGCATCGTC